>JBGUEQ010000008.1:0-113319 GCA_041821265.1 Lachnotalea sp. | reverse complement strand
AAAAAATATAATTGTTGAGTTTGAAAACACGTGATATTATGGTCATGATAGTAGTGGTGGTCATATATGCAATTGTTTGGTGTGAGAACTTAACGATACTAAATATATGTAACAAACGCTACTATTTTTTAAAAATAAAAAGAAAAACTTTATATTAGAAAAAATGTAAAGGAAAACACGTACCTAGGCTAGCCATCGCGCCAGCGATTTGGTACAATTAAATATACTAATTATGACATTTCATATATAATAAAAGACAGGTTAGATAAATGAAACAAGGAATCGTTTTAAAAAAAGAATTGGAGAAGTGATTAATGAATATAGATAGTTTTTATAATGAACTAGAAAATTATTTTAAAAAGAATAATCTTGATGATGTGAAGGCATATTTAGATAAGTCTTTAGAACAAGTAACAGATACTAACGATTTACCTGGCAGACTTATGATTTTAAATGAAGTAGTTGGGTTTAACAGGAGTGTTGGACAAGATGAAAAAGCACAAGAATTTGAAGACAAAATACTTGCGATATATGAAGAAGCACTTCCTCTCTATAAAGCGCTAGTTAAGGGCAAGGAATATTATATTTTAAGCATTTATTCAACAATTAGTAATCTACTTATCAATAAGGATAAATTTAATGAATCCTGCGAAATAATTAAGAAATCAATTGAAGTATTACGGCAGTATGAGAAAACAGAAAAGGAAATAGCTACTGCTTATACAAACCTTACTGTTAACTATTTAAGAAGCTATGACACATTGGCGGCACAAGAGTGTATCATGCAAGCAATTTCTATTTATGAAGCAATGAATGAGAAGTCAGAAGGCTATGGAATCGCATTAACTGGGCTTGCTGAAGTATATTATATGAAAAAGGAATATATTAATGCGATTGCATCATATAAGGGTGCACTTGACGAGATAAGAAGTTTTTATGGGGAAACTCCAATCTACGCCCACGCGTTGGAAAATTGTGCTAAAATATGTTACGATGCAGGCTATGAAGAAGATGCGCAAGTTCTTCTTGAACATGCTAAAACTATTTTAGATTAGACAATGCTAATTATTCTTATATGGATAACCCGCTTAAGTAACTATTTTGATATTTATGGGAATAAGTGACATCTTCACCAAACCACTTAGGTGGAACAAAACTTAAGGCATGTTCTTCTGTATCAAATTCCACCTCTGCAAGTACAAGTGTATCAAACGGAGCATCGAAGATGTCGAGTTCAATTGTAAGATTAGAACCAAGAGGAATTAAATATCTTCGTTTGCTTATAATATTGCCATCTGCTTTTTCTTTTAAATGATAATAAGCATCTTTGGTAAGAGGCATATTATATTCTTCACGTGATAAAAAACCAATTGATTTATAAGTTAATATATAGTGCTCATTGCTTTTGCGAATACGAACAACAGGCTCAGTTGATAAATATGCCTGTTCTATAGTCTTGTAGGTATAATCTTTTAGGTTAGGAGGAAGCTTATTAACTAGAAACTTTCTTTCGATTTCCATTATAGAACTCCTTTCATTTGTTACCATTATGTTATCAATTTATTTATCATAGTATACAATCTTTATTTTGTAAAGGAATTATGGCGTATAATCCAATAGTTAGCATATATTTAAGGAAATAGTTAACAAACAAAAATTGAAAACATGGTTAAAAATACCAAATTTTTAATGTACACGCTTTCATATATACAAGGGTAAATAAATATGATAGCATAACTCTAATACAAGAATACTATTGTTTTATCGGCGAAAACAATAGACGAATTATTCGAGAAAACAACTTATCAAAAATTGAGGTGTACATAAATGGAAAAAACGATATTGCAATTAAATGAAATGTTAGGTGATATTGAGGCAATTTCAGATGATCAGTTTCAAGAAGTAATGAAATTTGAGGTAGAGCCATTCTTAGACAGCATTAGGAAAACAGGGTTTTTCTCAAGAGAATCGAACAAAAACTTATATTATGAAGAATATCTGTCACTGGAGGCAACACAAAATATAGTCATATGTCATGGCTTTGCTGAAAATACAGAAAAATATAAGGAAATGATATATTATTTCTATAGAGAAAATTGTAACGTTTTCATTATGGATCATCAAGGGCATGGTAATTCATTTCGAATGGTGGAGGATTATTCGGTTACTCATGTGGAGCTATTTGATGACTATGTGGAAGATTTAAAAGCATTTATGAGTAAAAAGGTGAAACCAGATAGTCAACAGCTACCCATTATTTTGTATACACATTCTATGGGAGGAGCAATTGGGGGGAGTTATCTAGAGAAATATCCAAATGATTTTTCAAAAGCAATTTTTTCTTCTCCTATGTTTGAAATTAACACTGGAAACATGCCGCTTTGGGTTACTAAATTAATTGCTGACTTTAATGTTATGATAGGGCATAAAAAGGATCATATTTATGTTCAAGAAAAATTCAACCCAAAGGAGAGACTTGAAGATAGTTGTTCTAGCTCTAATGTGCGTTATAGTTATTACTTTCAAAAACGATTGAATAACGAGCATTATCAAAATAATTGTGGCACCTATTCTTGGCTGAAACAGTCAATTTTAGCAACAAAAGAATTACTGAAAATAGAAAAACTTCAAAAAATAAATATTCCAATTATTATCTTTCAAGCAGAAAATGATTCTTTAGTAAAAGCAAATAGCCAAAATCTATTTGCACAAGGGGTAAAGGATGCTCAAATTGTTTTTGTCCCAATATCACAGCATGAAATTTATATGGCACGAAGTAAGATAATTACGCCTTTTTTAAACAAATTATTCGAATTTATTCGTTAAACAAGGAAACTATTCAGTACCCTTATAATTACTAAACAAGTTCATTTGTTTTTCTATACTGAAGGGGAGAAATTCCCTTCCATTTTTTAAATACATCACCAAAGTAATTACTATCGCTGAATCCACATTCGAAAGCAATTGTTGTGATAGAATCATTCGTTTCGAGAAGACGTTTGGAAGCTTCAACCAGACGAATTTTACATAAATATTCTTTGAAACCAAAACCAGTAACCTTTTTAAATTTTTTAGAAAAATAAGTGCTACTCATACTTGCATGAGAAGCAGCCATTTCTAACGTAATAGCTAGCGTATAGTTGCATCGAATATATTTAGCGGTGCTTTGAATGACTTCATCAGTCATGGTAGTAGGTATGGTTAATTGGGCATAATTTATTTGGTATCGTATTAAAAATATAATAAGCTCTTGAAAATAATTATTTAGTAAATGATCTGAGAATTCATCAAGATTGACAGATTCGTCAATTATTTTTTTAAATAAATCTTCAATGTAGTTTCGACGATTCACTTGGATTGAGATAAGTGGTGATTTAAAACAGTCTAATAGATCTTGTTTTGAAGTATTTACAAGGAGAGGAAGTAAATATTTATCAGAAAAATTTAATGCAAAACGTTCATGTGTCTCATTAGAGATGTATGTGGTACGATGAAGCATGTTTTTATGGATAAATAAAACATCGCCTCGGTTTAAGGTATATAAGGTATCATTAACAAAAATCTTACGTTTTC
The DNA here is from genome assembly GCA_041821265.1 of Lachnotalea sp. GTDB lineage: Bacteria > Bacillota > Clostridia > Lachnospirales > Lachnospiraceae > Lachnotalea. Next base: position 109,746 of record JBGUEQ010000008.1, on the reverse strand, counting down.
CCGATGAAAGGTAATAAATTTCATAGTATGGGTGAAAGTGTGAATGCTTCATATCAAAATATTGTTCTCGTTTGATTTTTTCAGCAATAAATTCCATGTGTCTATCTTTTAACATCTTGTAATACCTCTCAGTAGAATTGAATAAAAGTGATAGGTGCTTTTAATAATTTCCGAACGAATCGATAAAAGAAATCATAGCACAAATTTTTATAATATAAAAGAGATAGAAATAAAATACTATTGAGTTTGATGTCGGTATTTGTAGTTGAAATATCGGCTTTTGTTTATTCTAAAAAAGACAAAAAATCAGTAAAATACTATAAATTAGAGTTAAAATTAGTGGAAAATACGTCTAAATTGTTTTATCCTCAATAAGGTATCAACAGAGAAAAATATTTTCTGTTATCAAAAGAGAAAGAGGATTAAAAATGTCGAAGGCAGAAGCTATTTTGTCAGAAAAAGATGAAGCGTTTAGAGATTTTTCATTAAATGAAAATATGTGGTTAGTTGTACTACAGGTAGGCTTTCCGTTAGCATTATATCAAGGACTTACGCAAATATTTAAAATTTTAGATTCCATGATGGCGTCACACATTAGTGCAACCGCTGTGTCGGCAGTTGCCTATTTGTCACAGATTAATATGATGGTAGCGGCTGTTGGAGGAGGACTTGCGGTAGGCGGTAGTCTTAAAATTAGTCAAGCATATGGCGAAGGCAACTATGATTTGGTAAAGAAGAGAGTAAATAGTTTGTTTGCGTTATGCGCTTTATTGGGAGCTGCTCTTCTTGTATTTGTTCTTCCGTTCACCGTACCTTTATTAAGACTAGCAAACACGCCAGAAGAATTAATTACGATTGGAAGTCGGTATTTTGCAATAGAGTTAATCGGGTTGGTTATTACTTTTTTAAATAATGTATATATTTGTGTGGAGCGTGCAAGGGGAAATTCCAAAAGGATTTTGTATTTAAATGTGATAGTAATTGGAATTAAATTACTATTAACGGCGCTATTTGTATATGTACTTAATTTCGGAATAACCATGATTGCAATGGCAACTATTATTTCGCAATCACTATTATTAATAGCGGGAATCATTAATATGAATCAAAAAGGTAATGCATTTGGCTTATCTTTAAAAAGTATGTCTTTAAAGAAAGAAATTACGCGTCCTATGATAAGTCTTTCCTTTCCAGTGATTATTGAGAAGGTAGCGTTTGCATTTGGAAAAGTAATTGTTAATTCAATGAGCGGTATGTTTGGCTCTCTTACAGTAGGAGCACTTGGGATATCTAATAATATTGGTGGCTTGACCACAAATCCACAAAATGGTTTTCAAGAAGGCGCAGCTGCAATTATTAGTCAGAATCTTGGTGCAGGAAAGCCAAAACGCGCGTTGGATGCCTTTAAAAAGGTTATGGTGATTAATCTTATAGTGGGGGTTATTGGATTTGTTTTAACAAGAGTCTATCTCAATGAAATAAGCATGATATTTTCCAATTCTGTAGACGGGGTAGATTATGAGTTTAAAGAAATGATAAGTAAAATATACATGTATGAATCTCTTGGCGGGTGTATTCCGCTAGCAATAAATGCATCCATTGTTTCATTATTACTTGGATTTGGCTATACAAAACATACATTATTAATCAATTTTTGTCGTATATTCATATTTAGAATACCAGTACTATGGGGACTACAGCATTTTACTTCGATTGGAAGTGAGAGCGTTGGTATTGTCATGCTTGTAAGTAATGTAGCGGTAACAATATTTTCGTGCATAGTAGCGGTCATTGTGGTGAAAAAGATTTGTAAAAGGTATAATATAACTTTTAGGAATTAGAGCCTAGATGCGTAGTGAAAATAACGACTGATGCGAGTAGATAAAAATTCATCCATACAGTTATTGCGTGGATGAATTTTTATTTGAAAATATTAATATTGTTTAAAAATTTACAAAAAGTTAGCCGAGTTTTTATTGCAATTTATTAGTAATTATTATAACATAAGATTACAAATTAAAGAAATTAATACATTGATAGCAGAGAATTTTGATCAATATCCTAATATTATTGATATTGATGTCGAAGGGTTTGATTATCAAATTCTGGATTCTCTTGATACAGATAAATATCCTGTAGAAATCATTATGTGTGAATGTATAGAGAATGATGTACATTTAATAAATTTGTTGAAACGAAAAGGTTATAGGATATAGGAAAACTTGCAAGAGATGGAATGAGCGAAACAGATAAGGAAATCATTCGAATTATGATTGGTGAATCGTAATAGATAAATTTAGATAAGAGTTACTATTTAGAAACTAGTAGGTATCCCTTTCATATACTATTTTATAAATATGGATTACAATAAAGGGGAGTATATGTATTACAATCAGAGCGAAGCAGATATGCAATATCCCAGTGTTTTAGATTTTGTGCTGGGTGATGTGACCGGAGATGGCATACCAGATAAAATATATTTAACTGGTGTTAGGACGCAAAGCAGTCCATATATTTTGGATATCACGTTAGTTATCCAAGATGGAAGAACTAGTTTACAAATAAGTGTACCATTAGAAGAAAATGCAGGATATAATCCTAAGTTATCATTATGGGATTTTACAGGTGATGGCATTAAGGATATCTTTATAGGCATAGATTCTGGTGGTAGTGGTGGAATTATATTTTACTATATTTATTCTTTTGTTCATAATGTGGTTAGAAGAATGTTTGACTTTCAGATTTTTAATGAACAATATCAATATAGTGTTGCATACAAGGATAATTATAAGGTTCATGTAATTGGTAAGTATAAAAGTGAAAGAACCTCTCCTTTGCAATTACCAACTCCAGCAGATGATATTTGTATAGCAGAAGAAAACAACAAGGAGTACATTCTTGATATTTCTAATAAAGGAAATGATTATTTAAATGAAATCTATGATGAAAACGGTATGCTTAAGGAGCCAATAGAGGGATTCGTTGATCCTTTGAGTGGCATGTATCCAGTAGATTTTGATTCAAATAAAGTGTATGAACTATTGTCATTTCAAAAAATAGCAGGTAGATATCATGCAGATGGATTAGGATATGTACAAAATATACTGAAATGGTGTGGAAATAAGTTTGTTTTAGACAGTCAGTATGTAGCTATTCTAGGTGCTGATAAAAAGGAATAAAAAAGATTTGATAGTAAAGAAAGAATAAAAAAAGCTTGCAGTTACCAGTGAGTGTAAAATAGCATACGAATGGAGAAATCATGGAAGAAAATGAAAAGATTCATACGCATTTAACAGCGGATGGAACGGAGTACATACACAGTCATACAGAGGAGCAAGAACATAAACATACCCATCAAAATACGAAGGCAGTTATAAATCGAATAGCTCGTGCCAGCGGACATTTAGAGTCGGTGAAACGAATGGTGGAAGAGGGAAAAGATTGTAGTGAGGTGTTAATTCAATTATCCGCAGTTATAGCTGCGCTTAACAATACAGGTAAGGTAATCTTAAAAGATCATATGGAACATTGCATTGTTGATGCAGTAGAATCAGGTGATAAGAAAGCAATTGAAAACTTAAATAAAGCAATTGATAGTTTTATAAAATAGAAAATAGGTAACATAGATATAATGCTATATCCCCATCCGGGGCATACGTTATAGAGGGAAAAATTAATTTTAGTGGAAAATAAGAAAAAAACATTTGTAAAATGGGTTTAATCTATGAGTTATATAAATTTTTTTTATATCCCCTGTATAGGCTTGCATCAACTCAAGAATACTTTATAATTAAATTTAATATAACCTCTTGAGGATGTCCCCCATTTCTTTGCGAAGTGTAAGTGGGAGTAACATACTTATTTCAGTAGTAGTTCAAGCTCCTATTGAAACAGCAACGTAGTTGCTAAGAGGTTACGAATAAGGTGCAAAGCGGATTATGAGTATCCAATTTGACTATTAAATTATGGGGGAAATCATTATGCATATGGCAGATGCACTTATTGTGCCAGCAGTAGCTGCAACGATGTATGCTGCTTCATCAGGGGTAGCAGCATTATCGGTTAAAAATATAAGATTAGAAAATGATGTAAAAAAGATTCCAATCATGGGTGTTATGTCGGCGTTTGTGTTTGCAACACAAATGATTAATTTTACAATACCAGGAACTGGATCAAGTGGACATTTTTGTGGTGGGTTATTACTCTCTATTTTATTAGGCCCCTATGCAGGTTTCTTGTCTATGATATCAGTCTTAGTGGTGCAGTGCCTTCTTTTTGCAGATGGAGGTATTCTTGCTCTTGGGTGTAATATTTGGAATATGGCATTCTATGCGTGCTTTATTGGTTATTTATGTATTTATCGACCAATGACAAAGCACAATGCAAAACCGAAGCGTATTGTTTTGGCTTCTATCATAGGAAGTGTGGTTAGCCTTCAATTAGGAGCATTTAGTGTTACACTTGAAACGATAGCATCTGGAATCACATCACTTTCCTTTGGCCAATTCGTGGCGATGATGCAACCAATTCATCTTGCTATAGGAATTGTGGAAGGCTTGATTACAGCAACTGTTATCATTTTTGTAGGTAATACTAGACCAGAGTTATTACATATTGAGACAGCAGAAAACAAGGTGAGCATGAAGCATGTTTTGTTGATGCTTTCTATTATGGTAGTATTGATTGGTGGCGGTTTATCCGTTGTTGCATCTAGTAACCCGGATGGGTTAGAATGGTCAATTGAGAAAGTTACAGGTAGTACTGAAATAGAAACCAATAGTAATAATGCAAATGCGGTCGATTTGGCAGGTAAAGTACAGGAAAAGACAGCAATACTTCCAGATTATGCATTTGCTAACAGTGATTCAAAGTGTGGCACATCATTTTCAGGGATTATTGGTTCAATTATTGTTGCAATCATAAGTATTGGATGCTGTGTTATTTTTAAACTATTTAAGAAAAAAGAAGATACATCTATTTAATGTAAGGTAATGGAAAGTTCGCCTAGCGAACTTTCCATCGTTTGTATCTAAAGAAAGAGAAAATAATGAGTAAAATAACAAATGCCATATATGAAATTCATGAAATGGACGAAATGGCAGCAAAGAAAACGAAAGTACATCAGGTTCATCCACTCGTCAAATTAGTTGTAACAATTTTATATATTACATGTGTAGTTTCCTTTGATAAATATAATTTATTGGGTTTATTACCTATGGCAATATATCCATTTTTGTTGTTTTCATTGTCTGAAATCTCAGTGAAAAGTTGTTTCAAAAAGTTAAGAGTAGTGCTACCAATGGTATGCTTTATCGGGGTGTTGAATCCTTTTTTTGATCATGTACCTATGGTGAAAATTGGTGGTATCCTCATTACAGGTGGAATTATATCAATGATAACGCTTATCATTAAAGGGATTTATACCCTGATGGCGTCCTTCCTTTTGATTGCAACAACTGGAATTGAAAGAATTTGTTATGCACTCAAATTGTTACATATACCTAAAATCATTGTAACGCAGATTCTTTTGATTTATCGCTATATTACTGTATTAATGAATGAAGCGAATGCAGTTACAGAGGCATATGCACTGCGTGCACCTAATGAGAAGGGGATAAAATATAGAATTTGGGGTTCACTTATGGGACAACTATTGCTTCGTAGCCTTGATCGGGCACAAAATCTGTACGAAAGCATGCTACTTCGAGGATTTACTGGAGAATTTTATTATGCAAACAATCAAAGATGTAATACAATGGATTATATTTATCTTTTTTTGTGGATGTTGATTATAGTAACATTAAAAATTGTAAATTTAGCTGGGTTGGTATACAATATAGTAATGGCAGCAATGGCATAGAAAGTGAATAAAAATGAATTTAAATTATATTGAATGTAAAAATGTTTCTTTCTCCTATGAAAATGGAGTTGAGGTGTTAAAAGATATATCTATGAAGGTAGAAAATAATCAATCGGTTGGTATTATTGGTGCAAATGGAGTTGGAAAGTCCACGTTATTACGCATTTTAATTGGATTAGAATTAAATTTTACAGGGCAAGTTGAGGTAGATGAAATCGCTGTGTCAAAGAAGTCACTATCAGAGATAAGAGCCAAAGTAGGTTATTTATTTCAGAATTCCGATAACCAACTTTTTACGCAAACGGTTTATGATGATGTTGCATTTGCACTAAGAAATTATGGTTTGGATGAGAAGCTGGTGAAAGAAAGAGTAGAGACATCACTTGATGCGCTAGATATAGCTTATTTAAGAGATAAAAAGATTTATAAAATGTCAGGTGGAGAGAAAAAAATGGCTTCAATCGCAACTATTCTGGCGATGAACCCTGGTATTATATTATTAGATGAACCCTCTATTGCACTAGATCCTAAAAATCGAAGAACTATAATTAATACGCTGAATCGAATGGATTATATTAAAATTATTGCTTCTCATGATCTAGATATGATTTTGGAAACTTGTGACAAGGTTTTATTAATGTCAGAAGGAAGAATCATTTGTGAGGGGGATACAGAAGAAATTCTTCGTGATAAAGAATTATTGGAAGCGAATAGCTTAGAGCTTCCACTTTGTCTTGGCGGATATAGAAGAAGAGAAATGATTGACATGTGACAGTAGGTTAGGCGACTTAAAAGGGAGGGGTCTGGGATGAAAACAATAAATAAGGGGAAGAGAAGAAAAAGAATTAGTAGAAGACAAAGGCAAAAAAGAAAAATTATAATAGTTATTATTTGTTTGGTAGCATTGGTGCTAGCAGGCATATTTTTGTTTATACATACCCAAAAAGAAGGAAATATTGTAACTAATATCATTAAGGCAACTACAGAAAAGAAAATAACATCGAATCCAGAAGAGGTACTTGCGGAATATATGGCATGCATTGATAGTAAGGATTACCAGAAAATGTATGATTTACTCAGTGAGCAAAGCAAACTAAATATATCAGCAACAGATTTTATTAGCCGTAATGAAAATATTTATGAAGGAATAGAAGCGCAGGATGTAAAAATAAATGTAATTAGCACCAGTGAAGAAGATAGCAATAAAATTATTAAATACGATACAACTATGGATACGGCAGCAGGAGAGCTGAATTTTACAAATGAAATAACATTGAATAAAAATGATAAAAAAATATATTGCATTGAATGGAGCACAAAAGTAATTTTTCCAAATCTTTTGGAGGATGATAAAGTGAAAGTTTCTTATACAACTGGGGAAAGAGGAAGCATTTTAGATCGAAATGGTAAAGTACTTGCAGGAAAAGGAACTGTTGCATCGGTTGGAATCGTGCCAGGAAAATTGGGTGAAAATAAGGAAGAAGATTTGGCCAAGATAGCTGAAATTTTATCCATAACAGTGGACAGTATTAATGATAAAATGAATGCATCCTATGTAAAATCTGATTCATTTGTACCACTTAAATCCATTTCACAAACTGATACGGAAATGAAGGAACAGTTATTAGGAATTCAAGGTATTATGATTACAGATAAAGAGGCAAGGGTGTATCCATTAGGTGTAAAGGCAGCACATTTAACAGGATATGTTCAAAATATTAATGCAGAAGAATTAGAAGCGATGAATGGAAAAGATTATAATGCAAATAGCGTGATAGGCAAAATAGGGCTTGAAAAATTATTAGAGGATCAAATTAGAGGTATTGATGGGACTATTATTAATATTGTGGATAAAGACGGAACTAAAAAATTGACGTTAGTGGCAAAATTAGCGCAAAATGGCAAAAACGTAAAACTTACGATTGATGCAGATTTACAAAGTAAACTTTATGATGAATTAGAAAATGATAAAAGTAGTACAGTTGTCATGAATTCAAAAACAGGAGAAATTTTAGCTCTTATTAGCACGCCTTCCTACGATCCAAATGACTTCATTTTAGGAATGTCAAGTGATCAATGGCAAGCACTAAACGAAAACGAAGCTATGCCTCTTTATAATCGTTTTAAAGCAACGTTAAGCCCTGGCTCAACCTTTAAACCAATTATTGCGGCAATAGGTTTAACAACTAACACATTGAATCATGATGAGAATGTTGGAAATAGCGGTCTAAGCTGGCAAAAAGATGCTAGTTGGGGTAATTATAAAGTAACAACATTAAAAGAATATGGAAGCCAAGTGGATATGCAGAATGCACTTATTAATTCTGATAATATTTATTTTGCAAAAGCAGCACTTAAAATAGGCGAAGATACGTTGGCAGAGCAGCTATTAAATTTAGGATTTGATGAAAGTATACCATTCCAATTTGGGTTAGGTTCATCTGAATTTGGAACAGATAATAAATTTGATTCAGAAATACAATTAGCAGATAGCGGATATGGACAGGGAAAAGTGTTAGTAAATCCAGTACATATGGCATCTATGTATTCTGCATTTGTAAATGATGGAAGTATGGTGCAGCCATATTTGGAGTATAAAGATGATACAACACCTACATATTGGAAGGAACAGGTTTTTTCAAAAGAAGCTGCTGATACAATATGTAATGATTTAATTCAAGTAGTAGAAAGTCCGGATGGGACAGGCCATAGTGCGAAGATAGAAGGAATGACCTTAGCAGGTAAGACTGGAACCGCAGAGATTAAATTATCAAAGGATGATAGTGAAGGGACAGAGCTTGGATGGTTCGCAGCATTTACGGTAGATAATGATGAGAAACCATATTTAGCTATCACAATGGTAGAGGATGTAAAAGACAGAGGCGGTAGTCATTATGTAATTCCAATTGTTAAGTCAGTATTTGAAGATTAATGATCATAGGTTAATATGAGCGGAGTGAACAGTAACTAAATAGTAGAATATTTTTGTCATAATAACAAAATGCAATGCAAATTCAGACTTCTTTATGTTATAGTAAAGAGAGCAAGAGACAGGAATGAAACAAAAGTGAATTCTAATAATCTTGCATAAAAAAATTAAAAAAAGAAAAGCAGAGTAGAATTTTGTGCGTTAAGTGCTGGATGAACAGGGAGTTGACATTCAGACGAAAAGTGAAAACTTGCGGTACAGAGTTCGCATCCCGCTGCTACATAGATAGGCATAAATATGCCTTCTTTATGTAGTGCAAGGAAATTACTGCAAAGGAGGCAATTATGAAAAAAATATTCAAGTTATGTGAAGCGTCAGTCAATGAATTTAAAGAAACAAAAAACATGGTATTATGCGCGTTAATGCTAGCATTAGCCATTGTACTAGGTTATACTACTACGTTTGAAATAGGACCTTATATCAAGGTTGGATTTTCAGGAATGCCCAATAGGGTAGTCGAATATTTATTTGGTCCAATAATAGGTGGAATTTTTGGAGGCACATCAGATGTTTTAAAGTACATGGTAAGACCTACTGGTCCTTTTTTTATTGGATTTACAATTAGTGAAATAGTAAGTGGAATTATTTATGGTGTATTACTTTACAAGAAGCCAATTAAAATTTACCGTATTGCACTTGCTGGTTTATTGGATAAAGTGATTGTGAATTGTGGGTTGAATACCTTATGGCTTTCTATTTTGTATGGGAAGGGATTCTTAATATTGTTATCAGCAAGAATAATAAAAAATGTAATTATGTGGCCAATTGATACTATCATTATATTTATGTTATTTACGTATGTGGTTAAAATAATAAAGCCATCATTAACACTCTACGAAGGTCAAAAAAACTAAAATGATTCCTATGTGACCATATCACAGATTAAATGCTAAATATGAGTATAATAAAGTTATCAGAACAAATAAACTGAATAACTTTTAATATGGAGTTGCAAAGGAGAATAAAATATGAGCGTGATAAAAATAACAAAAAACAATTTTGAAACAGAAGTAATCAAATCAGATAAACCAGTTTTATTAGATTTTTGGGCATCGTGGTGTGGTCCATGTAGAATGGTAGGGCCAATTATTGATGAAGTAGCTGGTCAGATAGGTGGTTCGGCTGTAGTAGGTAAAGTAAATGTCGATGAAGAACAAGAGTTAGCACAAAAATTTAATGTTATGAGTATTCCAACTTTAATTGTAATGAAGAATGGTAAAGTGATTCATAGTGTGGTAGGTGTTCAAACTAAGCAAGCAATTTTGTCAATGATTCAATAAAATATAGTAATAACAAAAGAACGGACAGAGTACCTCCAGACGCTGTTCGTTTTTAGTAACTATTCAGTTCCCATAAACGCGAGGTGTTTTGCTTAGTAAAATCCCTAGTTCTGTCGCACCAAAATGCAATCTTTAAGCATTTTGTGTGCATTGCGTAGCGGTAACTATGAGGGTATTGAATAGTTACACGTTTTTATAATATAGAATTCTCCTACTACTATGTGATAAGGTCACAGAATAATAAAAATAAATTGATATAATAAATTATTGTTGGCAATCTTCAATACAGACCTAGAAGGGTGATGTTTGCTAAAATAATAAATTTATTAAATGTGGGAGAATAGGATGAAGAAATTTTTAAAGGTTTGGAAGAAATATTCATATTTACTATTAATTGTTTTTATAATCGTGGGTTTAATTGATTTTAAATATGCAGTGACAGCGGTTATTTGTATGGTAGCACCGATTGTAGTATCAATTTTCAAAGGTAGATTTTGGTGTGGTAATTTGTGTCCTCGTGGCAATTTTTATGATAGTATAGTATCAAAATTTAGTAATCATAAAAAAGTACCGAAATTTTTAAAGTCAAAATTTTTTCGATTTATTATGGTGGCATTTATGATGTCGATGTTTGGTGCTGGAATTTATAAAAACTGGGGCAATCTAGTTGGAATAGGAATGGTATTTTACAGAATAATAGTTGTAACAACTATTATTGGAATTATATTATCACTTTTTTATAATCAACGCACGTGGTGTCACTTTTGTCCGATGGGAACCATTGCAGCGATTATATCAAGTTATAGAAAAAGTAGGAATGTATTACACATTACAGCAGATTGTGTTTCTTGTAAGATATGTGAAAAAAAATGCTTGTTAGGAATCGTGCCTTATGAGTACAAAGATAACATATTAAGTCATCCTGATTGCATACAATGTGGTAAGTGTATCAACGTTTGTCCCAAAAATGCAATAGGATATGATAAAATTGATTTTGAAGAAGATGATTATGATGATAGAGCTTGTTAATCGAAGTGAATTTTGAAGTAAAAAGGTAAGTGTGAAAATTATATGTTTTAATAAGTAGGTGAAAACTTATGTAAAGGAAACGTGTGAAAAGCACATTTGTCATTCAGTACGAGAAATGCGCACTAAAAGGAGGTAAACAGGATGGGTGATATTTTATCAACAAATAGCATTAGCTTTATACTTGTATTTATAGAAGGTATTTTATCTTTTTTTTCACCTTGTGTCATTCCACTTATTCCCGTGTATATGAGTATTTTAGCAGGAAATGCTCAAAAGACGGATAAAGACGGAACTGTAACATATGAAAGGAAAAAAGTATTCCTTCATACGTTGTTTTTTGTAATAGGAATTTCATTTGCTTTTTTTATTCTTGGCATGTCATTTACTGCCTTAGGTAACTTTTTTAGTAGTAACAAATTACTATTTACTAGAATCGGTGGAATTTTAATTATATTTTTAGGTTTGTTTCAATTAGGTATATTTGACTTTACGTTTTTACAAAAAGAGAGAAAAATTAATTTTAATTTACAAAATAAAAATATGAATCCTATCGTAGCACTTGTAATGGGATTTACCTTTAGTTTTGCTTGGACACCATGCATTGGGCCTGCACTTTCTTCTGTTTTAATTATGGCGTCTGGAGCATCAACGGCAGTTGCTGGTAATATGCTTGTATTTGTATATGCGATTGGGTTCTTAGTTCCATTTTTATTACTTGGATTATTTACGAGCCAAGTTTTGAACTTTTTGAAATCAAAACAAAAGCTACTAAAGTATACGATTAAAGCGGGTGGCATCATTCTTGTTATTATGGGAATAATGATATTTACTGGTTGGTTAAATGGAGTATCAAGTTATTTGAATTCTATTAGTACGACCCAGGAAAGTAGCTCAAAGAATGATGCAGAAGATGTAACCGATTCTACATCAAATGTAATTACAGAAACGGCAAAAACAGAGGACAAAACATCTTCGGAGGGCAGTGCTTCCAGTGATACACCTAAAGATGATAGTATTGCTGCATTTGATTTTACTTTAACAGACCAGTATGGGAATGAACATAACCTTTCGGAATATAAGGGAAAGGTAGTGTTTTTGAACTTTTGGGCAACGTGGTGTCCACCTTGTAAACAAGAAATTCCAGATATTGAAGCACTGTATCAAGAGTATAATTTGAACCAGGATGATGTGGTGTTTTTAGGGATTGCTAATCCCAAAAGTGACGCTTATCCCAATAATCAAGATTCTGTAAAAGATGATATTATATCGTTTTTAGAAATAAATGAATATACATTTCCAGTCGTATTTGATGAGACAGGTGAAGTGTTACAAGCATATAATATTTCAGCGTTTCCGACGACCTTTATGATTGATAAAGAAGGTAATATTGCAGGATATGTTCCGGGAATGATGACCAAAGAAATTATGCAAAATGTGATAAATGAAGTGTTACAATCAACAGATTGATTTGAAAGAAACATGTTTATTTGATGTGGTTTTTACACAAATAGATAGGGAAGTTCGCTTGACGTTCCTATCTATTTTAAATGTAAGCTTATTAAGTTTTATAGTAGTTCTTTTAGTTTTTCTTTATTCATAATATGAATGGAACCTCTGGATTGTTCTAATATACCTTGTGATTGAAATACCTTGAGCATTCTAGAAACAACTTCTCTGGCACTTCCAACATATTTAGCGATTTGTTCTTGTGTAATACTTAATTCAGACGAATTAGTCTTTGCGATTTCATCTAATAGAAAAATTGCCAATCTTTTATCAAATCGCATAAACAGTATTTGTTCCATTGACCACATAACATCAGAAAATCGTTCCATGGTGTTTTTATATGCAAAATTTTCCACATAAACATTTTGTTCACTTAGCTTGCTAAAAGCACCAATATTAATTAAAAATGCTTCTGTTTGCATTTCTGCATCAATCTCAACATCAAATGTAATACTATTTAAAATGCAAGATGCAGAAAGTACACATACATCTCCAGCGGAAATACGATATAAAGTTATATCACGACCATCTTCTGATAAAATATAAACACGTAATTCACCACTGCGTATGAGAAGAACGCCTAAACATTCATTACTAGTACTGTGTAATTTAGAACCCTTGTAATAACAGACCTTAGTAGTATTAGTTTCAACTAAGCTTTTCTCTGAATCATTTAATTTATCCCAAAACGTTAAACGGGATTTAACGAATATTAAATCATTTTTTTCTAACATAAAAATCCTCCAATCATATAGCCTATTATAACAAAAAAATTCTAAAAATACAGTATTACTTGGAAAGTATTGCTAGCCAATAATAAGAAATAAGTTACGGTTCACACAGTAGCTTAACACTAGCTGTTAAGCTACGTAAGAAAATGATTCAACAACTGATTTCTGCTTCGCGTAGCGAATTTGCATGCAGAAATAATATGAAGTAGGATAAGATGAATCATAGTCTAGTTTATTACAACATTTTAAAATTTAATCATATTATATAGTAAAATTTATAAATATGGGGTATAATATGGATACTTTTAAAAATTGTAACCAATGTAATCAAAATAGTGGTTCTAATAGTATAGTTAGAGTAAGAGATGCAATTGTTGAAGATGTTTTTGTGAATAACAGAGCCGGAACAGTAACAATTTCATATGGAGTCATGGGTGATTTTCGCATGATTCATATTAATGTTGTTGCCTTGTTAGTAAATCAAAACACAATAATACGAAATCGATTTGGTCAAAACATGTTGCTTCGAGATTTAAGAAAAGGCATGGTAGTAAATGCTGAGTTTTCATCAGCAATGACAAGGAGCATGCCTCCGCAGGCAGTAGCATTTCGAATAACAGTTACGAGTGCTCAAGATTTAACCAATGTCAAAATAGGAAATGTTATTCGTGTTGATGTCAATAATAGTTTTTTCCTAGTAGGTAACGAGAATGATCCAAATAGTCAAATGAGGTTTGTGGTAACAGATACAACAATGATTTTAGATCGAAGAGGCAACCAAATTTACTTAAGAAATTTAAGGCCGGGTCAGAATGTAAGAGTCGAACATGCAAATTTCCAGACCGCTAGCATTCCACCTCAAACTACAGCATTTAGTGTTCAGGTATTATAAAATAACGCAAAGTGTGTTATGATAAGAGTAACAGGTGAAAAATATTAATGGAACATAATAAAGGAGCTGTTGCAAATGGCTATTATTAGTCATTGAAAAACAGCTCCGTTTTTATAAAGGTTAAATGATTACGGAAAGTACAATTATAGAATTAGTATAAGGCGTAGAAACGCAGAAAGATAGGGATTGGATGAAAGAAAACAAAGATTTAAACGAAAAGAAAGTTAAAATCATACCGCTTGGCGGACTTGAGAAAATTGGAATGAATATCACAGCATTTGAGTACGAAGACAGTATCATAGTGGTTGATTGTGGGATATCGTTTCCAGAAGACGATATGTTAGGAATTGATTTGGTTATTCCAGATGTTTCATATTTAGTTGAGAATAAAGATAAGGTAAAAGGCTTTTTTATTACTCACGGACATGAAGATCACATTGGTGCATTACCATATGTGTTAAAAGAATTAAATGTTCCGATTTATGCAACTAAATTAACACAAGGTCTTATCGAATTAAAACTAAAAGAACATAATTTAGTGAAAAAGACAAAAAGAAAAACGGTAAAGCATGGTCAATCGATTAACCTGGGTGCTTTTCGTGTAGAATTTATTAAGACTAATCATAGTATTGCAGATGCATCAGCTTTGGCTATTTATTCACCAGCTGGAGTTATTGTTCATACAGGAGATTTTAAGATTGATTATACTCCTTTATTTGGCGATGCAATTAATTTACAAAGATTCGCAGAACTTGGTAAAAAGGGTGTTTTGGCACTAATGATTGATAGTACAAATGCACAAAGACCAGGATTTACCATGTCTGAAAAGTTAGTAGCAAAGACATTTACAAATTTATTTACAGAAAATAAAACAAACAGAATTATTGTTGCTACATTTGCTTCTAATGTTGATAGAGTTCAACAAATTATTAATACAGCATTTGAATTTGGTAGAAAAGTTGTAATTCAAGGAAGAAGTATGGTTAACGTAATTAAGGTTGCGTCGGAACTAGAGTACATTAAAATTCCAGAAAATACAATTATTGAAGTGGATCAAATGAAAAATTATCCAGATGAGAAATTGGTTATTGTTACAACTGGAAGCCAAGGTGAATCAATGGCAGCACTTTCAAGAATGGCAGATTCCACTCATAAAACGATTTCAATTAAACCGGGAGATAATATTATTTTTAGCTCAACGCCAATTCCGGGTAACGAGAAAGCTGTATCTAAAGTGATAAATGAACTATCCATGAAAGGTGCTGAGATAATATTTCAAGATACTCACGTTTCAGGACATGCATGTCAAGAAGAATTGAAACTTATTTATGCGTTGGTTCAACCACAATATGTGATCCCAGTGCATGGAGAATATAAACATTTAATGGCGCAACAAAAAGTAGCGTTATCAATGGGAATAGATAAAGAAAATATATTTATATTGCAATCAGGAAATGTTTTAGCACTGTCAGAAACCGAAGCTAAAATTGTAGGACAAGTCAAAGCAAGAGAAATCTATGTAGACGGTTTGGGTGTTGGAGATGTTGGGAATATTGTAATTAAAGACAGACAAATTTTATCTGAAAATGGGCTCATTATAGTAATCGTAGGATTAGAAAAGTCAACGAATCAGGTTGTTTCAGGTCCTGACATTGTATCAAGAGGCTTTGTATATGTGAGAGAAGCAGACGAATTAATGCTTAAAATTAAGCAAGTAGCTATAAAAAGCGTTGATAAATGCGTGGATAAAAACACCATGGATTGGGGTAAAATAAAGTCCACCATTAAGGATGAGCTAGGTGATTTCTTATGGAAAGAAATGAAGCGCAATCCGTTGATTATGCCTATCATAGTAGAGGTTAATAAATAATAATTACATTATTTAATTGATGGTAAAGTTCTACAAACTTCCCCATTAATTAAATGGTACGTTGTGTCAAAATGTCTATAATTAGGCACTTTGGTATAGAAATAAATCAAAAGAGGACAGTTCCCAAAACTTGACAACCTGTTGAGAAAGCACTATTATTAAGGTTGTGAGAAGTAGATAACAGTAACAAGTGGTGTCAAATAATAAGTAGCATTTATTGATTATTTACTCGAATGAGAGGTAACGAAAGAATCGGTTTAAAGATTTGAATAGTTGCGAGATAGTCAATGAATGCTTTATTTTTATGGCAAAGAGGAGGCGTGGAATGGAAGAGAAAGTGATTAAACTAGCTATTGGTTTTGCAACAGGAAGAAAGAATTTTAGAAAAGTAATGAATTCCTATATTTATAGTTGGAATGAGTCAGGAATAGTTAATCAGTTCCAAGAAAAGGTAAGCTTGAATCTATTTGTTGCATATGATGTAAATTATTCCAATACAATATCAACAGATTATACCAATTTAAATCAGGAGATTGTTGATACATTTGACGATATTACATTCATTGGTGCAAATCATTCTGTTAAAAGAGGATTGAGCGATGACGATGAAGATATCGAAACAAAAAAAGAACGTAAATTAGTATTTGGTAATGGATATGCTGGAAAGCGTAATGTAATATTATATGAAGCATTGAAAAATAATATGGATTATCTATTATTTCTAGATGATGATGAATACCCATTAGCAGTTACCAATAATAAGGGAAATTGTTTGTGGAGTGGACAATATGTACTTCCAATTCATTTAGAGAATATTAAGAATTCGGATATTACCAATGGATATCATTGTGGATATATTTCTCCAATTCCTAAAATAAAGTTTGATGAAGTGCTAACAGAAGATGATTTTGGCCTTTTTGTTAAGACAATTAGTAATGATATTATTAATTGGGAATCGATAAAGAAAATCATGAAAAATGGTGGCGTAACATATGCGGACACTGACATCTTGGTTAATAAAGAAAGCATTGAAGTAGAAGAAGTAGAGCATTGTAAATTTATCTCTGGAGCAAATTTATGTATAAACTTAACCAAACCAGAACGTACATTTCCTTTTTATAATCCACCTGGAGCAAGAGGTGAAGATACTTTTTTAAGTACATTACTAACCGAGAGAAAGGTAACTAGAGTTCCTTGTTATACCTTTCATGATGGATTCTCAGCATATCGACATCTATTAGATGGAACCCTTCCAATTCAATTAGATTCTATAATAGCAAACTCAGATAAGGTTGTTACGAGATTTTACAGCGCGTGCCTGGGTTGGATTCGCTATAAACCTCTTTTACTTTACATTACCAATCCTTCAGAATATGAAATAACGATAAATGAAATGAGAAATACACTTACCCTTGTGCTTCCTAAGCTTTCAAGTCATTTTAACAAGCCTGATTTTATGAAAATATTAGATGAACTAAACAAAGCGGATAAACAGGTTAAGAAGAATTATCAACAGTATCTAGACATTCAAACAGCATGGAGACATATGTTGGAAAAATTAGATCAGTAATAGATAAATTAATACTTTCATCAAATACAGATAGAGCATATGATACCTGAGGAGAAATGATAAGAAGATCTTCTTGGGTTATTGTATGCTTTTTTCATGTATTTCAAGTATGGAACCTATCCAGATTACAAAACATTGGCAACACAGTCTTATTTCTATCAATGGAATGTCTTATATGCAGCATATGTTGGTATTTCAGAAGAAAAATTAGCTTATGAGTTATATTTATCAAAGGATCAGATTAAGCTTATGAAAAAAGAAGGTATTGTATATACGAATATGCATGCAGAAATATTACGTTACTGTGAGCGGAGTGAACAGTAACAACTGTTACAAAAATAGTGAATTAATTTTTAAAAAAACTTGTCTGTTAAATAACAATATGTTATACTCACAAATGCACTAGATTTCTTAAGCAAAATGTTGAAATTAATGTTTTCTAATTTAGTAAATGCTTGAAGTGATATAGGGTAAGTTAATAAATTAATTCAACAAGTTAAAGAAAAGTATAAAACGATGGATGGGATGGATGCGATGCAACTATTCTATCATCATAAAGCAAATAAGACAGTTCGTAACCATCCTGTCTATAAACAAAACTAGGAAAAATTCTAACGATTCAGTACCTTCATAGTTAATGCTACGCGATGCACATAAAATGTAAGAAAATTGCATTTTGGCGCTATATTAACATGGAATTTTGCGTTGCAAAACACCTCGCGTTTATGGGGACAGAGTAGTTATGATAAATTAGCATTGCCTCAAGTTGGCAGTGTTATGTTTTGTTGAATGGATGGGCGCAATTTGATTGCGTCCTTTTTTGCGCAGGTAGTGATGAAAATGCCGTGAATTCTCAGGCATATGAGTTGCACTGCGGTAACCGTAGGAACTCACTAAAGTGTTTCTTATGGTTGGGTTGGAAGTGAATTTGTACTTAGGAAAGACGAGGAGAAAGATGGACAATGAAATTATGGAACGTTATTCTATTATAAAAGAAAAGAATAAACGTGAAATCATTCTTCTTCGTGGTTCAGGGTGCAAATGGCGTAGATGTAGATTCTGCGATTATCATTTGGATTTCAGTAACAATGAAGAAGAAAATTACAATTTAAACAAAGCTGAAATTGAGAAAGTACAAGGAATTTATGAGAAACTTGAGGTGATTAATTCAGGAAGCTTTGTTGATCTGAATGAAAAAACCATGGTGTTACTTGAAGAAACATGTAAGAAACGTAATATCAAAGAGATTCATTTTGAATGTCACTGGAATCATAAAGAGATGGTTCAAACACTTCGAAAACGTTTTGAAGACATTGGAGTAAAAGTTAAGGTAAAAATAGGAGTTGAAACTTTTAATTCACTATTTAGAGAAAGTTACCTAGATAAAGGTATTGATACCAATTCACCAGAAGAAATTGCGATGTATTTTGATGAGGCATGCTTATTGTTTGGGATTCCTGGACAGAACAAAGAATCAATGCTTTATGATATCGAAACTGGGTTAAAGTATTTTGATAGAATATGTATTAATATTATGCAGGAAAATGGAAAACCAATTAAACCAGCCCCCAAAATAATAGATATTTTTGCAAAAGAAATATATCCTATTTATGAAAATAACGATAGAGTAGATATTTTAATGGAAAACACAGCTTTTGGAGTAGGAGGAGTATTAACAAATGCCAAATGAAATAATATTGATTGGATCACTTGTAGTATTATATGTGATGGTAATTCTTGCATATAAGATGTTTGGAACAGCTGGTTTATATTGTTGGACAGTCATTGCAACAATTGCAGCTAATATTGAAGTACTGATTATGATCAATGCCTTTGGAATGGAGCAGACATTGGGGAATATCTTGTTTGCCTCCACATTTCTTGTGACTGATATATTAAGTGAAATGGAAGGTAAAAAAGCTGCCAATAAAGCGGTTAAGATTGGTATTGCAACATCCTTTGCATTTATTGTTATCTCACAATCGTGGCTCTTATACACACCAAATCAAAATGATTGGGCTATGCCAGCAATTAAGAATGTTTTTAGTAATACACCAAGACTTATGATAGCAGGTATTGCGGTTTACGCCATTGTTCAAGTATTTGATGTATGGGCATATCACAAGCTATGGGATTATACGACAAAAGCATGTAAAGATTCTAAAAAATTTTTGTGGTTAAGAAATAATGGTTCTACACTAGTTTCACAGTTTTTTAACACCTTATTATTTACATTTGCAGCATTTATTGGAGTATATGATTTTATTACCTTAATACATATTGTGATTTCAAGTTATATTATTTTTATTGTAACAAGCTTACTCGATACACCAGCTGTATATATTGCAAGAAAGTATTGTAAAACAGATAAACAAAAAGAAATATCAGAAAAATAAACTAATTAAAACAAAGAATGAGAGAATCGATTTTGGGTTCTCTCATTCTTTGTTTTAAAATATTAGTAAAGTTTATTAAATTGTATCTATTCAGTACCCACTAACGCGAGGTGTTTTGCAAAGCAAAATCCTGAGTTTTATAGCAATAAAATGCAAATTTTTTGCATTTTATGTGCATCGCGTAGCGGTAACTATGAAAGTACTGAATAGTTACGTTAAACCTAAGTATGATTGAAAGGAATTGTTTTGCTTATTCTATAAAGATATTGTCACTTTTTGATTGCCAGTTCATATTATATAGTAGAAATGCGCATTTCTAAAGAATCGTAACAGGGGGCAATATCATGGCTAATTATCAACCAGTTCCAAGATTAGTAACATCAGCATCAGCAATATCAGGAACAATTATAGTGAAAAATCTTACAACTACAAGTTGGGGATTGTTTTTACTGAAAGGTTCTGCATTATTTTCTGATACACTACTTCGAAGTGGTGCGGTAGGAGTATGGGAAGATACTGCAACAACGTCAACTAGAGATCCAGATCGTCAAACATTTACAAATGCAGCAGGTGAATATGGAATAACTTGTAAAGCGAATGTACAAATTCTTCTTAAATTCTATCCAAGCTAATTGTTTTGTTGGAACTTATCTTATGCGAAAGCTGCATAAGATAAGTTTCTTATTAAATAGGAAAGTTCTACGAACTTCCCTATTCAATAAAAGGCACTACGTGCCAAAATGCGCACCTCGTGGAGAGAAAGTTTATTACTACGCAATTCACTCAGGCGCTAAAGAGTCTGCAAGCAGACACTTTATTTAAATAGATATCAATAGATAACAAAGGAGGCTAAATAATGTTACCCAGAATTATCTTGACAGGGTGTCAAATCATTTGTTCTAAAATTGTTACTGCTGACATTACGTTGTCCGCAGATGTATTTATTTTTATAAAAGGTATTGTGTATAGTCCGAAGGGAGAACCGTTACCGAATGCAGCGGTAGAAATATTAGTAGTAGATAATTGTTATGTACCAGCGATAGAAAAAAGTCTAGGTGTAACGTTTACTGTTGCGGATGGTTCCTATGGAATCTCCCTACCTAGAATTGATAAAGAATACAAATTAGTGGCGTATTCGTCCGTGTAAGCCTAGTCTAAAACAACTCATTTAGTTAAACACACAGAATGCAATTTTATTAGAAAACCAATTAGGATAAGAAGGAAGGATAAAACGGTGTGGAGGGTATTATGAAAAAGTTTAAAACATTAGATGGATATAATGTCTATCGAATTAAAAAAGAGAATCAATTCTTTTTTTTGGCAGATAGGCTTAATTATAAAAAAGAAATTGATAAGTTATTAGACACATTAGATGATTTGAAATTTGATTCTTTGATCTTTTTATTTGGAATTGATACAGGTGAATATATAGAAAAAATAAAAAAAGTAATGTGTTCTAGAAATAAAGTGATTATTTTTGAACCAAATCAAGATGTATACAAGAAACATAGTTTGTATGCAACCGATCATATTGAAATAGTCTTATTTGAAGAAAAACAAGTAAAAAAAATATTAAATGATCATATTAGCAGCAAAAATTTTAACAATATATATTTTCATGCGTTTGGTAATTACAGCAAAATTTATAAAAAAGAATATGATTGTCTCGTGGAGCATTTAGATTGGGTTATTATTAATGCTTCCGCACAAATTGGTCTGGCCAATCGATTTAAAAAAGTATTTATTCAAAATATGATTGCAAACTTAAGAATTTTAAATCAATGTACCCCAATCCATCATTATATTTTTACCAATATGGATGTGCCAGCGATTGTTATATCAGGAGGACCTTCCCTTGATCGAAATATACAAGATATGATTAAGTATAAAGATAAGGTTGAAAAGTGCTTTATTATAACAGGAAGTAGAACCGTTGGTGCATTAATCAAAAATAATATCATACCAGATATGATTGTATCCGTAGATCCTGTGGATGCCAATTATGAAATGATGAAGGATTATTTGGATTTAGACGTTCCGATGGCTTTTTATGAATTTAGTAATCGATATTTAATTAAAGATTATAAAGGAAAAAAAATATATATATCGCTTTTGTTTTCACAGACGATTGCGGACTTAAACAAATTATTAGGAGTCTATTCGGGCGGATCGGTTGCACATGCATGTATTGACTTAGCTAATATGATGGGATGTTCACCAATTTTATTTGTTGGTCAAGATCTAGCATATACAGACCATAAGCATCATGCAGATAGTGCAACCCATGATTACGATAAAACATTAAATTATAGGGCGCAGATGATGGTAAAAGATGTGTTTGGTAAACAAGTTAGCACTACTATAACACTGGATCATTTTAGAAGAAGATTAGAAGACTATATTACTGCATATCAGGAACAAAAACGAATTGAATTTATTAATTGTTCATACGGTGCAGATATAAAAGGAGCTCCACACAAAGAACTGGAAGAGGTATTAAATCGGCAAAGATTTGATCATATAAAAAAGAATTGTATTCCAATTGAAGACCTCAATATAGATAGTAAAGCAACGGTAAAAGAAATACAGACATTTATTGATGAATGTATAATAAAAGCTGAACAGGGTTTTGAATTGTGTGGAAAAATCATATTAGAGAATCAAACAAAATCTCTAATAGATGTGGAAGATAATGATATAGATTTGCAACGGATGCTCTATATTCTCCAGATTATCAATGAGTTTGAAAACTCACCAAATAGTAAATATTTAGGGGGATACTTTAGCAAATTTGTATTTGATATGAAACAAAAAATGTTTCATATGTATGCAAAGGATTTTGAAAAACAGACTTCCGATTTACAGCATCAAGCGAGGGCATTTAAGGGTTACTTTGAGAACATGAAATTAATGTTGGAAGAAGTAAAAGAGCTAGTAATGGAAACAGTAATAGAATTCTATTCTTAGCATATAGTAAAAGTGAAATGGTAATGATAAGGGAGATTTGTAAAAATGAAAATAGAAGATAAAGAATATAGAGAAGTTGAAATAAATAAAATAGTTATTAATGGTAAGGAGAAAATGGGAAATATAATTTCTGCAAAAGATACGAAGGATAAGCAAGAGCTGAATGTAACTGTATACACCAAAGATACAGTTACGAAAGAAATAGAAACGAAAAAAATAGAAACGAAAGAAATAGCAACTAAAGAAACAGATAAACAAGAATTAGATACACAATCAATCAATATGAATCAAAATAAAGGAAAAGGAAATTCAAAATTAAATGATTTGTTCAAAAAATGCATCTTTCATCGTAAGAGGAGCGAATCTTGAGTATTGCAGAGAAAATCACATTAATATAAAATTAGCTCCAAATAAATTTCAAATTATAAAAGGAATTGTTTATAACCAAAGGCTAGAACCTTGTGAAGGCGCGGTCGTTCAAGTGATACAAATAAATGGCAAAACAAAATCAAAAATAATATTAGGATATGTTACAACAAATGAAGAGGGTGAATATTTATTTTCAATTGAAGCAAATCCAAGTATGAAATATGAACTTACAATATTTGCACCGCTGATATAAAGGTAAAGGGGGAGTTATCATGAGCTACTACGCAGATGTAATTGTTACTCCAAATGATTTGAAAAATAAAACCATATTACAAACAAATGTGATGATTAGACGAGTGAGTGAAGTTTTATTAACTGGAACAGTTTTAAGTGAACAATGTAAGCCGATTCAAGGAGCAGTCATAGAGATTACAGAAATTTATCACAAAAATCAAAGAGTAAAAAAAGGGTATGTTGTAACAAATCAAGAGGGTAAATTTGCCGTAGTTGTAATAAAAAATAAGTATATCAATTATCAACTCGATATTTATGAGCCTATGATAATTTGTTAAATAAGGATGTTAGTTATGGAACAAGAATATAATGAATATTATATAGAAAAAGTATTAATTAAAGGATATGTTCACGACGAAGAAAATTATCCAGTAGAGAACGCAATTATTATTTTAGAAAAAATTTATTGCGAAAATGAAAATAATACAGGGGAAAATCAAGAACAAACGAAGTATCTGACCCATACTTTAACTAATTGTTATGGGGAGTTCAGTTTTTTTATAGAAGACAAAAGTTCCTATTATAGAATCAAGGTCTTTGACAACCATCACAGTTAAAGGAGGGAGTATGAAAAAAGTTTTAGTTACTGGCGCAGACGGGTTTATAGGAAGTCATTTAACGCAAATGCTATTAGAAACAGGGTATGAGGTAAGAGCGTTCACCTACTACAATTCCTTCAATTCGTGGGGGTGGTTAGATACCTTACCTAAGCATATTACGAATCAAATTGAAATACAGAGCGGGGATATAAGAGATCCATATGGTGTTAAAAAAGCGATGGAACACATAGAATCTGTGTTCCATCTGGCAGCGTTGATTGCAATTCCGTTTAGCTATCAGTCGCCAGATAGCTATGTAGATACGAATATAAAAGGGACACTTAATGTATTGCAGGGGGCCAGAGATATGGAGGTAGGAAGGGTTTTGACTACATCTACATCAGAAGTTTATGGCAGCGCAAAATATGTCCCAATGGATGAATTGCATCCCTTTCAAGGGCAATCACCATATTCAGCAACAAAGATAGGAGCCGATCGACTTGCAGAATCTTTTTACAAAAGCTTTTCACTTCCAGTGACGATTGTTCGTCCATTTAATACCTATGGGCCAAGACAATCTGCAAGGGCTGTCATTACGACTATCATAACCCAATTATTAGCAGGTGTAGAAACGATTCAACTTGGAAGTTTAACCCCGACTAGAGACTTTAATTATGTGAAAGATACGGTGAACGGCTTTATTGAAATAGAGAGATCCGAAAAAACGATAGGAGAAGAAATTAATATTGCCATGCAAAAGGAAATATCAATTGGTGAGTTAGCAGAGGAACTAATCAAACAAATTAACCCAAGCGCAACAATAGAATGTGAAACGCAAAGGTTAAGACCAGAAAAAAGTGAGGTTGTGAGATTGCTCGGTTCCAATCAAAAAATAAAAGAACTTACTAATTGGATTCCCAAATATAGCCTTAGTGAGGGTTTGAAAGAAACAATTGACTGGATGAGTAAAAATTTAGATAAGTATAAATCAGATATCTACAATGTCTAGAAATGGAGGTTTTCATGATACCCTTATCGGTACCTAATCTAAAGGGAAATGAATTAAGCTATGTAACGGAGGCACTTCGAACTGAGTGGGTATCAACAGCAGGAAGTTTCGTAACAAGATTTGAACTAGAAATGATGCAATATTTAAATGTGAAAGGGACGCTAGCCCTTCAAAGTGGAACAGCTGGTATTCATTTAGCATTAATACTAGCGGGAGTGTCTTCAAAAGATGAAGTAATTGTTCCTACACTTACCTTTATCGCAGCGGTAAATCCAGTAAAATATGTAGGTGCCGAACCTATATTTATGGACTGTGATGATTCCCTTAATATGGATTGTGATAAACTAGAACAGTTTTTACAACAGGAATGTATTTTAACTTTAAAAGGCTTACAAAATAAGATAACAAAACGAATCATTAAAGCAGTAATCGTAGTCCATGTATTTGGGAATATGGCAAATTTAGAAAGACTTAGAGATTTGGCCGATCAATATGAGATCAAACTAATAGAAGATGCAACTGAAGCATTAGGAACCTATTGTACGAAAGGAAGATACAAAGGAAAATTTGCAGGTACGATAGGTGATTTTGGTGCCTATTCATTTAATGGCAATAAGATTATTACAACTGGTGGAGGAGGAATGCTTACAGCAAGGGACATAAGTAGCCTAGAAAAAGCCAGATATTTGGCAGCACAAGCAAAAGATAATTTGCTCTATTATATACATAATGAGGTTGGATATAACTATAGAATGACTAATTTACAAGCAGCACTTGGAGTCGCACAGTTGGAAAAACTAGAAGTGTTTATTCAGAATAAAACAAGCAATTATGAATATTATTTTAAGTTCATAAAAGAAATGAAAGATTTTTATCTTCTTAACTTTAACCCAAATGCCAGAAACAATCATTGGTTTTATTCTCTATGTATACAAAATGAAACAGTAAATCGGGATACAGTGATGATCCAATTAAAGGATAATCAAATTGAGACAAGACCGATATGGCAACTTATTCATAGCCAACGTATGTATACAAACAATCAAACTTATTATATTGAAAAAGCAAATTATTATTTGGAGCGTGTTATAAATTTACCTTGTAGTTCTAATCTTTTGACAAAAGACATTGATTATATTATAAATGTTATTAAAAATTGTAGCAGTTAGAGGGGATAGGTATGGTAGTTAATAAATTTTTTATTACGCAGGATATACCTATTAGAGAAGCGATAGAACAATTAGATCAAACTGCCAAAAAAATTCTTCTTGTTGTAGATCAAGAAAAATTAATTGGTATTGTTACAGATGGTGATATTCGGCGTTGGATATTAAAAAATGGGGATTTTTCATCGCCTGTTTGCGCTATCATGAACACGTCTCCGATTTCTCTAAGAATTGAAGACAAACTTAAGGGCGGAGAACTAATGAAAAAATATAGTATCGAGGCAATTCCCCTAGTCAGTGATAAGAATGAGGTTGTAGATATTTTGTTTTGGAACGAAGCTGACAATTCGCTATCACACAATGATATTATCTCTGAAACACCAGTTGTAATTATGGCAGGTGGAAAGGGAACCAGATTGTACCCGTATACTAAAATAGTACCAAAACCACTTATTCCAATTGGTGACATTTCTATTGTTGAAAGAATTATGAATCAATTTATTGAATACAAATTCAAAGAATTTTACCTTACAATAAACTACAAAAAAGAAATGATTAAGGCATATTTTAATGGAGAACTGCCCTATCATTTAAACTTTTTGGAAGAAGAAAAACCAATGGGAACAGCGGGAGCACTTGTACTTGCAAAAGACTATATCAAAGACAGTTTTTTTGTTAGTAATTGTGATATTTTAGTTGATATTAATTATGCAGATCTTCTGCTTTATCATAAAACACGTAAACATAAGTTAACCATTGTGACTGCGATTAAAACTTACGAGATTCCATATGGTGTTGTAACGTTAGGTGAAAATGGTTGTATAGAGACGTTAAGTGAAAAACCGAAATATGAGATGCTAGTAAATACAGGCTTATATGTGCTAGAAGAAGAAATTTTAAAATATATTCCGTCAGATCAATATTTTGATATGACAGATCTCATTAAAGAATGCCTAATACATGGAGAACAAGTCGGCGCCTACCCGGTTATGGATAGCACGTGGTTGGACATGGGAGAATTTGAGGAGATGAAAAACATGGCAGAAAGATTAAAACTATGAAAAAAAAACTTATTATAATTGGTGGAGGTTCTCATGCAGAAAGTATGATAGACACAATAAACAGCATGGGAGTATATAAAATTGTTGGTATTATAGATACGAAAGAAAAGCAAAATACCTATGTTTCTGGCGTGAAAATCATAGGAGAAGATAAAGATTTGGAATATTACTATTATTTGGGAATCAGAAACGCTGCAATTGCGATAGGAAGCATAGGAAAAATAGAGCCAAGGTTAAGAAAATATAAAGCCTGCAAAAAAATAGGTTATCAATTTCCTAATATTATTGATAATAGCGCGAAGGTATCGAAGGATGTTGTGATGGGGGAAGGAAATTTCATTGGTAAAGGTTCTATCATCAATACAAAGGTACGAATTGGAAATGCATGTATTATTAACACAGGAGCAATTATTGAACACGGAGGAGTGATAGAAAGCTTTGTGCATATTGCTCCAGGAAGTGTTTTGTGTGGAAATGTAAGAGTTGAAAAAAATACTCATATTGGTGCACATTCAACTATTATTCAAAATGTGGCGATTGGCCAAGGCACTATGGTAGGAGCGGGAAGTCTAGTATTAAAAGACATACCATCAAATCGGTTAGTCTTTGGAAGTCCAGTTAAGGAGGTTACAGTTTATGAGCAAAGTACTTATGATTGCTGAGGCAGGAATTAACCACAATGGAGATTTTAATATAGCAAAACAATTAGTGGATGCTGCCAAAGATGCAGGAGCAGACGCAATAAAATTTCAAACTTATAAGACAGAGAATTTGGCAGTTCGCACAGCAAAGAAAGCTGATTATCAAGTACTACATACAAAAAATAATTCATCACAGTATGAGATGTTAAAAGAACTTGAATTAGATCAGTTTGCATTTTTGCAGCTTTCTCAGTATTGTAAAATGAGAAATATTCAATTTATGTCCTCACCCTTTGATATGGAAAGTATTGATTTTTTGGATAAGCTTGAGGTTGACACCATTAAAATACCATCGGGAGAAATAACAAATTATTTGTATTTGAAAAAAATAGCTACGTTAAATAAACAGATTATTTTATCAACAGGAATGGCAACGATGGATGAAATCGCTGAGGCTTTATCCGTAATTCAAGTAAACAATAAAAAAATAATACTGTTACATTGTACGAGTTCCTATCCGACGGTTATGAAAGATGTGAATCTGAAGGCGATGGGTACCTTAAAGCGTATTTTTAATAAGGAAGTAGGTTATTCCGATCACACACTAGGAATAGAAGCTTCAATAGCGGCGGTCGCACTCGGAGCAGTGGTGATAGAAAAGCATTTTACGTTAGATCATGCGTTGCCTGGACCGGATCATAAAATGAGTTTGGAGCCAAAAAAATTAAAACAACTAGTAGATTCTATTAGAAATATAGAACAAGCATTAGGCGATGGGGTTAAGAAACCTACTACGACAGAATTGAAAAATAGAGAATTTGTAAGAAAAAGCCTTGTTGCGGCAAGAAGCATTAAACAAGGAGAGGCTTTCACTGAAAACAATTTAACCGCAAAACGTGCTGGAGTTGGTATTTCTCCTATGAAAATAAAGAATTTAATTGGAAGGAATGCAAAAAACAGCTATGAAGTAGATGAGAGGATTGACGAGTGAAAACAATCGGTGTAGTAACAGGAAGTCGAGCGGAATATGGTTTATTAAGGCCAGTTTTAAAAAGAATAAAAGAAGATGAGGAACTTAACCTTCAAATCATTGTAACAGGGATGCATTTAGATGATAGGTGTGGAATGACATATAAGGAAATAGAAGAAGATGGATTCATCATTAAAGAAAAAGTGGAAATGAATGTAGCTTCTGATACGGCAATTGGGACTTGTAAATCAATGGGGCTTGGTATGATTGGTTTGTCTGAGGCTTATGAAAGAGTAAAGCCCGATATGATTCTTCTATTAGGCGATCGATATGAGATATTTGTAGCAGCAAGTGTAGCAACCATTTGTAAAATTCCGATTGCTCATATCCATGGAGGAGAAATAACACAAGGGGCCTATGATGATTGTATGAGGCATGCAATTACCAAGATGAGTTATTTACATTTTACAAGTACCAAGGAGTATAGAAAAAGAGTAATTCAATTAGGAGAAGAACCAGATCGAGTGTTTGAAGTAGGTGCACTAGGAATTGAAAATATCAAAGAAACGAAGTTATTATCAAAACATAGTTTGGAAAAATCGTTGAAAATAAGTTTGGCAAATCCGTATATTCTCGTAACCTTTCATCCAATTACGTTAGAAAAGGAAAGCACAGAAACTCAGATAGAGCCATTGTTTGAGGCTCTTGACAGTTTTTTAAACCTTACTATTATTTTTACCAAAAGTAATTCGGATACTGGAGGAAATATCATAAATGCTAGGATTGAGGAATATGTTGCTAAGAATAAGGAAAGAGCAGTTGTATTTTCTTCCTTAGGTTCGCTTCGATATCTTAGTCTATTAAGTTATAGTCGAGCTGTGATTGGCAATTCTTCTAGTGGTATCATAGAGGCTCCTTTTCTGAGCGTTTCAGCGGTTGATATTGGAGATAGGCAAAGAGGAAGGGTAAAGCCTAGTTCGGTAATCAGTTGTGAAAATCAGGTACAAGACATTATTGATGCAATCCATAAAACGCTTACTTATAATTGGAAAAAGGAAGATCGAGCTAATCCTTATGAAAAAGAAGGTACTAGTAATCAAATGATAGAGGCAATCAAGCAAACGCTGGATTATGGAATCAATTTGAAAAAAAATTTTTATGATTTGGAGGGGGAATCGTAATGTATAACCATAAAACATTTCTAGCAATTATTCCTGCAAGAAGTGGCTCCAAAGGAATTCGTGATAAAAACATTAAGAACTTAAATGGCAAACCACTTATGGCATATACCATAGAGGCTTGCAAAAAGTCTAATATTTTTGATGAGATTATTGTTTCAACAGATACGTTAGAGTATGCAAACATAGCACAAAGCTATGGTGCAAATGTGCCATTTTTAAGACCAAAGTGCTTTGCAACGGATCAGGCGGCTACTTGTGATGTTATATTGCATGTTCTAAAAGAAATGCAAAAACAGGGAGAACTGTTTGACTACTTTATGCTTTTACAGCCAACATCGCCCTTGAGAAATGAACAGCATATAA
Source organism: Lachnotalea sp. (assembly GCA_041821265.1). Lineage (GTDB taxonomy): Bacteria > Bacillota > Clostridia > Lachnospirales > Lachnospiraceae > Lachnotalea. The sequence goes on along the minus strand of JBGUEQ010000008.1, from coordinate 79,063 downwards.
AAGAGAGTTTAAACGTTTTATTTGATACAAATGCTGACTCAGTTATCAGCATTTGTAAGGTAGAGCATCCAATGAACTTAAATGTAAAAATAGAGGAAAATGGACGAATAAATGTTTTGTTTCCTGCGAATATACAGGCAAGAAGGCAAGAGGTATCCCAGGAATATAGAATAAATGGAGCCATGTATTTATCGAGTACAGAGTTCTTTTTATCACATGCAAGTTTTTATGGAGGAAGAACCTTTTCACTTATCATGAGTCCTTATCATTCCATTGATATAGATGACGAATTTCAATTCAAACTTGCAGAGTATGTGATGAAAGAATATGATTCCTAGTTACATATTAAAGTTGTTTAGAGCATATTTTTAAAGTATTGAAAAACATCTTCACCATTTACTGTATCATTACGTTCGTTATCAAAACACATACGTTCTGGGTGCCATTGTACTGCAATAATTGGAAGAAACTCATGATAAATAGCTTCTACAACGTTGTCGCAGGATAGTTGGGACAGTAATAGGTGGTCTCCAAGGTGACCTGCACCCTGATGATGGGCACTATTTATTTTTAACGTTTCTCCATATAAATCACATATAAAAGTATGAGGTACTGCGATTGAAAAATGAACTTTGTCTTCCTTATCCCATGCGTGAAGGTTTGCAGTAGGAAGGTCTTGAATGATAGTTCCGCCAAAGAACACATTAATAATTTGAAGACCTTTACATATTCCTAAAACTGGTTTGCCAGCCATTATAAATAATTCTAATAATTTAAATTGCATCATATCTAAAACGAGGTCAATCTGTTTGGAACCTCTATTTTCTTCATGAAAAAAGTCTGGATCGATATCGCCACCTCCAGGCAAAAGTAGTCCATCGTACATTGAAATATCAATTGTTTCTAGAAATGTATTGTTTGTAGAAATAGCATCTTCAAATGCAACAATTGAAATAATATCCACATATTTCAGTGCAGATACATAATTGTCAACTTTATGTTTGTATCCTCCGATTAAAACTTTTAAAACTGAATCATTCATAAATGAAATCCCCCAGTAAAATTAATTAACGTGTAACGATTCTGTATTATTTAGCCATTGTGACCGCGAGGTGTTTTTGCGCGGAGTAATTACATTAGTAACATCATATTAAAGAAATATATGACTATATAGCTATATTATGCTATGATATGGCTAAACTGTTACAAATGTTTTAAGATATTGCTTACACAGAACAAGGAAAATTTGTAATCAGTATATTACCATTAGAAAGGAAACAATGCAAGTGGAAATGATTCAAGATCAATATGAAAAAAGAGCCTATGAGCTGCATCAGGAAAATCCTGTTTTGGATGCACATTTAGATTTGGCAGCAGAGATTTATGAAAGATATCAAGTTGGAGAAAAAGAGATTATTAAAAATCGTTATTTGGCGGATTTTAAGCAAGCAGGAATTTCATTTATTGTTTCTACGGTATTTATTGAAACAATACAGCTACCAGCTAGGGGCTTAGAACTTACATTAAATCAGATTAGTGCGTTGTTAGAAGATATTGAAACACTAAAGAATGAAGTGATACTTGTCAAAGATAAGTTTGATATAGAGAAAGTAATAGCAGAGGAAAAAATAGGTATTATTTTATATTTAGAAGGTCTTGATATTATTACAAATGACAGCAATATGCTAAGAGCACTCTATGCGATGGGTGTTCGAGGTGCGAGTCTAACCTGGAGTAGAAGAAATTATCTTGCAGAAGGGTGTTGTAGAGCAAATCAGTTAGAAGATATAAAAGGCGGGCTTTCAAACTTCGGAATTAAAACGTTGCAAATGCTTGAACAACTAAATATGTTTCTTGACATCAGTCATTTAAATGATGATGGATTTGAGGATGTAGTGAAAAGGTCGAAAAAGCCATTTATTGCTACACATTCGAATGCTAGAAACGTACATATGAATTATCGTAATCTTACCGATAATCAGATTCGTTTATTAGCAGCAAGAGGTGGCGTAATGGGACTCAATGCATACAAAGATATTGTAGGTGCAGATCCGCTGGATCATCCTATTATTAAAATGTGTGAGCATGTTCGCTATATTATTAATTTGGTAGGAGATAATCATATTGGATTTGGTTTGGATTTATGTGAATCCTATGAAAAGGCAGTGTTAAGACAAGAATTCACTACAGAAAGGAACGATTGTTTAAAGAATCATTCCGAATTAATTCTGGTAACAGCACAGCTATTACGAGAAGGAGTATCGGAAGAAAGTGTTATAAAAATAATAGGAAAAAATTTCATTGATTATTTCAAGGAAATTATGTAGAATATGGTGTTAAGATTAATTGAAAATAATAAAAACCTTATAAAAAGATAACAGTTTAGCCCTACATGAATAATCATTTCTGCATGGCTGTATTGTTGGGCAAAAGGTAACATTTTACTAATAGTGGATAACTAGCAAATTATTTCAAGTTATGGTGGATAATTGCTTTTATGAGAAACAAGTGTAAAACACAGATGGGAAAATATAGAATATGATACAAAATAAGTTTGAAGAATACCAATTAAGCAGTGAGATAATAGAAGCCCTAACGATGCTTGGATATACGACGCCAACACAAATACAAGAAAGAGTAATACCGTATGCACTTGAAAATAGGGATATTGTAGCAAAATCTAAAACAGGAAGTGGTAAAACGGCAGCTTTTGCAATACCACTATGTGAAATGGTAGATTGGGATGAAAACTCACCCCAAGCACTTGTTCTTGAACCAACAAGAGAGTTGAGCAATCAAGTAAGAGAAGAAATATTTAATATTGGAAGAAAGAAAAGGTTAAAAGTTCCTGCTGTATTTGGTGGATTTCCAATAGACAAACAGGTACTTACGTTAAAGCAAAAAACGCATATTGTAGTCGGAACGCCCGGACGTGTATTAGACCATCTAGGTCGTGCATCGTTTAAGCCAGAGAAAGTGAAATATCTAATCATAGATGAAGCAGATTTAATGCTGGATATGGGATTTTTTGAAGATGTGCAGAAAATCATGAGCTATCTTGTAAATAAGCAGGTAACCATGTTATTTTCAGCTACAATGGGTGAAAATGTAAGAAAACTTACAGACAGATATTTAACAGATCCGGTTGAAATTGTGATTGAAAGCGAAACTGAGACAGTTGAAGCGATTGTTCAAGAAGGATATTATTCAGAGAACGAAGACAAATTAGATGATTTAATAAAGATATTGATAAATGAAAAACCAGAAAATTGCATGGTATTTTGTGGAACCAGAGAAATGGTAAATGTTTTGTATCGTCAACTTAGGAAGGCGAGAATACAATGTGGAATGCTTCATGGTCTAATTGATCAACAAGAGAGACTTAAAACGATTGATGAGTTTCGTGAAGGTAGATATCGGTATTTAATTGCTACCGAGGTGGCTGCTAGAGGAGTAGATTTTGATAGCATTACACATGTTATTAATTATGACTTACCAACGGCTCGAGAAGCATATGTGCATCGCATTGGTCGTACAGGAAGAAATGGAAAATCAGGTAAAGCAATTAGTTTGATTCAACAATCTGAAAGACGACAAAAAGAAGCGATTGAAGAATTTACAGGTGTAACAATTACAATACTTGATGTTCCAGAAGAAGATAAAATAAAGGAAAAAGAATTCTATAAATTTCAGCAGAAAAAACGAGCATTTAAACCCAAAAAAGGTGCTGTCTTTAATAGTCAAATTACAAAGATTAGTATTGGAGGCGGAAGAAAATCGAAGATGCGAGCAGGTGACATTGTCGGTGCAGTTTGTAGCATTGAAGGTGTTACAGGTGATGATATAGGAATAATAGATGTGAGAGATAGCTTGACTTATTTAGAAATACTAAATGGCAAAGGAAAGCAAGTTTGTGAAGAATTGCAAGGGAAATCAATCAAGGGAAAAGTACGAAATGTTAAAATTGGACGATAAACGAAGATAAAATGATACGCGAAAATTTGTTAAAACAGGAGCAAAGTAAGTATGGACACTTACTTTGCTCCTGTTTTAGTTTAGTATAGGAAAGTTTTGGAGTGTCCCAATATAGTAAAAGGAATTACATGCAATTTACTATATTAGAATTTGTGTTTTGAATTTTATAAGCCAGTAATTAATCATTAACATATACGCAATGAGTTGCGGTGCTGCCATAAGTTGCCCATACCAAGGTGAACCATAATCGGAAGGTGTGTTAATAAAAAAGTATATTTTTGCTTTGTCAATAAATTGAAGGATTGGAGAGGAGGGTTCTTCAATTACTTCAATCAATTGCTTTGCAAGTAAGCTTTCATATCCAGGATCATAAGTTTTTGGATAAGGAGATTTTTTTCGATACAGAATTTCATCAGGCAGTAGGCCAGCAGAGGATTCGCGTAGTAAACTTTTTACAACACCATTTTGATATTTCATTGACCAAGGTACGTTGTATAAATATTCAATTAATCGATGATCAGCAAATGGAACTCTTGCTTCCAGTCCTGAATACATACTGGTTCGATCCATACGAGTAAGAAGGGTTTGCATAAACCATTTTATATTTAGGTAAGATATTTCTCTTCTGCGAGCCTCAGTAGGATCTTCATTGTAGAGTCTTGGTGTCTCATTTACAGATTTAGAATAAGTGGACTGAACATATTCTTCCATATTTAGTTGATGAATAAAATCATTATTTAACAAGGCTTTTCTGGGTTCTAGATTCATTGTCCATGGGAATGTTTTGGCATTAAAACATTCTTCTTTATGAAACCAAGGATAGCCACCAAATATTTCATCCGCACATTCTCCAGTTAATGTAACTGCATTATATTTCTTCACTAAAGAACAAAAATATAACATAGAAGAATCTACATCTGCCATTGCGGGCAAATCGTGCGCGTTAACGGAGTCAGTTAATTTGTCAACAAGACTTAACTTATCACATTCAAGAAACGTATGTTTGGAATCTAGAAATAGTGCCATTTTTTGTGCCCAAGGCTTATCTTCAGAAGGTTGAAACGCATTTGATTTAAAGAATCGGTTATTATTTGTAAAGTCAAAAGAAAAAGTGGAAAGTTGCTTATTTTTAGCTTTTAATTCTTTTGCACAAATGGCAGAAACCAGACTACTATCAATTCCCCCAGATAAAAAGGTGCAGATAGGAATATCAGAAACCATTTGACGTTTGATGGAATCTTGAACAAGAAAAGATGTTTTTGAAATAGTTTCTTCCAATGAGTCAGTATGTTCACTCGCTTCTAGACACCAATATTGGATGTTTTCGAACCCAGCAGCACTAAATTTGCAATAGTATCCAGGTAGTACTTCCATCATATCTTTAAATACACCACAGCCAGGCGTTTTCGCAGGTCCGATACTAAATATTTCATTGAGCCCATTGATGTCTAATTGCGCAACTGCGTAGGGATGTTCAAATATGCCTTTTAGTTCAGAAGAAAAAATCAAGGTATCTTTGATTAATGTGTAAAATAACGGTTTGACTCCAAAACGATCGCGAAATATATAAATCGTGTTCGTTCTTTCATCACTAATCGCAAAAGCAAAAATTCCATTTAATTTTTGAACAAAATCTGGTCCATATTCAATGAAACCAATTAGTATTACCTCGGTATCGCTGGTGGTTTCAAAATGATGACCTTTGGATATTAGATCTTGTCTAAGCTCATCTGTATTATATAGTTCTCCATTATAAATAATTGTATAGTTAACATCATGATAAGTTCTTGTCATTGGTTGATGCCCCCCAGCTAAATCGATAATAGATAATCTAACATGAGCAAATGCAAAGTTATCGGTAAGATAAGTGCCATCATCATCAGGACCACGATGTTTTTGTACTAAATTCATTTTGTTTAAAATATCCCTATAATAATTAGATGAATTGGAATAATGTTCATAAGGATTAAAGAATCCTGCAATACCACACATATAATGTCCCCTTTTATAATTAGAATGTTTAGACGCTAACAAAAATTGTCTTCTATTAATGTATTATGCTTTATTATTATGCTTTAATTACAGAAACGTGAAACTAATTTGTAACAGTTCAGCCATGCAGAAATGATGATTCATATTGACCGTGAGTGCTAGCACTCTAAGGACAATTTGTATCATCATTTCTATAGGGCGGACGCCCTACATGAATAATGCGCCAGTCTATTACCAAACTAATTGGCTAATTCGTATATTCTGGCACATTATGAATGGCATGGCTGAACTGTTACATTAATTTTATCTATAAGCAATGTTATTGATACAGATGGTCAGTAGTGTGTTAAAATGAGTATAGGTTTAGGAATAAAAGATTTATATTAAAATTCTATGGAGGTAGAAAATGAAAGCAATTGTAGTTTATTTTTCTTTGGAAGGTAATTCAAAGTATGTTGCAGATAAAGTTAGTAAAGATTTGGGAGCAGATTTGTTAAGATTAGAACCAATCAAAGAGTATCCACATGGTAATATTAGTAAATTCTTTTGGGGTGGAAAAAGCGTTTTGTTAGGAGAAACACCAAATTTAGTTTCCTATGATTTTGTAGTATCAGAATATGATGTAATTATTTTGGGTACACCAATTTGGGCAGGAAGTTTTGCGCCACCAATACAGACATTTATAACAGCAAATGATTTGGGAAATAAGAAAATTGCATTATTCGCTTGCCATGGAGGCGGAGGAGCGGATAAATGTTTTAACAAGATTAAAAATGAATTACCAAGTAACAAAATAGTTGCTTTGTTAGATCTTGCAAATCCAATGAAAAAAGAGCAGCCAGAAAATGAAGCTAAAATAAAAGATTTTTGTGATGCTATAAGGAATTCTTAGGTAATGCGATTCCTAACGTAGATTGATTCCTAAAACAGAGTGATTCCTAAAACAGAGTGATTCTTAAAGTAGCGTGATTATATAGAAAAAGGTATAAGTAGGTGGTAGCAATAAAAACATGTTTATCAAACATGTTTTATTGCTATTTAGCTTAAGACCTCACAATAACGATTTATATACACAACCGTTGTTTTAAATTATGAAATCAAAATCAATAAAAATTATTAATTTAAATTATTATTGATTTTTTATAATAAAGTTGGTATTATAAGAAATATAAAAATTAATAAGTATTCTTAATGTAATTTATGATAATGTTAGCTTAAAGAATAAGCGACATATCTCTCGACCGTTTTGGTCAAACAAATCCAAGTTTTTAATAAAATAAATTGTTATTTTTAGCAAACTATTTATAGGTTGTAATGAAGCGAAAATATTTTACATATTTTCTTTGTAAAAGTTCGTTCTTAATTTCTGATTTTCATATTCTTTGTGCTATATCAGCACGTAATATCCAAAATAAGTTAAGTAACATGCATAAGTTAAATCGTGTTCAAAAGGTTAAATATATTCATAAGTTACATAATATTCAAAATTTAATACCATCCATATGTAAAATGACGGATGTAAGTTAAATAAGATTTACAGTGGTATTCAAAATTTGCAGTTAGTTGAGCAATTTACTGTCAAGATGGTAGGAAGGGGGGATTCCCATGGGGAGGTAATAATAAATTGCAGACCACGAAAAACAAGAAAAAAATATAGAAAAAGACAAATTAGAAGGCGAATCGAAAAGAATAAAATCGATATCATTGTAAAACGTTTTGAAAATGATGATAAAATGCAAACGGTTATCATTAAAAAAGTATCTTTTGGAGCCAAATTATTGGAAATTTTGATAGAAAGCATTTTTGTACTGTTAAAATTTTTATTTTGGATCTTGATTTGTGCACTTATAACAATTGGATTAAATACACTACTAAATAATCAATTAAGAGAGCAAGTGATAAACATGATTCGAGATGTGATGGGAGGATAGGTTTGAGGAAAATAAAAATACAATTTTTCATGCAATTTTGCATTGGTTTGTTGCTTGGCATAAGTTTGATAATGCAAGTAGAATATAGTGAAAAATCATCTCAGAAGGATAAAAGTTCTATCATAAGAGAATACAGCAATTTAGTAAATAATATTTTTGAAAATAATGAAACTTTTTTGAATGTAAGTAAAAGAAAAAATAGTATACAAAGTAATGAAACTGAATTACTCACTAAATCAAAAAGAGAAAAAGTATTGGTAACAGAGGATTATTAAGCTTATATGAATCCGTGGGCTTAAAATTATACGAATAAGGGGAGAGAGAATGAGGAAAAATAATTTAAAAAGATTGATGGTTGTATTGTTAATGCTAATTATTACGATACAACCCATGTTAACATATGCTGCAAATGCAGCAAACTATGATGATACAAATATAGATTATGCTGATTATTATTCGGATTATCATGAAGAAGGATACATGAATGAATGTACCTATGTATCAATAAGTCCCAAGGTAACGTATGTGGATAGTTCAGGTAATACAATATCTACTACAACAGTTAATGGTACTACTTTTGTTCCAAGTGGAGCAAAAGTAAAATTAGCCTGGAGTTTAACTGGTGCAAGTGCTTTTGCATGTAAAGCACTTGATATATGGCAATATAAAGAAGACACAAACTTTTCAAAGGTAACAAATTATAATATTGGAAGATCAGCACCAATTGGTTTGAGAGGAAAAGCGAGTGGGCTAGTAGGTAGTATAATCAGTTCTAAAACAAGTGGTAAATGGACACAAACCTACTCTATATCCGATTTTAATAAAATTAATTTTCTTTGCGCTTCGCCTCAGATAAATGGTGGAGAAGGGGACTCGGCTGCGGTGGGAGCATGTTTGGAAAATACCACTGAATACTATTATTTTAGTAGGAAACCTACTATAGCAGTGGACAATAATCCACCAACGGTTTCGGCGACACTATCAACAAATGCAGTCAATGGGTGGTATACACCAGGAACGAATGCAACATTTACTGCGAGTGATTCAGAGAGTGGAGTTGCTGCGTTATATGTACAAGGAGTAACAAGAACAAATCCATTTACAATGGCGTTGAGTAATGGAAGTAATACAATTACTTATTCCGCCACTGACAATTCTGGAAAAAGTACAGGTAATCAAACATTAAGTGCAAGTGTGGATGGTACTGCACCTATTATTAGTGCAACACCGTCAAAAGCTTTAACTGCATCGGGGTGGTATAAAGATGATACAAGCGTAACGTTTAATGCAAGTGATGGGGAAAGTGGGGTAAAATTATTTACGGTAAATGGCTCGGATTTCACATCGGGAAACAGTGCTGATGTAGCAGAAGGAACAACTACATATACCTATGTGGCATCTGATAATGTGAATAACGCATCCGGAGAGCAAAGTATTACATTAAAAGTAGACAAGGCAAGCCCGACCGTTTCCATAATAGGTGACGCAAGTACTTGGACGAATCAAGATATAACTCTTCATATAAGCGGAAATGATCAGTATTCCGGGTTAACCTCAATGATTGTAGAGTATTCATCAGACAACGTGACGTGGGAAGAATATGAAAAAAAAACATATAGCAATGCTACAGTGACTCAGTCTGAAACAGTAATGGCCAATCAAAACGGTTATTATCGAGTAAAAGCAACTGATGCAGTCGACCATGTTGCTACTTCTAGTGAAGTTGTTCAGATTATTACAATAGATAAAGAGATACCAACCATTGTGGCAACGGTGACAGGAGATCTAGGAGCATCAGTTGATAAATGGTATAAGCAATCTGCAAAAATTAAAATAGTAGCGAGCGATACAGGTGTTAGCGGTTTGAAGCAGATTATTTATAATAGTCTAATTACAGCAAATAATACAGTGGAACTTCCAACTATGACAGAAGACCTTAATAAATATATTTATAAAGCCGATGATAATGCTGGAAATACAACAGGAAATTTTCAAACAGATGTGTATGTAGATGCATCGGCACCAACTAATTTGTCATGGTCGAATAATCAAGGAACATGGACAAACCAAGATATTACAGTAACGATGCAAGCAAAAGATATTTATTCAGGGCTTAAGAAGTTTGTAGTGCAAAAGAAGAATGAGACAACAAGTGAATGGGAGGATTATACAGAAACAAATGCGGCATACGAAACTGTACTTACAATTAAAACAGCACTCATTAAAGAAAATGGCACTTATCGATTCAAAGCGGTAGATCGAGTGGGCTATGAGACGATAGTTGGAAATACTATTGTTATTGAAAAAATAGATAAAGAAAAACCAGATATTACACCAAAAGAAATTGGTACTATTTCTGATAATGGGTGGTATAAAGATAAAGTTACACTAAAACTAACGGTTAAAGACTATGGTGTAAGTGGTTTGAAAAATGTATATATAAAAATCGGTAATATTACAACCGATAAAAAATTTGATGATCCAAATACAATGTTACACATTCACAATGAATTATTAGAGGAAGAAGGAACGACAACAGTCAATTATAATGCACTCGACTATGCAGGAAATTATTCAGATAATGGACAAAGCATTTTAAAAATAGATCAGACACAACCTACTGATGTTACGGCAACGGCAGAAGATGTATGGAGTAATACAAGCATTCCCATTTATGCGGGAGCTTTGGATATTATGTCAGGCCTTAATAAAATAATTGTACAAAAATTTGATTCAGGAACATGGACCGATTATCAAATACAAAACTACAGTGGAGAGTCAACGATGCAGACTACTAGTTTTGATATTGGAGAAAACGGAATTTATCGAGTAAAAGCAATTGATAAAGTTGGTTTTGAAATGACATCAGATATAAGCATGGGTGGAAGTGTAGTAACAACACCTGATCCCAATGTTCCAACACCAGGTATTATTGTTATTACTAAGATAGATAAAGAAAAACCACTGATAGAAGTGACTATCTTAGGTGGAGACGGTTATCTTCTTACATCAGGTGGCTGGTATAAAGAAGATGCAAGATTGAAATTAAATGCGTCCGATGAAGCAAGTGGAGTTGGCACGATTACTTGTAATGGCAATTCATCCATAAATACAGACAAATCCAAAACATATGAACATGAATATCCGCCATTCCAAGATGGAGTAAATACATATAACTACTTCACAACGGATGTGGCGGGTAACCATTCTGAAACAGGCACAACCGAAATCAAAATAGATTTAACAGATCCAGTAACCGCAAACTTGACAAAACGAACAACTGAATGGGTGAATTCTACAACAGGAGTTGCCATTGAGTGTGTTGGTCAGGATATTGAATCCGGTCTACTACAATTTGTTTTAGAGCGAAGTGAAAATGGAACAGATGGATGGAGTGATGGCCCAACCTATACCTACTTAGGGGAAACTACGTTAGAAACAGTAAATATGATAGTAACGCAGAATGGATATTATCGATTAGCAGTATACGACCGCGTACAGCACATTACCTATTCCACAGATGTTATCTATGTAGACAATATTGATGATACATTACCAGAAGGTGCTTCACTAGGCATTACTCCAAATACAAAGGAATGGGTAAATGAAGTGACAGGGGTAGACTTAACTGCAACGGGACAGGATATTAATTCAGGGATAGAAAGTCTTTCAGTAATGGAATTAGATGAAACAAATACATTTAATAATATCTCAATTGAAAAATTTTCTGGTGAAACTGATTTACTTACAACCGATTATTTAACACATATTAATGGTGCATATAAAGCAAGTGCAACAGATAATGTAGGAAACTATAGAGAAATGAAAGATGAAGAAGCGTTAGAAGTACCTAACATTGATCCAATAGAACCAACGGTAGTAGTTGATGTAGATTCTACACAGTGGGCATCACTTGAAAATGGATATGAAATCTTTGCATATGCAAAAGATAGTGAAAGTGGATTGAACTCAATTCAGCTTCAGATGCTAAGCGAAGATGGAGAATGGCAGGATACTGGGATTGACTTTGAAAAGCAAGACTATATTAAGGATGAGGAAAATCTTAGTACTTATGAGGGGAATATTGCACAAAATCTGTTAAACAAAGTCATACTTACGGTTAATAAGCAATTTATGAGGAATAGTATAGTGGAAGCAAACTCTAGTGCAGTTAGCGGAACCAATGAAATGGTGAAAGTATTATTTAAAGTAACGAGAAATGGTACATATCGTGTGGTAACTGATGATATTGTGGCAAATACAACAAAATCTAGTGCTGTTGTCGTAACAACGATGGATTTTGATTCACCAACTTTGATGGTGGAAGGTAATCCAACAGAGTGGACAAATCAGACAGCTACGATTAAAGTGACAGCTAAAGATGTTTCAAGTGGAATTGCAAGTATGACATTAAATGGAGAAGACGTTAAATTTAAGAAGGTAGATCAAGCATATTTCTTTACCTTTGATGTTGATGAAAATGCAACTTATCAAGTGGCGGCGGTAGATGAGGCAGGTCACATTACATCACAGACAGTTGATGTAAGCAAGATTGATAAAGAAGATCCATTTGTAAATTCTAAATTGGGTGAATGGGTGGACGGTGTTTCCAATGCTACAATAAATTTAGGCGATTCTCTATCAGGTGTCAAAACGGCATATATTAATAGTGCTGTGATAGAAGTGCCAGATGGATACCAAACAAGTTGTGATACAAAAATAAGTGCAGAAGTAACCTATCTAGTAACCATAACCGATAAGGCAGGAAATAAAATTACGAAGCAGGTATCGGAAGGTAAATTGTTAGACTATATAAAAGTAACAACACCACCAGATAAGACTTCTTATATAGAAGAAGAAAACTTTGAAAATAAGGGAATGGTGGTAACTGCGTATTATACCGATAAAAGCGATGCAGTAATTACGGATTATAAAATAGTAGATGGTGATAATCTTGCAATAGAACAAAGTGAAATCAATGTATTCTATACAGAAAGAGGAGTTACCAGAACAGATAATACGGACATTAGTGTAAGTGAAAAAAGCAAAGTGCTAGATTATATTAAAGTAACTACACCACCCAATAAGACATCATACAAAGTGAAAGATAACTTTGTGAAACAAGGGATGGTGGTAACAGCCTATTATACGGATAAAAGTAGTGCGATAGTTACTGATTATACAATATTAGATGGCAAAAAGCTTACTTCAAAACAAAAAAAAGTCAATGTTTCTTATACAGAAGGGGAAATTACAAGAACGGATAATACGAGTATTAGTGTAAGTGCAGAAAACACACCTAAACCTGAACCCGAACCAACACCAAATCCAACACCAACACCCGAACCAACACCAACACCAACACCAACACCAACACCAGATCCAGTACCAGAGGTGGGAGGAGATGTGGAGGAAGAGGAAGTAGAAGCCGTTAAGGAAACGCCAGAAAAAGAAATTGTTTTGGCACCAGAACCTGAAATGATTGTAAAAGAAACAAATGGTTTTCCACTTATGGCAGTAGTTGGTGGTGCTGCAGGAGTAGGATTGTTCTTAATTTTCTTATTCTTTCTATTTACGAATGTAAAAGTATATAGTATGAAAGAAGATAGAAATTATAAATTGATTGGAAGAACCAGAGCAAGAAAGAAAAAAGAGTTTTATTATGTTAAAACAAATTCAATTATTATACTAAATGCAACAAGTGGAGATTTTAAGTTTGTATTTAGCAAAGGATTTGTAAAAACACACTTTGATATTAATGTAGTAATTAGAATAGAGGATAGGGAATTCAACCAACATTTAGGAGAAAATCAGGATACCATCTATGTAAAATTTGAGTAATAGTTTAGCCATGCAGAAATGATGTGCCAGTCTATTACCAAACTAATTGGCTATTTTGGATATCCTGGCACATTATGAATGGTATGGCTGAACTGTTACGAATTTGATTAATAAAAATGTCCTAATTATTGACAATAAATAAATAACAAGGTAAAATTATATGTAAGAGCATGGGAATAAAGTACCATGCTTTTTAAATAAAACAAAAGGATAAGGGGTTCTTCTGTTTTAGGGATAAATAATTATATATAGAAATAAATTATTTTTATGGGGGAAAAATAATATGAAAACTATAAATAAAATGATAGCATTTATACTATCCATAGTGGTGTTGATGGGAGCTTATACATCAGTCGAAGCAGAAGAAACACAAGAAGTATTTACAACAGGAAGCGGTTTGTCTTATATAATAGATGCGAATAATGAGATAATGATTACTGGTTATAGTGGTACATCAACTAACATGGTAATACCAGATACAATTGAAGGTAATACGGTTATTGCTATTGGAGCTAAAGCGTTTATAAATAATAATACAATAGAAACAGTGAAGTTGCCTGAAACATTAAAGGAGCTTGGGAGATTATCATTTTGGAGTTGTGAAAATTTAGTTGAGATTGAAATTCCAAGATCGGTAGAGTTAATAGGAACATCTTCTTTTCAATTATGTAGTTCATTAAGAAAAATAATCATTTATGAGAACACTGAATTAGAGGAAGGAACAAGTGGAAATAGAATATTTTCAAATTATACTAGAGACTTTAAAATATATGGATATAAGGATTCGCCAGCAGAAGCATACTCAAAAATATGGAACGATCCATTCGTATACAACGATAGGATACCACTAACCGATATCACATTACCAGATGAAATAACAGTGAATATTAATGAGAAAACAGAAATTCCAGTAACATTTACACCGGAAAACTCATATGTAGGCTTTCATAAAGCTGATAATTATACATTTACAGGAACTAGTGATGCAGATTTAGAAATTACAGACGAAGGCAAAGTATATGTAACTGGAAAAGCAGTAGGACAAGATAATCTAAGCCTTAAAAAATTTGCAGTATATAATTACATGGATAATCATATCACGAGCAATGTGTGTAAAATTAATATTGTAGATCCAAGTCTTATAAATGCAACGACTATTTACTTAAAGGATGGAGACTATAATACAATTAATAATACCACCTTAAACTATGATACTTACGTAACGGGCTGTACATATCCACTTTCTCATGAAACAACTCCGTTAGATGCAAATGAGAATATCATCTTTACCTCAACAAATGAATACACGGCAAAAGTAAGTTTGGTAGATGGAAATTATGTTTTAACAGTGTCAAATGCATACATTTTGACACCACGTACTTGTACCATAACAGCAACAGGAAAAAGAAGTGGTGTAACGGCAAGCTTTGATGTATCAGTATTTTATGGTGGAGCAGCATCGATAACATTTGATTCAAGTTTTGAGAATAATAAACAAGGAAAAGTCAACAGAATTGTCAATAATTCAGAATATGAAATGCCAATCAAGGTAGTACCAGAGACATTAGTAAATAATAGTACGGTAAGTATTACGCAAAATCCTCAAACAGAGGGGGAAACAGTAGTTACGTATGATACAACAACAAGTATATTAAAAGCAATAGGAGTAGGTACCGCTACCTTAAAAGCGGAATGTGAAGGTCAATGTGTAAGTTATGATTTTGAAGTTCTCCCATATGAAAATAAAGCGACTCGTGTAACTATAGATACAAATGATAAGGTGACTAAGACAGATGCAGGATATGCATTGGCGTTAAAATTAAATGATGTTTATCAGTTTAGTGCGACGGTAGTTCCAGAAGAAACAACAGATATTTTTAAATGGCATGTAACAAGTAATGATGATGTGGTAAGCATAGATAGACATGGAAATGTCACAGCGTTAAAAGTGGGAACCGCTACGATAAAAGCATCTTCTTGTTCATATTTAGAAGAGATTATAGCAAATGCTCAGAGTGAATATATAACGGTTACTGTTACAGATCCAAATGCAGTAGAAGAACCAGATACTCCAGTAGAAATATTGGCAAAAGATATTAAATTGAGTCAGAGTGATTGTCAAATGAATGTAGGTCAAACATTACAACTTACACCAATACTGACACCGAGAAATACAACAGAAACACCAACGTTTTATAGTAACAATACGGCGATAGCTACTATTTCAGATACAGGACTAGTTACCATTGTAGGAACTGGCACTGTGAATATTGCAGTACAAATAAGAGGTATGTTTGATATCATAGAAATTACGGTGAAAGCACCGATTATTTCACCAACCTTAACCATAAATACAACATCAGTAGTACTGAAAAATGGCGAAACCTATACAATGGCTGCAACTGTATCAGGTAATACAAATGTAACTCCAATTACATGGGATACAGAGAACGTTAATGTGGCAAGCGTATCTGAAAGTGGGAATATAGTAGCAAAGGGTGCGGGAAGTACTAGAATAATAGCGACCATGTATTGTTTTGATACAGGTGAATATTATAAATTATATTGTGATGTAACAGTGACCAGTGATGCAACTGTAACAGCACCAATAACCGTTCAAGGAATTACACTGAATACAATATCTCTAGTATTAGAGTATGGAGATAATAACACTTTGATAGCTTCCCTCTATCCCCAAGGTGTATCGGGTTTCACAGCTTGGACTAGTAATAATATAGAAGTAGCAACCGTAACCAATGGTCAAGTCATAGCAAAAGGACCAGGTACTTGTCAGATAACGGCAAGTAGTAATGGGAAATCAGCAATTTGTACTATAACAGTAAATAAAGGAAGTATTAAGTTAAATGCAAAAAAGTTTAAGCTACAAAAAGGAAAGACAACAAAGGCATTAGTAATTAGTAAAAGTAGTAATGCAAACGATAAGATAAAAAGTGTAAAGTCCTCTTCTAAATCTGTAAAAGCTAGTTTGAAGAATGGTATTATTTCACTTAAAGGAGTAAAAACAGGAACAAAATATACGAATATAACAGTAACCATGGAAAGCGGAGCAACAGCAACCTGCAAAGTTAAAGTAGTAAAAAGTGCCGTGACAACATCCAAACTGAAATTAAATAAGAAAAAGGCAACCCTTAAAAAGGGTGAGTATACAACCTTAGAAGTAACACAAACACCAATTTCAGCAACTGATAAGATTACTTGGACAAGCAGCAATAAAAAGGTTGCTACTGTAAATAAAAAAGGTAAAATAGTTGCCAAGAAAAAAGGCAAAGCAACGATTACCTTGAAGAGTGCTAGTGGGAAAAAAGTAACGTGTAAGATAATAGTAAAATAGTATTAAAAATGAAGGTTGCTTTTGTTTTGAATAAAAGCAACCTTCATTTCTTAATGTTATTAATTATATCTTCAAACTCCATTTTGAACAATCCCACACATCAGTTACGAGGCCTTCATAGAATTCAGGTTCATGACAAATAAGAAGAATGCTTCCCTTGTATTCTTTGAGAGCACGTTTTAACTCCTCTTTTGCATCTACATCAAGATGGTTGGTAGGTTCATCAAGAAGAAGAATGTTTGTTTCTCTATTCAATAACTTGCATAGACGAACTTTTGCTTGCTCTCCACCGCTGAGGACACGAACTTGACTTTCAATATGATCTGTAGTCAAGCCACATTTAGCGAGAGCAGAACGAGCTTGATACTGTGAATAAGATGGAAATTCCTTCCACAATTCTTCAATACAGGTTGAAGTATTACCAGCGACCATTTCTTGTTCAAAATACCCAATGTATAAATAATCACCCAATGTAGCCTGACCACTCATTGGTGATATTAAACCTAATATACTTTTTAAAAGAGTAGTTTTACCAATACCATTCGCACCTGTTAAAACAATTTTTTGTCCTCTTTCCATTGAAAGGTTTAGAGGGTTAGACAAGGGTTCATCATAACCAATGACTAAATCAGTGGTTTCAAATATATATTTTCCAGCTGCACGTGCAGTTTTAAAAGAAAATTCAGGTTTTGGTTTTTCTCTACTGATTTCAATTTTATCCATCTTATCAAGTTTTTTCTGACGAGACATTGCCATATTTCTTGTTGAAACACGAGCTTTATTTCTTGCGACAAAGTCCTCTAATTCAGTGATCTCTTGCTGTTGACGATTATAAGCTGAAGTCATTTGTGCTTTTTTAACAGCGTAGACTTCCTGAAATTTATTATAGTCACCAACATATCGGTTAAGTTCCTGATGATCCATGTGATAAATTAAATTCACAACGCTATTTAAAAATGGTATATCATGAGATATAAGAATAAAAGCATTTTCATAATCTAATAAGTATCGTTTTAACCATTCAATGTGCACAACATCTAGATAGTTAGTAGGCTCATCAAGTAAAAGAATATCAGGCTTTTCTAATAGTAATTTTGCAAGCAATACTTTTGTTCGTTGTCCACCACTAAGATCAGTAACATCACGATCAAGACCAACTTCATCAAGACCAAGAGCATGGCCGATTTCTTCTATTCTCGAATCAATAATATAGAAATCATGTGCCATAAGCAATTCTTGTATTACGCCGAGATCTTCCATCATAATTGCTAATTCTTCTTCCGAAGCCTCACCCATTTTATCGCAAATGGAATTCATATTAGCTTCCATTTCAAATAAGAAAGAATAGGCAGTCTTAAGGACATCACGTAAAGTCATTCCTTTTTCTAAGACAGTATGCTGATCCAAATATCCTACACGTACATTTTTAGACCATTCAACCTTTCCGTCATCTGATTGAAGTTTACCTGTAATAATATTCATGAAAGTCGATTTACCTTCTCCATTGGCACCAATTAACCCAATATGTTCACCTTTTAATAGTCTAAATGATACATTATTAAAAATAGCTCTGTCACCAAAGCCATGGCTTAAATTTTCAACATTTAAAATACTCATATATTCTCCTCTATTCCTGTAAATTACGTATTGACCTTTCGTGATGTAAGACAATAAAAAAGGTCACGTAGCATACTTTTATCATTTTGCTAATTACACATTATAATATATATATGATACATTTTCAACTATATTTCGTTATGGAAAAATCGGATATTTCTTTATGAAAGAGTCTGAATCTGATTTCTTAATAAAAAATTGTTATAAAATTATTAATGAAAAGAATATTGAAAAATATATAAAAGGTAACTAAGGCCTAAAAGCTTGGAAATAAAATAAATACTTTGCATAAATATAAAATGGCCTATCCTAACTAGGATAAGCCAATATAGTTATAATTTTTCTAAACAATATGCAATTTTATAGGCAAAGAAGTTATTATTTCAATCCATTCTTGGGAAATACCGGAATCGGTAATAATGATATCAAAATCTTCCAGATTAGCAAAATGTGATGATTTTACAACTGAAAATTTACTAGAATCAACAAGAAGAATTTTTTCAACGCCAGATTTAAAGATAGTACGTTTTGTGGCGATTTCATAGTTGTTAGCGCAAGTTACGCCAAGAGTTTCATGAACCCCAGCAGCAGATACAAAAATTTTATTTGCTCTTGTATGACTAATTAAGGATAATCCTTCTATGCTTTCGAACATTTCAGTGTTTGCATGGTAATATCCGCCAGCAAAAATAATGGAAATATCTGTCTTATCTACTAAATAATTTAATATATTACGATTATAGCAAAGTATGGTAGCTTTTAAACTATCTTGAAGTGACCGAGCAAGAAATTCCGTCGTTGAACCTGTATCTACTATTAATATGTCATTCTCCTTAACAAGAGATGCGGCAAAATTTCCAATACGACGTTTCTCTTCAATATTAGAAGTAATAGCATTGTTTAGTGCATATTTATCATCAAAATTATTAGTTTCATCGTTATAAAAAAAAGCACCATATTGGTTAATGACAACATTCTGGCTTATCAATAAGTCCAAATCTCTTCGAATTGTCATTTCTGAGACATTAAATTTAAGACAAAGTTCTTTTGCAGAAGCACCTTGACTTTCTTTTAAAATTCTAGTTAATTCATTTATTCGTTCAAATCGTTTACTCATAACAATACACCTGTTCCTTATATCCCATAAAAAATAACTATTTCGTATCTTAATAGTTACCTCAAAAGTAACTATGAGTCAATGTGATATGAATATTTTAACATTACAATGCATAATATGCAATAAAATGTTAAAATAGTAACATGATTTAACAAAAGTATTGACTATATTAATATTGAATGTTAAAATCTAATAAAATAACATAGAAAACAATAGAATAAATGATAAATCATTTCAGCATTAGCAATGGGGCTATTTTTAAGATAAAACTAAACTTAAAGATAGCTGATTTTATGTTGTATAGGATATGTTACAAATGAGTAATTTATTATAAAGAAAGCGAGTTTGTTGGTTCGCCTATCTATCTAACAGATTTTGATAAGTTAATTTGAGTTTTTATAAACTTAAGTTTTAATTTATATAATGTCGTATTACGACTCAAATATCAAGGAGGAAATTATTATTATGAAAAAGAAACTTTTATCATTAGTTTTAACAGGTTGTATGATTGCTTCATTAACAGCATGTGGAAGCTCAACAACAACAGAACCAGCAGCAGATACAACTACTACAACAGATACAACTACTACAACAGATGCAACTACAGATGCTGCAACAGACGCTACAGCTGATACAGCTACAGCAAGTGATGCATCAGCAGAAGGATATGAATTAGCATTAGTTACAGATATCGGAACAATTGACGACAAGTCATTCAATCAGGGTGCTTGGGAAGGTGTTGTTCAATATGCTGAAGAAAATGCTAAAACATACAAATACTATCAGCCAGCTGAGAAGACAACAGATTCATATTCAGAAACAATTGAACTTGCAATTGAAGGTGGAGCAAGCATCGTAGTATGCCCAGGATACTTATTTGAAGAATCAGTTTTTCTTGAACAAGACAAATTTCCAGATGTAAAATTCATCTTATTAGATGGAGAACCACATAATGCAGATTACTCAACATATAATACAGCAGATAACACAATGCCAATCTTATTCCAAGAAGATCAACCAGGATTTCTAGCAGGTTATGCAGCTGTGAAAGACGGTTATACAAAACTTGGATTCATGGGTGGTATGGCAGTTCCAGCAGTAATTCGTTACGGATATGGTTTCCTTCAGGGAGCTGAGAATGCAGCAGAAGAGATGGGAATTGCTTCAGTAGACATTACTTATAACTACACGGGTGGATTTAATGCAACTCCAGAAGCACAAGCATTAGCAGCTTCATGGTATGGTGCAGGAACAGAAGTTATCTTTGGCTGTGGTGGTGGAGTTGGTAACTCCGTTATGGCAGCAGCAGAAGCAGATGATAAAGCAGTTATTGGTGTTGATGTTGACCAATCTTCAGAATCAGATACAGTTATTACTTCAGCTATGAAACAATTATCAGTATCAGTATATGATGGAATTAAATCAGTATATGATGGTACATTTGCAGGCGGAATAACTACAACATTTAGCGCAGCTAATGACGGCGTAGGTCTTCCAATGGATTCTTCAAAATTCAAAACATTTACATCAGAGGATTACGATGCAATTTACGCAAAACTTGCAGCTGGTGAAATTGAAATTAAAAATGATACAACTTTAACAACAGATGATTTAGGATTAAGTATTGTTAAAGTTACAGTTGTAGAATAATTATAACTATTCAGTACCTGCATAGTTACCAATAATTTACTATTACAGTAGCAAATTATTAGAGTGTGAAATTTTTACTCTACTGATTTCTATTTACAGAATGAAACGAATGTAAGAAAGTATGAAAAATGTGTTTATAGACATTTTTTGATAACTATAAAGGGGGGATGCTATTTTTGCATCTCCTTTTTAAATAAAATAGTTGAGGTGAACATATGGAATATATTATTGAAATGCTGGATATAACCAAAGAATTTCCAGGAATAATTGCCAATGACGCTATTACCCTTCAAGTAAAAAAGGGAGAAATCCATGCCCTATTGGGTGAAAATGGTGCTGGAAAATCTACATTAATGAGTGTTTTATTTGGTCTTTACCAACCCGAAAAAGGTGTTATTAAGGTAAAAGGAAAAGAAGTAAAAATTAATAGTCCTTTAGATGCCAATGATTTAGGCATTGGGATGGTACATCAGCATTTTAAATTAGTACATAATTTTACGGTGCTACAGAATATTGTTTTAGGAATGGAAAGTGTAAAGCATGGTTTGATGGAAATGAAAGTAGCGAGGGAAAAGGTTGTGGCTTTAAGTGAAAAATACAATCTATTTGTAGATCCAGATGCGCTTATTTCTGATATTACGGTTGGAATGCAGCAACGTGTCGAGATATTAAAGATGTTATATCGCGATAACGAAATTTTGATTTTTGATGAACCAACAGCGGTTTTGACACCTCAAGAAATAGATGAATTGATGAACATTATGAGAGATTTAACCTCGGAGGGAAAATCAATCATATTTATTACGCATAAGTTGAATGAAATCAAGGCGGTTGCAGACAGATGTTCTGTATTACGCCGTGGAAAATATATAGGAACTGTAGAAGTAGCGAGCACGGACAAAGCAACAATGTCAGAAATGATGGTTGGTCGTAAAGTAAATTTAACAATAGATAAAAAAGAATCAAAACCTGGAAATATTGTCTTAGATGTGGACAAAATTACAGTAAAAGCAAAAAAAGAAGGTCATACAAAAAATATTGTTAATCATGTTTCATTCCAAGTAAGACGTGGTGAGATTGTTTGCATTGCAGGAATTGATGGCAATGGTCAAAGTGAGTTAGTACAAGGAATAACTGGAATCTCTGGGTTGGACGGAGGTAAAATCTTACTAAATGGCGAGGATATAACCAAGAAAAGTATTCGTTATAAGAATACCCATGGAATGTCTCATATTCCAGAAGATAGACATAAACATGGATTGGTCCTTGATTATTCATTAGGAGAAAATCTAGTGCTGCAACAATACTTTACTCCGGAATTTCAAACCCATGGATTTTTAAAATTTCCTAAAATTCAAGAGTTTGCAGATAGACTCATAGAAAAGTTTGATATTAGAAGCGGACAAGGTAGCATTACAAGTGCGAGAAGTATGTCTGGTGGTAATCAGCAAAAGGCAATTATTGCTAGGGAAATTGATAAAAATCCAGATATTTTGATTGCAGTACAGCCGACTCGTGGTTTGGATGTTGGTGCTATTGAATTTATTCATAAACAAATCATTGAACAAAGAGACCACGGGAAAGCAGTTTTACTTATTTCACTTGAACTAGATGAAGTGATGAATCTAAGCGATCGAATATTAGTTATATTTGAAGGAGAAATTGTAGCAGATTTAGCTCCTAAGAAGGTTACAATTCAAGAATTAGGTCTTTACATGGCAGGATCAAAGAAAGAAGAGGTGAATCATCATGAATGAAGCAAAGCATAAGCAAATGGTGGGACTCATCTCTTCTATTTTTGCTATTATCGTTGGTTTACTATTTGGATTTATAGTTCTCTTGTTAAGTAATCCATCACAAGCAGTTCCAGGATTTGGTATGATTTTAACGGGTTCATTTACACATGGCTTAAAAGGAATTGGACAAGTATTTTATTATGCAACTCCAATTATATTAACAGGTCTTTCGGTTGGTTTTGCATTTAGAACAGGTCTATTTAATATTGGAACGCCTGGACAGTTTATTGTTGGTGCATTTGCAGCAATTGTCGTAGGTATCCGATGTGACTTTTTAGGAAATGCACAATGGGTAGTTGCAGTTATTGCAAGTATTATAGCCGGTGCATTGTGGGCACTTATTCCAGGTGCTTTAAATGCATATTTTAACGTTAATGTAGTTATTGCATGCATTATGATGAATTATATTGGTATGTACCTTATAAATTTTATTGTAAAGGGAAGCAAAACACTATTTGATTCCTTAAGAAATCAATCATTGTCAGTTGCAACGACAGCCGAAATACCTAAAATGGGTCTTGATAAGATCTTTCCGGATTCAAGTATTAACGGTGGCTTCTTTATTGCTGTATTAGCAGTCATTATTATTCATTTTGTATTAGATAAGACGGCTTTTGGTTTTGAATTAAAAGCTGCCGGTTTTAATAGAGATGCTAGTAAATATGCAGGAATGAATGAAAAAAGAAATATCATTTTGTCTATGGCAATTGCAGGAGCGCTTGCAGGTTTGGCAGGAGGGCTTTTATATCTTGCGGGATCAGGAAAACATATCGAGGTAGTCGATGTACTTGCATCAGAAGGATTTACTGGAATTTCAGTAGCATTACTTGGACTGTCTAATCCTATTGGAATTTTACTTGCTGGTTTATTTATTGCGTATATTACAGCAGGTGGTTTCTATTTACAATTGTTTGAATTTTCAACAGAAATTATTAATATTATTATTGCAGTTATTATATACTTTAGTGCTTTTGCACTTATTATTAAAACCTTTATGGTACGAAATAATAATAGAAAAAATGGAGGTAAAAAGTCATGAATGTAGTATTTACGGTATTTCAACAAACCATGTTTTTTACAATCCCACTTTTAATTGTTGCTCTTGGAGGAATGTTCTCTGAACGCTCAGGAATTATTAATATCGCACTAGAAGGTATTATGATTATGGGGGCATTTGTAAGTATTTTATTTATAAATCTTACACAAGGAGTACTAAGTGGACAGGTACAATTGCTATTAGCAGTAGTGGTAGCAGCAGTCGCTGGTATGGTTTTTTCATTATTTCATGCATTTGCTTCGATTAATATGAAGGCTGACCAGACAATCAGTGGAACGGCGCTTAATTTATTTGCACCAGCATTTGCAATATTTGTTGCAAGAATTATACAAGGAGTTCAGCAGATTCAGTTTAATAATACATTTCGTATTGATTCAGTTCCAGTACTTGGAAGTATTCCAATTATTGGCGATTTGTTTTTTAAGAATACGTACATTACAACATATATTGGGTTTGCTATTTTAATTATTTCTACCATTGTTTTATATAAGACAAGGTTTGGATTGAGATTAAGAGCATGTGGAGAGCATCCGCAGGCAGCTGATTCATTAGGTATTAACGTATATAAAATGCAATATGCAGGCGTTTTATTATCAGGAGCATTGGCAGGTATTGGTGGATTGGTATTTGTTGTTCCTACATCGACAAATTTTAATGCAACGGTTGCAGGATATGGTTTCCTCGCATTAGCAGTATTAATATTTGGACAGTGGAATCCGACTAAAATCCTATTTGCTTCTTTGTTTTTTGGATTGTTGAAGACAGTGGCAGCATCTTATTCAGGAATACCAATATTGGCAACTCTTGGTATACCAAGTTATATTTATAAGATGATTCCTTATATTACAACATTAATCGTACTTGTATTTACATCAAAAAATTCTCAAGCGCCACGAGCAGAAGGAATTCCTTATGATAAGAGTGCTAGATAGAGGCCACAAATGAATATAAGATTTTATAATGCCAGAATTCTTACAATGGCGGATCAGTTTAACATAATGGAGGGTGAGCTTTGGGTAGAAAACAATATAATTACTTATGTAGGTTCTAATCCTAAGGTTGCAGGTAAGTTAGTAGAGCGTGTTATCTGGGAACGAGAAATTGATGTTGCTAAGAATTTGCTTATGCCAGGCTTTAAGAATGCGCATACACATTCGGGTATGACCTTCTTAAGATCTTACGCAGATGATTTACCGCTTCTAGATTGGCTTAATAATCAAGTATTTCCAATGGAGGCAAAGCTCGACTTGAATTATATCTATGATTTTAGCAAGCTTGCTATCATGGAGTATCTTACGAGCGGAGTGACTGCTAATTTTGATATGTATTTATCTTCAAAAGCGATTGCAGAGGCATCGGTTGATTGCGGTTTTCGAACGGTGTTAGTTGGTGCTATGAATAATTTCACACAATCAGTAGAAGGAATGGAAGCTGATTATAATACGTATAATAATTATCATGAATTGATTCGCTATAAGCTGGGATTCCATGCCGAATATACGACTGACAAAGAAAAATTGGAAGGCATAGCTGCATTAGCAAAAAAGTATAAGGCACCTGTATTTACGCATAATTCAGAAAGCAAATCTGAGGTAGAGGGTTGTATAAAGCACAGTAATATGACACCAACAGCATATTTGAATAGTTTAGAAATGTTCGAATACGGTGGTGGAGGTTATCATTGCATTCATATGACAGAAGAGGATATGGATATTTTTAAAATACATCATATGTCTGTCATAACCAATCCAGGTTCAAATGTCAAGCTAGCAAGCGGAATTGCGCCTATTGTGGCAATGAAACAAAAGGGTATTAACATTGCAATTGGAACCGATGGACCAGCAAGTAATAATTGCCTGGATATGTTTCGAGAAATGTTTCTTGTCACAGGATTGCAAAAACTTAACTTGAGAGATGCAGCCGCAATGGATGGAAATGATGTGCTATACATGGCTACCGTTGGAGGCGCTAAGGCAATGGGTCTAGATCAGTGTGATACCTTAGAAGAAGGTAAAATTGCAGATATTATTATGATTGATTTGAATCAGCCTAATATGCGACCAATTAATAACATTACCAAAAATATTGTTTATAGTGGAAGCAAGCAAAATATTAAAATGACAATGATAAATGGAAAGATTTTATATGAAGATGGGAAATTTGACATTGGTGTAGAACCAATGCAATTATATGAAAAGATTGAAGCTATTGTTGAGCAAATTAAAAGAAACTAATTCGTAGAAAATAGTTATTACAAAATAAAAAACAAAATAAGGAGAAACAATATGTTTACATCAAAGTATTTTGATCATACAATTTTAAAGGCAGATGCAACGGAGAGTCAGGTTGCTAAAATTTGCGAAGAGGCGAGAACACATAATTTTGCATCGGTATGTGTGAATCAATATTATACTGCATTTGTTGCAGCTGAGTTAAAAGGTAGTGATGTTAAAGTTTGTACGGTAATAGGATTTCCACTTGGAATGATGTCAACTAAAGTCAAATGCTTCGAAACAGAAACCGCTGTAGCAGATGGTGCACAAGAAATCGATATGGTAATTAATGTTGGAGCTTTAAAAGATAAGAAGTACGATGTTGTGCTTGAAGATATTAAGAAGGTAAAAGCGTCATGTGGAAATAAATCTATCTTAAAGGTAATTATTGAAGCATGTCTTCTAACGGATGCGGAGAAAGTAAAAGCATGTGAATTATCCAAAGAAGCGGGAGCTGATTTTGTCAAAACTTCGACTGGATTTAGCACAGGTGGCGCAACCGCCCAAGATGTTAAATTAATGAGACAAACAGTTGGTAATGACATGGGAGTAAAAGCTTCTGGAGGGATTCGAGATAGAAAAACAGCTGAAGTTATGGTCGAAGCGGGAGCGAGCCGATTAGGAACAAGCGCAACCGTTGAAATTGTCAAATAAAATTTAATGTGTATGAATTAATCAAGTATGGAAAACGGTAGGGTTTTCTGTACTTTTTGATTTAATAGGAAAGTTCTACGAACTTCCTTATTAAATCAAAATACACACCACGCGGATAGGAAGTCCTTAATCGTTACAAACATTGTTAGAAGTACAAAAGGAGCTACTTTTCTTGCATAATCACCTTATTTTGGATATAATAATATGATACTAGGGTCAAAAGGTCATGTTTTCATGCTTGCATGAAAAAACATGACTTTGGGACCCTACATCATAATATTTAGTGGTTACAAAAGTAGAAAGGAATTTGATGTATAATGACTGAAAAAATTAATATGAAAGATAAAATAATTGATGCTGCATGGGTTTTGTTTCATGAAAAGGGATATGAAAATACAACGGTTGATGATATTATTGTAGCGGCAAATACTTCAAAAGGATCGTTCTATTACTATTTCGATAGGAAAGATGCTTTGTTAGATACGTTAGCCAACAGATTTGATAATGAATATAGCAAGCTAGAAGCAAGAATAAAGCCAGAACTGAATTGTTATGATAAGCTTTTGTTCATAAATTATGAGATGCATTTATTTATTGAGAAGCAGATTGATGTGGACTTAATATCTTCACTCTATTCCACGCAGCTTCTTATAAAAGGGAATTCAAATTTAATAGATCAAAACAGATTTTATTATAAGTTAGTGTCTGATATTATTGAAGAGGGACAAAGTAAAGCTCATATAACTAAGACAGAGTCAGTTCGTGAGCTTACTCAATATTATACACTTTGTGAACGTGCGCTAGTTTCTGATTGGTGTCTAAATAGAGGAGGGTATTCGTTGGCTGAAAAAAGTAAAAAGTTTATGCCTATGATGATACAAGCGCTAAAAGAAATTGAAATACAACCTGATAGTAAGTAAATAAGAGGTTGTATTTCAAATATTAAGCAGTATATGTATTATCTTTTTCCCATTGCAGCTTCAATATCTTCAATACTTCTAGGGGTGATAGCTGAAAGATTTTCGCAACCAGTTTCAGTAATCAGACAATTGTCTTCTAAACGAAAGCCAATGCCCCATTCTTCGCAATATATTCCAATATCGACACAAAACACCATACCAGGAGCAGTAATCATATTTTCTGTTGGTGATACTTGGTCATGGACGTCGTAGCCTACATGATGGGCGCCTCCATGCCAAATATATTTTCCAACTTCTTCGTACTTGTCACAAAGGCCGATCTCCTTTAAACGTTCATAATTGTATTTGCGAGCCAGTAAATCCACATCATTCATTGCAATACCAGGTTTTAACAGATTAAACATATGATTTGAAGTTTCATAAGCACATTCATATAAGAGACGTTGTTTTTCATTAAATTTGCCATTACAAGGCCAGCCTCTTGAAACATCATTAATCACATTATTATAGCATGCGCCAACGTCATTTAGAATCATATCACCATCCTGAGCTTGACCGTTATATGAATAATAATGAATACAAAAATTATTTTTCCCAGAAGATACAATAGAAGGAAATCCTGGAGATAAGACACCACGATTTGCTAATGCGTAATCGAATTCTGCTTTGTACTGGTATTCGAACATACCAGGCTTCGAAGCTTGCATCATGGAAAGAATACCAGCTTTTGTTATTTCTTCAGCTGTTTTCATTGCTTCAATTTCACAAGATTTTTTAATGGTACGTTGTTTTCTAAGTTGTGGCTGTAAATTCCTAATGGAAACAAATGGATATCTAGTCTTTACATAAAGTGCTAGTTGGTATGCTTCGTTATCAGGTTCTTTTTCATTTAATTTATCAAAGTCTAAGTACAATGTTTCTACTTGGTTGGTTTGAATCAAACGATCCACATATAAATTATACTCTTGTATATACTTTACTTCTTCTATGCCAGAGGCTTCTTGCGCCAAGGTTTCAGTTAATCTTTTACCAGACCATCTTTCTTCTAGAAGATTAGAGGGAAGCAAAAAGAGAATTTCATTTGTTGTATTCTCTAATTTATGTGCAACAAGAATACTATTTTCTTGCTCAATGCCAGTCATATAGACAAAATTTCGGTTAGCAAAATAGGGATAGTACTCATCCCCTGTTTTACGCGGGGCATGACCACTAAATAAAATTGCTAACGAACCAGAAGTTAGGCTTGTATAAAGAGTTTCTCTGTTGTTTGTGTGAAACGATTTTTTCATACTAAATGTTCTCCTTGTTTAATTATTATTTGTAAAATATCCTGTAGGGTAAATCTAATCATATAAATCTAATAATATGAGTTTAATAATGTAAATTTAATACCGTTACTTTTTAGCACTCGAGTATTGCAAGGCGTTTTGGTGAGCGATGGTCACAGAAAACCTGAGTGTTACATGTTCGGAAAAATGTGTTGAGTATTATTTATGTACATCAATGTTGTTATGAAGCTGTAAGGCTAAATAGTAACATAATACCTGCTTTGTATATTAAATTAAAAAAGCGTTTGTGTACTAAATTATAAAAACAGGTTGACAAATATAAGGTACGACATTATAATATAGACTATAGTTTGTAACTAAGTATAGAACATAGTATAATACACAAAATAAATAAATACAAGAAAAAAGGGTGACAAAGCAGTCATAAGATTGTGCTGTTACTCCTTTTTTTTATTTTCAAATTTTTATGAATTAATATGCAAGTTGTTCTAAAAGGGAGGTATTTCAACAAATCATGAAAGAAAAATTATTGATATATATGGAAGAAAATCACTTAGACAGTTTTTATATTTCAAAGCCTGAAAATGTAAGATATATAAGTGGATTTACTGGTGCTGATTCATATCTAGTTATTACCAGATATAAAAGTTATTTTTTAACAGATCCAAGATATACAGAACAAGCCTCTTATGAATGTCCACAATTTGAAATCATTAATTGGAGATTGCCTGGCAAAAATATTGGTGATGCAGTTGCATTACTTGTAGATAAAACAAATATAAACAACATAGGTTTTGAGAGCAGTCATTTAACCGTGGATGACTACCACATAATTGAGGGAAAGGTAGGTGTTGAGTTAATTCCTACGAATCAGGTAATCGAGGAGTTTCGATCTATAAAAAGCGAGACGGAAATAGCATATTCCAAAGTTGCTTGCGACATCGCATCAAGAGCATTTGAGAAAATATGTAAAGATATTAGAGTAGGGATAACAGAAAAGGAAATTGCTTCTAAGTTGTCGCATTACATGGTGATGGAAGGAGCGGATACACAACCATATGGTGGTATTGTAATTTCAGGCACCAAAACTTCTTTACTGCATGGAATTCCTTCTAGTAAATCAATTGAATATGGCGATTTGGTACTTATGGATTATGGCTGTCAATATAAGGGATATATGTCTGATATGACAAGAACGGTTGTGGTTGGAAAAGCAACACAAAAGCAACGCGAAGTGTATGAATTAGAGAAACAGATGGTTGCAGATGTAGAAGCTGTTTTAAAAGAAGGCGTTACAAGCGTAGAGGCTTATGAGGCTTCCATACAGGCAATAAAAGATACAGAATATATGACATATCATTATACAGGTATTGGGCATGGAGTAGGACTATTTGTTCATGAACCACCATTTATGGGGGCAAACGGTGCATACAAATTGGAATCAAATAATATTGTTACGGTAGAACCAGGGATTTATATCCCAGGATGGGGCGGCATTCGAATAGAAGATCAAGTGCTAATCACAGAATGTGGATATGAAAATCTGATAACGGCTACAAAGGAGCTAATAGAATTATAAAATAGGAGGAGAAAGAATGAAAAAGAGCAAAGTAATAACATTAGCAATGGCAACACTTTTAAGCGTTTACAGTTTAACAGGGTGTGGTAATTATGAAAAGGATACAACTACGAGTCAAACAACTACAAGCGTGGCTGAAAGTGGTGATGTCACTTCTAGCACAGATAGTACGGTGAGTACAGCTACTGGCTCTAAGATAATTCGATATTCTGTAGCAGATGAACCACCAACACTAGATCCACAGTTAGTAAATTCTATGTATGGTGCGACGTTAGATTTTCATTTATTTGAAGGATTAATGCGAAACAATGATGGAACAGTTGAACCAGCTTGTGCTGAGACTTATGAACTATCGGACGATGGTTTAGTGTATACATTCCATTTAAGACAAGGCTTGGTTTGGAGTGATGGTGTGGTTCTTACTGCAAACGATTTTGTATATGGAATTCAACGTTTAGTAAATCCTGCAACTGCAAGCCCATCTTCTTTTATGGGAATGATTGTGAAAAATGCAGCAGCAGTAAATAGTGGAGAGTTACCTATAGAGGAATTAGGTGTAAAAGCATTGGATGATTCCACAATAGAAATTACATTAGAAAATCCAGCTGGATATTTCCTTGGAGTATTATCAACTGCTGGTTACTATCCTTGTAGAAAAGATTTAGTTGAAAAATATGGTAAAGATTTTGCAGCGGATGCAGATAAAAATGTTTATAACGGTCCATTTACATTAACAGACTGGCAACATGCAAGTTTACTTACTTTTAAAAAGAACGATAATTATTGGAACAAAGATATAGTAAATCTAGATGGTTTGGATATTTCAATTGTAACGGATAAATCGACTGCATTAGGTATGTATGAAACAGGAGACTTAGATTTCGCAGAAGTGCCAGGAGATATGACGGCTAATTATCCAGATAGTTCAAGCTACTACTCAGGAGCGGTTGAATACTTACAGATTAATGTTGCGGCAAATGATATTCTGGCAAATAAGAATTTTAGAAATGCAATGAGTGCAGCAATTAATCGTGAGGAGTTTGTAGCTTTGGCAACTTCAGGAAACAATACGCCAACTACAAGATATGTACTTCCACAGGTTTCAGGTGTAACAAAAACTTATGGAGAAGAGTATCCACTAGAAGCATTTGAAACGACGAATGATAATGACAAGGCACAAGAATATTTAAATGCAGCACTAAAAGAATTGAATATAGCCTCAGCATCAGATATTAAAATTGTTTTAAATGTAGCAGATGCAGATTCTTCTCGTAAACAGGCTGAAGTTGTTCAGGAACAATTACAAAGTAATTTAGGAATTGTAATAGAAATTAATCAGGTTCCATACAAGCAGTTATATGAACTTCATGCAGCACATGATTATGAGATGATGTTTACAGGATGGGTACCAGACTATTCAGATCCTTTTAGCTATTTAGAGTTCTTTGAGACAGATAATGGCTATAACAATTCAGTTTATAGCAACCCAGAATATGATAAATTCATTCAAAAAGCGAAAGGTACCGTAGATGTAAAAGAAAGATTAGATGCGCTCTATGATGCAGAGAAAATCTTATGTGAAGACTTACCAATCATACCTTTGGATTTGGTTAGTACCCATTATTTAATCAATGATAAAATAACTAACTTTAAACCATATTTTGTTGGAACAGGACTTAATTATATTACAGCAGATGTGAAAGAATAATGAGGAATAAGCAATGGGAAAATATATTATTAAAAGAATTGGAATATCTATTATAACAATTTTTGTATTAGTTTCAGCTGTATTTTTCCTAGTAAGATTAATGCCTGGCGGACCTTTTGCTAGTGATAAAATGACACCACAGATTAAAGCGGTTATGGAGGCCTACTATGGCCTCGATAAACCGGTTTTTATGCAGTATATTACCTATCTCGGAAATCTTTTAAAAGGAGATTTTGGTTACTCTATGTTATATATGAATCGTACGGTAAATGCGGTATTATTTGAATCATTTCCATTTTCGTTTGATATTGGTATAAGGGCGTTGGTATTTGCGTTGTCATTTGGATTGGTATTGGGAATTGTTGCAGCATTAAATAGAGGAAAAAAACTTGATTTTATTTGTATTTTAATTGCAATTATTGGAACAAGCGTTCCGGATTTTATTATGGGTGGTGTATTGCAGTATTTCTTCGGAATCAAATGGGGAATGTTTCCCGTGGCACAGTATAAAGGATTTGAATATACCATTTTACCTATGATTGCGTTGGGATTTAGTACGCTTGCTATGGTCTCAAGAGTTATGAGGTCAAGTATGCTAGAGGTTGTGAATCAAGACTATATAAAGACAGCAAAAGCAAAAGGTTTATCGAAATTTAGAATTACATATAAACATCAGATACGTAATGCAATTCTTCCAGTTATTACCGTTATGGGACCTGTGGTAGCCTCTATTTTAACAGGAACGTTTGTAATTGAATCAATTTTTGCTATACCAGGTATGGGTCGCTATTACGTGGAAAGTATCAGTGGACTAGATTATACAATGGTTCTTGGTATGACCGTATTTTATGGAATATTTTTGGTCGTTGCTAATATGATAGTTGATATTTTATATGGATTTGTAGATCCTCGTATCCGTGTTAGATAGAGAAAGGAAGGAATGCAAATGAAGACGGAAGAAATTGTTTTATCAAAGGACAAATTTAATATTGTAGGTAAAAATCCCGATCAGATGGAAAGTATTTCAAGACCAAATCTTTCTTATTGGCAGGACGCATGGAGGCGTATTCGTAAAAATAAAATTGCATTTTTTTCATTGGTACTCATTGGTGTATATGTAATATTTGCAATTGCAGTTCCTATTTTTAGTCCTTTTGATTTTGCGAAACAGGATGCGTCTATGATTAATGCGCCCATGTCATTTCAACATTGGTTTGGAGCAGATGCATTAGGTAGAGATTTGTTTGTCCGCTTGTGGAAAGGGGCAAGGGTATCTTTATCCATTGGCTTTATTGCGGCCTTCCTAAATGCAGTAATTGGAACAATTATAGGTGGAGTAGCTGGCTATTTTGGTGGTAAAACAGATATGATTATCATGCGTGTTGTTGACGTTTTATATGGTATTCCTAGCTTGATTGTTACCATCTTAATTATGGTTATTATTGGGCGTGGAGTTACTAGCTTAATTATTGCAATGATTATAGTAGGCTGGATTGGAAGCTGTCGTTTTGTAAGAGGCGAGGTATTAAGACTTAAGGGGCAGGAGTTTGTTCTAGCTGCCAAGGTATTAGGCGTTTCGGATATTAGTATTATTCTTCGATATTTAATTCCAAATATCATGGGACTTATTATCACAAATCTTACGATGGCAATTCCATCTGCTATTTTTGCAGAAGCATTTTTAAGCTTTATCGGACTTGGATTGGCACCACCAAACTGTAGCTGGGGTATTCTTGCCAAAGAAGGTATTAAATTGTTACGAGTTTCACCTAGACAGCTTATCTTACCATCATTTTTTATTTGCACAACGATGTTAGCATTGAATCTTCTAGGAGATGGATTGCGCGATGCATTAGATCCAAAACTGAGAGGCTCAGACTAAAGAAAGGAATTGGCCAATATGAACGATAATACTATTTTGAAAATGGAACATGTCAGCTTTTCCTTTCATACTTACGGCGGAATTGTAAAAGCAGTGCGTGATGTAAGCTTTAATGTAAAAGAAGGTGAGGTACTTGGCATTGTTGGTGAATCGGGTTGTGGAAAAAGTGTTACGGCTCAATGCATATTAAAGCTGAACCCAGAATCAGTTGGATTTTTTGAGGGCGGTTCCATCCAATATAAAGGCGAAGAGATTATTACAAAAACCGATCGACAAATGAGGAAAATAAGAGGAAATGAAATTGGTTTTATTTTTCAAGATCCAATGACCTCGCTTAATCCGACCATGCGAATTGGGAAACAAATAGAAGAGGTATTTTTAGGACGAAAAGATATATCAAGAGAAGAAATTAAAAAAGAAACGCTAGATATCCTAGAAAAAGTAGGCATTACAGATCCTGAGCGCAGGTTAAAACAGTATCCCCATGAATTAAGTGGTGGTATGAGGCAAAGAATTGGAATTGCCATGGCACTTGTAGGGAAACCTAGCATTATCATTGCGGATGAACCAACCACTTCGCTTGACGTTACGATAGAAGCACAGATATTAACTTTATTAAAATCACTTTGTAAAGAAATGAAAGTAGCAGTAATTATTATTACACATGATTTAGGTGTTATAGCCAAAGTATGTGACCGAGTTTTGGTAATGTATGGCGGTAAAGTCGTAGAGAGAGGGATGTTAGATGATATTTTTTATCAGAAAGCGCACCCATATACAAAAGGTTTATTACAGTCGATTGCACGCCTAGATATGAAGAAAGACGATGAACTTATTCCCATAGAAGGAACGCCACCAGATTTGTTTTCACCTCCTAAAGGATGTCCATTTGCTGTTCGATGTGAATATGCTATGGATATTTGTTATGAACAAATGCCGAATATGACGTTATTATCGCAAGAACATCTTTCTTACTGTTGGTTGCAACATTCCTATGCACCACAGGTTAACGATATATATCAGCAAACAATGGAGGGTGAATAGATGGATTTAGAAAAACAAGAACCATTGCTAAAAGTAGAGGGATTATGTAAATATTTTAATATTTCCTCCAAGGAAACCCTAAAGGCTGTTGACAATGTATCATTTGAAGTGTATAAACAGGAAGTAGTAGGTATAGTAGGTGAGAGTGGTTGTGGAAAATCAACTCTAGGTAGATGCTTGCTTCGATTGTATGAACCAACACATGGTAGTATTTATTATGATAATCAAGATATTTCTAAAATCAAAACTAAGTCTCAAAAACGTGATTTTTGTAAAAATGTACAGATGATTTTCCAGAACCCATATGCTTCCCTTAATCCAAGAATGACGGTAAAAGAAATAGTGGGTGAAGGAATCAGGGTACATCAAAAATTATCAACAAAAGAGTTAGACGAGAAAGTAATTAAGCTCTTGGGTAAGGTTGGAATGAATAAGGATCATATGTCAAGATTCTCCCATGAATTTAGTGGTGGGCAAAAACAACGTCTTGGAATTGCAAGGGCATTAGCAGTTAATCCTAAGCTTATCGTATGTGATGAACCGATTTCAGCTTTGGATGTGTCAATTCAAGCGCAGGTAATCAATATGTTGAAGAAACTAAAAGATGAAATGGAATTGACTTATCTTTTTATTGCACATGACTTAAGTGTAGTAAAATATATTTCAGACCGTGTTATCGTTATGTATCTGGGCATGATTGTCGAAATAGGAGTGACGGAGAAATTGTTTGAACATCCGTACCATCCTTATACGCAAGCAATGCTCTCTGCTATTCCAATAGCGGACCCTAAGCGGGCAAGAACACAAGAAAGTATTTCTATTAGTGGAGAAGTACCTAGTCCTATTAATCCACCAGAATGTTGTCGCTTTGTAGATCGTTGCCCTAAGGCACAAGAGGTATGCCATTGTAAAATACCAGATTTAAAAGAAATAGTAAATGGTCATAAAGTAGCTTGTCATTTTCCAAATATGTAATATTATACAAAAAAAGTGCGAAAGTAAGTCTTACTTTCACATCTACCAGTATGTGCGTGAGAAAATCGCACCAAATGGAGGAAAGTGTGAAAGACATTCTTTCACATCTACCAGTATGTGCGTAAGAAAATTGCACCAAATGGAGGAAAGTATATGAAATTAGGTTTTATAGGTTGTGGTAATATGGCCGCAGCGATGATTGGTGGTATCATCAATAATAAGATTTGTAGCGCAGAAAACATTATAGCTTCAGATGCCTATGCTTGGGCATTAGAAAAAGCAAAAAATATGTTGAAAATACAGATAAGTACTGATAATATAGAGGTTGCAACCAGGGCAGATATATTGTTTTTATCTGTAAAGCCACAGTATTATCAGGAAGTCATCACACAGATAAAGGATAGCATAAAAGAAAATCAGATTATTGTAACAATTGCGCCTGGAAAAACGTTGAGTTGGATAGGTGATACCTTTGAAAAACCAGTGAAAATTGTACGCTGTATGCCAAATACTCCAGCTTTGGTGTGCGAAGGAATTACGGGTGTATGTCATAATGAGTTAGTTACGAAAGAAGAATTGGACAGTGTTTGTAATATTTTAAGGGGTTTTGGAAAAGCAGAAGTTTTATCAGAAAGCCTGATGGATGTAGTGGTATCTGTAAGTGGAAGTTCACCTGCTTATGTGTTCATGTTTATTGAAGCTATGGCGGATGCGGCGGTTTTAGATGGAATGCCAAGAGCACAGGCTTATCAATTTGCAGCACAGGCAGTTTATGGTAGTGCAAAAATGGTTTTAGAAACAGGTAAGCATCCAGGCGAATTAAAGGATATGGTATGTTCACCAGGTGGAACTACAATTGAAGCGGTACGAGTACTAGAAAAAAATGGACTTAGAAGCACTATTATTGAGGCAATGAAAGCTTGTACAAACAAAGCGAAAGGATTATAAACTATGAAATTTGAGAATATTGATATTGTAAAAGAAGCAAATGTTTATTTTGATGGAAAAGTAACAAGCAGAACAATATATTTTAAAGATGGAGAAAGAAAAACATTAGGATTTATGTTGCCAGGAGAATATGAATTTGGTACTGGAGCCGAGGAATTAATGGAAGTGTTAGGTGGAGAGATGGACATTTGTTTACCAGGAGAAACTACTTTTACTACTTATAAAAAAGGCGATAACTTTACGGTTGCATCTGATTCCAAATTCAAAGTAGTCGTAAATGCGTATGCGGATTACTGTTGTTCCTATAAATAGAAATATTAATTTAATTAATCATAGAATAAATTCAAAGTGTTTTTGCTGTTAGCGTTATCAAGAGCAAAGACACTTTTTGTGAATAATAGATAACGATAAAAGTACTGAATGGCTACGTAAATAGACACATTCTTCGCAATCCGCCTATTTATAGGGGGGGAGACTAGTCATTGGTTCCTAAAAAAGAAACATAAATCAGCAAAGTATATCTTGACAAAAACAACAGTTAAGTATAAAATTTTTATAGACTAAAGTATAAACTTGAGTACAGGAAAGGGAACTAGATGAACCATCCATTAGTTACAGATATACAAAAATATTCCATACATGATGGGACAGGAATTAGAACAACAATTTTTTTCAAAGGATGCCCGCTTTCTTGTACATGGTGTCATAATCCAGAAACCAAAGAATTTTCAAGTCAATTATTAGTGAACAGTGAAAGATGCACTGGATGTGGAAATTGTGTTGATGCTTGCTGCTCAAAAGCTATTTCCATAAAAAATAAAATTGCCGTTACAGATTATCAAGCTTGCTTAAAATGTGGCACTTGCACGGATTATTGTCTTCAAAATATAAGAGAAATATCAGGAAAATATTATTCGGTTAATGATTTAATTATTGAAATTGAAAAAGATAAAGTTTTTTATGAACAATCAAACGGTGGAGTTACACTTTCAGGTGGAGAGGTGTTAGCACAAAACATAGAATATATAGAAAAATTACTGGTGAAATTACATGACAAGGGATATAGAGTGAATGTCGATACCTCAGGTTACGTGCCATTTTCAATCATAAAAAGAGTCTTGCCATATATTGATACTTTTTTATTTGATATCAAAATTATGAATCCAGTTTTACATAAAAAATATACCGGCGTTGACAATGCTTTGATTTTAGAGAATCTCAAGCAACTGAGTCGTGAAAAGGCTTCTATTTGGATACGTATCCCAATCATTGGTGGTGTAAATAATACAGTTTCTAATATAGAAGAGATTGCTACATTTATAAAAAAAGAGCAGATTACTATCAAACAAATTAACTTATTGCCCTATCACAATACGGGAAGTGGTAAATATAAGCGCTTAAATGGCGAGTATATGGGAAAAGATTTTATAACTCCAACGTTGGAAGAGTTAAATCATTATGTATCCATTTTTCAGAAATATGGATTCTATGATACGAAAATAGGAGGTTAAACAATGGAACGAGGAATGAATAAACGAATTCAGAAATTAAGAAAAGTCAGTATAGAAACAACAACTCATTTGGACATGGAACGTGCAAAATTATATACGAAGGCTTATAAAATGTATGAAGGAAGTGTATCAATACCAGAACTACGTGCTTTGGCATTAAAATATTATTTTTCCAATAAAACGCTTTACATTGGAGAAGGTGAATTAATTGTAGGGGAAAAGGGCGATGCACCACAAGCAACACCTACTTTTCCAGAATTGTGCTGTCACACGGTAGAAGATCTTCATGTAATGAACGATAGAAATTTAATCAATTTTAAAGTGAAAGAAGAGGACTATAAAATTCAAGAGGAAGAAATGATTCCTTATTGGGAAAAACGTTCGATTCGATATAAGCTCATCGAACATATGTCAGAGGAATGGAAATTAGCATACCATAATGGTATTTTTACAGAGTTTATGGAACAAAGAGGCCCTGGACATACCGTTGGTTCCGAAAATATTTATAGTAAAGGGTTTGTAGACTATAAAGCAGATATTGAAAATGCCATTTTAAAGCTTGATTATCTTAATGACATGGAAGCATTAGAAAAAGAAAATCAACTAAAAGCAATGGCAATTTCATGCGATGCTATTATGATATTGGGACAACGCTATCATGATTATGCGATGAAATTATTGAGTGAGGAAGAAAATGAAGTTCGTAAGAAGGAGTTATTACAAATAGCTCAGAATTGCTTGGTTGTACCTGCAAATAAACCAAAAACTTACTGGCAGGCAATCCAAATGTATTGGTTTGTTCATCTTGGGGTAACAACAGAGTTAAATCCATGGGATGCTTATAGTCCAGGTAGATTGGACCAACATTTGATTCCTTTTTACAAAAAGGACGTGGACGAAGGTTTCTTAGACAGTGATGGGGCAAAGGAATTGCTAGAATGTCTATGGGTAAAATTTAATAATCAGCCAGCACCGCCGAAGGTAGGCATTACCTTGAAAGAGAGTAGCACCTATACGGATTTTGCCAATATTAATACAGGTGGAATTACCCCAGAAGGCAAAAATGGAGTTAACGAGGTAAGTTATTTGATTTTGGAATGTATGGATGAGATGAAATTACTTCAACCAAGCTCCAATGTTCAAATAAGTAAAAAAACGCCAAAAGATTTTCTTTTGAAAGCTTGTGAGATATCAAGAAAAGGTTGGGGGCAACCGGCATTTTATAATACAGAAGCAATTGTGCAAGAGTTATTAAATGCAGGTAAGACGATCGAAGATGCTAGAAAAGGTGGTACGAGTGGTTGTGTTGAAACAGGTGCATTTGGCAATGAAGCCTATATTCTTACTGGATACTTTAATCTTCCTAAAATTTTAGAATTAACGTTATTTAATGGTTATGATTATATGAGTGAGCAACAATTAGGGTTAGCATTAGGCAGCGCAAGTGATTTTAAATCCTATGAAGAACTGTTTGAAGCCTATCAAAAACAGATTGATTATTTCTTAAATATAAAAATAAATGGTAACAATATTATAGAAAAAATTTATGCAGATTATATGCCAGTACCCTTCTTGTCAATTGTGACAAATGATTGTATAGCAAGTGGAAAAGATTATAATGCGGGTGGTGCCAGATATAATACAAATTATATACAAGGTGTAGGAATTGGAACCATTACAGATTCCTTAGCAGCAATTCGTTACAATGTGTATGATGAGAAGAAATTCACAATGGAAGAACTATTGCAGGCTATGAAGGATAACTATGAAGGATGCGATAGAATACTTAATTTAGTTAGCAATCGCTCTCCTAAATATGGTAACGATGACGAATATGCAGATTCAATCATGACAGAGACATTTAATTACTATTGCAACAGTGTATCAGGAAGACCAAATGTAAAGGGTGGCAAGTATGGTATTAACATGCTTCCAACTACATGTCATGTGTATTTTGGTGATGTAATGATTGCAAGTGCAAATGGTCGTCTGGCACATAAACCAGTATCAGAGGGGATTTCTCCAGAAAAAGGCGCAGATCTTTACGGTCCAACCGCTGTTTTGAAATCAGCATCTAAAATGGATCATCTTCGCACGGGGGGAACGTTATTGAATCAGAAATTCACACCTTCCGTGGTTGCAGGAGAGACAGGATTAGAACAGATGGCTAATTTAGTAAGAGCATATTTTGAACTGGATGGACATCATATTCAATTTAATGTAATTGATAGGCAGACCTTGATTGATGCACAGTTAAAGCCACAAGAATACAAAGATCTTATTGTTCGTGTTGCAGGATATAGTGATCACTTTAGAAATTTAAGCAAGGCACTTCAAGATGAAATAATAGGAAGAACGGAGCAAACATTCCATTAAGCTATATGAAAATTACTGGTAATGCTACCTGTAGGTAAGACTGTTCGGTAAAACATACAAGGAGAAAACAAGATGCAAAACGAAACTTCAAGTACAAAAAGTTTGCAGCTACATCTGGATTTTTTGGAAGTAAGCAGTACGGTAATTAAGGATAATTCAGGTAATGGATATGCAGCAATTATTCGAAATTATGATGCCGGTGGTGCAAAACTGCAAGAGGCTGATATCTATGGGAAGCAAGTAAAAACAATTTTACTCCCAGGCGGAGAAGATGGAGGTTATATTGAGCTTCCCAATGGAATATTGGAAAACCAAGAGGGTATCACAATAAGTTTTTGGTGTAAAGTGATTTCGAGTCAAGATTATCATATGCTGTTTTCTTTTGGGAAGGATCAATTGTTGTATATGAAATTGTTGCATGAGGAAGGAACTAACCAAATTTCTTGTATTCCATGTGTTTCTAACAGCGGACAGAGTCAAGAGCAATCGATTGAACCGGATGTTTTATTAAATATAGGTAGATGGTATCAAATGTGTGTGACACTAGATTCTAATATGGCATCCCAATTTAGTTATTATGTGGATGGACAACTAGTTGGACAATGCGTACAAAATCGAATTTCGTCTATTGAATTAGGGAAAGCGGGAAACGGTTTTATCGGTAGCAAGATATTTGGAGCAAATCCAATTCATGCTGAATTTTCAGATTTTAAAATATTCAATCGAGTATTACCACAGAATGAGGTTCAAGAATTGTTTTCCATCACCGATCTCGATTGCATCAAAATGGATAAAGAGTTCTTGGATTCATTTATGATAAATCCCATTACACAAGATTTATTACTTCCGTTAAAAGGGCAGTATAAATCTGATTTTCTTTATTCTTCATCAAGGGAGGATATCATTTCTTCAACAGGTAAGGTAAATAGGCCATTGTCTAGTGAAGTGGATGTAACTGTCGATATGCGTGTTACCATTGTACATGAAACTGAAAAAAAAGAATATGTTTATCAGCTAGAGGTCTGTGCTTTGCCGTCTAAGAAGCAAATCGTAGTGCAAGATATAAAATCCTTAGAACTACCCGAATTACATCATATATACCGAAATATTAGGTTTCCAGATAAAGGGAAACTAGGTTCTACCATAACATGGAAAAGTAGTAATCCTTTCATTTTAACTGCACAAGGAGAAGTATACCGACAAAATATCTTGGATGAAAGAAAACAAGTTGAGTTAACTGCTATTTTTAATTTTGAGGGGGTAGAACTGACAAAAACTTATCAGGCAACTGTTCTATCAGAATATAAAAGAAAGCAGTTGGAGGTTATTTTAAATAGTCAATTAAAGACTGAAATCGAATTAAAACCAGTAATAAATGCAATTCAGTTAAGTCCAGGTAAAGTACATTTATTAGAGGATAATATATTAACACAGAATAATAAAAGAAACTTGGACTATTTGGAATTGTTAGATGCAGACCGAATGCTATATGCATTTCGAGATGCGTTTGGCGTGGATACCAAAAATGCTAAGCCCTTAGGTGGTTGGGATGAGCCATTGGGTCTTCTTAGAGGGCATTCCACAGGGCATTTTTTATCAGGACTTGCGCTAGCCTATGGGACAACAAAGTATAGTGTGTTTAAAAACAAAATTGTTTATATGGTGGATTCGCTTCGGGATTTGCAGATTCTGTCAAAAGGGAAACCAAGTGAATTCAAAACGCAGTGTACAAATTTAGATGCGGCTCAATCAAAATGGAGCAAAAATCCTTCTGAATGGGGAGAGGGATATATTAGTGCATATGCACCAGATCAGTTTGCATTGCTAGAACAATATACGACTTACCCTACTATTTGGGCGCCTTACTATACCTTACATAAAATATTGGCAGGTCTTTTAGATTGTTATAAGTATGCGGATAATAAAACAGCGCTTATAATTGCATGCGAAATTGCAGACTGGGTACATAATCGGCTATCTGCTTGCACGTCCAGTCAGTTAGATAAGATGTGGAGTCTGTATATTGCAGGAGAAT
This sequence comes from Lachnotalea sp., assembly GCA_041821265.1. Taxonomy (GTDB): domain Bacteria; phylum Bacillota; class Clostridia; order Lachnospirales; family Lachnospiraceae; genus Lachnotalea. Next base: position 35,541 of record JBGUEQ010000008.1, on the reverse strand, counting down.
ATGGCGGAATGAACGAATCATTATCTCAACTTTATTTAATAACAAAGATTTCTAGGTATTTGGAAGCAGCCAAATTTTTTGATAATGATAAGGTCTTTCATGGATTGGCAGATAATAGAGATACCATTGCTACGCTACATGCCAATCAGCATATTCCACAGATTATAGGGGCACTGAAAGAGTATGAAGCGACGGGAGAACTTCATTATTATGAAACAGCATATTATTTCTGGGATATTGTAACGAAGCATTATACCTATTCCATTGGAGGATTAGGAAGAGGAGAAAATTTCAAAGAACCAGATATTTTGGCAGCTCATATTGACACAGATAAAAATTGTGAAACATGTGCTGCGTACAATATGCTAAAGCTAACAAATATGTTGTATTACTATAATCCTGAAAAGGGTGAATATATGGATTACTATGAAAAAACTTTCTTTAATCATATTATTGCGTCACAAAATCCAGTTGTTACGAATTCTATGCATCATGGTGTTACGTATATGTTGCCAATAGGACAAGGCCAACATAAGGAGTATGGATCAGATTATCATGAGTTTACCTGTTGTCATGGAACAGGTATGGAAAATCACGTGAAATACCATGAAAGTATTTACTATAAAAATATGGATCTAGAAATTTTATATATTAATTTATATATTCCTTCAAAAATAGATTGGAAGCAATCGGGAATGGAACTAATACAAGAGGGTGATTTTCCATCAGAAAAAATGAGAATCACAGTGAATCGGTTTGATAATTTTACGTTTTGCTTTCGAATTCCCAATTGGTGTCAGGATGAATTTCGTGTTTTACTAAATGGAGAGGAGATAGCGAAACAAGACAATGCAAATCATTATATTGCTATGACAAAAAATTGGAACAAGACGGATAATTTAGAAATATGTATGCCTTATCATATATCGTTAGAGTATACTCCAGATTGTTTGGATTTACCTGTTGCTAGTGTTTTGTATGGTCCACTTGTTATGGTTGCAGTAAGTAACTCACTTGATTGGATTACATTGACGCTTTCACCTAATTTAGAAAATGAATTTATTGTTGTATGGGAGAAGGAAATGCCTGTGATTTATTATGATGAACTAAGGTTTATTCCTATGTATGCGGCTCATCATATCGATTATCATACATATTTTAAGATTATAATTCCGTATGTTGATTAAAATAAATTGTGTTTCAACCGAGCACTAGAAATCTGGAGAAATCGCTTTGCAAAACAGCTCACATGTATGTCACTCAATAGTTACAAAAAATTTATAATAAAAGAAAAAATATGCTTGACAAAAACTAGAACGTGGTCTAGAATGAAGTACATAAGAGAAACTTAATATAGTTCAAGAACGACAATGGTGTCACAGATTTTTTGTGACACCATTTTTATTTAATAGGAAAGTTCTACAAACTTCCCTATTAAATAAAAACGCTTCTCTAAGGAGGAATGAATGGATATTAATCCGAAACAAAAACTAAATTATACTGTATTCGAAACAATCGATTCACACACAATGGGAGAGCCAACAAGAATCATTACAAAAGGTTTTCCAGTATTGATTGGGGATACAATGATTGAAAGAAAAAAGTATCTAGAAAAATATTATGATCATTATAGAACAGCACTCATGCTGGAACCTAGAGGGCATAAAGATATGTTTGGTGCAATTTTAACTGAACCAATTAGTGAAGAAGCTGATCTCGGTGTCATTTTTATGGACACTGGTGGATATCTAAATATGTGTGGACATGGAAGTATTGGTCTCTCAACGGTGGCAGTTGAAACCGGATTAGTTGAGGTGACAGAGCCTTATACACAAGTGGTATTAGAGGCACCAGCAGGGCTGATTCGTGCCAATGTTAAAGTTGAGAATGGTAGGGCCATAGAATCAAGTATTTTAAATGTTCCAGCCTTTATGTATTGTACGGATCTTGAAATTGAGATCGAAGGATATGGAAAAATTGTATTAGATATCTCATTTGGTGGAAGTTTTTTTGCACTCATTGATGCTCAGAAGATTGGCTTACCCATTGAGACAGATAACATTGAACAGATCACCGATCTTGGAATGAGAATAATTGAAAAAATAAATCAAACCATAGAAGTGAAGCATCCATATTTAGATATAACATCAGTTGATTTGGCGGAATTTTATTCTAGTCCTACAAATCCAATAGCCAATAAGAAGAATGTGGTAATTTTTGGAGATAGACAGGTTGACCGTTCGCCTTGCGGAACAGGAACTAGTGCAAAATTAGCATTACTTAGCTCGAAAGGTGAGATAAAGATTGGTGAAGAGTTTATTTATGAAAGTATTACGGGGTCTATGTTTAGAGGTGTCATAACCCAAGAAACGCAAGTAGGTGATTACAAAGCAGTTATTCCACAAATCACAGGAAGTGCGTATATTACGGGATTTAATAAGTGGGTAATTGATGCAACGGACTCATTAAAGAGTGGTTTTCTATTTGGTAAGAAGGCGAATGAAAGAAGTAGGAAAGAGTAAAAAATTATTTTTTTGCTATAAATAGACTACAGTCTACAACGTGGTATATAACGGAGTTCGATTTATCTGAAAACTAATTATTTTGTTTTATATAAGTATAGTAGAAAGGGGAAATGAGATAAAATGAAACAACAAAATTATCGCATTTATCTGAAACAGCATATAGGGAAAATTGCTTTGGCTTGTGTTAGTGTGGGTGATGAAGTGAAATCGGGACAATTGATTGCAAGGGCTGATGAAGGCTTGAGTTTAAATGTTCATGCAAGTGTGTCAGGTGTTATCAAGCAAGTGACAGCAAAGTATATCGATATTAAGAAAGATTTGGCTGAAGAAGAATACATACAGTTAGCAGAGAGTGATCCACTGGAACTAATAAAAGAAGCTGGTCTATGTGGTATGGGAGGTGCAGGTTTTCCAACCAATGTAAAGCTAGAAACCAACTTAAGCCAAGAAGGCGTGGTTATCGTAAATGCGGCAGAATGTGAACCGATTTTAGAACATAATATTCAAAGAATTCTTACGAATCCTAAGGGAGTGATAGAAGGACTTCGTATAGCAATGGAGATTACAAAAGCACCAAAAGGGGTGTTTGCATTGAAGGAAAAACACAGTGATGCAATTACAATTTTAAAAAAATATTTAGAGAATAATATGGAAGTGATTTTACTACCTGATTTATATCCAATGGGAGAAGAAAGGGCAGTCATTCGTGAAGTGACAGGAAAACTTCTTGACACACAGTCATTACCATCGGCAGCGAATGCTGTGGTAATTAATCTAGAAACAGTTTTTCGAATATATGAAGCAGTAGTACTTAAAAAACCAGTGATTTCAAAGGATATTACAGTAGGCGGCGCGGTTGAAAATGGTACCACGGTATACCAGGATGTACCAATTGGAACACAGATCAATACCCTGTTAGAGATGGCAGATGGTTTGAAGGCGGATGTAGGAGAACTGATTATGGGAGGCCCATTTACTGGTAAAAGAACAACTGGTGATGAATATATTGTTAAAACCTCGGGCGGAATTATTGCAGCAATGCCATTTTTACAAGATAAAAGAGATATGGGATTATTAGTCTGTGCTTGTGGCGGTAACGAAGAACGATTACGCCAAATAGCTGCTTCTATGGGAAGTAATATAGTAGGAATTGAATTTTGTAAACAAGCGCAAATGATAAATGGAAATCTAAAATGTGAAAATCCAGGAAAGTGTCCTGGTCAGTCACAAAAGGTATTAAAGCTTCGTAAAGCAGGAGCACAAACATTGTTAATTAGTAATTGTACAGATTGTAGCAATACAGTAATGTCAATTGCGCCACAACTTAAAATGCCAGTATATCATTGTACAGATGGAGCACTTCGTGCAGCTGGTAAAAAACTTGTTAGAAAAATACATCTAATATAAAGGAGAGCAATTATGTCAATTTCAAAAGAAACAATTCAAAAGCATTTAAATGATCCAGCAATTTTTTGTTGCCAGAGAAAAAAAGGACTAGTAATAAGTGAGGCTGATTTAGAAGATCCTACCATCTTTCCAGATTTAGTAGAATCTCAGTTATTAGTTTTATCAGAGGATGGGTTGACCATTGGTGACGTATTAGGATGTAAATTAAAACTTGACACAGAAGCGCTAACACCTATTACCGCAGATATGGTAGAAGGAAAATTGATTAGAAAGGATGAAACTGTAACTATGGAAAAAGCAGAAAAAGAACATAAAGTTGCAAAGACAACATTTACAGGAGGAGAAGAAATGATTCACTTATCAATTGGTGAGTTGAAGGGACTAAGTCTTGATATACCAGTTGGAGCTCTTAATTTATCAAGTATTTTAAAAGCATCTAATCAGACTACTCCAATAGCAGAGGCAGTGGTAGAAGCTAAGAAGGAAGATAAAATAATTCGTACCTTAGTTCAAAAAGAATACAGTGTAACCAACGTAATAATAGGAGATACCACATCTTTTGAAAAGGGTATATTATGTATTGATAAATCATTGATTGAAAAAGCAAAAGATTGTAATCCTTTGGTAAAATCAGTTGAAATGGATATCATTACACCAGATAATCAGCATGTATTTACAAATACCATTATGGATATTATCCCAATAGCTGCTAAAGTAAGTGGAAAGCTTGGAGAAGGAGAAACAGCAGTTATAAACGGCGCAGTCTTTTGTCTGACTGGTTTGGACGAAAGTGGTGTTCAAATTCATGAATTTGGTTCTTGCGAAGGTTACATAGATGAAAAGATTGCATTTGGTAGACCAGGATGCCCTGACGCAAGCGACATTATGATTCGTGTCAATGTAGTAATTCAAGAAGGAACTGGTATGGAGAGAAGAGGACCTTTTGCAGCACATTGTGCATGTGATGTCATTATTCAAGAAATAAGAGATGTATTAAAGAAAACAACAGAGCCTGTTGCAAGTGAAGAAGTTCACCATGATGTACATAAGTATGGTCGTCCAAGAGTTGTGCTTGTAAAAGAAATCATGGGTCAAGGAGCAATGCATGATAACATTCTTTGCCCAACAGAGCCAGCGGGTGTACTTGGTGGACAAAAGAATGTAGACTTAGGAAATGTTCCAGTGATGCTTTCTCCAAATGAAGTTCTAGATGGAGGAATTCATGCACTTACTTGTATAGGACCTGCTACAAAAGAAATGACAAGACATTATTTTAGAGAACCACTTGTGAAAGCGTTAGCAAAAGATGAAGAAGTAGATTTAGTTGGTGTTATTTTTATCGGTAGTCCACAGGTAAATGACGAGAAGTTATATGTATCTGAACGACTTGGAGCATTAATAGAAACGATGTTGCTTGAAGGAGCAATCGTAACTACCGAAGGATTTGGTAATAATCACATTGATTTTGCTAGCAATATTGAAAAAATTGGAAGTAGAGATATTTCAGTTGTAGGAGTAACTTTTTCCGCTTATCAAGGTCAGCTCGTTGTAGGAAATAAATATATGGATGCAATGATTGAGTTAAATAAGGATGCAGACGGTTTCGAAAACGAAGTACTAGGTTGTAGTTCTGTGTGTCCAGAAGATGCTAGTCGAGCAGTATTAATGCTTAAGACTAAGATGGCAGGTATTCCAATTGGAACAGCTAATAGAAAATGGTCACAAGAGGTCATTGACAATAATCAGAAACTAGTTAAATAGTGATTACAATAATCAAAACGAGTCTAGAAACGGTCACAACAACGAGAAGTTAGTTGTGCAGTAAAGACAACAAAGGAAGGAGTAATAACATGATGCAGGTAGAATTAGTACCACAGCTTACCAAGGCGAAAATAATTGAAATTAACGATACCGCTATAAAGGTTAGCATTCAGGGAAGGCTGGGAGTAATCATGGTTCCATTAAGATGGATATTTACAGATAAGCCTTTAGAAATTGGTCAAGATGTAGAGTTTTATTTTAGCTATATGAATGTAAAATAAATTAAACATTCAGTACCCATAAACGCGAGGTGTTTTGCAAAGCAAAACCCGAGTTCTGAAGCATTAAAATGCAGTTTTTATGCATTTGTGTGCATCGCGTAGCGGTAATTATGAATGTACTGACGCGTTATACCAAATTATTGTAAAAATAGAAATGGAGGAAAGAATATGCAATTAACAACAGCTACAGGAATGCAATCAGAGATTTTTGTTCCAATTACACCGGAGGCAGTGTGGACTCCACTAACAAAACCATTAAGTGAATGCAAAGTTGCATTTATTACGGCAGGGGGTATTCATCAGAAGTCTCAAAAGCCATATAATACAGCAGGAGATTATTCTTACAGGGATATACCGTCAGACATCGAAACTTGTGAACTTATGGTTACTCATGGTGGATTCGATAATTCAGATATTAACAAAGATCCAAATGCAATGTTTCCACTTGATAGACTTAGAGAATTGGTTGCAGAAGGATATATAGGAAGTTTAGCAGATACCATGTTTGGATTCATGGGTGGTGGTGGAAATGTAGATAAGTTCATGCAAGAAACTGGACCAGAAATTGCACAAAGATTAAAGGATCAGGGCGTAGATATCGTAGTTTGTACAGGCGGTTGTGGAACTTGTCATCGTTCAGCTGTTATTGTAGAGCGAGCTTGTGAAAAGCTTGGAATGTCAACTGTTATTATAGCAGCACTTCCACCTATTGCAAGACAGCAAGGAGCACCACGTATTACGGCACCTCACGTTCCTATCGGTTCCAATGCAGGTGAACCAAATAACAAAGAGATGCAAACATCAATTTTAAAAGACACATTACAAGCAGTAGTAGAAATGAAATCATTTGGCGAATTAAAAGTGCTTCCATATGAGTACAGACATAATGTATAATTAAGGGTAACTATTCAGCCCCCACTAACGCGAGGTGTTTTGCAAAGCAAAATCCCGAGTTTTATAGCACATAAAATGCAAGTTTCTTGCATTTTATGTGCATCGCGTAGTGAAAACTAGCAAGGAACTGAATCGTTATAATTAATGCAAATACTGAGAAGAAATTTTCGGTGATGGTTGTACAAAAGTACAATAGTAGAAGCATTATGGAGGTGGAGAAAATAGCAAGAGAAAACGCTAAGAAGAAAAAAATAATAGAAACTGCTTGGGCATTATTTTACGACCAGGGGTTTGAAGCTACTACAATTGAACAAATTATTAGTGAATGTAAAGTTTCGAAAGGAACTTTTTATCATTATTTTAGTGCAAAGACTGATTTGTTTAGTTCTCTTTCGGATTTATTTGATGAACAGTATCTAATAATTGAAAAAGATTTAGATCCTTCGCTTCATAGCTTTGATAAATTGATTTATATGTCAAAACATTTATTTAAGTTTATTGAAGACAAGGTGCCAGTGGAAATTTTGGCATATATGTACTCATCACAGGTAACGAAAAAAGGGGAAAAGCATCTGTTGAACCAAAGTCGTTATTATTATAAATTATTAATGATAATTATTGAGGAAGGCCAGAAGAAAAATCAATTAAGAAATGAACGATCTTCTCGGGAATTAATGAAAATCTACGCAATGCAGGAACGTTCTATACTTTATGATTGGTGTATCTGTGAGGGGAACTATCCATTAGCTTCTTACGGAATCGAGCTACTTTCTATATTTATGCAAGGCTTTAGAATTGATTAAAACTATTTTGAGATTGTGCAAGAGCACATAGATGGGAGTTTAAGATGAAATTACAAGACTTAGGAATGACAAAAGAAGATATTAAAGGACTTGTTAGTAAATATATGATAGATACATATGAACGTTTTGATATGGTTGCTGAAACTGCAAAAGATATGTATTTATATGATGCGAATGGCGATGCATATTTAGATTTCTATGCAGGTATTGCAGTAAATAGTGCCGGAAATTGTAATGAAAAAGTAGTAGCAGCAGTAATCGATCAGGTGCAAGATGTTATGCATACGTTCAACTATCCATACACCATTCCACAGGCACTTCTTGCAGAAAAAATATGTACAACAATTGGCATGGACAAAATATTCTTTCAAAATTCAGGTACAGAAGCGAATGAAGCAATGATTAAAATGGCTAGAAAGTACGGAATTGAGAAATTTGGAGCAAATAGATATAATATTGTAACTGCAAAAATGGGATTTCACGGAAGAAGCTTTGGTTCTATGTCTGCTACTGGACAGCCCAATAATGCTTGTCAAGTTGGTTTTGGAGAAATGGTCTCAGGATTTACCTATGCAGATTTCAATGATTTAGAATCTTTTAAATCAGCTTGTACGGAGGACACAATTGCTATCATGATTGAACCATTACAAGGTGAAGGTGGTGTTCATCCTGCAACCATGGAATTCATGAAAGGACTTCGTGAGTTCTGTGATGAAAAGGGAATGCTTTTATTATTAGATGAGGTTCAAACTGGATGGTGTAGAACAGGTACGGTGATGTGTTATATGCAATATGATATCAAACCTGATATCGTGACTATGGCTAAGGCAATGGGCGGCGGAATGCCAATCGGCGCTATGTGTGCATCAGAAGAGGTAGCAAAAGCATTTACGATGGGTTCACATGGAACGACTTATGGTGGTCATCCAGTTAGTTGTGCAGCTTCTTTGGCACAGATTAACGAATTGTTAGACAGAAACCTGGCAGATAATGCAGCAAAAATGGGTGAATATTTCAAAGGGCTTTTAGCAACCATTCCACATGTAAAGGAAGTTCGTGGATTAGGTTTATTAGTAGGAGCAGAATTTGATGAAACAATTAAAGCAATTGATGTAAAACACGGCTGTTTTGATAGAAAATTAATTATTACTGCAATTGGGGGAAGTATTATCCGTATGGTTCCACCACTTATTTTAACAAAAGAAGATTGCGATAAAGCATACGAAATCATTAAAGAAACCGTACTTTCTTTAGCATAAGGAGGCGTCATGAAAGATTTTACATTTGCAGTCCCACAAGATATTATATTTGGAGAGGGTTCTCTTAGTAAGATAGGTGGATTAATTCAAAAGAGCGATTGTAGTAAACCGTTTATCATTTCAGGTAAGAATCTGACTAGACTTGGGGTAGTAGATAAAGTAGAAAAGCTAATAGAAGATGCTGGTTATAAGACTTTCCTATTTAATGATGTTGAGGCGAATCCCTCCATTGAAACAGTAACAAAAGCAACCGAGGCATTTAAAGAAAGTGGTGCCGATTGTATTATTGCGCTAGGCGGCGGAAGCCCTATGGATGTCGCTAAGGCAGTTGGAGTTGTTGCAGTTTATGGTGGTAGTATCGCAGATTATGAAGGGGCATTTAAGGTTCCAGGTAAAATTACACCGATTATTGCGATACCAACTACAGCAGGTACAGGTAGTGAAGTCACTGCATTTACGGTTATTACCGATCATGCCAGAAACTATAAGCTTACCGTATTTAGTTATGAATTAATTCCACAATATGCACTACTAGATCCAGAACTAATTATGTCACTTCCCGAATCAGTTGCAGCAGCGACAGGAATTGATGCATTGGTACATGCGATTGAAGCATATTTGTCAAAAGCAGCTTCACCGTTTACCGATTCAATGGCAGTACATGCTATGGAGTTGATTGGAAATAGTATTCGTTTATTTGTTGCGGATAGAAGTAACAAGGAAGCAGCATCTGAAATGCTAACAGGCTCTATGTTTGCAGGATTGGCATTTGCTTGGGCAAGACTTGGAAATGTTCATGCAATGGCACATCCACTTGGCGGATTCTTTGATGTTCCCCACGGAGTTGCTAACGCAATCTTATTGCCAATCGTAATGGAGTACAATGCGATTACAGATAACGGGCGTTATAAAAAAATCTATGAATGTTTGACAGGAACTAAAGAAATTACACTTGAGTTTACACCGGATATACTTGTAAAAGAGTTAAAGGAATTAACTGCATCCCTTGGTATTCCTAAGAATCTTGCAGAAGTAGGGGTTACAGAAGATAAGATTACAGCTATGGCAGAAGATGCGATGAAGAGTGGAAATATTTTAGTTAACCCAAGAGAGACTACGATAGAAGACATTAAAGAGTTATATTTTGCAGCGATGAAATAATTGATATAAGTTATGACAATAAGAGGAGGATACGATTCAATTAGTATCCTCCTCTTATTATCAATTTAAAATAATAAAAATTAATAACATAAAATATAAATAATATGGAAATAAATGTAATTTATGTGACATCGTCACAGATAAAGATTGAAAATACAGATATAATAAACTCATAAGAAAAAGATATATCAAATATTTTAATTGATAGGGAGAATTAATATGGGAGTATTAAAAGTAACAAAAAGCAATTTTGAAAAAGAAGTAATGAACTCAGATAGACCAGTATTATTAGATTTTTGGGCTTCGTGGTGTGGACCTTGTAAAATGATTGCACCAACCATTGAAGAAGTAGCAAGTGAGGCAGGGCATCTAGCAAAGGTTTGTAAAATCAATGTAGATGAAGAACAAGAACTTGCTCAAAAATTTAAAATTATGAGTATTCCTACACTTGTTTCCGTTAAAAACGGAAAAGTAGTTCAAAGTGAAGTAGGAGCTAAGTCAAAGCAATCAATTTTAAATATGATACAATAACAAACAAAGACCTCCAAACTGATGCGATATTAGTTGGAGGTTTTTTTGTTTGTAGTATTATAAATTACTACTATCGCGAAATAGATAAAGCGATTAATTTCTTTTATCCTTGCATAATATGTAAGAAAAGGATTTTTATGAATAATCAAAAAATTGAAAATCTTTTAAATCTTGCGCTAGATGCTACAGATCAAGAAAGAGAAAAATCGTTAAACCTTAATGTGGGATATGATCAACTTGAAAATACGTGGGATATTATTGTTAAATATTCAGGAGATATCGAGCGATTGGAATCGGATATGATTAGTGTTGTAAAATTAATGAATCAATATGCTATTTTGACAGTAAAAGAAAGTGTTTTAAAGGAGCTTGCCAACGTACCAGAGATTGAGTATATTGAAAAGCCTAAAATGCTTTATTTTGCAGTAAATCAAGGGAAAATAGCATCCTGTATTAATCCACTTCAGACAGCAGAATATAATTTGTTTGGCTCAGGTATTATTGTGGCGATTGTCGATTCAGGAATCGATTATGCACATCCAGACTTTAGAAACAGCAATGGTACAACAAGAATTTTAAATTTATGGGATCAGACAGTTCAAGGAAATCCTCCTGCCGGTTATATAATTGGAACAGAATACACGAGTGAACAAATTAATCTTGCGTTAGCTGCGGATAGTAAACAAGAACAAATGAAAATAGTGCCGAGTAGAGATTTGAGTGGACATGGTACCGCTGTTACAGGTATAGCAGCAGGAAATGGAAGGGGATCCAATGGATTATATAGAGGAGTAGCATCAAAAAGTAAACTTCTTGTAGTAAAACTTGGTAACCCAAGACCAGATTCTTTTCCAAGAACAACCGAATTAATGCAGGCAATCGACTATGTAATTAAAAAAGCGTTAGAATATAAAATGCCAGTTTCCATTAACTTAAGTTTTGGAAATACATATGGTTCTCATGATGGAACGTCATTGTTAGAGACCTATATCAATCTAGCAGCAAATAATTGGAAAACAAACATTTGTATCGGAACTGGTAACGAAGGAGCAACAGGCGGGCATACATCAGGGGTTGTAAAAGAAGGAATGAGGGAAGACATCGAAATAGCTGTTTCTGATTATGCAACAACACTAAACCTTCAAATATGGAAATCGTATGCGGATGATATGGATATTATGATTAAATCACCAGGAGGAAAAACGGTAGGTCCTTTACAGCAAATTCTCGGACCGCAGCGATTTATATTAGAAAAGACACAATTATTAATGTATTATGGAGAACCAAGTCCTTATAGCACAGCACAAGAAATCTATATTGATTTTATCCCAAGAGATTCTTATATAACGGAAGGTATTTGGACTATTAGTCTTGTTCCTAAAAAAATAGTATCAGGCGAGTACGATATGTGGCTACCAAGTCAGAGAGCGTTAAATATAGGAACAAACTTTATGCTTCCAACTCCTGATATCACATTAACGATACCGTCGACCGCAGCAAGAGCAATATCGGTGGGAGCTTACGATTTTGCAATAGGAAGTTATGCGGATTTCTCAGGAAGAGGATACACTAGAAGTTTAAAATTAGTAAAACCAGATATTGTAGCACCAGGCGTTAATATTACATCAGCAGCAGTAAACGGGGGATATTCTACCTATACAGGAACCTCTATGGCGGCACCATTTGTAACAGGGAGTTGCGCGATGTTAATGGAGTGGGGGATTGTTAACGGGAATGATCCATTTTTGTATGGGGAGAAAGTGAAGGCATATTTGATTAAGGGTGCAAGACCGTTGCCGGGGTTTAAGGAATATCCAAATCCAATGGTTGGGTGGGGGGCGTTGTGTGTTAGGGATTCACTACCGTTATAAAGTGTTGGATCAAGAACTCTAATTAAGTTAGTAGAAATGTTTGTTATCTCATAGTGTACATAGAAAATTCGTTGTAAAAACTAAAACCATACCGTATAATAATAAAATGAAAGTATAATTTAAAAATATATTTAGTTAAAAATATGTTATATGTTTATGTGGAGTATAGGGATTAACTTTCAATATCAGGAGGTGAAATGATGGAGTTACCATATTCGAATGACTTGGACATAAAATATTTGTCCAGAGTATTTGATAACAAAAGTGAGTGTTATAAATTATTCTGGTTTGAAGCAATTGTTAATACAGTCGCACGGGGAAAACGTAGCAGTACATATGAAGAAATGGTTGATGAGATGATAGTCAGTGCATGGTATATGGTAGCGGAATATCATTTGAATCTTGGACCGTCAGATACATTGGAAGCGTTGGTACATCAGGCATATAAAGTGAGTAATGGAACGCTAAAAACCAGTGATACTAGAGAAAATATTATAGGATTTTTATCAAAGTGTCAGGATAAAGATGTTAAGTCAATGAAAAGAACATTAACCCGTAATGTTCCCTATCGATTGCAAGCACCGTTTATGGAAAGTGTAAAGGGTAAAGAGTGGGATGTGTCTGAACAGAAATTGGCAGATAAAATCAATCGAGAGAAGAGACTAATTTATTATTTTACAAAAATATGTGGAATGCAAAGTAGCATTGTTATTCAGAAAGAATGGGTTGATTACATTTCTTCTAATCAGCAGATTTTAAGAGGATGGATTGAATATAATAAGATTATTTATTTGCAAAGGCGTAATCCGAGTGTACCTGGTATTGCAAATAAACTTTATCCACAACAAGAACGTGATTTAGCTAATGTCAAAAAATATTGGAGAGCGATTCTTTCCGTACGTCCTATTACAGAGATATATGGAGGAAAAACCATAACAGAGAAAGATATATTATCTATTGATCATTTTATACCATGGTCGTATGTGGCACACGATGAATTATGGAACCTTAATCCGACAACGAGAAATATTAATAGTGCAAAAAACAATCATTTGCCAAAGTGGGATTCCTATTTTAATTCTCTTATGGAAATAGAATATGTGGCATATGAAATGGTTTGGAAGTATGATAAGGTTCATAATGCATTTGAAAAATGCTTAACAAATAATGTGAATAGTAATGATGTAAAACGTCAGTTATATCGTCCTAATATTGAAAAAAGAGAATTTGGCAATAACTTGTACGATATTATGTTGCCAGTATATCAGGCGGCTGAAAAAATGGGATTTAGAGATTGGGTGTATACAAATGAATCATAAACCAGTTGATAGAACAATAAGATACTATAATGAAAATGCGGGCGAATTTATTAAGGGAACTATTGACTGTAGTGAATGATGGATCTGATTCTATCCAGAACCAAAGTTGTAACAGTTGAGCTTGAGCGTTTTGTTTATAGTTAAAAAAAGAAAATAAAGAGCTGCCATTGTTTATTTGTTGAACATCGTCTATACTAGAAGTATTAAAAGAAACATTTATGTAATCACTTTGGAAAGGATGATGAATATGACTCTAGTAGCAACAACAGTTGAAAATGACAGTAAGACTTCTTACAACGTGAATGATGCAATGAATGTCTTATTTGGTAAATTAGATGAAGCCATTGATGATATTGAAAATGGTCGAACTCTTACAAGTGAAGAAATGTGGAAAGAAATAGACGAAATGTAAGGATGACTTATACTAATGACAATTACCAAATATAAGATTAGATATGCATATAGCGCAAGAGATGATGTTGCAGGAATAAAGAATTATATTCTTACTCACTTCAGATACCGTCAACTGGTAGAAAATTTTAAAAAGAAAATGCTAAAGGTAGAAAAAGAATTAACCACTTTTCCAGATGGATACGAACCGAGTGGCTTTGTATATCGAGGATATACAATTTATTTAAAGCCAGAAAGTACATATCTTTTGTTCTATGTGGTAGATAAATCAACCAGCACGGTGCAAATTTTAAGAGTTTTGCAGGACGGAATGAATTGGAAGTATATTATTGGAAGATGGTTGAAAGAAAATTAGTATTAGAATAACAGAAATTAGAAAATGGTATCGAGGCCAATGTGAAAAACATATGACTTTGATGCCATTTTTATGTTGGGATTTCAATTAATATAGATCTCTTACTATTCAGGTTTGTATGCTCGAGGAATATGTACACAAATCTGAGGATATGTTGCTTTACAAGGTGTATTCGGATAATGGATTTACAGGTACAAATTTCGAAAGACCGGCATTTAGTAAGCTGATTGAAGACATGAAGTTGGGAAAGTTTAACACAATAGTTGTAAAAGACGGATCAAGACTAGGGAGAAATTATCTTGAGGCGGGTGCTTATATGGAGTCAGTATTTCCTACCTATGGAATACGATTTATATCGGTAAATGATCATTATGATAGTGCTGATCTTACCTGCCAGAAAGATGGAATATCTGTGCCACTTAAGAATATTATGAATGAGCAGTATTCTAAGGACTTATCTAGAAAGCTTACCTCTGCATTTAGAGTAAAGCAAATGTCTGGAGCCTTTATAGGAGGCCTTACAACGTATGGTTATCGAAAGAATGAAAATGATAGAAATAAATTAGTAGTTGATAAAGAGACTGCTCCTATTATCCGTAGAATCTTTCAAGGAAAAGCGGATGGAATGAGTGATGGTGCAATAGCAAATGAGCTAAATGAGGAAGGAATTCTATCGCCCTTTGCTTACCGCTATGCAAAAGGACTTGTAAGAGCTGAAAAGTATCGAGAAATGCCCTGGAAAAGAGGAACCATTAGTCAAATGTTGACCAATAAAATGTATATTGGACATATGGTGCAAGGAAGACATAGACAGTCACTTAGTATGCATGAAAAGAAGCATACAACTCCAGAAAATGAATGGATTATTGTAGAGAATACGCATGAAGCAATCATTGATAAAGAAATATTTGAGTTGGTACAAAAGATTATCAAAAATAAAAAAGAGAAGTATAGTGGTCAAACCTTAACAAGTGTGGGTGAAACCGAGAATCTCTTTAGAAAAAAAATATTTTGTGCAGATTGTGGCAGAGCAATGGAGATTGGTAAGAGCACAAGTAAAGTCGCAGTACATCGTTATTATCGCTGCAAGTTATATAATGAAACAGCTGGAAAATGTTGTTCTTTGAAATCAATTAAGAAGAAAGAGATAGAAAAGGTGGTATTCGATACGATTTGGTATCATATGAAGCTTTTTAGTGGAGCAGAAAAAATGATTAAGGAAATGAATACAACCCCAAAAGCAAAGAAAAAGAAAGAGGAGTATCTTCAGAAAATAGCAATATTACAGCAAGAAAGATTAAAATATGTAAAACTTGCAGGTGGATTATATGAAGATTATGAGCAGAAGTTGCTTAATGTAGAAGAATACACATTCATATCAGAAGAATATGATAGCAAAATTAAATCTTATGATATGCAGATTGATGACTTGCGTAAATTTGCAGATTCCTACAAGAAAGATTTTACAGGTAATAAGGACTTGGGAAAGAAGATTAAGAAATTTTCTAAGTGTATGACATTAAATCGAGAAATGGTAGAAGCATTTATCAGTAGAATTGATGTGACAGATGCAACCCATATAAAGATTACATTTGATTGCATGGATGAATTTGCAGCAATGATTAGGATAAATGAGCAAAGGAGGCTTGAAGTAGATGCTTATAACAAGTAAGAATATAGCTTTTTATTTGAGATTATCACAGGAAGACATGGACCCTTCTAAAAGTAATAATCAAAACGAAGAAAGTATTAGTATATCGAATCAAAGAAAGCTCATAGATAACTTTATTAAGCGTAGAAAAGAATTTTCTTGTTGCAATATTACGGAATACTGTGATGATGGCTATACTGGTACAAACTTTGAGAGACCTGGATTTCAACAGATGCTAGAAGATGCAAAGATGGGTAAGATTGATACCATTATTCTAAAAGATTATTCTAGACTTGGCCGTAATTTTCTTGGTGTTGGAAGGTATTTAGAAGAGATATTTCCAGAATTGAAAATTCGTGTCATTTCTATCAATGATGGTTATGATAGTAATAACGTGATTATGACAACAGATGGAATCGATATTCCAATCAAGAATCTGATTAATGATTTCTACGTGAAAGACTTATCGAAAAAGGTGAAGAGTGGAATTATTACCAGACAGAAGAAAGGTGAGTGTATTAGTGCCAATGCAATCTTTGGATATAAGAAAAGCAAAGAGAATATTCATAAGCTTGAAATTGATGAAGAAACAGCATTTATTGTGCGGATGGTATTTGATTATGCATTAGATGGAAAGAATAGTGTTCAAATAGCGAAGTTGTTGAATGAAAAGCAGATTATGACACCAGCCTGGTATAAGAACAAATCAGACCGTCGAAATTATATAGTCGATAATAAGACAATGTGGACCGCGGCAAAAGTAATGAAAATACTTAGGGATCAGCGTTATGCAGGAGATATGGTTGGAAATGTAAGGGTAACTACGAAAGTTGCTAAATCTGAAAATATTAGAGTAGATAGAAAAGAATGGATCATTGTGGAGAATACCCATGAAGGAATTGTACCAAAAGAAGAGTTTTTTAAAGTAAACGAAGAGATTTTGCCATTGATAGAAAGAAATGGCATTCCGTTGGGGGACAATCGCAGCCAGGGATTTTGCTATTGTCCCCATTGTGGACGTTTACTGCAAAAAACGAATACAACGATAAATCCATATTTTTATTGTACCCGTCAGACTTATGATGTAGATGAAGGTTGTATGGATTCGAAGATAATGGTTCAGTCATTATTTGATTCTTTAATTGACATGGCTGCAAAATATGTAGAAGCCTTAATTAATGTAGATGCATTTGTGAAACAAAGTAAGATAAAGATAATCCAGAATCATAAGATGGAAATGACGGCAGAGGATGTGGAAAAAGAAATCATAAAACTTCGCCAATCTACGTTAGGATTACATGAGAGATACAAAGATGGGAAAATTATCAGAGAAGCATACATGCTACAGAAGAGACAAGCAAATATGAAGATGGATGAATTGAAAGAAAAGAAACTTAAGATTTGTAATGGTATTGGAGATAAGAATGAACAGGAGAAATGGGAACATGATTTATCAGATATAATTAACAAATTCCGTGATAAGAAATCATTTACGGAAAGAGAACTGTTAGAATTGATTGAAAGAGTAGAGATCTATTCAGAGAAAGAGATTAAGGTTAAGTGGAGATTTATGGACTTTACTACAAAGGCAACTGAGTATCTGATAAGAGCACAGAAAATAGCAAGTTAATTAGTAGGGAGAAGGTGTTTTAGCATCATCATCTTTTTTATGAGATGGGGCAAAGTAATAATCGAAAAATGAAATATAGAATAATATAGCGTCTTCTATTGGCTTTGAAAAAGAGATTTTTAATGATATAATATCAAATAGGTGAAGGGGAGAATAAGAGTAGAGAGATTTGAGATATCAATAGAGATATAAATCTAAGGTATCAAATAGAGTATGGTGCTTTTTTAGGAAATAATTAAGAGGTGTATATGAAGGAAAAAACGTTAGGGGAATTGCTAGAAGAGTTAAGAACTAGAAACAAATTATCCAAAACGCAGGTTTGTGATGGATTATGTACAGTGACAGCACTAGCGAGATATGAACAAGATAAGCGAGTACCTGAAAAGGTCTTAGCAGATTATTTATTTGAAAGGTTGGGAAAGGGAACACATCAATATGAATTAGTAACTTCCCAACAAGAATATAGAATAAGCAAAAGAAGAAGTGAGATTGAAAAGTTATTAAATAAGGGAAAAGTAGAAAATGCTGAAGAATTATTACAAGAATATAAAAATGAAACACTTAGATTTAAAAATCTTCATATGCAGTATATTATATTGAAGGAAGGCGAGATAAATTCTTTAAACAAGGAATTTGAAGTAGCCTTATTTAAGTATATACAAGCTTTAGAGTATACTAATTGTGGTAATATATATCAATGTGGATTAGAAGAAAAATTACTTTCAGGTATTGAAATTGAATTAGTATATATGATAGCTGAAACATCATATATAGTATCTGATTTAAGAACATCCTATTTTTTATTTGAGCAATTAAAAATATATTTTGATAGGTTTCATACCGATTACAAAATAAATAATCTGCAGTATTCCAATATTATGTATCGTTTAGCGCAGAAAGAAAAAGAAGAATCTAATTTTGGATTATCTTTAAAATATCTTCAAGATGCTGAAGAGTTCCTGATAAAGGATTATAGAATTAACAATTTGCAGGAAGTACTGCAATTAAAATTATTAATTCAGGAAAAGTTGGGATTAATTGATACAGAAAATATTAAAAAACAACAAAATATTATACTTGCTTTAAGAATAATGGAGATGCAATCCAAAAATGAAATTATTTCAAAGGAAGGGCTTGAATTATGGGAGAATACAGTAAATCGGCAATAATTAAATTTACAAGAAAATCACTAGGAATGACGCAGGAGGTTTTAGCAGAAAACATATGTGAGCCAGTAACGTTAGCTAGATATGAAAGCGGTTATTTAGATCCAACTGATGATAAATTCAATCAATTGATGCAAAAGATGGGGAAAACTGGAGAAAGATTCATCTATCCAATACAAAGTTCGAAAATAGAAATTGAAGAACAATTAAAAAAAATATTATATGCTTTAGAAAGAAAAGAGTTTTTGGAAGTAAAAAAACTAATTACTCAAATAAAACATAAGCACGATATTTCACATTTTTATCCAGAAAATAAACAATATTTAAAAAGAATAGAGCTAATATTAGTATATGAGAATAAAGAAATTAGTATAAGTGAGTTCATAAAAGGGCTAGAGGATGCATTAATATTGACCTTTAGAGAATATAATAAAAATGGATTTCCTATCCAACGAGTTTTTATTGAGAGTGAGATATTATTATTGAATAATATTGCAGCAATGTATGGTAAAAATGAAGAAATTGATATTGCTATTAATATATATCAAAACATTGAAGAATATTTTGAAAATGCTGAAATGGTTAATGATTATAAACCTAGATATTTAGTTTTGATAAATTATGCCAATTTATTAGGGCTCGATAAAAGATATTATGATAGTATAAAAATATGTGAAAAAGGCATTACATGGTTAATAGATAACAATAAAAGTAATTGTTTATATAATTTCTATTATAATATTGGGTGGAATTTATTGAAAATTGGTAATGCGGTACAAAATAAAGAAAAAGTACAAAAAGCAAGATGTTATGTCTGGATGGCTTATCAATTATGTAGTCTTTATCCAGAAAGTTCTGAAAATTTAGAATACATTGATAGATTTTATAGAGACAATTTTAGAAGTATACTTGAAATTTGATTTTTATAGAGCCCCTAATAGTAAAATCCTAAATCACAAGCAAGTGTAGTTCGTGAAGTATTGAATGTGTTTTGAAATAAATTTGAACTTCCATTTTTTGATGAAATTAGTGATAAACATATAATAATCAATATAACTGCAATAAATCTTTTTATTTTCGTATGTATTACTCCTCGTATAATAAGTTTGTAGCCAAGTAAAACAGGGTATAGACTTATTCTTTTTTATGATATAGATGAGGGATAATTCTATTACATCTAGGAGGATCTCCTCCTCGAGTGCTGGCCATCCTTTTTACATCTATATAGTTAATAGTTACTCTTTATAATCAGATTGCCGAAATCGGCAGCATCAAATGTTTTAGAAATAATGATGCTTTAGTCAAGTATTGTGGAATTGTCTGGAAAGAAAACCAGTCCGGTAATTTTAGAGCCGAAAATACTCCGATGAACAAAGCTGGAAACCGTTATCTACGTTATTACAATATAGAAGCAACCAGTAGTGTTATCAGACACTGCCCAGAATTCCAGTCTTTCTATACAAAGAAATATGCTGAAGTAACAACTAATCAGCACAAACGAGCACTCGCGTTGACCTCCCGTAAATTTTTACGTATGCTTTTTGGACTGCTTGACAAAAGCCAACTCTACTCTGTGGATAAGAGTAGGTAATCCATATCATATACCTGAACTTACGCTTTTTTCTTTGAAAAACCGTAGGTCTCTTAAAGTTAGCCTTTTGTTTGTAAATCATTTCAAACTAGTTCTTGACATATTACCAAATTGCTATTTTTTATAATAAAAATTATATTACAAAAAAACATCATTAAAGGACATAGCGTATATGGTTTGTACGATTTAACCAAATACGTTATGTCTTTTTTTGTACTATAAGTTCATGATTCTTAGATATACTAGTACCAGTTGTCGCTCTCTAAAGACATTGAAGATTTTTCTGAATAGTTGTTAAAGTTTTGATTTTAAAATACGAAATTCAAGGTGTATATTTCAACTGAAAAAAACCACTTGCACAGTAAACGAAGTATTCACAGGTTAAGAAAAATAAGTTAAAACAAGTAATAAAAAAATGTAAAGTATTGAAATATGCTAAAACCTATAGAAGTTACTGTTAATTTTAGCGTACAAACTGTTACAGATTTATGTTTATAAATGAAGTGTAAATTTTTGATTAATAAAAAATTTACAACTTATAAAAAAGATGTTATGAATATTATTTTTATAATTCAAACTGTTTGTGCTATGAAAAGAGACTGGGGATGGAGAAAAAAATGAATTGTATTAAGAAAATTCCAATTAGAAATGAAGAAGTGCTATTTAGTAATGTTCAAAGTAATAAATATATATTTGATTCAGTTAGTGGAACAATAGCAAAAACAAATGACGTTGTAAATGATATCTTAAAAGAATGTAATGGAGTGAATTCCACAGAAAAAATTTATCAAAAGCTAGATTTAGAACATTTAGGATATACAGTTGATGAATTATATGATTTATTGAATAAGCTCAAAGATTATAAATTTCTTCAAATGATAGAAAGAAATTTTGATTCATTCAAAGATTTAATTCTTATCAATCCTCCATTTCCTTATAAACACGAGCGATATAATACAAGCTATTATACTCCGCCCCTAGGTCTCATTCAGATTGCGGCAGAATTGGAAAAGAAAGATTACATAGTACATATAATTGATATGGCCGTGTTAGATTTAAAACCATATGAAATCATTAATTGTATAAATAAATTAGGAATTGAACCTATTATTATAGGAATTTCATGTAATATGACTTTTACTGCGTCAAATGCTGTAAGGATAGCCAATAATATTAAAGATATATATCCTTTTACAAAAATAATTTTTGGTGGCAATCATGCTACTTTTTGTTATGAGCAAATTTTAAAGAATGAAGATTCGGTAGATTATATTAATTTGTATGAGGGAGAAATTGTATTCCCTAACCTTTGCGATAATATTATTCAAGGAAAAAATTTGAAAAGTTGTAAAGGTATTGCATATAAAAATGAAGATGGTGAAATAGTAAAAACTGAAAGTCAGAGACGTATAGAAAATCTAGATGATTTGGAATTTCCAGCTTATCATCTTTTGAATATGGATTTATATAATGAAACTATGAAAGGAATTGTGATGACAAGCCGTGGATGTCCACATCAGTGTGTTTATTGTAGCACTGCCAAATTTAACGGCAATGTTAATTATTATAGTATAGATAAAGTAATCGAAAATGTAAAAAGAATGATTAGTGAGTTTAATTTAAAACAGATTACCTTTGGGGATGATGCGTTTACTATAAATAAAAAGAGAGTTTTGGAAATATGTAAGCGTCTACAAGATGAAAAGATAAATATAAGCTGGTCATGTAATACCAGGGTTGACATGGTAGATGAAGAAATTTTCACAGCCTTGAAGGAGGCTGGTTGTAAGGACATTCTATTTGGTATAGAATCTGTCAGTGATAAAGTTTTAGGCAAGGTTAATAAGAGGTTTTATTTTGAGGATATTAAACGTAGTGTTGCATTAGCTAAAAAGGTAGGAATAAGAATAAAACAGAACTATATAATTGGCTTACCTTATGAAACCCAAGAAACACTTGATGAAATGAGAGAGTACATCAATCAGACAAATCCAGAAGTTGTAGAATTTTGTATTTTATGTCTATTTCCAGGTACCGAGTTATACATAAATGGAAGTCAATATGGAATTAAGAACTTTAACGTTCCATGGGAAAAATTACAATTAATAAAACCTGGTTTAAAAACAGAATGGTTAACTAGCAAACAACTTTTAGATAATTATATATTGAGTTGGAATTCATTGAAAGGGAGGTGATATTATGGAAATAGCTAAGACCAAAAACGAAAACATTAAAAATTCTAATGATTTAAAAGTCAAAAAAGATCTTCTTAAAGTAGAAGTTGTTGAATCTAACAAATATGTTGGAAGTGACTGGTGCGCAACGATAAAATAGCGTCAGTATCATGTGTGGAATCTTCTTTGATTTAACTTGATTCATAGAAGATTCCATAAGTTTAAGGGAGTACATCATAGTTGTCCCTATTGAGGAGTGAAGCGATTGAATGAAATTAAGACTGAATTACGAAGCGTAATTAATAAAATAGATAATTGTGGGTATAAGGAGAGCCTTATGCTGTTAACGGAAAATTCAATCAACTATGATCCGTGGTCTGATTTTAAATATATTAGGAATAAAACTCTTCTATGTAATTTTGAGAATAAGACATTAATATTACTGTTTTATTTAGGAATTGAAGTAAGTATAGATGAACTTTTTTCTTTTTTAACAAAAGAAGATATAGACGTTCTTGACAGTTATGATATTTTAAATAGTGATAAAAATATAGTTAGATCAAAACTTTGTCTGATACCATATCAACAGTATTACATATTCGTTGATTTTCCTAGCTTTTTTCCGACGTGCATTAATAAAGAAACGCCAGTATACCTTGGAGTGGATTCTTTCTTTTTTGAAAATATTATGCCCCAAATAACAAATGCTAAAGTTTTGGATATTTGTTCAGGAGCAGGCCTTCATTCCATTATTTTAAAAAAATTGGAGAATAATGTTACTGCAATAGATATTTCATCTAAAGCTTTACATGCAGCATCACTAAATTGTGAAATCAATGGAGTGTCTAATATAAAGTTTATTAAGAATAATTTGTTAGATAATATTCAAGAACGGTTCGATTTCATTATATCGAATCCACCCACTCAGATTGTTCCTGAAAATATTGAATATCCCGTGATAGGAAATGCTGGAAAAGATGGACTGGATATAATATCAAAAATTATATTGCAGATAGACGAACGACTTGAAGAAAACGGATGTTTTTTTAGTATAGTCCAGTTGATGGGAGATGAGAATGGGCCTCAATATGCACAGAGATTGGATGAGCTTTCTAAAATAAATAAATGGACTACTAAGTTAACAATTCATAATAGAATGACAATCGATAATCAAATTGAATCTATGTCTTTAGTGATTAAAACCATTTACAATAAAAATATTGATAAACAAAAATGGATAGAATTTTACAAAAAAAATAATTTTAAATATTTATATAATTGTATCATAAAGATACAAAAAAAGAAGCATTATAAATTTACGTTAGATTATTTGCGAAAA
Source organism: Lachnotalea sp. (assembly GCA_041821265.1). Classification (GTDB taxonomy): domain Bacteria; phylum Bacillota; class Clostridia; order Lachnospirales; family Lachnospiraceae; genus Lachnotalea. The sequence goes on along the minus strand of JBGUEQ010000008.1, from coordinate 11,412 downwards.
TATGATGAGAAAGTCAGAATAAAAATAGATTTGGATTTAGAGACATATATGAATAATTTAGAACGATTCAAACAGGGGAAAAGTTATAGTTTAGATTTTTATCAGCTTACTAAGACTATGGATTCAAAAGAGAAAGTCTACGAAAGTTTGAAAATTGAGCATAATAACTTAGAGTATATTGAATTCGAAAACTGGATATTTCATCAAGAAGAGATAGGAATCATTCAGTTATACTATTAAGGAGGTACATAGTAAATGTTTGTGAAATGGGACATAACTGGTAAATGTAATTTAAACTGTTTACATTGTAGTGTAGGTAAAGAATACAATACAGGAAATTCAAAATATAAAGATTTAGATACGAATCAAGTTCTTATTATTTGTGATAAATTAATTGAAGCTAAAATATCAGATATACAGATTTTGGGTGGTGAGCCATTTGCTAGAGCAGATATAATGTTAGTATTAAAAAAATTATCAGATGCCGGTATTAGGATATGTATAAATACAAATGCGCAGCTTTTGACAGAAGAAATAATTAGAGAGTTAACGCAGATTAAAATCCATATGATAAATGTAAGTTTTGATGGGATTGACAAAGAAACTAATGACTTTGTCCGTGGCACGGGTTCTTTCAAAAGAACATTAGATAAGCTACATATGCTTAGTGATAATAAAGAACTGACAAATAAAACTATGTTAGGAATCAACTTCGTAATAATGAAGCACACGCTACCATATGCCAAAGAATTAATCGATTTTTGTATTGAAAATTGTGTACAAAATCTTGCAGTGAATGATTTATGGGTTACTCAGAATGCTAAGGATAATCAAAAGGATATCTATTTTGATTCCATTGAAGATAAATTGAAATTTATCAATCAACTTTGTGAATATAACGATAAGCGAATTGAACTAAAAATCGAGGCAATGCCACTTATTTCAGGTATTCTAAATTTAAAACATGATATGCATCTGTTTACAAACCGGGGATGTGGGGCAGGTGAAGATATAGTATATATTCAGGCAAACGGAGATGTTTTTCCTTGCATTAAATGTAGAAATATACATGAATTGTTTGAATCGGAGAAAGTGGAAGACTTGAACATAAAAAATAGGACTTTATATGAAATACTGTCAACTAATTATTTTTCTAATTTCTGTGAATTTAAAACAAAAATGAAAAAAGATAAAGAAATGTGTAGAAGTTGTTTGTATAATGATATGTGCGTTCCTTGTCCTTTTGATGTGTATTCAAAAGCATACATGAATGAGTGTAAAGTTGCGACAGAGAAAATGATAGATGAAGGAGTGTAATTATATGTATATAGTAGGAATTTCGTATAGTATGCATGATTCATCGATCTGTTTGTTTTGTGATGGTAAAATATTATGTGCTATAGAAGAAGAACGAATGGACCGAGTTAAACATTCAGAAAATTTTCCTTATAAAAGCATAGAAAAGATTCTAATTGACTATAATATTTCTATTAATGATATTAGCTATATTGGGCTGAACTTCATGCCATCAATGGTTAAGAAAGAAAAGCTTGAGAAGTTTGCCCTAGAAGGTTTTCCAAATAATTATATGGTATATTTCGGAATGAAAATGTGGTATATCACAATTAATGAAAGTAAAAAAATACTGAGAAACAAGCTTGGTTATAAGGGGAAGATTCTATTTGTAGACCACCACATGGCACATGCAGCAAGTGCATTTTATTCTTCTGAATTCCACGAGTCCCTAATTATTACATCTGATGGTACGGGTGAGAAGATGAGTCTTGGGATATGGAAGGGGAACGGAAATCGAATTGAAAAGGTAGTAAGTAATACCTATCCGAATTCGTTAGGATTGATTTATACTTTCTTTACATATCACATAGGATTAGGATTAAATGGAGAAGGAAAGACTATGGGGCTAGCGCCATACGGCGAAGATGTTTATTGTGATTTTTTTAACGAAATAATCCAATTTACAGACAAAGAAATTTTCGTGTTAAATAAAAAATATTTCAATTGTCCACAAGGAATGCTTTATATTAATAAATGCTTTACAAAAGAGGCTATCCGCGTGATTGGTGAGGCGGATTTAAGCAATGAAATTACAGAGACGAAAAAGAATATAGCAGCAAGTCTACAAGCCTTTCTAGAACGTACCATGATAAAGATAGTGAATGAATACTTATGTAAAACAGGTATGAAAAAGCTTTGTTTATCTGGAGGAGTAGCACTTAATAGTGCCTTGAATGGAAAGTTATTAAAGTGCATAGAGGATAATAGTTTATTTGTTCAGCCAGCTCCAAACGATTCGGGTACCTCTATTGGAGTATGTCAGTATATTTATTATGCAATCCTAAATAATGAAAGAACAATTGAGGAATTTACTCCATACCTAGGTCCATGTTATAGCGATATTGAAATACTTAAAGAGTTAGAGTATATGAAATGTACATATAGAAAAGTTGAAAATATAGAGAAAATAACTGCTGATTTGTTAAGTAAAGGATATATAGTAGGTTGGTTTCAGGGAGGAATGGAAATAGGACCTAGGGCCTTGGGTAACCGTAGTATTCTTGCAGACCCAAGAATAGAGAATATGAAGGAATGCCTTAATTTAAAAGTAAAACATAGAGAGCCATTTAGACCATTTGCCCCTATTATCAAAGAAGAAGACATGCAGCAATATTTTGAACTTCAAACCAAGTCACCTTATATGGCAATTGTAGCAGAAGTGAAGAAAGAAAAGCAAACCTCAATTCCGGCAGTAGTTCATGTAGATAAAACTGCAAGAATTCAAACGGTTACTCAAAAGCAAAATCCAAAAATATATAAACTTCTTGATGAATTTGGAAAAATTACAAACACTCCTGTTTTGATAAATACGTCCTTTAACGATAACAATGAACCAATTGTATGTTCTCCACAGGATGCAATCCGTTGCTTTCTTAAGACTGAAATCGATTATTTGGTATTAGGAGACTATTTAGTTGAGAAAGGTGAGATTACAGAAATTAATAATATAACAAAAATTAATCAAGAAGAAGATGTAAATATAAAGAAATATAGAACTGAGTATTATGTTAAAGGGGTACTGTCTAAGTTTAAAAGAGTAAATCAGAATCTAGGGGACAAATATTATGAAGAGTGAAGGAGTTTGTTATCATCAGTTTAATAGATTTGGTGGAAAATATCTATTTGATATACTAAATTTAAATATAGTTAAGGATGAAAAATTTTTATTGGAAGATTTTAAACATCAAAATTATGATTTGGACAACCTCACTATAGATTTATTGAGTATTAATTATTTCTATGATTATATAGTTGATAATACCATGAAGGCATCTGGAGATGGGATAGAGGATAAACTAAAAATTAATACGGCATATTTTATACAGTTTATACAAGATAATTGTTATGAGGTTAAGCTAATGAATTTTACTTTTTTATATAATAATGTTTTTTCGGATTATATTATTGAGCGGTTTTCAGATAAATTACCCGATATGAAAATCTATGTGAATTATATGCAGGATACAAAAAAAGAAAATAACGATTTCCTATGTCTATTAAATCGAATGCTGGGGAAACAAGATAAGGAGAAAGAGATTGATAGTCTGCGTTTACAATTAATTACATATAACGAAATCGAAGAAATAATTAGAAATTTAACAATAAATAAATTGGTAATACATGAAAATTTATGTTTGTTCTTTTTGCAAATGATAAATAAAGAAAAAAAATTATTAAGATGTTCTGCTGGAATAAATCATCTATACATAGATCTAGTGAATTCAAATATAAGATGTTGTAGATATTCCAATACATTCAGTGGAAACTTGATAGATGGCATTAACTTCAAAGCAAAATTGGATACGATACATAATTCTTCTTTACATCAAACGAAATGTCAAGAATGTTGGTGCAGATTTTTATGCGGAGGACAATGTACAGCATATCTAGATGATTACTGTGAACAAAGAAAAGATATGTTTGAAATTCTTTTAATTGTGTTCAATGAAATTAAAGTTCTCAAAGCAGAATTGTTAAGCAATCTGATAGAGCAAGTATTTAAATATTCATGTACTGACAGCTATATTAGTGAAAGAATGATTTCCACAAAGGCTGAATTTTAAGGAGAGTTTATGAAAAATAATATGGTAATTGTAAGTGGCATTTCATCAATGGAATCATTAGTTGATCGAGTGGAAAATGGAGCGAAGGAAGTATTCCTTGGCTATATTGACGAGCAGTGGTATTCTGAGTATGGTTACCTAATTAGCCCCAACAGAAGATGGGGAAGGGAAGCTAATTTTTCATCAATAATTGATTTAAAGGAAGCTATTAATTACGCACATGACAAAGCGGTTTTGATTTCGTTAGCTCTTAATGCTCATAAATATACAGATCATCAGTTAGATAAAATATTATTTTTACTAAAGAAAGTTGTACCATTAGGCATTGATAATATAATTATATCGGATTTTACATTGATTGAGATGATAAAACGTAAATTTCCAGATGTTAATATTCATATTAGTACAGGTGGAGTCATATTTAATTCAATGAGTGTTAAATTTTATAAATCCCTAGGTGTTAAGAGAATTATATTTGAAAGATCTTTATCAATGGAAGAAGTTATTGATATTGCAAAATGTGATCAGGATTTGGAGTATGAGGTTTTTGTTAATGGATCAAGATGTGCTAATATTGATGGATTATGTAACTTTGAACATTCAATTATGAGTATAGGGAAAAATAATTTTGATAATTATCCCATGTGTAGTTTGAAATATAATTTTAAACTACATACCAAGAAAGATATAAATTCTGTGGAAACAGAACGTTTGATTGAACGAGTAAAGGAAAGGCAGTATTTTTGCTCATACCCAAAGGCTTGCGCCGCATGCTATATATATGATTTTTATCATGCGGGTATTAATTATGTTAAAATTCCAGCACGAGCCATGGTTGGTAGTGAAAATAGGAAAATTATAAATTCTGAGACAAATTTTATTAGCAAATGCATAGAATTTATTGAAAAGGCTTCATCTTCGACTGAATACAAGAAATATATACGTAATATGTATTCGGAAGATTTTGGATATACATGCTTTGAATATTGTGAGCGATGTTACTACTAATATAAGTAATAACTACATCCATATCAATTCAATTTAATATTAGTTTGAAAACATCCTAATATAAACATTATGTAGGAATGTCTCGTATAAATGTACAGTTAACAACGGGTTATAGGTTACCTTTATTAGCCTAAATATATTATGTAAGGAGTAAGTGTGAGTTTAATAAATCACATATAATTATATGGAATATGCGTGCTTCATAAAACAAAAAGAGGATATAGATTCACTTAAACCTCAGTTTACTAGAGTGTATTATGGGGAAGAACTTTGTGAGAATAAATTTCCAAACAACAAAATGGTATTAAAAATGTTCCAGCATTGCATACTAAAAAAAATTGACTTTACATTAGTGACTTGTATATTTAGCAATGAAAAACTACAAGCATTTATAGAACTTTTAGAGAGTTTATCAAGTATGAAGGAGGATATAGAAATTATAGTTAATGATGTTGGTGTATTGCAATATTGTTTGGAAAAGGCATATATGAATATTAAGATTATAATTGGTAGGTTATTGAACAAAGCAGCGAAAACCCCAAGATATCAGAACATTGAGAATCAGTTAAATAGATATCAAAAAGAATCATTAGGTCTTTCGCTCTATATGAATCGAGTTTCCAGTAAGTTCTTTCATAAGGAGGATATATTTGCATATGAAGTAGATAACATTTATCAACTTTGTATTCCCGGCGAGTATAGCAGTTTGAATATACACCTAGTTATGCCATTTGTATTAGTTACAGTTACTAGAAATTGTTTTTATAATGGTATTGAGAATGATGAACCATTTACAAGGAGAAGAAAAAAATGTTATCACGAATGTAATAATTACAACCTAACATTAGAACATAATACGTTGCTCAATTCTTTAGAGTGTTTTGATTCAGGTATTTTTTATAGAAATGATATAATTAAAGAATCTATTAGTAAAAAAATTAGTAGGATTGTAGATAATTCTTATTACTATTGTAGGAGGCAAAATGGATAAAAATAAAATTATATTTTATAATAAAAATTTTTCAATACTTTGGTTTGGACAACTTTTTTCGACGGTTGGCAATTGGGTATACAGCATGTTTATACTGATTTATGTTGCGACATTGACGGATAAAGCTATAGTAATAGCCGGAATTTTGATGACTTCAATGCTTCCAAATATTTTATTTGGTCCGTTTATTGGTAACATAGTTGACAAAGTGAATAAAAAGTATATGATAGTTATTTCAGATTTTATTCGTGGTATCTTGATATTAGGATTGTTACCATTAATGAATGTATTTGAAAATCAAAAAGTTATATTACTTATTTGTATTTTTGTGACATCTATTATATCGAATGTCGTTGGTTGCTTTTTTGACCCAGCTATACGTTCTATTATACCAAGGCTTACTAATGTGGATATAAAAAAATCTAATTCGTATTTTGCATTAATTGGATCTATTTCATTAATCTTAGGACCAGCATTTGGTGGAACGGTTGTCGGTATTCTTGGCTTTCGTGGTGTAGTCATATTTAATGCGTGCACATTTATTGTATCTGCAGTCTCTGAGATGTTTCTGAAATATATGGAAGAGAAGAAACAAGAGAAGAAACAAGAGAAGATTAAAATGCTACAGAAATACAAATTAGGTTGGTCTGTATTATCACAAAAAGCGGATATAAAATATTATGTCATAGTAGCGGGTATAAGATCGCTAGTAGTTGGTCTTATCAATATATCATTTATATTCGTAGCAAATAAAATATTTATTAAGGGATCTGTGTCAGTTGGATATATTTACGCGGCTCTGGGGTGTGGACTTATATTAGGCTCATTAGTGATTGCTTACTGGAGATATAAGATACGTGATATAAAATTATATTTAATTGTTATTCTTGCAAATGCCATATTTTCCATAATTTATATCTTTACACAGTCCCTAGTAATTACATTAATGGCAATATTCATTGTGGGTATCAGTGATGGTTTCCAAAGCGTTTTATTATACTCAAATATACAAAAACAGATAGAAAGCAATGATACTGCTAAAGTTGTAGCCTGTACTAATTCAATTATGATGGCTTTTCAGCTAATCAGCATGACAGTTGGTGGTCTGCTGTTTGATTATTTTGATAGTACTTATGTAGTTATAATTGTATCAATTATTGTTATTACATGTACCTATATTTCTTATGCAAAATTAACAAAAAAACAGTATGAAATCAATAATTAAGAATATTAAAATCCAATGCCAATCTAAAAGTAGGGCTCTAGGGAAAAAAGGAAATTATGAGTTTGTAAAGCAACTAAAACAGTATTTGGAAGAACATGGGGTGTTATATACTGCGGAAGAATATAAGTATAAATATTTTAAGACCTTAGAAGGTAGTATAACTGTTGATGGTATTGAATATTTTTCGAAAACATTTGTAGGTGCTCCACCTTTTTTTAATTATGAATATTATGGAAAATATATGTTAGATAGACGTGGTTCCTTTCATATTTCGGATGCGCCAGATATATATGTTGAAAAACTAGAACAGAGAGATAAACTTATTGAAAATTTAGAAAGTATTCTGGAAAGAAAAGAAATACAAGCTATAATTTTTGTAATTCCTGGATCAACAGATAATATATTAATTGACATAGTGGTTTCAATGAGTAACCCAAAAGCAAATAGGATAAAGAACTTCAGGCGCATTCCAATTATAGCAATATCAGAAGTTACATGGAATGTAATAAGAGAGGCTAAGGTAAACAGAGTTGAAATTAAGCAAAAATGCGTCATAGATTCTGCAACTCATGAGAATGTTATAGTAAATATTGGTAAAGGGGAGTGTCAGATATATTTATGTGCTCATATTGATAGTGCTTTTGAGAGAGAGGATATAGAAGGCGCACATGATAATGCATCTGGGGTAGCTATAATGATGCAACTGGTAGTAGAACTATCAAAAATAAAGGAATTGCATAAAAGAGTAAAGTTCATATTTTATAATGGGGAAGAATATAATATGATTGGATGTTTTAACTTACTTATTGATATGAAGAAATTTAATGAGTCTCACAACTATGAGGATTTATTCTATATGTTTCATAATGGCGAGTTAAAAGATTATATAATCTTAAAAGCAGAAGAAATGGTTGAATTTGATGTAATAGGAAAAGGAAAAGTGCTTCATATATTTACAAATGAAGATTTACATGATATGAAAGAACTTCTTCAATCAATTAAGACTGATGAAATCGAGAAAGTATTGTTACATAATGGTGGTGCGAGTTTATACTATATATTGTCGAAGCTGGACTGTAATATGAAGTTTCATTTTTCACAACTCTCTAATATGATAAATGTAATACATACTGTGAATGATAATATGGAAAATATAGATGAAAAAGACATAAGAATTTATTACAATTTTATTGATAATTATATAAAAAAGAAATTATAAGTACGTGATTCTTATCGTAAGCGCAAAATTACATGATAGTTTTTCAACTCAATTAAAATATTATTTAATTAGCTCTAACAGAATGCAAAACTAGAGTCTTTTACTTTTATTTCAAATTGAGATGGAGGTGTTTCATATGGTTGAATTAAAATTTGAGCTATGGATGAAAAGAATAATGGATTGCCGCAGTAGTGGTCTCTCTGATTTACAGTGGTGCAAAGAGCATGATATTAAGCCACCTACTTTTTATTTACACATGGATTTTGCTTGCAAACTCTTCTCTTAGCATAGATGCCCTAATCTGTCCCATTATTTCTCCATTCCAATACTGTTCAATTGTTTGATTCCATATCGTTTCACAATCATCCTCTAAGTAAAATGTGCCACAACATTTATGATAAATCACGATATTGGGCAATCTTCTTGATAATGCAATAAGAGCAGCAGCTAGTTGTGAACATAATAAAAGTGTAAAAATAATAATTTTTATGCAAAATGAAGGTATTTCTGTGTAATTAAAATTATCAATATGTTTACAGTAAAGTTACGTAGAACAGAAGAAGGAATTTCAATAACTAAAGAAGATAGTGGTATACTGGGATAGGACTCAAAAGTGTAGAATGGGGATGCGCCAAATTTTTTGCATATTTTTTCATCATTGTAAAAATTTTCTAAATTAATGTATCTTCTATAATGATAATAATCGGCTTATAAGTAGAGGGGTAATATTCCTCATTACTGAAAGCTAAATATTAAACAAGTATTTGATAGAATAGCCGCCAGTAAAACTTTGGAAGTAAACGTGATCCAACTGTAGATTTGCGATGATGTACCTGTTGGAAAACCAATTCAAGTAAGACATCGTAATATAAGGAATCATAAAATGATTCCTTAACGAAGAAAACCAAAGTTTTTTTGAGTTGATAGTAGGTAAAGAGCGAACTAGATGGATGTAATGCTATTGATACGCATTGCAAAGCTTTGATGGATAATGAAACAACTGCTACAAAGTGGCAACCAGGTGGCGCTGGAGCATAGCACATCGAGAAAGGGTTATATGTAATGCTGTGATGGAACTCATCAATCCTAACTTACATGTTTCCCAGTCTATGGCAGTAGTACTAGCTATAGGTGATGCACAAGGTAGAGTAAATAAAAAATGTGTGACTTGCCTAGTAACATACTGGACAATCACACTTGCATATATAGTTAGTACAGAAACAAGAATTATCAATTCACCAGAGAATGCTGGAATACCACACTTTCTGGTGAGTTGATAAGAACCACAGAAAAAGTGGAAGAATTTTTTTAGTCCTTACTTGACACAAGCAGAGAAAGTGAAAGCATATCTAATTAAGGGTGCAAAGTCATTGCCGAGGTTTAAGGAGTATCCCAATCCGGAGGTGGGGTGGGGGGCATTGTGTTTGAGGGATAGTTTGCCATTGTAACTATTAATAACAAGGGGAATGTGTGATTATTATTTATAATAAGGGGTTATTGAAGCTTTTGTGTGACCGTGTGGAGTCTATCCTTTTTTTACAATATTACAAATTGATATGGGAAGTAGATGTACATCCAGTTAAAAGAAAAACTCAAATCATAGATAATTGTATTGCTAATGTACTTACAAATGGATATAATAAGAGTGTAAAAACAAATATTATAATTTAAGAAGGAGTGATGTGACATGTCAACAAAATCAGCAAATTTATATGCCAGAATAGAGCCAGATGTAAAGGAACAAGCGGAAAATATTCTTTCTACACTTGGAATTCCAACATCCAGTGCTATTAATATGTTCTATAAACAGATTATTCTTCAGAGAGGACTTCCATTTGACGTGAAGATTCCATCTGCACAGTCTGTAAACATGAGTGCACTATCGGAAGAACAGATGAATGTAGAGCTAGAGAAAGGATATTCGGATGTAAAGGCAGGTCGTACAAAAAAGGCAACGAAAGCATTTTCTGATATCCATAAGGATTACAATTTATGATTTTTGATATTGAAGTTTCAGAACAGGCGGATGCAGATCTTAGGAGTATATATGAATATATTGCTTTTGATTTGCAGTCACCAGATAATGCAAGAGGACAATTATTTCGCTTGGAGAAAAGTATACTGAGCCTTGAACAAATACCTGAGCGTTTTCACTCATATAAAAAAGAACAATGGGAAAGTCGAGGCCTTAGAATGATGCCAGTCGATAATTATTGTGTACTGTATATTTTAGATATAGAACAGGCAAATGTATCAATTATACGGGTTATGTATGGTGGAAGAGACATAGACTCACAGCTGAAAAAATACACAAAGCAATAAAAATGATCTGATTTTTAAAGTAGCATTTTACCCATGTGATGAAATGCTATTTTTCATATCATAGGAAAGTTCTCCTTCGGAGAACCTATGAATTAAAATGCCCGTTAGAAACGGGCATGAGAAACAGACGAAGATGTTAGAAAATATAAAAACCTTCTTCAAATTCGTCATCATCAAGGTCATCATCCTCAATAAGAAAGTAATGCATGTCGAGTAGATCAGAATCAGTCATGTTTCGAACAAGTTTAGCAGTCATTCCTTCTGGAGGATTTTTGATATATTTTTGCCTAAGTTCCGCTAGTTGTGTTGGATCCATTGAAGTACCTCCCATCTTAGAATGATTTTAGTATGAAACAGATGGGATAAAAAATCAAGTAACAAAACCACTGGAGCGGCAGTGAAATTTAGCCATAGCCCTTTCGTAAAGATCAACTAGGGATACTCGTTCATAGTTATGGTAGAGTTCAAGAAACTCCATGGTGTGATTACACTTTGGACATTTTAAGGG
>JBGUEQ010000007.1:0-119858 GCA_041821265.1 Lachnotalea sp. | reverse complement strand
GAAGAATTTAGACTGATGGATTTTTATATGCTCATTAAAATTTGAAGTTTATAAACGTATGTTTTTCAGTGCCCTCCTATATTATGCAGGGAGGTTATCCGTATTTAATTACTAAAGATACATAAAATATTTAGTGAAATTTTCACTTCTAATCACATGGTTTACCGTAACATATTTATGTAAACCATATAAAGGAATTAAAAAGGAAAAAAGCTAACCTGTTATTTGATATTAAAACTTTTTTCTTTTAAAAAATAATATTATTGCTTTGTTAATTTCTTCTTACAATATATTTCTTTTGCATAGTCATATGTTTCTTATAAAAATGGTTTTAGCTCTTCCAATATCTTATCCTTTTATCTGTATAAATGCATTTCCAAAGCCTCTTTAATCTTCTGAGGATTTTGGTTACTTTCCTCAATAATTTTACTAACCTTATCGTAACCAAGCTTTTTGGTGTACTCTGTTGCAAAGGCATAAGACTTATTTAGCAATTCGGCGCATTTTTCTCTATCTGCTTCAATTAACTCTACACATTTTGTGCGAAATAAGGTTACTGCTTTTTCCAATAAAGATAAGCTTTCTAAGAGAGAATCCGCTATTAATGGCATAAAAGCATTTAGTTCAAATTCACCATGAAGTGCAGCCGTTGATATTGCGGCGTCATTGGCGATTACCTTCATTCCTACTTGTATTACCATCTCTGGGATAACTGGATTTACTTTTCCTGGCATAATTGTACTTCCCATTTGCATTGCCTTTAACTTAATCTCTCCAAATCCACCATGAGGACCTGAGTTCATTAGACGAAAGTCATTGGCTATCTTAATCAGATTGACTGCAAGTGCCTTCATAAGCCCCGATACTTCTACGAACACATCATTATTTTGCGTAATATCCATTGGATATTCCGCTACTGCTAGTCCAATGTTGGTTAAGGTACGTAATTCTTCTATGACACCAAAACGGTACTTTCGATCCGCATTATTTGAAGTTCCTACCGCTGTCCCACCTATATTTACCTGACGAAGTCGTTCTTCCACTTTGTATAATCTCCAACGATCTCTTGCAATTGCCTGCGCATAGGAACCAAATTCTGCCCCAAGTGTAATAGGAATCGCATCCATTAATTCCGTTCGTCCAAGCTTTTTAATATCATCAAATTCATTTTCCTTTTCTTGCAGCGACTGTTGTAATTTGGCACAACCATCACTTAATAAACGAAGCAAATCAACGGCGGCGATACGAAGTGCTGTTGGATATACATCATTTGTCGATTGGCCACGGTTCACATCGTCTAGTGGATGGATTATGTGATACGCACCGATTTCCCTACCCGTAAGTTGCAATGCAAGATTTGCAATCACTTCATTTACATTCATATTGGCGGAAGTACCAGCACCTCCTGAAAGCGCATCCACAACAAACTGTTCATCTGCCTTACCCTCAAGAATGTGATTACATGCTTTAATAATGGCGTAATACACCCCGTCTTCTCCAACACCAAGTTTCTCATAGGTAATCGCTGCTGCCTTTTTCACCTTGACGATAGCGTAAATCAAGCGTAAATCTACCTTTTTATATTCTAGTGCAAAATTATCTTTCGCTCTAGCTGTTTGAATACCATATAATATGTTATCTTCAAGAGTTATCTCACCAAGCTTGTCTCTTTCCGTTCGCATGTAAACCTCCTGCCTTATTCTTCAAGTTCTGCCATGATATGTGGAAATGGCTCAAGACTTCGCTTTAAGATACCTTGCATATAAGCAATCAAGGTTCCATAGTTTGTCATTGGCACTTTTTGATCCATCGCACATTTGAGGCGAAATTTCACTTCTCTCTCTGGTAGCATACAGCCACCACAATGAACAATCAATTTATATTTCGTCAAATCCTCGTAGAACTCACCACCTGAGGTAAATTCAAAATTCAGTTGTTTTCCTGTATAATTCTTTATCCATCTAGGTAACTTCACCTGACCTATATCATCACATTGACGATGATGCGTACAACCCTCAGAAATTAGTATTGTATCACCCTCCTCTAGCTGTTCCAAAGCTGTAGCACCCTTGACTGCCTCTTCTAATAACCCTTTATATCTGGCAAACAAAATGGAAAATGAGGTAAGCATAATGTCATTTGGGGTATCTGCTGAAACTTTTGCAAATACCTGACTATCTGTAATGACCATTCTTGGCTTTTTACCAAGATTTTCAAGTGTTTCTTTTAGTTCGAACTCCTTCACTACTATTGCAGTTGCATCAGCCTCTAAAATATCTCGTATGGTCTGCTGCTGTGGAAGAATTAGTCTCCCCTTTGGCGCCGCTTTATCGATTGGAGTTACCAACACCACGAAATCGGAAGGATGAAGAAGATCTGCAACAATTTTCAATTTTTCATTATTACTTGGTGCTAGAGAAGCAATCTTTTCTTTTAACGCCTCAATTTGAGTTCCGTTTATTGCACTAACATAAATTTCTCGATCTGTCTGCGTACCGTTTGAATCTAGCAAATCAGATTTATTATACACAATAATGTATTCGATTTTTTTCTCTTCAAATATCTTGATTAATTCTTCATCTTCCACGGATTTGCCGCAAGTTGCATCTATAATTAATACCGCTACATCTGTTTTATTCAAAACCTGTTTGGTTTTTCTTATTCTAAGCTCTCCAAGTGCACCTACATCGTCAATTCCTGGAGTATCTATAATCACAACGGGTCCCATTGGTAGTAATTCCATTGATTTATATACAGGGTCAGTTGTTGTACCCTTTACATCAGAAACAACAGATAAATCCTGTCCTGTCACTACATTGACTATACTAGATTTTCCTGCATTTCGTTTACCGAAGAAGCCAATATGGATACGCTCTGCTGCTGGAGTATCATTCATTCCCATTTTTTTACCTTAACCTTTCTTGTACTTTCTGCTTTTATGTAACTCTATTACTATTTAATACCTTCCTAGTAAACATTACGCTACGGGTACTAAATAATCGTATAAATCTTATCTATTTTATATAACATAATTACATCTTTAACGCAAGTCAATAAGACCAAATAGAAATGATTTATTAAATCTCCATCTACTATTTAGCCTATATTAAGACAAGATATTTTTATAAATCAATATAATTACTATGTTTAATTGTTCTACTAATTCAAAGACATTATAATTTTTTTAAATCGTGTTTCTTCTTTTAAGAAATCCAACTCATCATCATTTTCTAATCCTTTTTTTATCATTTTTTTAAACAAATCAATATTACTAGGTTCTTTTAAATTAATATGTGTATATAGACTGGATTTGGTATTCCCTATTCTTTCAATACCATCCATCATTTTTTCCAAAGAATTTAAACACCGTTGTACTTCTTTTTGTTCCCTAGCCACAAATAGCTCTGCTGTATTTTCAATATAAGGGCCCAAATCAAATAACCTAGCGGTTTTACTTGCTATATCTGCGTATTTCTCTGCTTTCTCCAACTCACCTTCCTCCAATAATTGTTTGGAAATCAATTGAATCACTGCACTAATCTCATGCGCATTTTTGTATAGCATACGCTCATAGATTTCATAAGCCTCTCTCTTTTTATCTTGTTTTGAAAATATTGATGCTTGCATTAGTTGCTTGTCATATCCAACTGGTGGAATCTCATCTAATAATTGCTGTGCCTTTTCAAATTCTTTCTTTACCACATATTTGCTAGAAATCATTACAATTGCGTAGGATGCAATATCTTTATTCTGGCTCTTGGTCAATAACGAAAACCACTGTATAATCTTTTCTTCATACATTTCTGGATTTTCCACCTCTAACATCATCAATAAACCTGAAAAAATACCAGCAATGGAGTAAATCAAGCTATCACAATTAGGATATTCCTTAATTAAACTTGATCCTTTATCAAAGGCTTTAACAAATCCATCATCTTGTGCTATTTTAGCTATTTCTGATGATAACTGATTTATTTCTTTCTCAGTCAATTCTTCATTGAAAGACAACAATGTATCTATGTTCGTTTTTAACACGCGTGCTAGTGGTGGTAAAATTGTTATATCTGGATAAGAAACACCGTTTTCCCACTTATTAACTGCTGGAGCTGATACTCCTAAATAACTTGCCACTTGTTCTTGTGTTAACTCAGCTTCTTTTCTGAGCTTTCTTATTATTTCGTTTATTTTCATGCTATGCATCTCCAATCTACTTATAAATAGCTAAGGTCCTTGCTAAATATAGAATAGCAAAGACCTTGATTTTTAACAAGTGAACAATTATCATGTTATATTCATAAAATTTAACTGTTGGTTATACTATTGTAACTACTTAGTACCCATAGATGTATTTTATTGCAATGCAAAATCTTAATTTATATCCAGCAAAAATGCAATTTTCTTGCATTTATGCGCATAATGTACTGGTAACTATAAAGGTACTTTCATTCTAAAATTCCTTTGTTCCAGATAAAACCGGAATATATTCTTCATTAGGTAGAGGACTGGCTGATTCTTTTCTGACTTCTCAACTCATGCGTTCTTAAATTTATTGTTGACATTACTACCTCCTTCTTTATTTATATGCTAACACTTTGATTTCTTCTATCCTATAACCTATTTCTTGAAATGATTCGCTTTATATGAGAAATAGCATAACTCAACTTCTCTTCGCCTTACCATGTAACATCTTGTCCGCAATTCGTTCAAATATTGCACTTGGAAAGTAGCCGGTTGTATGCATGCGATTAGTTGTGGATGCCAAGATAGAAATTTCTGCTTTGGCAATTCCTAATTTCTTTGTTAAGAGACTGTAATGCAACGTCATTTTCTCTATGTATCGGTAACTAATAACGGAAGTAGTAATTCCAAAAATCCCGCTAGTAAGGTGCACTCGTTCTTCTTCCAACTTGATTTTCTTAGAATAATAGCCGCTTAGTATGAATAACAAAATCACAGAAACGATAACCAGTATAATCCAAGGACGTTTTGTAATTGCAAGTATTATAATAGACACAATTCCTGCTATTACTATTGCCTGTATGGTGATTGGAATCAAGGCAGCTTTTGGTTGGCTTTCTCTTGCAAAATCAATCTTCATTTCTGGTAATATAATAGAAAGTCTTTGTTCTATTTCGGATTTTGATGCTAATAGTAATAATGTGGAGGATTCTTCTTTTTCATTTCCCATACCAACATTTATAATTTCAACAAAACATTTTCCCATAAATCTAGCCAAGGGTGGTTCTTTGATTTTTATAGCATGAATTTTGTCAACTGGTATTAAATAATCCTTTTTCGATAGCAAGCCATACTGTAATTTAATTTTATCATTTTGTCTTGCTATTTGAAATCCATAGAGACGAAACAAACTCTGAAAGAGACGAGTCACATAGCTACCCACCAAAAGCACGAAGCCCAATATCATTCCCCAAATACTATCATTGTGTAGAATTTCTGTAATATCTTCTTGTATGAAGAAAAATGCTCCAATTAAAAAGGCAATCAATACTGCAATCTGATAGGTTTGAACACTTAATATAGTGTGTGCTAAAACTTCTGTGAATCCATAGGAAAAATCAAAATCGTTTTCTTCTGATTTTTCCTTAGATTTATCCTCAGATATTTCAACGTTTTCTTCTTGTGTTAGAAATTGATTGATATAATTACTAAACTCTATTGCAACTGATTTTTTTAATACAAGAGTAACATCTGTTTGATCTGCTGTGCTACTACTATTGGTATCCAATTTTATTTGACATGTTCCTATCAAGCGTTGAAACAGTTTTTGTTCCATATTGATATTAGAAATATTTTTAATTCCAATTACAGTTTTCTTGTGAAACAGCAATCGTTTCTCAATCAGTAAAGAATCTCCAGTGATACTAATAAAAGTTTTTCGCCATCTCATGGCATAAACCCAAATAATTAAAAAATAAACGGCAAAACAGATGCTTCCAACTAATAGCAAGTTGTAACTTCTTCCAAATGTAAACACAAGAAATATAGTTGCCCAAAACATTTGAAAAACTTGCTCAATAATAATACTTGGATGCATGCGAAATGGTTTCTCAAACATTTGTTTCCTCTCTTTCATTAACCACAATGGTATTCACTTTGTTTTTTAATGTTTCTGCTAACATTTGGGCCGTTTCTTCTTTTAAATATTTAATGCTCACATCACCGCCTGCGGTTACCACATTTACTCTTGATAAATGAAAGATGTGTTCAATAGGTCCTTGATTAATTGAAATTTTATGAACCCTTTCGATTGGTACAATCTGACGCTGTATAAACAAGAATCCCTCAATTGTATCAATTTGTTCTTCATTAATGGCATAACGATATCGCTTATAACGAATGCCTGGTGTAATAATCATATCTAAAAGAATTACTATTGTACTTAATATGCATCCCCAATGAACATAGATAATTTCACCAAATTTATAATAGGCCCCTCCTGCTATTATAAGTACGATAACAGACCATATTATCGTTGTTATGTACATATAAACCAATGCTTTTGTATCTAATTTTTGATAACTCATATTTAGCCTCCTACAACTTGTTTGTAATACTCTTTGGGCTTGCCCCTTTGTTAGTGCCTCCCAATTTACTTCTTTACGTATCTCATTGTATTCTTCACTTGTCATGTTATCGGTATATTCAATAGCCATAATTTTCTCATTTCTCCTTTGTATATTTGTAATAGTTCAGCCATGCAGAATGTGCCAGTCAATTACCGAACGGATTAACATATTTGTATATTCTGGCACATTATAAATGGTATGGCTAAACTGTTACGTTTATTTGAATTGAACTAAAATATAAAAATCCACATAAGAATATGTCTGATCATTTGAAATGTTACTATCAAAAGTCTGTACAACAATGGTAATCTTAACTTGATCATTTTCATTTGAAAAAGTTGCTTCATCACTTGAAATTTGACTTTTTTCCATTGAATAGCCCTGATACTTTGAATATATATCGTTCATATTGAAGCGTATGATTTCATTATTATCATTGTCTGTCAAAATAACATCCGAACTATCACCTGTATTTTCTTTGTTTAGAATATAATTATTTCCTGAGTTTTCAATATCACATATTTTTGATTCATTATTTTCTTCTGAATTAATATTCGTATGCACAAAAAAGTCATACCCCGTAATATCAAGTGCATCAGAGGAATTGGAATAAAGATTGGTTGACTGATTTCTGTTTTCAGCATACTCATACTCATAAAAACCAAATGTATCATAAAAATCTTCATAGATAGAAAAGTCTGCTGGTAGCCAAGCAAGATTGCTGGTATACCCCATCTTTGCCAAATACTCCATTGAAGAGATTACCGTTTGCTTATCCTCTTTGGAAATTAAATCATTTGGCAAAACTTCATTATTTTCTATCATATTATTTTTTGTCAGTACTGTCTTTAGTATAGTTTCTTGATTCAGGCGACTAATAGTAAAAGCATCAATTGGAGGAAGAATCGATACCGTCAAAAAGCCAATGAGCATTGCTGCTATGATACCGTTTTTGCGTACAGGCACTAGACTCATTACAACTCCTGCACAAGCAGCAAATATTCCATATAAGATCACTAAATAGCGCGTGTGGGTAACTCCCGTATCTCCCAAACTAATCACGGATGATATAACCTGAAACACTACAATTGGAACCAATAACTTAGGGAAAATCAATCGAAACCAAATAGCAAATTTATTTTCCAGTCTGCTAGAAAGAATATAAATCAAAATCACTGTAATGGAGTAAGAAATCAGCATTGGCTCTAAAAGATTATTCGTCCAAAATTCTCCTCTA
The DNA here is from genome assembly GCA_041821265.1 of Lachnotalea sp. Taxonomy (GTDB): domain Bacteria; phylum Bacillota; class Clostridia; order Lachnospirales; family Lachnospiraceae; genus Lachnotalea. Next base: position 112,034 of record JBGUEQ010000007.1, on the reverse strand, counting down.
ATATTTAACATAATATAAAGCAGTAGAATAAATGTAAAAACTGCCGTTAGCGGAATAATGATATATGAAATAAGAATTTCAAGAAATTTAGGACAAAATACTGCCTTATTAATCATCTCCTCTTGTGCAATGGATTTCTCAGAATCTACACCTTCGTCTTTTTTGCCAGGATAGAGCGGAATCAATGATAAAAAGAATAACGGTGCAAATAAGACGAAAATCACATTTGCAATATGAGAATACGCCCTGTAATTCACTGTAATTATAAGGGTGTCAATTGCCATGATAATAAGGCTACATCCACAATAAAGAACCACCGCATAAAAAACAGCCTGAAATATCGCTTTAAATGTCGCCATGAAACTTTCATTGAAACTAATTCTACTACGAATGACAGGAACCCAAACAAACGCAAAATAAAGTGCAAATAACGCAATAGCAGTTCGTATTTCAATTTCCATATTGTGATCAGCGACCGACCTAAGAATAAGATAGTATCCAAGCGTCACACCTAACCCACAGACCATCAAAATATAGCGTGTTGACACTTGATTGAAAAATCGTTCATATGCTGCCTGTAACACTGCACATAAGAAAGCACCTACGGCACAAGTTAAAAGCTGTTTACTATAATCTTGCTCCCCGTTGATGGAAGCAAAAATCATCAAAGCTGCTGCAAGTAGAAATAATTCCGTTAATGGATAACGTATAATAGCCTTATTCAATCCTTTTAGCTTGTTAAATAAATTTGTAATCCAATTCATATGTTTTATTCCTTCCAAACGAAATATTTTTTCTAGTTACAGCGTATTTTTCCCTCAAGAGCCAATTTTATGTGTAGTACATGGTAAAACACTTTCAAACAATTTTTAAAACTAAACTTGATATCGTATATAATAATTTATATCACAAATTGTGTATTACTTATTAAATAAAGAAAAGTGCTTGAACGCTTTCCCAATAAAATCTGATGCACCACTGCCATATTTCTTATCAATCATTTTGATGAGCATAGAATCTGATGAATAAAGTTCCGACATATAGCTCCAGTAATGTTCACCCACATCTACATGAAATGCTTCATTTTGTTTTTTACTTAAACTAACTATTTCCTCAACAATTCCTTGAATTTCCTTTGAGCAAGAATCTTTGCTTAAATCAGATGTAAGATTTTCATATAGTATTTCTGCTTTAGGCTTATTATCTTCAAAATATTTTGCAAAAGCCTCTCCAATCAACTTGGATGCACCACTGCCATATTTTTTATCCACATCTTCCATCCACTTCGGCATGATTAAATAACTTTTCACAAAATAAAACCAATAATCATCTCCATATTCCATGTTGAAAACTTTATACGCTTCTTTGACTGTGTTCGTAATTACTTCAACAACTTGCTGAATCTCTTTTGAAGAAGGATCTTTACTCAAATCGAATGTAAGCTTGTCATACAATTCTTTAATCTTAGGATTCTTATCTTCCAAACAATCTTTTTTAAACTCATCGATTTGATCAGCATAAGTCATTATATCACTATTATAATTTTTTTTCATTGCACTTACATATTTATTGATACTTCCATATTTTTTTAATGCCATTTTGGCAATCGCTGTTTCTTTGGATTTACATGATTCAATAAATTTATCATACTTTTCCATACTACCGTAAGATTTTAAAATGATATCCGTATGTTCATCTTTTAATTCCTCTAATGCATTATAATATTCACTCATATCAAATTCTTTAAAACTCATACTATTTTCTCCTTTTAATGCTTTGTTTATAAGTTCAACCAAATCATTTAATCTACTACATTTAAGTAACAGCATTTTCTTTTGATTTTCCAAAGCCTGCATTTTATTATAATTGGGACTATATAAGATTTCTTTCACTTCTTTTAGTGGTATGTCTAGCTCCTTATAAAATAAAATTTGCTGCAACATCATAAGTGCTTCTTCATCATAGAGTCGATAACCGGTATCTGTAACTTCACTGGGTTTTAATAACCCAATTTCATCATAGTAATGTAGCATACGTACACTTACTCCTGTTAAATCTGAAACTTGTTTTACAGTTTTCATTGCAAGACCTCCCAATTTATTTTAATTCGTTATAGTTCAAACACTGTTATCATTTTACTCTATGACATGATGTTAGAGTCAATAGATTTTGCAAAATTATCTCAAAAATATTTACAAAATAATCATTAATAAATTTAATGAATTTTTTTTATAATTAAAGGAATAATAAGTTTAGGAGTATATCTTGTAACTAGGAAGGTACAAAATAGTTACTATATTTTATCTATATGATTTAAAATTCAATGCAAAGGAAAATGTAACTAGGAAGGTACGGACTAGTTATAGGAAAATTAATATGATATTATCTAGAGATATTGTTGAGAATACAGAAAAATTAAAACAGATTTTTCCGATTAATAAAAGTTTTGATATCATTACAAAAAAATTATTGATTGGAAATACGAAAGCTTTTTGGATTGGAATTAATGGATTTTGTAATAATGATATACTTTTACATTTAATAAGTGAGCTACAATTTCAAACGTTTGATACTGATACTATTTTGGAAGATATCAATGTATTTGTGGCATCTTATATTGGATACATTCAAGCAAAGACAAGTAGTGATTTCGACGAATTATCAAAGAATTTGTTAAGTGGTTCCTCTTTTCTTATAGTGGATGGATTTGATACTGCAATTATCATAGATGCACGTTCTTATCCAATGCGTGGCATTCAGGAACCAGATGCCGAAAAAGTTATGAGAGGTGCAAAAGATGGATTTATTGAAACCTTAGTTTCTAATACTGCACTTATTCGACGTAGAATTCGTAACCCTGACCTTACCTTTGAATTAAAAAGTGTTGGTTCTGATAGTCAGACTGATGTAGTGCTTGCATATGTGGATGGAATGGTTGACCATGAATTATTAACTAAATTAAAGGATAAAATCGACTCATTAGACGTCTCAGCATTAACTATGGGTGCCAAAAGTCTAGAAGAATTATTAATTAAGAAAAAGTGGTATACTCCGCTCCCACAAACACGTTATACCGAACGACCTGATGTTGCATGTAGTTTTCTACTTGAAGGATATATTGTAATTATCGTTGACAATAGCCCAACTGCACTTGTTTTTCCATGCACTCTTTTTCAATTTACACAGCATCCTGATGACTATTATCAAAACCCTTTGATAGGAAATTATTTGCGTTTTTTACGTTTTGCCTGTATTCTGGCAAGTCTTTTCGTTATGCCAATATTCTTGCTACTTGGCGGTTATGTGCATAACTTACCAAGCTGGCTACGTGTAATCACCACTGGAGAAGTTACCCCATGGAAATTATTTACTTATGTTATCGTCATAGAAGTCGGGCTTGATATATTTAAATATTCATCCGCTACGGCTGCAAGCGGCTATTCTCACTCGCTTGGGCTAATAGGTGGTTTGCTTATCGGTAATATGGCAGTCGACTTAAAGTGGCTTAATTTAGAATCATTATTTTATGGTGCTGCTACGCTTTTAGCAAATGTAAGCATATCTTCTCAGGAATTTAGCGATGCAATACGTATATACCGACTTTCGCTGGTCATATTAACCGGATTTTTTGGAATACCTGGTTTTGTCATTGGAGTAATACTAATTATATTATCCATGAGTATGACAAAATCATTTGGTGATAAAAGTTATTTATGGCCATTAATTCCCTTTAAATGGTCTGCTTTATCTAAAATATTATTTCGTTATCCAACTCCAAAAGTACAGGAGAAAAAGTATAAAAATTAGAGAAATGTGTTGCTACTTAGCCTTACAACTTTGTAGCAACATACTTCCCATGTAAATTTTAATCATTAATAATATACTAATCTCTCATTTTGGTTACTTCGTTACAAGACGAACCATTTGTTCTTCTTTTTCTTTAATACCTGCTAATAATAAGTTATCTCCTTGTTGTAACGTGCTTTCTCCATTTGGCAAAATCTCATCTTCACCTCGAATAATCATTACTATTCTACAACTTTTGGGGAATTCAATATCTTTTAACGCCTTTCCAAAGAGATCTTCATTGGTTAACACACTTTCGCGGATACAAATCTTGTAGAGTGCGGAATCTTTGAATCTTTTAATTCCCTCAAAATTAAAAATCCGATCAAATATCATTGGAAATACAAAACAGGAAATAATAGCAGTTAAAATAAATAGTGTATAAAATGAGGTATTGATAATACCAAGATTGTGAGCAATCTGAACACCAACAATCATGATACTTAACTGACTAGAAAGCAATACACCTGCTGAAACTGTTTTATTTCTTCCAAATAAAAAATAAAGTGGTAAGGTAGTAAATAATTTAACAATATAAAAAGCTACTAAAACTAACGGAATAAGTGCAAGAAGTTTAACATCCCCAAATATAGATTTGATATCCATATCCGCACCTAGATGAATAAAAAAGATTGGTATTAAAAATCCATATCCTATGATATCTAATTTTTCTTTTAGATTTTCTCTTCCATAACCTGAAATCAATGAAAATATAACACCCGCCAGAAACGATCCCATTACAATTTCAGCACCCACTGATTGTGAAAGAGAAACCAACACAATAATTAGTGCAAATGCTGCTCTCACTTCGATATGCAGATTTTTATAATTTTCAATAGAAAAGCGAAACTTTCTTATATATTGTTTTAAAATTCGGTAAATCAAATAAGAAACCATAATAACTAGTAAGAAGAAAAAGCTACGATAACTTAAGCCTTTGTCCAGAATCGAAGATACTACCGTAATGGCAATCAAACATATAAATTCACACATTAGGGTAAATATCAACAAAAATTGCCCATAATCTGTATGAATCAAGTCTCTTTGTTTTAGAAATGGTACAACAATACCTGGTGCTGTTGCGGATAAAAGAATAGCCGAAAATACTAAATTATTAATAAGTCCAATTTTCACAAGAAACACAGATACGACTAAAGATACCCCAATTGAAATAATCAGCATAATGAGACAAATCAATAATTTATGTAATTTATCACTTTTTTGTCCTTTTTTAAACTGAAATTGACTAAAATCAATCTCTAATCCACTTAAGAACATCAAATATGCAACACCCAGATTGGACAAAAATACGATCCATATATCCGAATATATTAGATTTAGAAAACTTTTACCAAAGATAAGTCCTACCAATATCTCGCCAACTACATAAGGTATTTTTACTTTTTTAAAAGAATTAATTGCGAGTGGCGTAAAAAATGCTAACACGGAAATAATTAAAATCGATTGAAAATTAATTGCATTTTCCAAAAAATCCCTCCTTATAAATTTAATATGGGTAATGTATTATAGCATATCATTCGAACAAATTACAACGAGACAATTTTCTTTTATTTAGATTGATTTTAGTTTGATTTTCGTTATGAGTTAACCCCCCTATAAATAGCTGTTTGTAATTCTTTAATATATTCAATATCATCTGGCATATTCGCTATTTCAGCATCTTTTATGGATTGATTAATATCATAGGGTACCCGAACGAGGGTGATTGCAAAGGAGGACTGATTCCTATCATGTATATTCCCTTCTACTATTGCATAGGACGCTTGCGTGATATCTAGCGGATTACCAACACTTCCCACATTAAATATAGTCTTCCCATCAAAATTATCGATATAGGCGCTATGGATATCACCATATCCAACGATATCTGATTCCTTATTTAGCGTTAGTGTTGGTTCTATCAATTTTAGTCTTTCTTCTTTTTGTGTTGTTTGATAGGTTCGAAGAAACAAATCATTAGGTGCGGCATGGCATAGTCGCATTAGCTTTCCGCTTAAATAGAATTCTTTATACATTGGTAATTCACTCAAATACGCGATTCGTTGCGGCCCTAGTTTATTTCGATGCCATTTCATAGCAGCATTATCATGCGTATCCGACATAAAATAATCCCAATTTCCTTGAATTACAACTTCACAGGTTTCTCTAATGATATCCACTACTTCCGCAGAACTAGGTCCCTTTCCAGCAATATCTCCAAGACAGTAGATTGACTTAATTTCTCTATTTTCTATATCCATCAAAACAGCTTCTAACGCGGGCAAATTCCCATGTATATCAGATATGATTGCAATTTTTTCCATCTTAGTCTCCTTCGTGTATCAAATTTTCAGTTACATGTATGTATTTAAATGATTGCTACAAAGACACATGTTAAAAAGTATCATTTGCACTCAATAATATACAAATTTATATCCAGTATGATGATATACCCCTAGTTTGTTAAATCCTAGATATTCATGCAATTTTTCACTGTTTTGGTTATTAGCTGTAGTAACTCCATAAACGTTGCAAATATTTTGTAAAACAGAAATATCCATAAGCGCACTATAGAGTATTTTCCCTAGACCACGGCGAAAATGTGATTGTTCAATATAAATTGACAATTCCGCATTCCACTGATATGCTGCTCTTTCTTTTTGCCTATTTGCATATGCGTATCCAATGATTTTATCATCTTCTAAATATACAATGTAAGGATAATCGGCTGATATTTTCTTGATGCGAGTTCTAAACTCTTCCAGAGATGGTATTTCATATTCAAATGATATTACTGTATTCTTAATATAGGGTTTGTATATTTCCAATATTTCTTCTGCATCTTCTTCTTGTACAAATCTAATTGTATTTTTTTCCATAATAGTCACCTCATTTATCTAGCATTTTCAGATATAGACATATTGTAACTCAAACCTTGCTAAATTAACAATACTTAAATTGCATAACTCTGTCCTAAAAAAATGAATATTTGTCGCTATTACGGTTACTGTTCACACAGTAGCTTAACACTAGCTGTTAAGCTACGTAAGAAAATGATTCGACAAATGATTTCTGCTTCGCGTAGCGAATTTGCATGCAGAAATCATAAGTTACTGTGAACGGAGTGAACAGTAACCTATTACGCCCTATAATGCGTTAACTTTGCTATGAAAGATTGAAATTAGTCCCCAAAAGTGTTATGCTACCAACGGCAAGTTTAACGTATGCTGCTACGCAATCCGCGTAGACGCGAAAGTGTATAACAAAGAAAGGTAATACTATGATAAAAATCGAAAACTTATCTTACTCATTTCCAGATAAGGATTTATATAATAATATATCATTTACATTGGAAGATGGTCAACATTGTGCCTTTATTGGAACAAGTGGCAGTGGAAAAAGTACACTAGCAAACATTATTATGGATCCTGAAAAATATATGTTTGATGGAAAACTAGAGATAGATCTAGATTGCAGAATTGGATATGTAAGTCAATTTTCGCAACTAGACAAAACAAAAGAAATCACTGTTTTTGAATTTATAGGTGAAGAATTTATTAGGCTTCAAAATGAAATAACATCAATTTGTACAGAAATGGAAACATCTCTTGAAATTGATTCTCTGCTTGAAAAATACCAACAGGTATTGGATGCATTTCATGCAATTAATGGAGAAGATTTTGAAAGTAATATTAACAAGAAATTGAATTTAGCAAACCTTAGTAAATTAGAAAGACAACCTGTATCAAAACTAAGTGGTGGGGAATTTAAACTAATTCAAGTAATTAAAGAAATGTTAACGAGTCCAGATTTGATGATTATGGATGAACCTGACGTATTTTTAGACTTTGAGAACTTGAATTCTCTTAAAAATTTAATCAACTCTCACAAAGGTATTCTCCTAATTATTACGCATAACCGTTATTTATTAAATCATTGTTTTAATAAAATCATACATCTTGAAAACACTGAACTTCAAGAATTTGACGGAAGCTATATTGATTATAACTTCTCTTTACTTCAACGTAAAATCGAGTTACAAGAACTGGCAATTGCTGATACAGAAGAAATTGAAAGAAATATGAATTTAATCGATAATCTTAGGACGATTGCTAGTTCTCATGCGGAAGCTGCCAGAGGAAAATCTCTAAATGCCAGAGTTAAAATTCTAGAACGCTTAGAAGCTCGTAGGATAAAAGAACCTTTTGTAGATATTAAACAACCACAAATCAATTTAGTTACCAAAAATGAAATTGAAGAAACGATAGCGTTAAAGGTTACCGATTACAGCGTTGCTTTTCAAGATATCCTTTTGGAAAATGTTAATTTCGAGATTAAATCTACGGATAAAGTGGCACTGATTGGCTCAAATGGTACGGGAAAAACAACGTTACTTCGCGAAATCTTCAAAAATAACAATGAAGCTATTGAGATAGATGAAAATATTGAAGTGGCCTTTTTATCCCAACTTCAAGGTGAGATGCTTAATGAGTCTAATACGATACTTGATGAATTTTTTGATATTGGATTCAAAACAAATCAAGAAATTATATCCTATATTGCAAAATACGGTTTTGCAGAAGAAATCTCGAATCAAAAGATAGAATCATTATCTGGTGGAGAAAAAAATATATTGCAACTGGCTAAAGTTTCAGCTAGCAATGCTAACATGCTACTTCTAGATGAACCAACCAGCCATTTAGATACCTATTCACAAATAGCATTAGAAAATGCTATTGCAAACTATAATGGCGCAATTCTTATGATTTCGCATGATTTTTATTCGATTGTTAATTGTATGGATTACGTTTTAATGATTGATAATAAGACAATTCGAAAAATGAGTATGCGTAAATTCAGAAAGATTATTTATGCAAAGCATTTTGATCGGGACTATTTAGCCATTGAGCAAAAGAAAAAAGAAGTAGAAACAAAAATAGAATTGGCTTTAAAAGATACCGATTTTGAGCAAGCAAAGATTTTGGCTGAAAAGTTAGAAGATATCATTAAATTACTTTAAATATTACGTAAAAAGCCACTGGGGAATTTCACTCAATCTCCCAGTGGCTTTTTACGTAATACCTTGTTCTATTACATTGAAATATCAATCTCATTGTTTTGCGCATAAGTATATTGAACCTTTTTATCTGCTGGTACATCTTCTAGATCTTTCAATACAGCAATTCGCTTTAATAACTCTAATGGCTCATAGATATTTTTTGATATATCTTTGAGTTCTTTCTCACTCATATTTTCTAAGATGGACCTTACTGAAGTCATAATATCTGTTATATTAGTATTTGGATTAATTGAAATAATTTCACCTTCCGGGTAATCTCTTTTCCTTACATCTTCCTCAATACTATCTAAACTTTTATTCGTAGAAGTTCTATCTCCTAGTATATTAGGTTTAAAACTAAAATTTTTACCACTATTTGAAAAAGCAATGCTTTTCGCAAGCTTTTCAAATGCTTCTGGATTCTTCAATAAAATATATTTCAAATCATCCATTATTATTGTTTTACCAGAATGATAACGCTCGTATATCATTTTTTCTCTAGCATCAGACTCTATGTGATTTGTTTCATGAATATTAGAAATTTGCTCCATATGTTTCACATTATTTTTGTCTCTATCATTCATACTAGCGACCTCCTTGTGCTTGTATTGTAAATCCTTTTACAATATAATTTCGATTGACAGATATTAAGTTGTTCACTCTATTTATCGGTTAATATACCAAAAAATATAATACATTTGGCCTATATTTGTGTAATATTTATAGTTTTTTAAAGATTTTAATTCACGCCTTCATTTAAAACAAGCTACCTATTTGATATACTCCAAAGGTAATTACCCATGCAACTGTCAATTGAAATAATGCTGTAAGGCTTGTCCACTTCCAACTTCCTGTCTCTCTTTTTATGGTAGCTAGTGTAGCAACACATGGAATATACAAAAGGCAAAATATCATCATACAATAAGCATTTAAGGCGCCAAATCCTAATGAACCTAGTTGTCCAACCAAAGTATTCATACCTGTTGTTGAAGTGATATTTGCTACTCCAAATAAAACCGCCAAACTTGAAACCACTACTTCTTTTGCTGAAATACCTGCGATTAACGCTAGCGCAACTTGCCAATATCCTAACCCTATTGGGATAAATATTGGAGTTATTAATTTACCCATAATCGATCCAAAACTGCTTGCCATATCAGTGGAATAACCTTTTGTTCCAAAATTAAGAAGAAACCACATAATAATGGAAGCTACAAAAATGGTAGTACCTGCTTTACTTAAATAATCTTTAACTTTTTCCCAAACATAAATCCAAATTGTCCTAGCACTAGGAGCTTTATATTCAGGTAATTCAATCAGAAGTAAAATTTCTTCCTTTTTTTTCTTATCAATAATAGCAATTGCATACGCTACTATAATAGCCACAAGTAATCCAATCAAATACATCGAATATGCGGCAATCATGGCATATCGCTTAAAAAACATGCCTGAAAGTAAAATATAAATAGGCAATTTGGCGCTACAAGACATAAATGGTGTGATGAGCATGATTTTATATCTGTCTCTCTTATTTTCAAGGGCTCTAGATGCCATAATGGCAGGAACCGAACATCCGAATCCTAAAATCATTGGAATAAACGCTCTACCTGATAAACTGAATTTCCCCATGATACCATCCATTACATAGGCTACTCTTGCCATATAACCACTGTCCTCTAAAAAGGCTAGTGCCAAAAACAGTATGAATATATTAGGTAAAAATGTGAGAATACCACCCACACCAGCAAGTATGCCATCTACAACAAGGGAAGTCATCATATCACCAGCATGAATGAATGAAAATCCATTTGTTATAATAGTCGAGCTCCAGCCAATCAGCATTTCCATATAGCCCCTCAGCCAATCTCCAATTACAAAAGTTAAAAAAAATACAAATCCCATGATACAAAGAAAAATAGGAACACCTAACCATTTATTTGTCAATATTTTATCGACATGATCCGTAGAAGCTTCTTTTTTTATTTTGTTTACAAGAACTTCTTGGATGATTTCATCAATAAAGTCATATTTTTGATTGATTATCTCAGTTTCATAGCTTTGATCGATAATATCAGGGCGTGTTATCTGGAATTTCTCGGTAATCTCTTTATCCATTTCCAAAAGTTTTATGGCATGCCAACGATAATTTTGAATTTCAGGATAATGCGTTTTTAATTCCGATTGGATACACTCTATTTTTTCTTCGATTTTATCATTATATACCATCGCATATTGTACATGTTGATTCAGAGAATTAATTTCATGGTGATGGATTAATGGATCGGGAATCTTTGCTGCTTTATGATGTGCTACAGCATGGATTAATACTTCTAATCCAGTTCTTCTTCGCGCTGACACCGGTATAACAGGAATACCAAGCATTTCCGGGAGTCGATGAAGATCAATTTCCATTCCTCTTTTTTCCACGATATCCATCATGTTCAAGGCTAGTACGACGGGCTTCCCTATTTCCAATAACTGCAAGGTTAAATATAGATTACGTTCTAGTGAAGAAGCATCTACTACATCAACAATAACGTCGACTTCATCACTAAGTATATACGTTCTTGATACTTGTTCTTCCATTGTATAAGAAGTCAAACTATATGTACCTGGTAAATCAACCAGCTTATATTCACTTTCATGATACTTCATGGCGCCTTCTACCTTTTCTACTGTAACTCCAGGCCAATTTGCAACCTTTAAGTTTGAACCGGTAAAAGCATTAAAGAGTGTCGTTTTTCCACAATTCGGGTTTCCAATAAACCCTACCGTTAAATCTCTTTTCATTCTTTCATATCCTTTACACTTATCTTTTTCGAAATCCCTTTTCCAATCGCAAAGCGTGCGCCTCGTATTTTTATTATCAATGTTCCCTGATTCTTATTATTTAATACATCCACAGTGGTACCGACTGTCATACCCAACGCTTCTAATCGTTTTTCAACATGCAACGGAAGATTTAATTCTTCAATTTCATAGGTCTGATTGACCTGACCTAAATCTAATGTCATTTAGCTGCCTCCGTTTATATTCATTTTATTCTTTAATATATGCAAATAGTGTTTTACTATTCAATCCCTTTATAGTTATCTCTACGCAATACACATAATGACATTTTACTACAATATAGCCTAGATAACAATGTCACATAAACAAGATTGCAAAAAAGATGATAAATCGTTACTGTTCACACAGTAGCTTAACACTAGCTGTTAAGCTACGTAAGAAAATGATTCGACAAATGATTTCTGCTTCGCGTAGCGAATTTGCATGCAGAAATCATCTGTTACTGTGAATGGAGTGAACAGTAACGATAAATCAAAATGAAACAGGGAGCTCAAAATGTCTCTTCTGTTTCATTATTTTATAAACAATTTTTTGACGTTAGAACACGCTTATTTGATATCGTTATATTAAATCCTCTGTAGTTTGGTTATTTTGTGTTGCTTCATGCATCATGGCTTTCTGATATTCAAATTGTTTTTCTCCATTTGTTGCATGCTTCATCACATATTCTCCACTTGGCATTTGAATTCTTGCTTTCACATTATCGTTTTCTATCATTTCTAACAAGTGACATATCTTAATCCTACATTCTTTATGATAGATAGGAACAGCCACCTCTACTCGATGTGAAATATTTCTTTTCATTAGATCAGCAGATGAAATATAGATGCGGCTACTATCCCCTTCTCCAAATTTATAAATTCTTGAGTGCTCTAGGAATCGCCCAACAATACTGATCACTTCTATGTTGTATGAAACACCATAGAGACCTGCTTTCAAGCAGCAAGTGTCTCTGATAAACAATTTTATTTTCACACCCGCTTGGGATGCTTGTATTAATTTTTTAATCATACCTCTATCGGTAAGACCATTTAATTTTAAAACTATGGAAGTAATTTCACCATTACTAGCTTTTACAATTTCATGATCAATGAGATCTTCTATTCTATTGCCCAAACATAACGGAGCGACAAGTAGATGTTTTGTATTTTCAATTAATTTCCCTTGTTGTAGCTTTTGAAAAATCATATCACATTCTTGTCCAATTTCTTGGTGTGCTGTCATAAGTGACAAATCACAATATACTTTAGCCGTTGTTTCATTATAGTTACCAGTACCAATTTGCGTAATAAATTCTTCTTTTTCATCATTTTTCATTGTGATTAGTAGGATTTTTGAATGTACCTTAAAATCGATTAAACCATAAAATACATTACAGCCTCCATTTTCAAGCTGATTTGCCCACCCTATATTCTCCGTTTCATCAAATCTTGCTCTTAATTCAATAATACATTTGACTTCTTTTCCATTTTGAGCTGCATTGATTAAAGCCTGAATTACCTTTGAATTTTGAGAAACTCGATAAAGCGTTATTTGAATTGATTGCACACGTGAGTCAACTCCTGCATCATATATGAGTTGTATGGATTGCTCATAATCTTCGTATGGAAACGAGAGCAAAATATCTTTCTCCATAACTTGATCAATCATAGATTTATTCTCATCTATTTGCGGATTTTTTTGCGGTATAAAGGGTTCATAATACAAAGAATTATAAAGCTGTTGTGGAATAACATCTTTTAATTCTTGTATAAATGACATATCAAGTGGTGCCCTTTGATAAAAAATTTGATGTTTATCTAGTTGAAGAACTTTCTTAATATTATTTATTACGATACTGTTCACGCTCCCAATACATTCTAAGCGCACAGGTTCCTTCTTGGCACGTAAATTTACTAACTGTGAAATTGACTCTTTGGGATCAATATCATTATCAAATATAACTTCATTTTCATGCACATCCGCTTTTCTCGTGATTCTTATAATTGCTTTATCTTCTACTCTATATTTTTTAAATAAATCTTCTAAAAACATATATATCAAATCTTCAATTAGAATATAGGAACGAAATTTTTCAGAATTAGGAACAAAAATCATTCTTGGCAAGGCTGAATGAATCACAACAATTCCTAATATATTATCTTCTTTTGAATTTAAAGAAGCAGCAACAAACATTTGTTTATTACTAATAAAAGGAAATTGAAATTTTTTATTTACAATAATTGGAACAAATACATTGGAAAATTTTCTCTCAAAATATTGATGAAGAAAATCCTTTTCAAAATCATTAATGTTATGATTTGTAATTTGTTTTACCGCGTTGCGTTTCAACTGTTGTATGATATTGTCATAGATAATATCTTTTTGAATCAATAACTTTTCGGTGTATTTTTGAACCTTTTTCATTGTTTCTTTTGTTTCTTTTTCTCGCTTCTTATGTTCCAACTCTTTTGTCAAATGATAGGTGTCAACCAAAGTGCCATCACTTACCATATAAAATTCATCTAAATTATTACAAAATATGGATAGAAAATGTATTCTTTCATAGAGCGGATTATTCTTGTTTTGAGCTTCTTCTAATACTCTTTCATTAAACTTAAGTCGACTAATCTCTCTATCTTCCAAAATATTAATTAAACTGATCATATAGACCTCCTATAACTGCTCAATAAATTCTAATTTCAACTATACTGTTTATCTATTGTTTGTATTAGAATATAGTTTATACGGTTATCTAGATCGCTATACTATATTTGTATCATTTATATTGCGTTTACGTAACAGTTACGCTTTTACTAATTTCAATTAATTTTCTACCTAACAAATACAATAGTCGTCATATATTAATTATAAACTTCATTGAATTATTAAATTTATTTATTAAACCTACAATTTTTATAACCATAAAATTAATTTGTAGAAACAATTTTTGTCACATATATGAGGTTTATATATATACTAAAGATATATGTATTTTAATAAAAGAGGTTTATATGGATAGAAATATGATGGATAAAGATATGAGCATGGATATGAGTATGGGTATGAGTATGGGGATGTATCCCAATTTGGTTCAGATGATAAATAATTGTGAAGTTACTTGTGAACATATGACACACCATTTAGTTATGATGAAGCTTGTTACGACTAGAATGACTCAATTTGGATTGTTACGCGATTGCTCTGATATTTGTGGATTAGCCGCACGCTTTATTTCTAGAGGGGCATATTTTAGCAAAGTTATTGCTGATGTCTGTTCCGAAATTTGCTATACCTGTGGCAATGAGTGTCTCAGATATCCAGATGAAATGTCTCAGAATTGCGCTAATATTTGTTTGGAATGTGCAAAACATTGTAGACAATTTTCCAGAGGAACTCAGGCAAAATAATATATAATCATTACCATTTACAGAACTGATGCTTTGACGTATTATGATTAATAATTAAACTCAGAAATCAATATGCTTTTGAAGTATAAAAAGCAATAACTTTATAATAAAATATAATAAAATTATTGCTTTTCATTTGTAACTATTCAGTACTTACTGTTCCACGAAGTCAATATTATGTATATTCCCATAGCGGCAACTATGAAGGTAGTGAATAGTTACTTATATTTAATTTATAAAACATATCTAATTAATGTAACTAACTACTTTATAAGGTTGTCTGTATTTATAATTAGCAATTTTTATTCCAGATTCGGGATTACTTGCCCCTACAACTTTTCCGTTACCAATATAAAGTGCGACATGATTAACGGTTTCTCCATTTGTATAAAAGATTAAATCACCAGGCTGAATATTAGCAAGTGAAACTTCTTTACCACCAACTGCTTGTGATCTCGAATTACGGGAAATCGAGATGCTATTGTCACGAAAAACAGATTGTGTAAATCCAGAGCAATCCGCACCTTTTGTCAAACTGGTTCCACCCCAAACGTAAGCTTCATCATCCACTGCTATAAATTCTGTTTTAACATTAAGGTGCTTTCCGCAGCATATGTAGTGAGCAAAAACTTTACAAAAAATAATGCGCCCATCAAACAATAGGTAGCTGTCTTATGTATTTTCTTTTTCATATAGCCTCCAAATTATTACATTTATTTTGAATTAATATTACATATATATTAATTTAATTACATATATATTAATTCACTTTCATTATAATATTGGATTTGTATGTAGATTCTATTCAAAAAGCTAATTACAAATACTTACTAGTTATTTGTAAAAATTAAACATATATCTTACTTATGATGTTTGAAGCATACACATCATATCGATACACAAAACAATTACCTTTTCATTTTTTTTACAGGCAACCGAATATGTTTTACAAAGACCTCCTGTTGCATCTGAAATATATTCAAGAGATTCAAATATTTCACCATCTAATAGAAGTGCTTGTTTTAAATAACGTTTTTGTGAGTGATCACATCCTGGTTGGCTAGGCGAAAAGTTTTCTGAAGATGCGATTTTCAAAAATGGGCTCATGATTGTGTTACTAACCTGAATTCCATTTGCATCAATCACATAAATACATTCCACATTATTTTGGACATTCAGATGTTGGGTAATAATTGCATTCATGTTTGATACATCAAAAATCTTTTGTTTTAACTCATTAATTATGGAATATGCTGTTTTTTTGAGAGTAGCAGAATTTATAAGTAGATGGTTATCTTTTCCTTCTAATATAAAAGTTGAAAGTAATAGTTTTAATTGGTCTGTTTCCGATTGCGCTTGTTCTAAACTTACTACACTATCTTGTGCAAGTTTTGCATTACTATGTCCCATTTCTGATAAATGGTCAATAATACGAAACATATTTTTAATTGATTCTGCTTGTTTCACTCCTGAGGATGAAATTTGTATGCTTTTATTCGAAGCCTCGTCTATCGCCTTTGAAATATTCAAAAAGTTTTGAAAGGTTTCTTTTGCTAATGCTTCGCTATGATTCGCGCTATGTAATGTTTGTGCTACCAATTCTGTCGTTTTAAGAACTGCACTTGATGATTGGCTTGCTAAATTCCCGATTTCTGAGGCAACAACTGCAAATCCTCTCCCGGTTTCACCAGCACGCGCTGCTTCAATGGAGGCATTCAGCGATAGTAATTTCGTTTGGCTAGAAATATCATTAATTAATGTTACAATTTCTTGAATCGCATTAGCAGAATTTTGCATTTCGGACATAGAATTTTCTAATTCATTCATTGTATCACGACCACGAATGCTCTCGGATTTAGCATGTTCAATCGCTGAAGAAAAAGAATCAAGTGCTAAAATATTAGCATCTACAATTTCATTTGTTTCATTCATTAACTTGTTAATCTCTTGAATTTCCTGCGCTTGTGTAGAGGCATTTTGTGAAACTGAAAAGGATTGCGCTTTGGATACTTCAAATGCCCCCTCTATTTCATTGATGATATAATCTAATTTATCAAATACTTGATTTAAAGAAAGCGTCATTTTCTTCAAAGCAGTTTTAATTGGATAAAAGTTTCCAGTGAATTCAATATCTTTTGAATCAGAAATCGTCAAATCACCTACAGACAAATGTGATAATACTTTTGATATTTCAGATATGTAACTGTTTAAAGTAATGGAGATATTATTCATATCCTCAATAACAGGAAGAAAGGCCTCTGTTTCAACTGCATCAATATGAATATCTAAATTTCCTTTTGACATGTTGTGGATGGCTTCATAAATGTAATTGTTTTCTAATTCCTGAATGGCTTTGGTATTTTTTTTTCTCATTAAAAATCCTTCTTTCGTTATTTTTGTAATTTTCTATCAAAAACTATTTAAAGTAATTTATAATAATTTTTTAAGTTCTCTAAAATTATTATAAATCACCAATAAAATCTGTGCTAAAGTTGTTACCACAATAATTCCAAAGGCGATAGCCCCAACCTCCTGTGCAAGTAATACTGCAAAACCATCTGTTGCATTCTAATTTCCTCCTCTAATAATAAATACAAGTGCAAATCCCATTGCAATGGCTGTTGCACGAAGCAATGCCTCACTTAATCCTAGAAGACCTGAAATTATATCCCCTTTAATCATGTCTCGAATGGAGAACGTAAGTGCAATTCCAAGAATTAGCAGCATAATAATTCCTATAATAATTTTATCAAAAGAATCGCCTACACCTACCGAACTTAATCCAACTACCAAAATACCAGTAACAAAGGACGAAATCATAGGATAGGCCATCACTTGGATAACTTTTTTATATTCCTTGGCATTTTCCAGATTTTCAATACTCTTTTGCAATTCTTCTAGCGACATTGTATGTTTACAAATATACCGTGATAACGCATTCATTCGCTTTAATTTTTCCATATTGATATTGGTAGCATGTACACGACGTGTTTGTGTGATAATTTCACCATCCTCTATTTGAATCGTAAATACGATAGATGAAGTTATTTCAAATTCTGTTAAAAGAACATTATTTGGTTTAGCAATACTATCGAAACGATAAATACTATTTTCCCTTTACAAAATAATAAAATATATGTGAATCTGACATAATTATACTATGCTAACTTATCCCTTGCAACTTGAAATTAAATTCCAAATATTTCATATTATATTTTCTCCAGAAATAGTTGCAATTTTTTTACTCCAAGTCATCAAAGTTAAACGCCGCTGCTTTTGTATAATTGGTTACCTTGGCTTCAAAGAAATCCGTCTTAGTACTATTCAAATTAGAAAATCCTTCAATCCAGGCCATAGGATTTTCTGTTATTTGGGGATATAACTCCTCTAATCCAATTGCTTTTAATCTTTGATTTCCTAGATATTTGATATATTTTTCAATTAAATCATCATTCATTCCTAATATTTCATTATTTGTAACATATTGTCCCCACGCAATTTCATGTTCAACTCCTATTTTCATCATATTTCGAATTTCTTGCATAAACTCAGTTGTAAATAACTCAGAATTTTCATTTTTAAGCTCCTTTATAATATCTTGAAACAAAACTAAATGAGTAATTTCATCTCGATTGATATATTTAAAAATAGTACTTGTGGCCGTCATTTTCCCTTGCCTTGCAAGCGTATAAAAAAAGCTAAAACCAGAGTAAAAATAAATTCCTTCTAATATATAGTTAGCAATTACGGTACGAATAAAATTCTCTACCGTAGCATTGTCATTAAATTCCTGATAAATATTGGCAATATACTGGTTTCTGTTTAAGAGGTGCTTGTCCTCTCTCCATTCATCATAAATCTTATCTCTAGATACTGGATTTGTTACAGTATCTAAGATATAGGAATAGCTTTGCGCATGTATTTCCTCTTGAAATGCCTGAATATTAATAAGGGAAGCCACCTCTGCCGCCGTAATGTATCTTGAAAGATTTGGTAAATTTTCACTCTGAACCGAATCCAAGAAATTCAGAAATGATATTATTTTATCAAATGCATTACGTTCACCATCCGTTAGCAACGGGAATTGCTTGATATCTTCATTCAACGATATTTCCTCTGGAATCCAGAAATTATTCAACATATTACGATATATTACATTTGCCCAATCATATTTTATCCGGTTCCACTCCCTCAAATTGGTGGTATTTCCATTAATCATTGACTCCGTTCCACGTATCCCGTTTTCATTAAATATTTTCTTTTTCATCATAATAGTATGTACCTCTTTCTTGCATTAGCTAGAACAGCTCGTGCATTCATCCATCTCTTGAGATTGATTTCTGATATAATAAATAGTCTTAATTTTATTTTTCCAAGATTCTATATATAAATTCAATATATCTATCGCCTTGATCTCTGGAGTAATATAGAGATTAAAGGATTGAGCCTGATCAATATGTTTTTGTCTAATTCCACAAGCTTTGATACTATAAAGTTGATTAATATGATGTGCTTCCTTGTATAACCAAAAGTTTTCATCACATAAATCTGGTGCTGTCTTTGGGGTAAAACTCCCCTTTTTCTCTTCTATAAAATATTTCTTGAAAATCGGGTCAATTCCTGCTGTGGTACCTGCAATATTAGAGGTGCTTCCGGTTGGTGCAACCGCCATGATATATCCGTTTCGAATTCCATATTTCTTTACATCCTCTTTCAGTGTCATCCATCGTTGCGATTGATATCCTCGTCGTTCGAAATATTTTCCCGACTGCCATTCCGAGCCATCAAATGCTGGATAAGCTCCTTTTTCCTTTGCTAATTCCATAGATGCTTTGATTGCTTGATATGCAATTTCTTCATATAATCGGTCTGCTTCCTCAAAATGCTCCTCACTTTCCCATGTAATATTATGATTTACCAAATAATGATGATATCCACTTGTACCAAGACCAATTGCTCGATATTTATCGCTTGTGATTTGAGCCTCTAAAACGGGAGCTTGATTTAGAGTAATTACATTGTCTAACATTCTAATTTGTAATGCTATATTTTTTTCCAATTCCTCTAATGTAACTCGTCCCAAATTAATGGAATTTAAATTACAAGTTACCATATCACCAGATTGAATTCGCCTTACCACCTCGCTTTTTCCATTGTTATCTACTACTGTTTCTTCTATAAAGGATGACGCACTGACATTTTGAGCAATTTCATGACATAAATTAGATGCATAAATCATACCAGCATGTTTATTTGGATTCGCTTGATTTACTGTATCACGAAAGAAAATAAATGGTGTTCCCGTTTCTACCGCACTTTTCATGATTTTTTTCATAATGTCTAGCGCAGTCACTGTAATTCTCTCCAGCTGCTCATTTGCTTCACATTCTTTATAATGTTGTGTGAATTCCTTTTGATCTTCTTCATCGTAGAAATCTTCTAGACGAAATCCCATTACCTTATTTACCATATAAGGGTCAAACAAACACCAGTTACCTCTATCTACCAAGCGCTCCATAAAAATATTAGGTATACTTACTGCTGGGAATATGTCATGCGCCTTTCGTCTGTCATCACCGTTATTAGTTCTTAATTCCAGAAATTCATATAAATCTTGATGCCAGATATCAAGAGTAATGGACGCCCCACCTTTTCTTCTACCAAGCTGATCCACTGCCACTGCCGTATCATTATATAAACGAACCCACGGAATCACTCCCCCAGAAGCATTTTTATATCCTCTGATTTCACTGTTTAATGCTCTGATTTTGCCCAAATAAATTCCCAAAGCTCCACCATGCTTTGATACACTAGAAAATTTCTGATTGACATCATAAATAGACCAAAGATCATCTCCCACGGCCGAAATAAAGCAACTACTTAATTGATGATAAGGTGTACCAGCACCCGCCAAAGTTGGAGTCGCTGTCGTCATCTTTAATTCACTTAAAATATCATAAAACTTCATAGCAAACTCTAATTTATTATGGCCTTCTGGTATGGCAAGGTGCATGGCAATTACCATAAACCGTTCTTGTGGTAACTCCAATACTTCTTTGTTAAATCCTCGTATTAGATAGCGGTCTGCAAGAAGTTTTAATCCCTCATAGTTAAATAATAAATCTCTCTCTGGTTTGATATATTCCCCTAATACCTTTATCTCTTGATTTGTATAATCTGCCTCTAGATAGGTTCCATAATATTTTAATGATGTCAGCTTTTGTACTAACTTTGTAAAGTCCCCATAGCCAAAATAATCATAGTTGCGATTAATTGCAGCTTCCTTATATAAATCAGACATTAATAATCTAGCAGCTACATACTGCCAATTTGTATTCGTTTTCTTTAGAAGTGTCCCATTTGCATCTTTGGTAGTTTGTATCATTTTTTCAATTGCAGTCTGAATTAATATTTTTTGGATTTCTTTGGTACTCATACCATCTCTAAACTGAAGATTTGAATCCATCTCAAGCTCGATTGGATTGCAACCTTCTAATCTTTCGCAGGCATAAGCTACCATTTTTTTCGTCTTTTCTACATAGAGCTGCTCGTAGGCTCCATTACGTTTTTTGATTTTAATATTCACTGCATTCACCCTCTTGTATTATAATTTAATAATGATAACTATTATTATATTTATTTTATACTAACTTTTTAAATTTGGCTAGGGGTAAAATAAAAACTTTTATAAATAAATTCTTACTAGCATCATTGTGATGAGTGATTTAATTCTGTTTTATTTTAATTGTTTATTTTCGGTTTATTTTAATTATTAAGTTTTGGTTTAAGTTTAATCAGATTTTTTTTAGTTTGACACAAAAAAAATTTTATGTTATAACTTTTTTCATTACAACTTATTGTACATAAACTTTAGTTTTTACTAAACAATGCTTTCATATATACGCTATGACGCATTTTAATTATAATCTTTCTAAAAACAACTAAAAATATTTTTCATTCTTACATATCGATAGGAGATTTAAAATGAAAAAAGCATTAATTTTAGGTATTGCTGGTTCTTTCTTTTTTGCATTTACCTTTATATTAAACAGAAGTATGCATCTATCTGGTGGAAGTTGGGTATGGAGCGCAAGCCTTCGTTATATATTTTCTGCTCCCATTCTGGCTTTTATTGTTTGGAAGAAATATGGATTTTCTCTCATTCATGCAGAAATTAAAAAGCATTGGAAAAGTTGGATTATTTGGAGTACCGTTGGTTTCGGATTTTTTTATACTCCACTTTCTTTTGCAGGTGATTATGGAGAATCTTGGCTTATTGCAGCTACTTGGCAAATAACCATTGTGATGGGGGTTTTATTAACTCCACTATTCGGTAAGAAAATACCAATTAAAAATTTGTTAGCATCAGGAATTATTTTAGGAGGCGTTTTTTTATTACAATTGCATAATCTTCGAAATTGTGAACTACAAACAACGGCTTTAACCTTGCTACCCATTCTTGCAGCAGCAGTTTCCTATCCACTTGGAAATCGAAAGATGATGCAATTATGTGATGATAATTTATCAACCATAGAACGTGTATATGGAATGACTCTATGTAGTATGCCCTTTTGGTGTATAGTAGCCATTTACGGCTATACAAAATTAGGAATTCCCTCCGAATTTCAGATAATTCAGTCTTTGAGTGTCGCTCTTTTTTCAGGCATTATTGCAACATTACTATTTTTCCAAGCTACTGCTTATGTAAAATCAAATTCTAAACAACTCGCAGTCATTGAATCTACACAAGCTGGCGAAGTTATTTTTACTTTATTAGGTGGAATTGTTTTTCTAGGAGATAGCATTCCTACTCTTGAAGGATTTATTGGAATTTTGTTCATTATTGTTGGCATGATATCCAACAGTTTGTTTTCAAGAGAGAGCTAAGTATTAGTGCGAACCTAAATAAATATTTCAAAAAATTTTGAGTTTATTATAAAATTTCTATGCTATTTATTAAATTTTTACTAATTTTTCTTAATTATAAATTTTACTACCAAATTAATACAAGATTTGGTATAATATTTCAATATATTAAATAACTAGACAAATTATTCAATTTAATGAATTAATGAGGAGCCTATGAGAAAAAAAATTACCCCATTTTTATTTTCACTACTGTTTTTTCTTTTTTTTATAAAATGTTCACTACCGGTCTACGCCCTTGACTCTAATGAAAATAAGAAGGTTCTTATTCTAAATTCCTACCATAGTGGTTATACTTGGACAGACGAACAGACCAATGAAATTCTTTCCACCTTGTACAATTCTACTGTTAATAGTTCGATTTCTGTGGAATATTTAGATTGGAAGCGCTACCCATCTCAAGAAAACTTAACAAACGTTTACAACGGTTTTAAATTTAAATATCAAGATCAAAACATTGATTTAATAATTTGTACCGACGATGCTGCATTTTCATTTGCTACTGAAAATAGAAAAGAGCTTTTTTCTAATGCACCAATTGTTTTTTCAGGAATTAACACGGAAGGCCTTGCCAATATGAGTCCTGGTGTAACAAATTACACTGGGGTTCTTGAAGAAATTGATCCATTAAAGACATTACAAGTGGCGAAAGAGATCAATCCATCGCTAGATACCATTTATTTGGTTTATGATAATACAGAAAGTGGTCTTTCGGCAGGTAAGCTTTGTATGCAAGCGGCACAAGAATTATCCCCTACAGTAAAAGTCGTTACATTAACTAATATGAGTACACAAGATATTCTCGACACTGTACAACTAGCAGATAGCAACAGCATAGTACTTATGGCCTCTTATTCCTTTAACTCAGACAATCAATATATTTCTCACGAACAGTTTTGCCAAGATTTAAGTAATGTTTCTCCGGTTCCAATTTATCATATCTATGATTTTGATCTTGGATACGGTGTTTTGGGGGGATATCTTAGCGATGGTAAGCTCTTAGGTGAATCCACGGGGGAACTTGCAATTCGTATTTTATCAGGCGAACAAGCATCTTCCATTCCAATCATACAAAATGGTACAGCCCGATATATTTTTGATTATTCGGTTTTAGAAAAATACAATATTCCCATACAGGATTTACCAATTAATAACACATTAATAAATCAACCTTTTTCATTTATTAAAACATATAAAACTCTTGTTATTTCGGTGACTTGCATTTTTATACTGCTTATTCTTTTCACTATGATTCTTTTATTTTATATCAGAAAAATTAATAACATGAAAAAAGTTCTGCAAAATAATAACGAAGAACTTTCCCAATTATATGAAGAGCTCACAGCAACTGAAGAAGAAATCAGGGCGCAATATGCCAATCTCGCTACTGCCCATCAACTTTTAGCAGATAAAAGCGATGAACTTTACCGTCTTGCACATCATGATACTTTGACAGGACTTAAAAACCGCCTGTATTTATATGAAGAAATTGATGAATTATTGAAAAAGACTCCACAAGGAGCATCGTTGTTTTTTATCGATATTGACAATTTCAAATTTGTAAATGATTCTCTTGGTCATAATATAGGAGACTTGTTGCTAAAGAAAATCAGTGAACGTTTATCCTCATTAGGTTCTAACAACCATTTTCTTATCCGCCTTGGTGGCGATGAATTTGTTTATTTTGTTCAAGAGATAGAAAGCAAAAACAGTGCGTATCAATTTGCATTAGATATTATCAAACTTTTATCCTCTCCGTTTAAAATTCTTGAAAATACACTCGCACTAACTGTAAGCATTGGAATTTCTATTTCACCTGAAAATGGTACTGATATAGAAACGCTTCTTCGAAACGCAGATATAGCAATGTATAAGGTTAAAAATAGTGGAAAAAATGGGGTTTCTTTCTTTAATCAGCTCATAAGTGATGAACTATTAGAACGTATCAATATTGAAAAATATTTTAATAATGCATTGAATGATAATGAGTTCAAAATTTATTATCAAGCTCAAATTATGACTGATACACAAAAAATTGATGGGTTTGAAGCTTTAATCCGCTGGGATTCACCTGAACTTGGTATGATGTCTCCGATCCGATTCATTGGTATTTCTGAGGAAACCGGTTTTATTATTACTCTGGGTGAATGGATTCTTCGCAATTCCTGTAAATACATTAAATCAATTAATGATAAGTACAATAAAAGTTTTCACTTATCTGTTAATATTTCCGCAATCCAATTAATGCAGGATAATTTTATATCCATTGTTAGGGATGTTATTAGCAAATTTGATTTTCCAGTACATCTGCTGGAACTAGAAATTACAGAAACTGTTATTATGGAATCCGCTGATTTACTTTCATCAAAATTTAAGGAACTTAGAGAAATGGGTATTAGTATTGCTCTTGATGATTTTGGAACTGGCTATTCCTCTCTTGCCTATTTAAAACATATTCCAATTACCACCTTAAAAATAGACAAAATTTTTGTTGATGATATTACTGATCCAGGTTCTGAAATCAACCTGGCAGATGTCATTATTGATCTTGGTCATAAAATGAATCTTTCTATTGTTGCAGAAGGTGTTGAAACCCTTGAACAGGCTGAATATTTACAAGCAAATGGGTGTGATAAAATTCAAGGATATTTATATTCTAAACCAACAAGCCAACAAGATCTTGAAAAGTGGATACTTTCGTATCCACTTTAGAATCTATAAAATATTAAAGCAAGCTTGTTCCTAACCACTTCAATATGCTCACTACTACTTCGTTATACCTTTGACCGACTAATAATCCGGTATGAGTCGTGTTCCACAGACCTAAATATTGGGCATTGAAATAGGTTGCTGTTGCTTTTCCTCTTACATCATCTTCTTCACTCGCAACTGCACTAATGGTAAAACAAGGACAGTTTACTAAACTGTTATTCACTGAAATTCCACCATCTTTTTCGTAGTCTCCATATTCATTTCTTGCTTTTGAAGATTCCATTTGTAAATACTTTCTTTCAAAAGCAATATCATCTGCCGATTCATCGATGCTAGAAATTTCATCACGATTCGGTGATGGTTCAATAATTTCTTCTGTTAAGCTCATCTCTCCCGACTTATATGGTGCCATTTCATACACTTCCTTACAAATTGTTGTATCTATCAATATTAAACCTGCTAATTTAATTTCTTCTGCTATTTTCTGGCTCAATATTCCTCCCATACTAAATCCAATTATAACCGGCGGTTCCCCACACTCCGTAATTACTTCTCTTATATCATCCAAATAATCTGCAATCGATATTTTAGTCAAATCCATACCTCTACTTTTATAATGACTTCTCATATTCATTACGTAGCAATTCCATCCCTCATCCACAAAATGTGGGATATATTTACTCCACATCCAGCTTCCAGTATAGGCACCATGAATAAAAAGTAAAGGTGGTTTTTTATCATTTGTTTTATCTTTATAAATTTCTAAAAACAAATCATTTTCACCTATGTATTTGTCTATGTGTTTCGGTAATTTTTTTGTGTAATCAATCATTCTTATTTCCTCCTAGACTTATGATAAATTTTAGTTTTATATAAAACTATTTATCTGTATAAAAGAGCGCCTTCTTCTAGACACTCTCGTGCACATTCAGGTTGTGCAGCAACCCACCTCGTGTGTATTGGGACACACCGTGCATTCTTACTTTATATGGAAGTTAGAAATTTTCCTACAAAATAAAAAATGAGCTTATTTTAATTGTTCTCCGCTCTTATGAATTAAAGATTGGTATAAATGATATTTAAAATACGGGCTAATTCTACCTTGTCTTGTTCTGAAATGTCTCGATAAAAAGCATCTAGAATTTTTATTGATATTGCTTCAAATAAAGGTTTGAGCTCATTTCCTTCATTTGTTAAAGTTACTTCAATCACCCTAGTGTCCTCTGGATTTCTCTCTTTTGTTACGTACCCAAGCTTTACCAACTTCTCAATGAGAACAGTAACTGTGGATTTATCTTTGCCAATTTTATCAGCAATCTCTGCCATTGTCATTCTTTTGTTGTTATAGAGTGCATTGATGATGTCACCGTGTGACGTAACAATTCCTTCCATTCCATTTTGAGACATTTCATTTACAATTAACTTATTCACTTTTTCCCTAATTTTTGATATTAATGATATCACATCTTTTGCTTTCATAATCGTATTATAGTTTTATATAAAACTAATGTCAAGATATTTTTTGAATAATATTTTTTTACTACTCATTTACTTTTTAGTGCTCATTTACTTTTTAGTGTTCATTTACTTTTTAGTGTTCATTTACTTTTTGCTTAATCGCCTCATATAATGTTTTGGTCTCATGGTTATCTTTCGCATTGATTACAACCATTCCGCTGTTCGTTTCTAATACTATATAACTTTTGCATTTTATATAAGAATACAAAATGTAATTACCATACTGTGTATTTTTGAAATGACCTTCCTGCATTTTAAAGCTTCCTATTCCGTTTGTTCTTCGTCCCACAGTGATATTTTCTGTATAAGAAACTGAGTTGATTTCATCATAAGAAATTGTTTTATCACTCCAATCGGAACTATTTATTTCAATCATATCCTCTTTTAATTGGACCGTTACATTCCCTGTTACTAAAAGTGCACCTACTACACAAAATATCATAATAGTAAATACCCATGTATACTTCTTCATACTACGGCTTTTTGCTATTTCTCTTTCATCTTCAATCTCACTGATAAATTCTTGTTTTGATTTACAAATTGTATTAGCAAGAATCATAGTTACAATTACATCCATAATTATAATCGTTAGAAGTAACCAACTGAAATTGTCCAAAAACTGATCTTTAAAGATTGCTATAATAACAAACATTATCATTATAACTCCAGTACATCCACCCATAACACGGCTTAATTTCTTTTCATTATATTTTGCTTTTTCTTCTTTACTTGCTAGATTATACCCCGCAATCAAGAATCCACCTTTCCCCGACAAAAGTGTAACCGTGATTATTCCAAATAAAATGACCATAAACCACATTGTGTATCCCCCCTCGCATTTATTTAAATTAATTGTTACTACTATTTACCATTTCATCTACTGTTCTATCTTACTTCTTATTACCGTTTTTATCAAAATGCCTTTTTAATTCATTTTCTACTGGAATAATAGATATAACAAGCATTATTGTTTGTATCGTAACCAACACAATGCTAATAATTGATTGTATATTATCATTCCTAGTAAATGAAACTACGGTAATTAGTAAAGAAAGAATCAAAGTCAAAAATCCAACTTTTTTCCATATCTTTGCACACTAATGATGAGCAAATTCCCAGGTTTCTTGATTCTTCATAGACATCGTTGTCCGATATCCATATAGTCCATTTATATTTTTAGGTGCATGTTTTTTGAAATAAATTCCCAAAGAAAACCATAATTAGTGGAATTAATAAATTACTAATCAATATAAAAAGTTTAAGCCACACACTAGCACCCCCTACTTCATGTAAAATGCTGCAAGTTTCATGTCTTTATCAAATGCCAATGAATAAGTAATACTTATATTATCATAAAGTGCACTCATCTCAATGCCTGCATAATGCTTGCCCATTTGACTGTTTTCAAACGTATAGGCATTTCCAAATGATTTAAAATCTCCCCAATCTAATGAAAATTGTTTTTTAACTTCTAGTATTTTGCTTCCATCAAATAACGGTTTCAGCACCGAATTGGCGTATTGATCCTTAATTGTGTCGTAATCATCTGAATTGGCCAAGAGAATAATCTCTTCTGCCTGCTTAATAACTGCCTGTTCATCAAAAATACTATTACTATCGATAGCAGACGTTTTTAGACTCATCCAATTAGTGACAATTCCAATCATCGCAGCGAAAACAAGCACAATTATTATAATTTTCACAAGTTTTATTTTCTTTGCTGCTTTTATTTCTGCTTCTGAAAAATTATCGTTAAACTCTGAAGCTATTGTTACAGGGGTTCCCATTCTTATAGATATCTCTTGCCACGTTTCCCCATTTTCCATTGCAATCTGAATATCTGAAATCAATTCCTTTTCAATTTCTTTCTTTTTCTTACCAGTACAACTTAATTTTTTTAAAATAGCCCTTACATATTTATCCTTATTCATTGTTTCCCTCCATAATTAATGTGATATGTTTTGAAAAATCTGACCATAACTGATTCATCTCGATAAGAGTTGCTCTCCCGCTCTCTGTGATAACATAATATTTTCTAGATACTTCTTTCTCCTTTGGTTGACTCCACCTACTAAAAACCATGCCATCATCTTCTAGTCGATAGAGAATCGGATATAACGTTCCTTCTTTTAAAATGAATAATCCATTACTCTTGATTTTCAGTTCATTAATAAGTTGATAACCATACATTTCTTCACTTTCTAAAAGCCTTAGTACCAACATTTCAAAAACACCTTTTTTCATTTGCTGTTCGTATCTTTGATTCAACACATCACCACCTATTTAGCATTACTAAGTATATATTAATACCAGGTAGTTAAAATGTCAACAAAAAACACCTAGCATTGCTAAGTGTTGATGGTTTATCTATTCATGGTTTATCTATTCATGTTTTACCTATTCATGTTTTACCTATTCATGTTTTATTTATAAATATTTTACTTATAATTAAGTAAGCTCCATTACCGTTGACATCATACAAATCCCTTTTGCACCGCATGCCATAACCTGCTCTGCATTTGATTCTTTTATTCCACCAATAGCATATACTGGTATGGTAACATTTTGACATATTTCACGTAAAAATTCTAGTCCGCGTGGCGTTACTCCCTTTTTACAATCAGTTTCAAAAACATGACCAGCCATTAAGTAAGTTGCTCCTAGTTGCTCTGCTTCTCGTGCCTCTTCTCGTGAATGAACAGAAGCACCAATTATAGTAAAATCACTGCTATCACACTTTATTTCTCTTAATTTATGGAGTGGTAAGTGAATATTTTTACAATGTAGTCGTTTCGCCACTTCTGGGTAATAATGCAAGATACAAGTTACGTTACCCTGTCGACAAATTTCTAAAATTTCAATTGACAATTTCTCATATTGATCTTCACTTAAATCTTTTTCACGTAAAATAATTCCTTGCGGATTCAATTTAGTTAATTTTGCAACTTGCTTGGTTAATTCTTGTTTACATAACTTTCGATTGGTTACTACCATCACATCATGAAATGTATACATAATCATTCATAACCGGTTGTAATCCCTTTGCACGAATTGCCTGATAAACTTCATCAACACTTCGACCATCTGAGATTTCAAACTGGTTGTCCCCTTTATCTTCAATTCCTTCCACATGACTTCCAATTCCCGTACTTACTCCTGCTGAAATTTTGGTAGCTGCTAATCCGATGACATTATCTCGAAATCCCGCTCTTTCCCTTGTAGATATCGTAATATTGGCAAATGGCATAAATAATCGATAAGCAGTAATAACTTGCAATAACTGAAGTTCATGTACATCCTTTGGATTAATTTTATCATTGTTGATAATCGGGCAAAGCCTTGGACATGAAAATGCGATATCTGCATGAGGATATTTTCTCTGCAATAAGTATGCATGCATTCCTGTTGCAAATGCATCTTTTCTAAAATCATCTAATCCCAGTAATGCTGCAAATCCAACGCCTCGCATGCCCCCTCTTATTGCTCGTTCCTGTGCATTGGCGCGATACGGAAATATTCGTTTTGCTCCTTCTAGATGCAGTGTTTCATATTTATCTGAATGATAAGTTTCTTGAAATACCGTCACATAATCAGCGCCACAACCATGTAAATAAGCATACTCATCGGTATTCATCGGATATACTTCTAATCCAACTAGCTTGAAATATTTATGAGCTATTTTACAAGCTTCTCCAATGTAGTGCACATCTGACATTTTTTTGCTCTCACCCGTTAAAATAAGAATCTCTTCTAGTCCACTTTTGGCAATTGCCTGCATTTCTCGTTCGATTTCTTCTTCATTTAATTTTGCCCTATGAATCTTATTGTGGCTATTAAACCCACAATAGACACAATAATTATCACAATAATTGGAAATATAAATTGGTGTAAATAAATACACCGAATCCCCAAAATGCTTTCTTGTCTCTTTCTGTGCTAATCGTGCCATCTCTTCTATGTATGGTGTTGCTGCTGGTGAAAGTAATGCTGCGAAATCATCTGGTGTACGCGTCTCTTTTACGAATGCTTTTCTAACGTCTGCCTCTGTATAAGAATTATAATCGTAAGCTTTCATATTGAGAATAACTTGATCCACAATAGTTGAATCCAATACTTCCATACCTTCCAGGTATTCCATGTGATTGATTCGTTCTTCCATTTTATCCCCCTACTCTGTCACAAAGCCAGTAAGCGGTGAAGATGCACTTGCCCCTGATTTCAAAACTCGTCCCATGCCTGCAAGATATGCTGCACGCCCTGCCTCAATTGCTTGCTTAAACGCACCTGCCATCATTGGAATATTTCCGGCTGTTGCAATTGCTGTATTAGCCATTACCGCCGAAACACCCATTTCCATTGCCTCACATGCTTGTGATGGGCTTCCAATTCCCGCATCTACAATAATTGGTATTTCTATCTCATTGACTAAAATCTGAATAAAATCTTTCGTGCACAGCCCCTTATTCGAACCAATTGGTGCCGCCAATGGCATAATTGTTGCCGCACCAGCATTTACTAAATCCCTTGCTACATTTAAATCTGGATACATATAAGGCATTACAATAAAGCCATCATTTGCTAACAATTCCGTAGCCTTTATTGTTTCGTTGTTATCTGGCAATAAATACTTGGTATCTCTAATCACTTCGACCTTGATAAAGTTTCCGCATCCAAGCTCTCTTGATAATTTCGCAATACGTACTGCTTCCTCTGCATTTCTTGCACCCGATGTATTAGGAAGTAAGGTGATTTTTTGGGGTATATGTTCTAATATATTACTATCTCCACTACTATTGGCACGTCGAATGGCCAATGTAATCATTTCTGCCCCTGCATATTCAATTGCATCTTCAATTAATTTCATATTAAACTTTCCAGATCCCAATATAAATCTAGATGTAAATTCATGTCCACCAATGATTAATTTTTCTTGTTCCATTTCTACTTTCCTCTTTTTCTTCCTGTGGTTTTAAATCCTTACTCAGATAAGTATGGCTCCTATTCTTTCCTATAGGAACGCGAGCTTTATAGATGTAAAATGATGTAAAACAGCAATTCCATGCATAAAGCGTTGCAATAACCCTGCATAAATTCATAGTATGATAAATACTCTATAATCTTACACACCCTCTTCACCGAGAATCAATCGTAATACCGTATTTGCCTCATGACCTGCGCATATACTGACTCTCGGTGCCATAAGCCCCCATCCTGGTTTCAGTCCATTCATTTCATCTCCACATAGGTAAAGATTTTTCATCACTTTTCTTGTTTTAATTATATTATTACTTGCATATCCTGCCATGCCAGAACCTGAAACGATTTTGATATCACTACGATTTTCTAACAATGTATTAACAAGCATTGCCTTTTGCTCTGGTAGATCAAATGCCTCACACACTATGTCATCATCTTGAAATATATCCATCGCATTATCTTTTGTTATTTTCTGAGTGTTTATAGTAACGGTGACATATGGATTGATTTCTTCTATTTGTGATTTCAGTGCTTCTGTCTTATATAATCCAAGATGGCGCATCCGATACTCTTGACGATTTAGATTACTTGGCTCTACTACATCAAAATCTACGAGATGCAAATGCCCCACTCCTGTCCGTGCAAGTGCAATTGCCACATGGGAACCAAGTCCCCCAAGTCCTGCAATCCCAACTCTTGAAACTTTGACCTTTTCATAGACTTGTGGTGTATTTCTTGATACCAGAAGCTCTTCCATCTTTGCCTTCGTTATGTTATTTTCCATATCAACCTCCACCTACAAAACTGACCACTTCTAGTTTATCATTTGCCTTGATGAGTTGATTTGAATACTGTAGCTTTGGTAAAATATTGCCATTGTACTCAACTGCAATTTGTTTTAGTTGAAAACCTTCTAGCAATAATATCTGCTCTACGGTCAAATCCTTCTTAATTTCTATTTCTTTTCCATTTACATAATACGTCATCCTATGACCTCCCTTACTCTATTTTAGGTAACAAAAAAGCCACACGAAGAAATACACCCATGGTGGTGTACCCCTTCGTGTGGCTTGCTTTATCACACTCTTTTTGCATTTTAACATTGTGGTCAATGTTGTGTCAAGAAGTATTTTACTAAAAATTAATGGATTTTACTAAAAATCAATGTATTGTGGCAATTGAAATAATAATTAAAAGTTTTTCGTTTTTATATATTACACCAAAATCTATCTGGCATAGTTTAAGTGTTTCAATAAGTATTGAATTTAAGAAATCTACTTTTTTAGTTAACTCTTCCACATTATATTCCTCAAGGGCATGTTGAGAATTCAAAGATATAGTTACGCATTTGTTAGGTATCATGCTAAAGGTTATTAATAAACCTGATTCTATCAATTCTTTAAAATATACAGAAACACAAGCTACTAGAGTTGCTTCTACTATACTAGGTGAATATTTAATTTCAAAATTCGGATCTAATTTATTTTCTATTTGAGATACTTTTATTTGGGATTGAATAAATTCTGAAAGTTTATTTACAAACTTTTCACTGGTGTACTCTTTTTTTTCTCCAGTCAGCGCGTTAGTAAATTTTTCAAATATTATATTTTCATAGTTACTATACTTCTCGCTTAAAATATCGTTCAAACTCCTATTATAATTCAATATTGCCTTACCTAAAACTCCTAATGTAAAACAACTTTTTTTTGCATTTTCCATAATTGTATCAATACTTTTAAAAATATTTAGATAGGCTTCATTCTTATTTTGAAGTGCAATTTTATATTCTTGATTTTTTTCTTGCAATATATAATAATCAAGTGCTTTATATAAAATAAATTTAAATTCTTCTTCCAAATTCCACGGTTTTGTTATAAATTTAAAAATATCTATCTGATTAATTGTTGTTAAAATCTGTTGCAACTGCGTATATCCTGATAACACAATAGCAACTGTTTTGGGCCATTGTTCCTTCACTATTCTTAATAAGTGAAGACCATCCATTTCTGGCATTCTCATATCTGTAACAATGACAGCAAATTTTACATCCTCCATAATTTCAAGTGCCTCTTTACCTGAGGAGGCAAAATAACATGTATATTCCTCATCAATAAGTCCTCTCTTTAATGCACTTAAGATATGCACTTCATCATCTACAAAAAGTACGGAATAATTTTCATACATAATATCGCCTCTTTCTTTTTTATAATTTAAAGTCCACAATGCTTGCTTCAAAATCGTTTTTAGATATATTCAGATAATCAAAGGTAGATAAATCAAATCCTTCTGTCCATTGATATCCAATCATCTCCGTGGCATATTTTATTACTATATGTACCGCACATACAATTTCCTTGTTAATAACCTTTTCATCCAATGGATTATGATGATAAAGTGCAGTTTCTACAATTGGAAATGGAAATTCCCACCATTCCAACAAATACGCCCCCGCTTCATTATGAGAAACCGTAAAGGCTTCTTTTTCCAATTTTGAAATATTTTCCCTTTCACTTTTAGCTTTTAAAAGAAGATTTAAGTATTCCTCGTAAAAATATTTTAAAAAGAAGACATTCCCTATATTATGTAAAAGCGCTGCTGAAGTATACAATTCAGGGATTTTTTTATTAAGATGCTTTTCATATAAGAACGCCAATAATTTATTAGAAAGCAAGGAATGCGTCCATATATTCTTGATCATTTCTCCGTCTACGCTTTGCTCACTCATTGTATCTATGATTGAAGTAGCGATAACCAATTTTTTTGTGTTTTGCAATCCTATATAGGATACCGCTTGTTTTATTGAACCAGTTTTAGAACCATAAAAAGCTGAATTTGCAACATTTAATATCTTAGCAGCAATTGAAATATCTTTTTCAATCTCACTCGAAATCAAACTTAAATCCATATCATCATTAATTAGATTAATGATACGTTGATAACTTGTTTTAATAGTGGGAAGATCTTCGATATTATTAATAAGTTTCAAAAGATTACTACTAGTTAAAATATCTTCTGTTTCTAGTAGCTGTGTAATAATTCGAATTAACTTGTCATTGTTCCAAGGTTTAAATACATAAAGTCTTGCAATATTTTTTTGTAATGCATGAAAAACAACTTTTTCATCGGAATAACCACTAAGTATAATTCTTACCGTTTTTGGATATAATTCTTTCACTTTGCTTAATAACTCATATCCATCCATATATGGCATCTTCATATCACTGATAACCATATTGAATTGTTCTTGTTCTAATATTTTTAATGCTTCTGCTCCGCCTTCTGCCGTAACTATCTCATATTCAGTATCCATAAAAAGTCGAACTAACGCTTTTAGTATCTGCACTTCGTCATCTACAATTAGTATTTTTTTCACAGTACTCCCTCTCCCGTATTTCTATGTGGAAACATATTTAAACATCAATTTTTTTTATTGGTAATTTAACAAGAAACTCACTTCCCTTGCCAATGCTACTCTCTACATCAAATATTCCATTATGCTTTTTCACTATAA
The DNA here is from genome assembly GCA_041821265.1 of Lachnotalea sp. Classification (GTDB taxonomy): domain Bacteria; phylum Bacillota; class Clostridia; order Lachnospirales; family Lachnospiraceae; genus Lachnotalea. The sequence goes on along the minus strand of JBGUEQ010000007.1, from coordinate 76,246 downwards.
TATCATATGAAATACTTAATCCAAGCCCTGTTCCTTGTCCAACTTCTTTTGTTGTAAAAAATGGATTAAATATTTTAGAAATATTTTCTTCTGGTATACCCGGGCCATCATCTTTTATGCTAATACACGCATACTCCTGTTCCCTATACACTTTAATAGCAACCCGACCTAAATCCGTTCTTTTTTGCTGTTTTATAGCTTGAATAGCATTTATAATAATATTTAAAAAAACCTGACTTATTTGACTTCTATTACAATAAACATCAGGAGTATCAATACTATCAACTTTTACATCAACCACGTATTTTGCTTCGTTTCTTACTATCAAAAGAACTTGATCGAGTATTTCACTTAGTGCGCAGTAATTCATTTCATTCTCTAAGCCTGTATGAGCAAAATTTCGAAGAGATTTTACTATTTCTGAAATCTTTTGAATACCATCTTTGGAATCATAAACAAGACTATCAATATCCTCCATTACAAAACTTAATTTATTTTTCCTATAAGATTCTTGCATTAAGCTATATAGGGATTCATTTTCCGCATCAACATTATCATATATTAATTTTATGAAATCACGTATTTTAAAAAGATAATTTGAAATAGTTTCTAAATTACTTCCAACATATCCAATTGGATTATTGATTTCATGGGCTACACCTGCCGCCAATTCTCCGATTGCAGCCAATTTTTCTGATTGAATTAATGAAAACTGCATATCTTGTAACTGTGCATTCATATTTTTAAGTTCATTATTTTGTATTTTTGTTTTCTTATATAATACATGAAGTTCCAATAGATTATTTCGTGTGTTAGCTGCAGCACTGATTCGTGCCTTAAATTCTATTTGTTGAATTGGTTTTTTCAAATAGTCATTGGCACCCAATTCAAAACAAGATTGAAAACTTTCATCATCTGTCATAGAAGTAAACATTAAGATTTGTATGTCTGTATATTCGGGATTTCCTCGTATATCCTTAAGTATTTCAATTCCACTAATTTCAGGCATAATTATATCAAGCAATATAATATCAATTACCTCTGTATCCAAAATTCCCATAACAAGTTTTGGCTGCTGACATATCTGAATCAAATACGTTGGAAAAAATTTATTAAGATAACCTTCTGCTATTTTTAAATTTAATTTATCGTCATCTACTACTAGTATTTTCATTACAGTTCCTCCATTTGAAATTTAAAATAACCGTTTTATACTTCATTTTCGGATGTTTGTGTTATTGGTATTTTTATGATAAACGAAGTCCCTTCTGCTGGTTTACTATCAACTAAAATCTGTCCATGATGTTTATTCACAATAATATCATAGGATATACTAAGCCCTAATCCAGTTCCTGATCCGATTGGTTTTGTTGTAAAAAAAGGATTGAAGATTTTGTTTATAACAGCTTCGGAAATTCCGACTCCATCATCCGATATTTTACAATATACATAATTTTTTTCTGAATAAGTATGAACTGTAATAGTACCTTGATTACCTTTACTTTTTATCGCATATGCTGCATTTACAATCAAATTTAAAATAACTTGATTAACTTCACCTGAATAAGCTTTAATAATTGGAATATCCTCCAGCTCCTTTACCACATTTGCATAATATTTTATTTCATTATTTGCTATTGTTAATGTATCGTTAATTCCCTTATTTAGATCATAGTCTATGAGATCACCAACAAAACATTGTCTTGAAAATCCGAGCAAACTATTTACTATTTTACTGATACGGCTAAGACCCTCTGTAGTTTCCAACATAATATCAGTTAAATCATTTAATCTATATTCCAGTTTATTTACCTTATTGAATGCATTCACTTTTTGTAACTCTTCCCTTAGTTCTTCTAATTCAAGATGCTTTGAATTATCCATTATTTGCTTATTTAGATTACACATTTCTTTGAATTTCATTATATATTTATTTAAAGTTTCTAAATTACTTTGAATAAAACCAAGTGGATTGTTTATCTCATGTGCAATTCCTGCCGATAATTGACCAATTCCCGCCATTTTCTCATTTTGAATTAATTGTAATTGTAACTTATCAGCAGCATCTAGGCTTTCTTGATATTCTTTTGAACTAATGTCGATACTTCGTTCTAAAAGCATTTTTTCTTCCTCAAAACTAAAATATGCTTCATTAATTAATTCAAGTAATTTTTTAATCTCTTCATTGGAATCATTGGATAAGTTTAAATTAGATTTCTTTATTTGTCTCTTTAATAATGAATTATATTCTTCCATAAAATCACTCCTCTGTGATAAAGGTTACTGTCATTGTTTGATTATGTAATTCACACAGTGTATCCTTTCGATAGGGAGCAATTTCCCCATACGAATAAAATCCCGTTATTGCAGTGTCATTTCCAACAATATCTCTTATTACTTCTATTTCCTCATCGATTCTTTGTTTGAATATTACTTTTCTTCCGACGCAACTAATTAATATTGCTAAATCTATTTTTTCTACATCAATCATATCTATTGCAAGTTCGGCTGCTTTCATAGACCCATTTAAGAGATTATTATAATTTGATCTCATAAGTTTACAATAAGAATTTTGGGGCATGTCCCCCGCAAAAATCAAGCTCTTCTCTTCCTCATTGATTGAAAGAACAGTTCTTACAATACCTTCATCTGCATCTTTTAGTCTTACACTCAGTGGAAATAATAGCCCACTTGCTGGGAGGTTAACTGCTTTTTCGCCTAGATATTCCTTATATAAGTCTAGCGCTGGTTTGTGATCCATTTCATAAAGAACATTCTCTTTTGATTTTGTTACAATACGTTCAATTCCAAAAGTATCCCATCCACCAACAGAAGCACACCCAGTTTTTATGTTGCCATAAAGTGTTGCTATTACAATTTGATTTTGTTTTGCATAACCATTACCAATGGTATAAGTAGACTTAAAGAGCGTTCCATCGCCAGCTAATCCACCCGTTATTGGAATGTCCTTTTTTATATTTTCTCGCATTCCTTCTACCATTCTACTACCATTAAAATTTAGGCCCTCACATAACACAAACACATGTTTTAAATCATTTTGATAAATTTCAGAAACAATTTTTTTCCCTAATTCAAAAGAATCTTTACTCGAATTACTCGTAATTGTGTACCTTTTAAAAAGTGCCTTTGATCTCATAAATTCAATAGCTGTAATACTAAGACTGTCATTATTTGTATTACTACCATGAATTTCCCCCGCTGTTGAACACCCCATTAAATAAGCATTTTTGTACTTACTCCGAATACAATCAATTAAGGTATTATCACAAATGAGTGTATTACTCCCAAATATCAGAACCCATTGAGCTGATGCTCCAAGTTTTTCCTCCCCATAAAATTGTCCCCTATAATATTCCAATTGCTCAATTTTCATGCTATCACACTCTTTTCTATATAAATGTCATCTTATACATTTGGATACTAAATAGCTAAATGGTTTTTTTATACATAATTATATATTAGACTATTTATTCTGAATACACAACTTTATTTCTGCAAATATCTGTTTATTTATACAATCTTTATACTATATTTAAAACATTTTTATAATTATTATTAAAATAATTTTTAACTATTCATCCAGTACTGTTGATTTTGTACAAAAAAGAGTAGAATACATTTTCTGTACTCTACTCTTTTAAAATTTTATAGTGCTCATATTTTAACAAAAGGATATATAATGTTACCAATTTTTACATTTTCACTCATCATCTTATAGTTCCATATTAACCGTAACACCTTTAATATCTTCAGCCATTAATTTCATTTCATCAATTATGCTCTGAACTTCTTTTTGCACATCTTGTTTCTCACTAATTATATCTACTATCTGCTCTGTTGGTATTACACCACTTACATCAACTTTAGTACTGTTCCAATCAGTGGGCTTTTTATTCAAAAGTGCTTCTGTTTCTTCTCTCTTCAATTTAGTTTCTTCAAGATGGTCTTTCTGTTCTTTTTCTTCCTTTGAATTTTTATCTACTTCTTCTTGTTCATCTTCTTGCTTATTATCTATATGATCTTTGGCTTCATTTACGAGCATTTGTGTTACTTCTTTACTCGCTAAATCCAGTATTGTGTCAGCCGCTTTTGTAGCATCTATTATTGTATGAGTCTTCAATCTTTCCTGTTCTATCTGTTTTATACCTGCAATTTCCTTCTTAATGTATTTCCAATTGTCTTCAATTGTCTCTCTAAAGGAATATCCATATTTATCAATTTCCAGCGAGCGTTGCTGATATTCTGTTTTCCCTGTTACATCGATTTCTGACAAACGTTCATTATCTTCTTTTGTAAGTGTTATTGTCGAATTCCATTTGAATGAATCCCTGCGTTTCTCAAGTAATTCCAAATCCTTCTGTTCCTGACAATCATCTGTAATACTATACTTATCTTTTAATTCACGTTTGCTCCCCTCTAATTTATTCAATTCTTTTTGTGCATTATCAATTTCACTTCTACAGGTATCTACTTTGGTCTGAATTTTCTTTACGATGTCGTCTAGCTCTAGTTCACCATTGAAAGCATCTCCGACTATCTTCATTGCTTTCTTCTGTGCCTCTTTTCTTTTTTGAGCAACTTGATTCTCCTGTAAATTCAGATTACCAGCAAAAATAGTAGTACTTTTCTTTTTCTTACTGCTTGCATCAGTTTCCTCTGTATGTTGATTATTTATTTTATCGCCAGCATACAAACTGACGTTCGAATGATTCACCCTCATATTGTTACCTCCCTCAATAAAATAATATAGTAAATCTTTTTGTTAGAATTCAGCCTATGGTTCATAGCAACAATTTTGCACACATATGATGTGTTACATTAATTATCGGCATTTTAGAACTAATTAATTAGACATATATCACACTTTTTTCATACACTTTCTTGTCAAAGCTTTCAAATTTAAATCTTAATTTATTCATCTGATAATAACCGCTCTAAAAAGTACTTACGATTATTAATAAACATTTCCATTACCTGATAACTCTCCGTTTCTAAATAATCACAAGTATGTATTTCTCCATCATCAAAGGACAAAATCTCTGCTCCTGGCACTCCTAAGAGTATTGGTGAATGGCTCGCAATGATAAACTGAGAACCTTGTTCTGACAACCTTTTAATCTCCATTAATAAAGTTAATTGCCTTTGCGGTGATAATGCTGCTTCTGGCTCATCTAAAATATAGATACCATTATCTGAAAAAGTTGCTTGAATTAATGATAAAAAGCTTTCTCCATGAGATTGTTGGTGAAGCGATTTTCCACCATATTTTGAATAATAAATCTCTAATGGTTCATCATCTCGATATTCCTCTGCTTTACTAGCAACATTGTAGAAGCTTTCCGCTCTTAGAAAATAATTGCTTTTTGGTCTCCTATATCCTTTCACCACAGAAATTGCTTCATGCAATTCTGAATGGGATTCATAGGTAGAAAATCTGTAATTTTTAGTACCTCCCTCTGCATTAAAACCATAAGCAACTGCAATGCCTTCTAAAAACGTAGATTTTCCAGTACCATTTTCGCCCACAAAAAAAGTAATATTGTTATTGAACAATACTTTATTAACATTCTGTAGAGCAGATATATTTCTCAGATAACTATCCTCATCAATTTTATCCCAGTTGATTTTTATTTCTTTAATAAACCTATCATTCATACATTTCACCTCTTTTGAAGCACTATTTAATAGTAAATTATCTTAAATCGAAACTATTTGTTATCCATAAATGCGAGGTGTTTCACTAAGCAAAACCCGAGTTTTGTAGCGCAAAAAGCAATTTTCATGCATTTTTTTTGCATCGCGTAGCGGTAACTACAAAGGTACGAATAGTTACATATTTATAATCATTTTCTTCGGTATGCCTCATACCAGCAAATTGATAAACCCGCAATTAAAATCGCGAGAGAAATAATGAACGGAAATAGTAACCCTGTTCCAAGGAATGCCCCCCCTTAAACCTGTAACACCATCGTAGTCACAAGGATTTATTGCGGTATAAATAAAGCAAAATGCTGAAAATATCAAACCAATAACAGTTATAAACATTCCAAATAAAAACTTTTTCATTATCTAATCTCCTTTCGCAAAATTATATATTAAATCTATTTGTTAGAATTCAGCTGATGCCTTAGCAACAACTTATACAGAAATGATGTATTACATCTTTTCTCGCCTATAAAACTCGCCTTTATAGATACTGGCTAATTAACTGAATTTAAACTATAATTAATTATCGGCATTTTATGACTAATTAATTAGAAATATTTTACACTTTTTTCATACAGTTTCATGTCAAAGCAATCAAATTTAAATTCTTAGTTTACTCATCAGATAATACTTGCTCTAAAAAGTATTTACGATTATTAATAAACATCTCCATTACTTAATAACTCTCCGTTTCTAAATAATCACAAGGATGTATTTCTCCATTATCAAAGGATAAAATCGCTGCTCCTGGCACTCCTAAAAGTATTGGCGAATGGCTTGCAATAATAAACTGAGAACCTTGTTTTGACACCCTATTAATCTCCATTAATAAAGTTAATTGTCTTTGCGGTGATATTATATAATTATTGATAGTTGATCATAGAATATTTATCCTTAATAAATCTAAAATTTATTTTTTATTTTTAAATAATAAAATACTACAAATTACTAATACTATTAAAAATAGTCCTAGTATAATATATCCTATTTCGCTATTACCAATTTTACCAGCAATAAAAATACTTGTTGGTCCATCTGATCCACCAATTATAGTAAAAGAATTTCTCTTAGAATAGACTATATAACTTATTATTAACCCTATAATGCTCACTGTCCCCAAAATCGTCAACAATGCTTTCACACTTCTATTCATATCGCCCCTCCATTACTTCTTGTATTCAAATATTTTGTTTGTGAATTTATTTGTTCAACAAAACTATCCTATCTAAAACAATGAAAGTTGAGAGCACAAAATTTTAAATATTTAGTTGAATTTTCATATTAAATTAACTAATTTTCATTTTCTATACTTACCAAAAGCTTTCTCCGTATTCATATGAACATTTTTGAAAAACAAAAATAACCAAATAGCAAATGTAATGATTGAAATATACTGACTCCTAATATATGACGCTATAGCTCCAATGGTAAAAACCAACATCCAAATAAAAAAGCTATTTCTTTGGTCAGCACTCATACGTGCTTTATCGTATTTTTCTCTTTCTTCTTTCGTTAAAGTATTAAATCCACTTATTAACATACTTCCTTTTTCTTTTAATATTAAAAATATGATCCACATGATAGCAAATATACTACCCATAATAAGACAACTAATAGCTCCTATATTCATATTTCTTGCCTCCTATAATAAGATGACATTACTAGTTCTATAAACATAATATTACATATTCTACTAATTATCAATATTAACTTACCAATGTACCCTGCTAAGTTAAATCTTGTTTGATAAATATTTCAAAAACCTTCTCTTATGACATATTCAATGAAAGCGATAATCATTATAATGGATGGTATGAGCACGATAATGGTAAAATTACAGGTAGTTTTGAACATGATTATTATCTAACTGGTATCTGGTCAGAAGAACCAACGTATCAACCTTATAATGATGCTGGAGAATTTATGTTAGAGTTTAAGTCACAAAACAATCAAATTATATTTAATGGAAAATGGGGATATGGAAATGATCCTATGTTATATGATTGGATCGGTGAAAAGGTTGGAGATATTAATTTGCATTGTAAATAATAAACTAAATATGGTTATCACACTAAATAAGTAGTACGTCGCTTAATAATATAATTAGAACCATATATTACTGTAAAATTAATACAAAAAATTTGTGTTCATACATTAAAAAATACCAACCAATTATTAAACGTTAGTTGGATGGTAGTAAGCCCCTTTGATTGTATCTTATTACGTATACTCATTTTACAAAACAGTTTATTCAAATTTAAGTTTATGGAATAGTTACAGTGTCCTCAGCTTCATACTCTCCGCCTGTTATTTCATTTAATGCGTTTATATCTGCATAGATAAAGCAGTCTAATACTTTACCAGAAGAAAATGTTTTTTCTGTTTCTACTGTATTTTGTATTATATAATATCCTGTTTCATTATATGTAGTTATACTATATACACCTGTAGCATATGAATTAGGATCCTCCCATCCAGTCATACCAGACATACTAGTAATCAAGCAATTGAGATCAAGACTATACGCTTTTGTATAAAAATTTAACCCTAGTGTCTTATTATAACCTATCTTCCAAGAAACCTGTACAATTGAAGCTTTAGAAGATTTTAATACATTATCCGATGATTCTTCTGTTGCTAATTTACCAGTTGATGCATCGACTAGTATACTAAAATCCTTGCCTCCAATAACTTGAATCCCTTCTGATTCCAATTCTTTTGTAAATTCAGCAGATACTTGATTAATATCGGAATATTCAGATTTATATGTTCCATTTTGAGCAGCAAATGCTGCATTAGAACTTAATACCACAACCATCATAGTCATAAAAAATACTTTTAATAAATTCTTTACCTTATTATTCATTTGATTTGTCCCCTTTTTTGTTTTATATGTTTTTGAATAAACTGTTTTCAATTTTATTATTCAAATCGCTAATTAAAATCTGTTTAGTCCTAATTAAACATTCTATTCTATAATAAAAAAATCCCCAACTAATTTTTTTATTATCCTCGTTAAGAATATTACACAATAGTCTTTTTAAAGTAATTCCTGTTGTTACTTTTGACAAAATATAATTATCTAGAAAATCTTCAGAGACGGATGAAATATTATTATTTTTACATAACCTAAATCCAGAATTTTCATTTTTAATTTTTTCCCATTCACAACAAAAATAATTACGCTTTTCTTTATTTAACAATGTGTATTTTTTGATAAGTTGCCCAATTTCATCGTTTTCTATACTTGAAACGTTATCTCTGTTGTGATCTTTACTATTAACGATAAACACATCATTATTATAGTCTTTTAGAAACCATAAAGTATAAAACAAACCACATATATTATTCTGATTATCATCAACCCAAATCATTATATTTTCACTAGGTTTTGATAATACATCGTGGAATTTTCTAATATCCTCAAAAAAATCATCTAAACAATTAGAATCTTTATAAATAATTTCAAGATACTTTTTTCTTATTAAAAAATCTTGTGGATTAGAAATATCTCCAATTGATAAATCATCCGGATAGACTAATATATCGTCTATTTTAATATTATTACAATTTGATTTATAAAATAAAAAATTACTTTTAAAAGAATATGAAAAACATACATGTATCAATTCGACATCTCCAATTTTTTTAGACCTAGTCATAGGCTAACATATATTTTTCAATAAGTCAATATATATAGTCGTATGGCAGCGCCAAAAGGCGCATTTTATTTTAATGACCTCTTTCAATGAGATTTCTTCAAAAAATATTTATCCACATTTTGGGTAATAAGTGCATTTTTTCAGGTATGTTATCAACACCTCTGCTGTAAACTAACTTATCTGCAAACACTATTTTTGCTTCCAATGCCATCCGATACCACAACTTTTTGCTGCTTCCATCTTCCTTTTTTGTTTCCCTGCACATACAATAATCAACCTGCTCGGTTGAATAAGTCTGGAGCCAATTTGCATCCACTATGATTAACCATTTTTTTCGGAATCTTGCATCATCAAAACTTTTCATTCTGATCAGATGATAGATGATGTCCTTTCTTACTTGCTGGAGTTCTGATATTTCCAGCCTTTCCAAGAAATCATTTAATGTAACATAATGAGGCAGTTCATCGTTCTTATTATCGAAAGTTGTCAAGCTAGTTGTCACAATTGCGTTAATAGTTTAAGTAATTATTCAAATTGAATTTTTCAAATTGAATTTTTCTATATCCATACCATTGGGAATTTAGATTGCTAATGCATTTTGTAAATTAGCAACATAGGCTGACTGTTGCTTTTTTAGATAAACTTTAACAAATGGTTTCATCAATAATTTTTTAGCAATTACATTTTCAGTAAAATCAACCGTTGTTTTTTCGCCATCTTGTGAAAACAATCCTATCCAATGACCTTTCATATTATCATTTTCCATATCAAATTCCCAACGCTTGCAAGGTTCTGTTACCATAATTTTAAAAGTCGTTTTATATCCTTCTTTTGTGTACTCAATAAACTGCTCTTCACTTAAAATTTTGATCTTACTTATATCACTACGCCACGCATAAGTTTCAAGAGAAGTTACCGTATCCCATACTTTTTGAATATCACATTGAAAAGTAGCTTTTATATTTGAAATAGCCATAGTTTAATCCCTCCACAAATTCAAACTGTTTCACTCTTTATCTCCCACAAATTTGATTTTAATTATTATACCTTTAACTTCCAATATGCTATCACTTATATAGGTAATTGCTAATGCATACTTTACATAATCAATGAAAATTATAGAACAATAGGTGATAGGAATAACAATAATACCAAAGGTTTCGTTAATACAAACACTAATAAGATTCCACTAGGAATACTACAAATTTTTCTGGATTCGTCTTTAAACTCAAAGCTTCTTCTCCATAAGATAGAATCTTCCTTTTCTCCAATTTACATATCCAACTTTGTTATATCCTAATTTTGTATACATTTTAACTGCATATGGATTTAAGGTATATGAATCTAGCCGTATTGTTTCTATTCCAATTTGCTTCATCTCCTTATGAATATGTTTCATGGTAGTTAAGCCGATTCCTCTATTTTGGAAATGAGGATTCACACATAATCTATGAATCACATAATATGTAGCATTAGGATATTCCCAATTACCATCTGTATATTCCTCATCGCATTCTTGATTAAGAACAAAAACAGAAGCAATTTTATCTTCAATCATTCCAATGTACAATTGTCTGCTTTGGATATCATTGTAAAGTATGTTTCTATCTGGATATAATTCATCCCATTGTAAAATATTATGTCTGATCATTTCATCAATCGCATCTGTAAAAACTAAAAATACCGCGTTTAAATCCTGTTCTTCTGCTTTCCTAAATTCTATATTGTCCATTTGATTTCTCCATTATAACGAATTATTCAATATGTTACCTAATTCATTTTTCCCGTTGGAATAGCATTCTTGTACTTCATTTAACATGCTTGTGTAAAATGAAATAGCTGCATTTTGTCTCTCTTTTGCTACCTGTGTTCCTCTGTTTGTATAAAACTTGTCATATATTTCTTCCAATTTATATTTGTATTCTTGAAAGAAAGAAGGAATACTGTCGTTTGTTCCATCTAAAACATCCCCATTTTCATCTAACGTATATATAGGTTCTGAAACTTGAGCATTATATAATAAGGTTCTTGCGATACCAAGGGTTCCCGTTACATCTAACTTATCTGCATCAAATAATATCTTAGCTTCTATAGTTTCAGGTGGATTATCACTTCTAAATCGATGAGCTAAAATACATGATTTTATTTGAGAAGCCTTTTCTTTATCATAATGGCTATTTAATAAATACTGATATGCCTTTTCACTACCAACTTTAGCATGGCATAAGTTGGGGTTTTTTAATTGTTCTTCTCTTCCAATATCATGAAGTAAACAAGAAATTATTAAGATCTCCATATCTACATCACTTTCACACTTTGCAATATCTAAAGCCATATATAACACACGATAAATGTGCTCTTTATCATGAGCGCTATCCTTCATGCACTCCAACATATAGTTCTCAACTTTTGTATACAATTCTATATTCATTATTTTCTCCAATCATAAATAAAATGCTAGAAGAAGATTTTCCTTCTAACTTTAGTAATTATTATCTTATCGTTATTTCTTAATATTATTTCTTTATATTATTTATTAACCGTATAATATTGTTGTTTATTAATTTGTCTTGCTGATCTATTTATAATCATTTTCTCTATCTCAAACATGATTTCCGAACAGTTGTTCTGTATGAGGTAATTGTATTATGAGAACGGATGTTTGTCAATAGCTTTAATATCATTTTTAAACTAAAATAAATATAACTACTAAGTACCTTCATCGTTACAATTATGTTTGCAATCTAATATATATAATAATACATATTTTCCTATCCATCAACAATTTTGGTACATTACGAATGTTATAGCTAAACTGTTACATTAATTTATAAGAATACTGTTCTCAAAACCTCAAGTGTTATAAATACCTAGGAAAACTATGACAGCACTCGCATCTTTTTTGCCCAAAACGCAAGCTTTTCTCCTTGAGGTAACGCTTTCATCTCATTTTCACTTATGCCACCGACCTTAATGACCAATATAAAGTAGCTTGAAGCAGCAAGCACTATAGAAATCAAAAGAGAAATAGAATTAATACCACAAACAGTATAAGACATTCTATAAGAAAAATACGCTACCGCTCCCATAACAATGGAAGAAGCAATCGGTATCACAAACGTCTTTTTCATATTGATTCTGTAGCCTAAATATTTATATACAGAAATTCCATTTAGAATACACATAAGGAAGGAATATACTATCATCACAAGGGTAAGGGCGTATAAGTTCCAATCTGTAGTCAATAAAGTAACTACTAGAACTACAGTTTGAATGCTAAGAGAAATCAGAGCATTGACAACCGGAATATTTACTTTACCAATTCCTTGGAGTACGCCGTTGGTTATGGTGGATAGGGAATAAAAAATAACCGTTATACTCAGACAACGTAGTAACGAAGCCGCTTGCATAAGCGTATCCTTTTGTGGGAAAAGGGTTTGAACTACTGGTCTTGCGAGTACAGCAAATCCAACTGCGGCTGGAATTGCTATGAGCATTGTAGTACGAATTGCCATATCAACTTTATGGTTTGTCTCTTTTTTATGACCCAGGAAAAAACTTCCTGAAATACTCGGAAGTAGAGCGGCTGACATCGCCGCTGCTAATGCAATAGGGATATTCACAATAATAACCACTTCTCCTGCAAAAACTCCATATTGAGCAATAATATCTTTTTCAAGTAGGCCTTTCACATATTTTAAGATTTTAATATAAATAGTTTGATTTAAACTAGTGCTTAAACTATAGATAAATGTACTTAATATAATAGGGGTTACCATATGAAAAATAATTTTGAATATTTCCGGATAGGGTTGAATCTGACTATTCAAATCTTCCTGCATTCGTTTTTGTATACTGCCTTGATGAAGCAAATATATCATTAGCATAAATAGAAGGGCAAACAAAACACCTGCACCAGTTCCAATTGCACTTCCCATCGCACCATATATTCTTTGCGTTGTTGCATCTGCTAAAGCCAGTCTTCGCATCATATAATATGCGGCTGCTACACTGACTACTGCATTAAATATTTGTTCTAATATCTGAGATATTGAAGTCTGAATCATGGTACGGTGAGCCTGAAAGTAGCCTCGAAACACCCCAAGAATACCAGACAAAAAAACAGTAGGTGCAAATGCTCTTAGTACAATAATTGAATTATTTTCTACTAACACGCTTGCACCAAAGAATGTAAATAGACTGGCTACCCCGCCAACCAGGATAACATAGATAATGGCGCAATAAAAAATCCTCTGTGCATTTTTATATTCATTTGCAATCAACTTTTTAGCAATTTCTTTGGATATTGCAGCTGGAATACTATAGGAAGATACAAGCAGTATAATTGCATAAATATTATAAGCCGTACTATAATAGCCAATACCTTCTTTCCCAATAAGTTGCGTTAATGGTCGTCTATATAGAATGCCAATCATTCTTACAATAATCCCCGCAAACGCAAGTATTCCTGCCTGTTTTACAAAACTATTCTTTTTACTTTGATTCATCATATATAACGTCCAACTTTCTATAAAAACAAACATATATTGCTGTAAGAGTTAGTTGAAATAACCTTTTTAATGAACAGGCACTACGTGCCAAAATGCACACCACGTAGATAGGAAATAGTTACCATACAAAACGCGTGGAGGCAAAAGTGTATGCTAACAGACACTTTCGCCTCATCTAATGTTTAGTTGAACATATCCTAGTACCAGAAAACAATATATAATCGACTTTATACTTACATTTTTTACCATATTTAATATTATATCCCTCTTTCTTATAAATGTATACAAAAAGGCAGTAGTTTTCTACCACCCTCATTTTTATTTTATATTCTTATTACTAAACCATTTTATTTAGTAAGTTTTCAAGTTTTTTTGATTCTGGTCTTATTTAAATATACATAGTAAATATACTTTTTTTCGCGAACACATATTACTGTTTTATGGAGTATACCATTAGTTGTATTTCCTTATGTGATGCTTCTTTACCATAATAATCTGAATAAGTTTTTTTTATTTCCATGTTTCGTTTTAGAAATATTTGTTCAATTTCTTCAATGGTATAGAGTCGTATGGAATCCCCATATAATATATTTGGTGCTTGTGCTAAAACTCCATATGGTATATCCCAACCACCAAATAACATTCGCTTCGTCTCTTGGTTCCATTCAAATTGGGATAATGCCAAGGATTTCTCACCAACCTCCCAATTTCTTTTAGGAAAGAAATGCTCTGCGTGCTTTGCATTACAGATATCCATAAAATGTTTACCCCCTGGCTTTAAAGCACTCGAAATCACATCAAAAACTTTCTGATTTTCTTCCTCTGTTTCAAGATAGCCAATTGCACCATCTGCCAAGTTTAATACAACATCATATTCGCTTTTAAAGCTTATATCTCGTATATCCGCATGAATAAATTCAACATTTAAAGACTCTTCCTTCGCTGTGTTGGTAGCATCCTCAATATAATCTTTGGTAATATCAACTCCAGTAACGTGATACCCTTTTCTCGAAAAAGAAAGAGCATGTCTCCCAAATCCACATGCTAGATCTAGGATACGTTCCTTGCCTGTTAAATCAAGTGTTTTTATAATAAAGTCAACCTGATTTTCTGTATCTTCAACCCATGATCCATTTTTAATATTAAGTGTCCAAATATTTTTATACCAATCAGTGTTTTTTGCTTTCATAATAAATATTACCTCCTTTATGATAGCCTTCCGCGGTGGCTAATATAATCATACTTATTTTACTATAAAATTACTAGACTTATAATTTTATTTTTGTTATACTTTTGATAAGAGTGCGGATATTATTAGGCACTCTTTTTATTTATTTAAAAATAAAGTATTTGCTTGCAGACACTCTTGCGCCCACGCGGGTTGCGTAGCAACACTCTTCCTCTCCGCGTGGTGTTGTGCATCTTGGCACGTAGTGCCTTTTGTCTAATAGAGAAGTTCGTAGAATTTTTCTATTAAATAAAACAAAATGACTGAGCCTATTATACACTCAGTCATTTTACATTATTAATTTGGTTTAAATTATTTCTATCTCACTAACCATGGATAAATATTCTTTTTACAAATACATTGAATTTACACGAATAAGTTAACGTTAGATTCTTCTGCATCACCTAAGTAAGAAGCAACTCCTGCAAGTTCTACACCATCAATTAACTCTTCTTTTGTAATTCCCATTACATCCATTGACATGGTACATGCAACCATTTTAATTCCACTTGTCATTCCCTGCTTCATTAATTCTTCTAAGGATGATACATTCTTATCTTTCATAACTTTTTTCATCATAGCAGTACCCATACCGCCCATATGCATCTTAGATAATGTCAATTTATTTACTCCCCTTGGCATCATAAATCCAAACATACTATCAATAAGTGGTTTTTTCACTTTTACATTTTCTGTTTTTCTTAGAGCGTTGAGTCCCCAGAAGGTAAAGAACATCGTTACTGGTCTTCCCATAGCCGCTGCTCCATTTGCAATAATAAATGCAGCTAATACCTTATCTAAATCACCACTGAACACAACTAACGTTTTACCTTGAGGTAGTTCGGCAACCTCCGTTTTTTTCATAGCAAGTTGTCCGTCGCCCATACCTTTTTTAATGTAAACAATATTTTCTTTATCTTTTCGTTCTTTTTTCACTAACGTATTGCCTGTTCGTCTACACCAAGCTTCAATGTCTCTTCCAAATCCCATGTCGGTTGCGGAAACTTGAAGTATTTCATCATTTTTCATTCCATTAATTGTGTCATTTACCTTGATAATCGGTCCTGGACACTGTAAACCACAACAATCTAATTCTCTGATTTCTTTATTAATCATAATTTCCTCCGCAGCCTTTATGTTTTTCACTTTAGGTTTTGAATCCTCCTGCACCATCGTAATGGTGTCTAAATGATGCATTGATTTATAAAATGATGTTCCACCAGATAAAACTGTTACATTGGTAAAACCATTTTGCATTAAGATTCTTGCCGCATTGTAAGATCTAACACCAATTGCACAGTACGTAATGATTAATTTATCTTTATTTAATTCCGTATAACGTTGCTTTAATTGTCCTAGAGGGATGTGATAAGAACCTGGAATACTAAATACCATACGCTCCATATCTTCTGTTATATCTAATACGGTATACGTATCCTTATCTTTATTCTTAAGAATGTCATCTAATTCATCATAATCAGTAAACGTAACTAACCCATTGATTACATTTTCAGCTACAAATCCAAGCATATTTACTGGATCTTTTGCGGATGAAAATGGTGGTGCATAGGCAAGTTCTAATTCTGCCAAATCATATATTGATCCATTTAATCTCATTGTAGTAGCAATTGTATCAATTCTCTTATCGACACCATCTTGCCCAACTACTTGGGCTCCAAATATTTTACCAGTGCTATCAAACATCATTTTCAATGTAAGTGGTGTTGCACCTGGATAATACCCCGCATGCGATTTTTGATTGATTAATATGGAATAATAATCTTTATTCTTTTGCTTTCCTTGTGCAATCAATGTTTTTTCATTGACACCAACGGTAGCTACATCTAAATCAAATACTTTAGCAACTGCTGTTCCTAGTGTTCCATTATATTTCTTCGCATCGCCAGCAATGTTATCTGCTACAATACGTCCCTGTTTGTTCGCAGGGCCTGCAAGTGGAACCATCGTCTTACTTTTCAGAACATAGTTATCAACTTCGATGACATCTCCTACTGCATAAATATCAGCAGCTGAAGTCTTAAGAAACTCATCAACTACAATTCCGCCTCTTTGATTTATTTCTAACCCTGCATCTTTTGCAAGTGCACTATTTGGCTTAACACCAATGGATAAAATAACCATGTCTACCTGTACGATTTTTCCACTAGTTAATAGGATGTTTGTCATGCCATTTTCATTTGAAAATGATTTGACACCATCATTTAAAATAAGATTTACACTATTCATTCTCATGTTTTCATGTAAGAGTTGCGCCATTTCAAAGTCAGCTGGTGCCATTACTTGATTTTGCATTTCAATTAAAGTTACATCTAAACCTACATGATGCAAATTTTCAGCCATTTCAAGACCAATGAAACCTCCGCCTATAATAGCAGCTTTCTTTGGTGTTTTTTCAGTTACATATGCTTTGATCACATCGGTATCTGGAACGGTCCATAGTGTGAAAATATTGTCGTTATTTATTCCTTCAATTGGTGGTTTGAGTGGTGAAGATCCTGTTGCTATTAGTAAATTATCATAGCTTTCCTCATACTCTTCGCCTGTTTTAAGATTTTTAACTGCTACTTTTTTCTCGTCTGGTTTAATTTGCATCACTTCAGTTGAAATTCTAACATCAATATTAAACTTTTTCTTCATTGCTTCTGGTGTTTGCAATAATAAGGCATCTCTACTCTTGATTACATCACCTATATAATAGGGAAGACCGCAATTTGCATAGGAAATATAATCTCCTTTTTCAAACATTACAATTTCCATTGCTTCATCTCTTCGTCTTAGACGTGCAGCCGCTGTTGCTCCACCAGCTACACCACCAATAATAATAGTTTTCTTATTCATAGTAGTTATTCTCCTTTAAATTGAATTGATTTGCTTGTTCCATAATTACCC
Organism: Lachnotalea sp.; assembly: GCA_041821265.1. Taxonomy (GTDB): domain Bacteria; phylum Bacillota; class Clostridia; order Lachnospirales; family Lachnospiraceae; genus Lachnotalea. The sequence continues at coordinate 58,208 of JBGUEQ010000007.1, read as the reverse complement.
CACATTACTTACTAACAATTGACTTATTTTAATGAATATTGAAACTTTTAAAGTTGCATAGATACTATTTTCTATGTTAAATTTTTAACTACTTTGGCGAAACCAAACCAATAAATCATTTAACATTTTTGTCTACCATGATTATAACGTTCTCCTGTTTTTTGTTCTGTAACTAAGTCACACTAACTCAAACCATTTATTTATCAGCGGATTTTATGATTTGCTATTTTCTTCTTTTTCTTCCATCTTAGCCTTCAACTTTCCTAATTTAGCATGTAATTTTGTTTCTTCATCTTTGATCTTATCACTGTAAACTTTCGCATACGTATCTTCATCGATATATTCCAAATTAGAATATTCAGAAGTTTTCATTGGAAGATTATGTGCGGCTAATGTACGATTGATAAACGCTTTGACCAATGCATATATCACTGCAAACACTGGTACGCCGATAAACATTCCCAAAATCCCAAATAAGCCACCACCCAATAATATGGAAACGATAACCCAAAAACTTGATAACCCCGTTGAATGTCCGAGTATCTTAGGTCCTAGCACATTTCCGTCAAATGTCTGTAGGAGAATAATAAAAATAATAAAATAAATAACTTTCACAGGACTAACTAATAATATAAACAACGCACACGGAATTGCTCCTAAATAAGGTCCAAAAAACGGAATGATATTCGTAACACCAATGATAACACTAACTAAAACTGGGTAGGGTGTATTCATCATTTTAGTACCAGCAAAACATATCATTCCAATAATAAATGAATCCAAAAGTTTACCACTAATAAATCCGCTAAATATGGCATTCGTTAATCTTAAGTTCTTAATTAAAATATTAGCTCTATATGGTTTCAATATTGCATATGCAAATTTCTTGGATTGAGCCGCAAACAGCTCTTTGCTACTCATTACATAGATAGAAACTATAATACCAATAAATAAATTTTTTACGACTCCAATGAAACCCAATAAGCCAGAAGAGAATTGAACAAAAAAGGTATTTACTTGTGGTAAAAGTTGATTATTTAGAAACTTTTCAACATATACGGAGACAGTATTTAAATATGCTACTATGGAAGATTCTATATTAGGATTTCGAATGAATATATTTTTAAATAATTCTAAAAAATTCTGATAATAGAATGGAAATGATTCAATCAGGCTGCTAATACTTAATATAAGTTGTGGAATTAACAATAAAAACAGACCAATAACAATCAAGATCACCATCAAAACCGTGATAAAAACACTTAATGCTCGTATCCTCTTTTTATTTTTCTTACATTTTATGATTTTACACTTTTCAAAAAAGAAAGGGAATAATACATGTTTTTCCAAAAAGTTAAGAACAGGTGATAGTAAATAACTTAAAATAAAACCATAGATAATTGGCATTAACATATTAATCCATCTATAAAAATTTCCTTTTATTACATTTATATTAAACACGCTGTAAAAAAACAAAATACTTACTGCTATGACACAACAAGCAGTCACTCCCCAGTATAAATATTTTTTATCCCAATGATACTTCATGTGATACCCTCCAATGCTCTTCTCTTTCTATTTCAATTCATACTTATAAAATTATTATTATCGCATGTCTATAAACGTATTCGTTAATCTATTCGAACGAACAAATTTATGCCTATGAATAAGGATATTATAGCATAACCTCATGCGCTGTAATACATTTTATGATATAATATTTAGTATTATGGGAACACAAAGGTCATAACAATCCGTAGGTATTAGGGGACACAATAGTTACTAATTAATTAGCATATATAAGGAGATTATTTACGATATGAAACTGCAACAATTATTGAGCTATACGAGAAAAGCTGTTGATGAATATAAAATGATAGAGGAGGGCGACAAAATTGCAATCGGTATTTCTGGTGGCAAAGATAGTTTGACTATGCTCTATGCACTCCACAGTTTAAAACGATTTTATCCAAAACACTTTGAGATTGAAGCAATTACCGTTAACCTTGGCTATGAAGCCTTTAATCCTGCACCTGTACAAGCACTATGTGATGAATTAGGTGTCCATTATACCGTTGTTCCTACAGATATTGCTAAAATAATATTTGAAGATAGAAAAGAAACCAATCCTTGCTCTCTTTGTGCTAAAATGAGAAAAGGTGCACTTAATTTAAAAGCCAAAGAACTTGGTTGCAATAAAATAGCCTATGCACACCATAAGGATGATATTATAGAAACCATGATTCTATCACTACTGTTTGAAGGAAGATTTCATTCTTTCTCACCTAAGACTTATCTGGATCGAATGGAGTTGACTGTCATTCGCCCTATTATGTATGTATTGGAAGCCGATGTGATAGGCTTTAAGAATAAATATAACTTACCAGTAATCAAAAGTCCATGTCCTATGGATGGCCACACGAAACGTGAATATGCAAAAGCACTTGTGAAACAGTTAAATATCGAGAATCCTGGTTCAAAAGAACGCATGTTTACCGCTATTCTTAATGGAAATATATCTGGATGGCCAGAACGTTTCCAGCGTCCAGCAAAATAAAGTACCATTTAGGGGGATTATTTACAATGAAAGAACATACTTATCACGAACAAGTGAATATTGATAATGCACTTAAACTTCGTAGCATCATTACTTATCTTCCTAAGTTCTGTGGTGATTTCTTTAGAGGAATTGAGCCTTCTACTTCATCAAGAACTAGAATTGCCTATGCGTATGACTTACGTACATTTTTTGAATTTTTACACGAAAATAATTCTTTTTGCAATTCTATCAAGATATCCGATTTTCCTATCACCATACTTGATCAGATTAAAGCCGTTGATATTGAAGAATATCTTGATTATTTAAAATACTATACAAAAGATGGCAAAGAACACACCAATAATGAACGTGGAAAAATGAGAAAGCTCGCAGCTCTTCGTTCTTTTTACAATTATTTCTTCAAGAAAGAGTTAATTGAAAAAAACCCAGCGTTATTAGTGACTATGCCGAAAATCCATGACAAAAACATTGTTCGATTAGATGTTGATGAAGTAGCCTCTCTTTTGGACGAAGTGGAACAAGGAACTAGCCTTACGAAGAAACAACAGCAATTCCATGTAAAAACAAAACTGCGTGACTTAGCGATGCTCACTCTTCTACTTGGTACTGGAATTCGTGTGTCTGAATGTGTTGGGTTAGATATCAATGATGTGGATTTTAAAAATGGTGGAATTAAGATACACCGCAAAGGTGGAACCGAAGTTGTTATCTATTTCGGTGATGAAGTTGAAATAGCTTTGCTCGATTACCTAGAAGTACGCCAACATACTATTGCAGAAGAAGGAAGCCAAAATGCTCTTTTCCTATCGCTGCAAAACAAGCGAATAGGCGTTCGCTCCGTAGAAAATTTAGTGAAAAAATATTCCAAACTTGTGACTCAACTCAAGAACATAACCCCGCATAAACTAAGAAGTACCTATGGTACGAGTCTTTATCGTGAAACAGGAGATATTTACCTCGTTGCGGATGTATTAGGACATAAAGATGTTAATACAACTAGGAAACATTATGCTGCAATTGAGGATGAACGTAGACGTGGAGCGGCTAAGGCAGTTAGGTTGAGGGAAGAAATATAAATAAATAAAACGAATAGGAGTGAATTTTATAATTCACTCCTATTCGTTTACTAAATATAGTACTAAACTACTAACGCAGTGGTTCTAAAGCTGTTAGTATTGTACCTATTCATTTTACTCTTTCTTTGTTTTACTACTTCAAATTCCCTTTGTCAAAGAATATTGTAAGAGAAACTTAAGCTTTAAAGCCATGATTTTTTAGTAAAATAAATCTATAGAAACTGTATACAACTATAATAGATATTGAAGTGTATGAATTATTTGCAAATAATTAAATGCATTTTCAATAAATGAGGAGGATCATATGAAGCAGCGACTTATAATAATAAGTATACTCTTATTATTATTTACTAGTGCATGCTCGAAAGAACAAAATGTTACTACTAGTTCTACTACGACAGACACACAGGAAGTTACAGAACCTGCAAAACAAAGCACGACTGATAACACCCAAAATGCTATATCCACCCAGGCGCAAGAATCTATCGTTCCAACTGATAATAAGGATACTGCAATTGATGATAGTGCCGCTATAGCCCCAAATACCACCGTTATGGAAGTACCACCCTTTGAATATTATACATCAAATCAAACAAGTACAAGTGAAACACCTTCCATATCATTGGAAATGAGCTCCAGTGAGCCAAATGACATCACCGATACGGATAAATGGTTTGAACAAAATAAACTTTCGCTTAATCAGTATCAGAATTTTGACAATACAAGTACGGATTTACCATCTGAAATTGATACAATGTATGAAAATTTAATACTTACGAATACTTTTCATGATGATTCTTACATCTATTGCATGTACGGAACTAATTATTCGGATGCATATATCTTAAGAATATATGATTTGAATACGTATGCAATTGTTTACACATTTGATTTTTCAAATTACCTGTATGAGCCAAATAATACAAATGAAGAAGCGTTAAGCTTTCCACAGCAAATTAATTGGGCTTCAGTAAAAGATGGTATTTTGTATGTATCTAATAGGCATAGAACATATGCGAGCACTACGAATTATAAAAATGCCTATATAACCACAATTGACTTAAAGGATATGCATGTCATTTGGAGGAGTGATGCATTAATTAGTAATGCAGAGAATTTCCTAGTTCTTGATAATGTCATCATTTGCGGCTACGGTTTTACTGACGAAGATGACTATTTATATGAATTAGACCGTAGTAATGGCAAAGTAATAAATTCTATTCCTCTTAAATCTGCCCCAGCCTACCTAATACAAAAGGATAATCAAATTTTTGTCAGAACTTATAATATGAATTATATGTTTTCTGTAGTACCTAAATAGTATTCACATAAGCATAAAATGAACTTTATTTTCATTTTAATAGTCATTCAAAAATAATGTACTTTATTTTAAGTCTTAAATAAAATATAGAAAAATGAAAAATTAGTAAAATATGTACTTTATAATTTAATATGACAAGGTTTAAAAACAGTAAAAGAGAAATGGTTTTATTAATCCACTTCTCTTTTATTATAGATAATGTCTTTTCTTAAATATGAGTAAACACCGTAAACGGTTCAATATATATTAAAAAATAAATTTTTTCACCTATTACTTGGCAAAAGTATGCTGCCTTAATAGAAATACAACCAAGTATTCTATCACTGCATATATAATTGCTAGCACACATACCGCCAAATTAGGACCAATATTGTTTATGTTATCAATCTGACTCATAATAATTATACTTGAAATGAAAGTAATTAAAACACCATTTGGGATTGAGATTTTTTGAAGCACCTCTAGGATTTCTAAATATGTTTTTCTCCCAGACAGCATTACCCCAGCCACACTAAGTAAAATAATAAATAAAAATGTTGCGATATCAAAATAATATACAATCAATTTTGTCCAGTTATATTGGGTATAACTTAGCATCATGAACAAAGTAAGTAATGTAATCAAAATTCCCACAACATTTTTCACGATAGACTTGCTCTTTGTTTTTTTGTTTTCCTTCATAAGAAACATAATATTTTCCTCCGCTTTTACAGAATAATTAGTTTCTGATAAGTGCTCCCCAGAAATCAATTCATTCATACTAATATCAAGTGAATGGCATAATGTATCCAAGTAAGAAATATCTGGCATACTTTTTCCACATTCCCACTTAGAAATGGTCTTGTCACTAATTCCGATTTTCTCTGCAAGTTCCTTCTGAGTAAACCCAACCAGATTTCTCGATTCTGCAATAAATCTACCTATTTTTTCCTGATTCATTATGATTCTCCTTTGTTAACTGTTCTAAAGCTGCATGCATCTTATGATTCAATTTTAATTGTAGAGTTACGGAGAATCAACCTACAAATTGTAGAATCGACTCTCCGTACCAGAGAATGATTCATTTTATAAGTAAAACAAACGTAACTATTCCTTACTTTAATAGTTCCCGCTACACGGTGCACATAAACTGTAAGAATCAAGAAAAACTACCCAGAGCACATATTAATAGCTTTATCCCATTGCTCATCATTATACTGTATTTGAATTATTTTCATTTATTCAAAACCTTCCTACTATGTAAAGCTTCTGTACATACCTCTTCAGATTACAATTTTTTCCGATACTCTGTCAAATCTTTAAATTCAAATCATAAGTTTAAAGATTATATTTTCTTTTTAATTCAAAATCATATTGTCATGATGTAAATCACCATGTAACAACACCCTATCATCATATTTGCAAAATAAATTTTCTCCTATACAACGTGTCTTATGCATATGATTTGTTAATGATTCATCCAGATTATAAATCATACAAAAGGTATCTGCTTTTTTGAGCCAATCCAAATATGTTACAAAATTTTGATCATTATCTATTGTTTTATGAATATCTCTAAACACTCTAAGAAAGTGATTCACACGAACTGTTACATTTTTCTCGTGTCTAAGTATAATCCCTGGAATAATCCGCTCTTCAATTAATACCCCATGATCCGCGTCATAAGCATAAATTTTACAACTATTTTTTCCTTGAACCTCTTTCAACATGTTATATTCGCTTTTAAGTTCCTCCCTTAAAGATTGATTATACAACGTAACTTCTATCTCTCTTTTATCCTAATGCAATCCACGTCTATCAATATCTTTAATCGAAAGCTCTCGCTTATTATAATTTGTTTTTTTAAGCATACGAGCAATCTAACTTGTCCAATCTTTATAACTTGTGTTATACTCTTTTAAAATTATGGGGAATGTTGTTTTAAATTCATCCATTGATAATTCAGATATTTTCTTTTTCATATTTATATTGCACCTTTCTGCTTGATCATCTTAGTTAACACTTGACTGCTTTCACAAATACACTATTCTGTCATTATTTATTTCGTCCTTGAACTATTAATCTTCATATAATGCACCACTATTCTCTTTATTTAATGTTCCATCTAATTCAATCATCAAAAATTCTGTCAGTTCATTAACAACAGGCCGATGAATCGTTTTTCGTGGAACTATAATAAATTCTCCTTCGTCAACTTTAGTAAGTCCTTCTTTCGTTTCCAATTCAAATTCACCTTCAATGACATAGAAAAGTTCATCCGATTACTGATAACTCAACTACTTCTTTTCTTCATATTGATGAATCTATATGTGTTTTATCTACACCTGAACATCCTCTTGCTATGAAAAAGACTTTATCTGTTCAAGATTTTAATGATACTCCTATGATTTTAACAGGACACGGCTACTGTTATAGAACTATGTTTGAAAGTGATTTATCTATATTCCGTATTTCTCCAAAAATAGTTCTTGAGACTGGGAGTATTCATGTAATCAAACAAACTGTATTGAGTGGACTTGGACTAGCCATTCTTCCTGAACTAGCAGTACAAAATGAGCTTGAAATTGGTAGTTTGGTAAAACTTTCATATTCTACTAATTAGCGCGTATACACTTGCCCATTCTTCATCGATAAATATTACTTCCCAGTTGAGTAACGCTGCATAAAAATTTGCTAATTCATAATCTTTTTCATAAGGATGCCTTTCTTTTTTCTACTATATTTTAACTTTACATCTTACATTTATTCACGAATCATCAAAATTTCCATATAATATATTATCCTTTAAATGGATGGAGGTTTTAATATGAGTTGTTCATCGTCAGGCTATACTTGTCAAGCTTTAGTAAAAAGTGGTACACCCCAGACAACACCATTACCTTTTATCACGTTACCTTCTGGACTATTAGGATGTGATTCTCTTGTAATTGCAACTCTTAGATTAAATACTGCGAATTACAGAGATCCATGCATTAAACTTGATTTCGTAACAAATTTTAATGTCTTTGGTATAACAGCTGGTACGATAAAATTCCAAGTATACAAACAATGTGATAACCAAGAAAGTCCAATACCAATTGGAGCTCCTTGGACATTTGGACCAATTGCAGTGGGCTATGAACCATTATCATTTTTTGTTTTTGACTGTGATTATGCCGGTTGTTATTGTGATGCCAGCTATACGTATACTGTAGTCGTTAGTGCAGCAGAATTTATCGTAGCTGAATTAGGATATGCTTCATTTACAAATTCAACATTAGCTGCAACTATTACTTGTAACGAAAGTTGAATTTATATTTAAATTATATTTAAACTAGCGTAATTTAAAATATGATAAATTAGAATCACCTTCCTTTGTTAGCGTAGCAAGAACACTCTATCATAATGGAAGGTGATTTCTTTATTTAATCGGAATCATACCTCTTATCTATGACCACCGTATCTACACGATATTTCAAATCTAATAAAATTATATCACATCATTTTATACATTTCATTATGTTTTCCCCAAAATATTTTCAATAATTTCTTCTATTATATATATGTCTTTATACTTAAAAAATGGGTTGTATCTGCTATATACGTTCACCGATTTTGTAATTCAAGTTATATAATTTAGGCTAGTCTAAATTGACTAGCCTAAATTATATATATCACACAACATAGTGTCTACTCGCTGACGTGCTCATGCCACATGTTGGTTGCGTTGCAATATAATGCTATTACTTTTTATTCACCATCTAATAATAATAATGCTTCTAGTTCTGGCTGTTCTCCTACAAAACCGATTGCATAAATAGTATAATATTTATTTTTGTCCAAATTAACGTTAGGTACTGTAAGAACGACTTGATCTGTTCCTGCTACCTTAACTTGTAATGTGTAATCCATCGGTACAACATCAATATAAAGCGTAATGTGTTCAAACGAAACATTACTGAAAACAACAGTTCCATCAGGCAATGTAATATCTACAGCTGGTGCATTCGGGGAAAGATGTAAAAATCGTATCATTGCTTTATCTGGCTCGATACGTACATTTGCATCATGAATAACTAGAAACCCTATATCCTTAAGAGTTCCAGCTGCCGCTACTGTTAAAATAGCATTATTATCAACTGTTAGCATATTTGATATCACTGGGGATTTTTGAGTTCCGGTGGCATAAAGTGATATTTTATACGTTCCTTCCTGTATAGGTAAATAATCTGTATAATCGCCATAAGCAAGATTTTTAACTATTAATTTGTCATTAGCATATATGTCAACATTAGGTGCATCTGGAACTGTGTGTATAATTCGTACATAGCCCATGGGTACAACGCTTTTAGTATAATTCGTATTAACCATATCTACCTCTTTATAGATTTAATATGATATCATTATATGCGAAACATCTTTATTGGTTATAGATATTTATTTTCTAATTTTTAAACTTATTAGTATTTTTTTATTAAAATATATATTTACTCAATTCGAGACATAATGGCACGCTATTTAAAATATTATGATTTATGTTATCTGAATAACATCAAAAAAAGAAAAGAGTGTTACGTCTTTTCTTCTTTTGCCATAAATCAATTAAATCGTTTTGTATTCATAATTATCATCCAATAATTTCTGATTATCATCTAACTGTGAAACGTCATCTTTATGATGTTTTTTCAATAAAATCATTGTGATTAATAATAAAATCAGAGATACCATTGCTAATGCAAGTAATATATTCGAATTATTTGTAAAGGTTGATGTTCCCAAACCTGAACTGATTGCCTCTCTAAATGCATAGATAGAGTGTGTCATTGGCAGATAAGGGTGAATCATATTAAAGAAATCATTCGTCAAAGGCATCGGGAATGTTCCACCTGAACCTGCAAGCTGTAATATCAATAATACCATCGCAACAAATCTTCCTGGATTATCAAATGCCATCGCAAGGAACATAATAATAAACATATATGCATATGCAGTAACCAATGCTACAACAAAGTATTGGGATACATATAGTGGTTCTAGTCCAATAAGCATCATAACACCAGCTTCAATGACAGCCATTGCCGTAGCGGCAACGAGACCAACTGATACTTTACTTAACCACCACTCAAATGCAGATTTACTTTTAACAGCAATTTTTCTAATTGGGAAAATAAAGTTAAATACTAAACATCCTACATACAATGCTAAGGAAAGTACATATGGAGCCAACGCATGACCATAATTTGGTACATCACTGTATTTATCTTGTGTTACTTCATCAGGTTCTGCTATCATTTCAGCGGTCTTATCCGATGTATGAACATCATTTACTTGTTGTGACCCTTCACTTAATGCAGTGGAAAGTTCACTACTTCCTTCTGTCAGTGTAACTAAGCCGTTTGATAATGTAGTTCCTCCATCCGCCAACTCTGAAGAACCATCTGTCAACTGATTAGACGCATCCACTAAACTTGTTTGACCTTCAGCCAAAGCGGAACTATTCGCTACTAACTCGCTACTTCCATCTTTGATTGCGGTAGTACCATCTACTAATAGTGACACCCCTTCTTCCAAAGTAGGTATGTTATCATTTAATTCATTTAAACCAGCACTTAGAGCTTTCGCTCCCGTATTTAATGCATCCGAATTGCTGTCTAACGTTTTGACACCTTCATTTACTGCATTCACTCCATCTATATAACTCGTTAAACCTTCATTCAATGTGGATGCCCCTGTCGTCAATCCACTTTGTAAATTGGTTAATCCGCCTCCTAATTGGGTTGATCCTGGTATAAGTTGTTCATCTAATGAAGTTTTGACTGAAACAAGACCTGTTGATAGTGTTGTAATTGCTGTCTGTGCTCCAGGCAGCGCTACATTTGCCTGTGCTGAAAGATATGCTAAGCTAGTTGCTAGCGTAGTCATTGCGCTTGAGCTTTCATCTGCATCTACATTATCCGTGCTTGCTGTATCATTTTGAATACTTTCGGTTGCTCCTTGAATAGCACTAACATTTGAACTTTGATTTACTGCATCTGCAACTGCATCAACAATCGCCTGCTTTTGCTCATCGGTCAATCCATCTAATGCGCTATTTGCACTTACTGCATTACTAATTTCATCACTAAGCTGATTTACACTTGTTTCAATACTAGCTGCCTGTTGATTTGCATCTGTAAAATCACTACTCACTTGCGTATCACCAGACTGTGCATCACTAATTTGTGTTGCCAATGCACTTAAAGACTGTAAACTAGTATTAATCGTTCCTAATCCTTGGCTCAACGTTTGAAGATTAGATGAACTTCCTTCAATCTGAGCACCAAGTTGGTCTGACATTTCAGTTAAACCCGCAGTAATCTGTCCTGCTCCGCTTTGTAATTGCGTCATTCCGTCACTTAAGCCGGTAACTAGAGTCGTTACGCCTGTTTGCAATGTGCTACCGCTACTTGCTAATGTTTGGGTTCCTTCTGCTAAGGAGGCTACTCCAGTAGTATAAGACTTAACCCCTTTTTTCAAAGAAATACTACCTGTATCCAACTTATCTACTCCGTCGGCCAAATCAGGTACTTTCTCTCCTAAGGAATCCACTCCTGTTTTTAAATCAGTAAGACCACCATCTAGGGTTGAAACACCTTCTAAATACTTGTTAAGACCTACACTGAAGGTGTCTTCTCCATCACTAAAGGTTACCGTACCTTCTGCTAAGGTATTTAGTCCGTCAGATAATGTTTTTCCTCCATCAGCAAGTTCTATTGCTCCATCATCAAGTTGCGTTGCTCCATCTGCTGCCTCTGCAAAACCATCTCCAATATCAGATAATTGGCTAAAAATTGCTTTTGCATATACTTGCGTTACTTTTTGAGAAACTTCGCTTTTTAATTGTTTTATTGCCGCATCGCTGATTACTTCACCGAGGTAATTTAAACCACCATTTGTTTCATATTGGATGTTCATTTTCTGTGGATCATCATCCATTACCGTTGCAGCATTTGCTGAAAAGTCTTCTGGAATTGTAACAATCATATAGTAATCCTGATCTTTCAATCCCTGATCTGCTTCTTGTGCTGAAACAAATTGCCAATCTAAATTATCATCTTCCATAAGTTGATCCACGAGTTCCTGCCCTACGTTTAAGGTCTCTCCCTCGTATTCAACTTCTTTATCCTCATTTACTACTGCTACTGGTAATTCTCCTGTCTTCCCATATGGATCCCAAACGGATTTCAAGAAAAATGAAGCGTATAAAATTGGAATAAAGGAGACAACAACAAAAGAAATCAATAAAATTTTGTTTTTAAATATTGCTTGCCATTCCTTTTTAATCATTTCCATAAATCAAATCCATCACTTTCTAGTTTACTCTTTTTCTGCCGGCTGATTCCAGTTATACAAATAACGTCTTTCTTCTCCTAACGCTTCTACAATCAGCTGATGAACCGTTTTTTTCTTTAGTGAATCTCTCCATAGCTGATCAGCTTGTGCAAATGAATTTCGTAAAATTGCAGTCCCATGATCCGTAATAAAAGGAAATTCTTTAAATACTTCACTGATAAGCTTTGTATCGGTATACGTTTCTGTTGGTCCTTCCAAGGCTTCTACTATTTGTAACAGAGTAATATCTTCTGCACGTCTTGCCAAAGTAAAACCACCATTATTGCCAGAAACAGAATCAATCAATTTGAATACAACCAATTTCCTCATAATCTTTTTTAAATAAGTAGGAGAACACTTTAATCGATTGTTAATTTCTTGTGATGACAATGGTGTATTTGGGTCTTGTGTTGCAAGCAAAATAATAATACAAGCTGCCTGTTCAAATCCTTTTGTAAGCTTCAACATTTCACCTCCCACGCGTCTCAGTTAAACTCAAAATACGGTCAATGCTATTCTTTCGTAGATATAACACATCCATTATGGACATTTGATATCTACATTGAAATTATACACCTTTTTAAAATTTTTTCCAGTAAATTTTTATGTTATATTTAGTAACTTTTTAAGACAAAATGCACAATTTTTATTACGATTGAATTTCAATCATTTTTCATTTTGCATTAACTATCATTCACAAAGCACAAGCAATTATCTACCTATTTGACATTTTCTCACTTATTTCTCTCAAATACTAAAATATTAATAATGTACATAAAAAACATAAAAGTTGCCATAATATGATACAATTTAGGCAACTTTGAGATAAATATAATGATACTGTATTTTTTCATCATATTGAGTTAAAGGATTAATGATCCATTCACAAGCCGGTTGGTGACATAATCAATCTGTGTTCTCATTATATTCTTTCTCTAAGGCGATATTGATTTGGCGTCATACCCGTATGTTCTTTTAAAATTTTCCCAAAATAACTCAACGATGAAAAACCAAGCGTTCTACTAATTTCTTCATTCGTATAATCAGAAGAACATAATAATTTTTTAGCTTGTTTCATTCTTTCACTAGATATATATTGTTGTATTGTTAACCCCTCTTTTTCATGAAATAATCTGGATATATAGCTAGCATTTGTTCCAATTTCTTCTGCCATTGTTGCAATATATATTTTACAATTTAATCTTTTTTGAACATACTTTTTTACCAACACAATTAAATAATGACTGGATTTCTCGTTTTGCTTCTCCATACATTTTATATATTCAAATACAGTGGCTATTTCAATTGTTATCACTTCCGCTTTGCTTTGTGCAACTTGTATTAGCTGAATGGAGGAATATAGCATAGAAAAGCATTTCTTTGAATCAAAACACTTTTCTTCATTCATCTTTTCTGCTAAGGAAATCATAAATAGAATGTGTTCATTTTTAAAAATATTTAAAATCTCCTCATTTTCAAATAACGTCTTAACGTTTAATTTTTCATAAATAAGCTGATATACCTTTTGTTTATCTTTCGTCTTTATCACTTCATTAAATATTTGAGTCAAATTGTATTCTGTTTCATTCAAATCATTGTTTTGTATTCGCATCATTTTAGCAAGCTTTTTTTGTAATGATATTAAATTTTGTTCTTCCGCTTCATTAAATATCATAATTTCACCTCACTGTTGTAGCTTTTTTGCTATATTATTTGTATCTAACGACTTATGAAAAACAAAAAAACGGTCATATAAAAATTCCAATAAAAAATTGGCCAACATATTTAAAATAGTAACTATGTATTCATTCCATAATTTCACATCAGCAAGATAATTCCCTAAAAAAGTTGAAGTTGGTATAAACACAAGATAAAAAGCTAGTATTTTAAGCATAGCAATTGAAACATTATTTGCGGAATAAAATGTATATCGTCGATTTAAAGTAAAGTTCCAAACCACTGATAAAACTAATGCAATTACATAACATGGCCAATATTTCCATTCTGTAAGTTCATTAAAAAGTGAAAAAGTAATTATCTCTATTATTCCAGCTGAAATGGAAAATAGTCCAAATTTTATACCACGCATCATTTCTTTTCTCATTTCCATATCTTTTGTACTGATAATTGTTCTATCTGCTTTTTTCAATGCTTTCGTCCCCTTCATAAAACTAAGAAAATGGTCACCTATTGCTAGATGACCACGCTGTCAATGTTGTATATTATTAATTTGTAACTATTTTTCGTTACATTAATTTTTCATTGCCTTAAAGTTACGTTTATTTGATTGATATAATCGTTTAAATACTTCGTAATTTTTATCATAAACTTTTTTGGTATTTTCATCGGGCGTAAAAATTCGTGTGGCTGGAATAAAATTTTTCACAGTCTCTAGATTGGGAATGATTCCAAGCCCTACTCCGACTAATGCCGCTGCTCCCACTGCGCCAACATTTTGTGGGTTATCCACCACTGCAATCTTATGCCCAGTAATATCTGCTAACATCTGTCCTGTTATCGGTGAAAGTGCTCCTCCTCCTACAAAACGTATAGATTGGGATATTTTTATTTTTTCCTGTTGACATTCAAGCATCCATCTTAAGTGAAAGCAAACACCTTCTAATACCGCACGGATTAACTGTGTTTTTCCTGTTTCCAGTGTAATATTAAAAAATATACCTGCAGCATTTGGATCTTCAAATGGACATCGATTACCATGCAACCACGGAGTGAAAATAACACCTCCTGCACCAGGACCTATCTCTTTTACTGTTTTCATAAGATAATCATAAAGGCTTGTATAAATAGCTTCTTGTGATTCTGCAACATGTTTCTTTTCTAAGTAAATATCGATTTCGTCCAATGCTAAATGATCTTTCACCCATTCCAGACATTTTCCAGCAGTTTCCATTTCTGCAAAATAATTATATAAATCATTTTGTGCTCCTACAATTGCAGCAATCATTTTACCTGTATCCACTTTCTGTTTATCAACTATGGTAGAAACCCATCCTGAGGTACCTGAATAAATATGTGTGTCTCCAACTTCGACACAACCTGCACCGATTCCGATTAAAGTTGCATCACCACCTCCCCCAAAAACAGGCGTTTCAACGGTAAGACCAAGCTCTTTTGCTGCTTGAATCGTTAAGGTCCCAACCATATCGGTTGATTTTACAATTTCGGGTAAATGCTTCATTTGAACTCCATTCATGTGACAAAGTGATTTACTAAATCCCTCTTTTCCCTTTCTGGTATCATACAAAAAAGTTGCAAATGCAGAGTCTTTCGTCATAACAAACGCTCCGGTGCAGCGGTGTATCAAATACTCTTTCACATCCAGCCATTTATATAGATTTTTAAATTTTTCCGGTTCATTTTTCTCTACCCATTTATACTTCCAAACAGGATCTTTTACGCTTGTCGAAGCCGCTTTTGAAATAATTAAACTTTTCACAAGTTTTAATGCATTAATTCCTGCAATCCTTACTCCATATCCCATTCCATCTTTCATTTCGTTTGCAGCCCGTTGATCCATATAACTCATAGGTCTGCGTATGGGCTTTCCAAATTGGTCGACAAGTACAAGACCCATCATCTGTGAGCAAAAAGAAATCCCTGAAATCTCGGATTGTTTAATATTTGTATTAGATAATATTTTTTGAGTGGTAGTGCACATGGCATTCCACCATTCTTCTTCATCTTGCTCTGCCCCACCATTTTCTACCATGTAAAGATGATAACCTTCATGTGCATCCGCTATCAGCTTTATATATTTGTCAATTTCAAAGAGGCAGGTTTTGACTCCTGTTGTTCCAATATCATAAGCAATTACATATATCATACGATTACCCACTTTCCCACGTTACTTCTTGTGTGTAATATTTGCTTGAGAAAAAGTGAAAGCTGATTCAATAAATTTCAACATTTCTGAAACGACTTTTTCATCCTCCTCTAAAATACTTTCACCACAAAATACCTTTAAACGTTCTTTATAATAATCACAACAATAAGAAAATTGTAACGAAGTTAGTAAATTATCAAAGAAAAATGCAAAAAGCCTTGGATCGATATCGTCCCTGATATCACCTTCATCCATGGCTTTTTTTATAAATGTTGTATATGTCTTTGATGTTATACTTTCAATCTCCAATGCTAAAAGTGGTGCAAACTTTTTACTACTACTTGATGTGATTTCCTTATACATATTAATATAATTTCCATATTCTCTTGAATAATATAATACTGCACGAATTAACTTTTCGGCTCTTACTAATATCTTTTCATCACTTGATACGACTTCTTTGATTACAGCCTCTAGTTTTTCAAGACTTTTTCTAAGGCAAGCCAGGAAAAAGGCATCTTTATCTTCATAATATTTGTAAAGAACTCCAACACTAATTCCAGCTTTCTTAGCAATTGCCTTCATATTCGCACCATCTAGTCCTCTGTCTGCAAATTCCGCTATACCCACTTCCAATATTTCAATCATTTTTTCCTGTGTCAATTTTTTTAACATATATTATTTCCTATCTATTATTTGTTAATTTGTAACAATTTAGAATCTTTATCGTTTACTGATTTTCTTTTTTTAGAATATTTTGTAACATAAATAATTCGCTGAATGTATGCATCTAGTGTTCCTAAACATTTTTTTAAATTTAAATTACGACAATAAATATCTGCTATACATCCTTTTTTTAATACCATACTGACTGCAACCGCATCCTCAACTGTCTCTCCGGTACAAAGTGCTCCTCCATTTTCAATTAAAACAGCATTTTTATTTCTCAAGTTATTTACAAAATTATCTGGTTTACGTATATCACTATCTACTGTCTTAATATAAACACCTGCAATTTGAGCAAGATCATCCAAATAAGGCTTTAAATCTTTTCCATAACGGCTCACCTTGATAATCTCTTCTTCCGTTGTATGTATAATACTATTTACTTTACTGGATTTATAAATTAATTCGTGAAGATATGCTGCATTAGGAGCTGCATATGGAAGATTCCCTATCTCATAGTCACAAGTATATTTATCCCATTTTAATCGAAATGAATTGCCAATTCTCACACTATTTCCATAATCTGAAGTATATGGTGTATTAACCTCTGTATTTTGACATATACTTAAATATTTTTCTGTTGCGAGTTGTTCCAATGTCTGAGCAATTTCAAAGGAATGTTCCATATCATTCCCCATGCACAATGTGCCATGATATTTCATTAAAATAGCCTTACTAAATGAATGGACTTTAATTGCAGCCGCAACTTCTTTTCTAAGCTTATTGGTGGAAGGCATTCCATATCCTGCGCAAGGAACTATTTCTCCTAGCACTTTTTTATATTCGCTCTTTGTTACGAAAAGATTCTTTCCTTCAATGCTTATGACGGATGCCATAACTTGATGTGTATGAATAACAAAATTTACTTCTGGGCGTAATCGATATGTATCTGCATGAATTCCCTTCTCACTTGAAGGTTTTACTTCGCCTTGGTAAGAACAGTCTGCTATATTAATTAAAACAATTTGTTCCGGTGTCAGTGTTTCGTAAGCCAAACCACTTGGTGTAATAACAAACTGCGTATCTGAAATTCTCGCACTGATATTTCCCCAAGTTCTTGCAATAAGTCCGCTTTCTACTAATGTTTTACCCGCTTGAATCACTAAATTCTTTGCTTCGGTTATAGAATACGCCATATATTCTCCCCTTTTCATATGCTTATAATTTTAACTATAAAATAACTGAATCATTACATTTACTTTTATTTAAATTGGTCCACATTTTGATAAAACGCGATCAAATCTTGCTAATACATCATCAATCATTTCTTCTGTATATGCTGCACTTGTGTATAATCTAGAACCCGCTAACGTTACCAAGCCTTCCGCCATGTAAGCAGCTCCCATATGTTCCATTTCTCTCTGACGAATTCCTGTTTGTTTTAAAACATTTGGTATTTTCCAAGGTTTTGACCATTCCACACTAAAATGCATCGTACCCGCATTATCCAAATGACAAATGGAGCCTTGATTAAATGCAACAAAGGGAAGATTATACTTTTTGATTTGTTCTTGTATCCCTTTTGTAAGACGATCTGCTCTACGTCCTGCCACTTCACAGGCATTGGTTTTTTCTATTTCACAAAGCGTATAGTAACCAGCGACACAAGAAATTGGTGTTGCCGCCATTGTGCCACCGCACATTGCTTTTGCTATCTTCTTGCCAGATGAATCAATCCCTGCTCCAAGATGTGCCATGCAGTCTTTGTGTCCTCCGACCCCACCAGCTCCTGGATATCCACCCGCGATTACTTTTCCAAAAACAGTCAAATCAGGATCTACATCAAAAAATCCTTGTGCACCACTTGTTCCAATTCGAAAACCGGTTACAACTTCATCAAAGATTAAAAGAGCACCATATTTATGGGTGAGACGTTCTACCCCATGAATAAATTCTTTAGATACTGGACGGGTTCCACTTTCAGGTCCTAGTGGCTCAATGTATACAGCCGCCGTACCTCCATATAATCTGTTTTTCCACAGTTTTCTTTCGAGATCATTTAAATCATTAGGAAAAAATTCATCTGTATGGCGAAATACAAAGTTAGGTACACCTTTGGACATCATACCTTTGGTACCTGGAACCCTCATTCCATATGCCAACTGATCTGACCATCCATGATAAGCGCCACCCATTTTCAAGATATTTTTCTTTCCTGTTTTAAGCCTCGCAATTCGAGCTGCGCACATACACGCTTCCGTTCCCGAACCTAACATTCGAAACATGTCTACAGATGGAACCAAATCAGATATTTTTTTTGCAAGTTTATATTCATATTCATGAAATAATCCGGTTGATGGTCCACAAGTATTTAATAAATCAATAACCTTTTCTCTCACAGAAGGAGGATTGCTCCCTAATATAGTTGGACCTCCCGCTTGCAATAAATCATAATACCAGTTTCCATCAATATCATATAGTTTAGCACCTTCTGCTTTTGATATAACAATTGGAAATGGATAGTTAAACGCAAGATTATGCTGCACTCCTCCTGGAATAATTTGTTTAGCCTCTTCAATCATTTCCTTAGATTTCGTACATTTTTGATTAAAATATTGTTCTACATATTCATCCAGGAATTTTTTCTTTATAGAATACACAGGCTTTTGAATCAACTCATCTAGTTCTTTTGTCACCTTGTTTGCATCCAAATACTCATCAATTGCAAATCCACTGTAAGCCATATATATCCTCCTCTCATTTCTTGTGAATTGTCGTTCACGTCATAGCTATATTTTAATCTTCACCCTATTCAATGTCAATACGTAAAATTATTGATATATAGTAAAATAATTAATATATATTAAAATAATTGTCGTAAAATACAATAAAACACACTCTCATAACGGATATCACGTTAAAAAAGTGTGTTTTATTGTATCGATTCATTCTCACTGGTTAATTGCTTATAGCAAAAAAATGATTGCTCTAATTTATATCAGACTTTACTCTTTCATTTTATCACACCCATCATATTTCCAAGCTAGAAATTTCATAAGATGGATGATTTAACCCGGTCGGTTCATAAAAATTATCTCCTATGTATTGAAATCCTAAACGATTTAGTAATTTCCTTGATCCTATGTTTTGTGGATGATGACCTGCATAAATCTTAGTGGCGTTTAATACAGTAAATGCGTGCTGTATGACTTCTGTTGCCGCTTCCATAGCGTAGCCTTGTCCCCAAAATTTTTTACGAAGATGAAAACCTATCTCATAAGAATATGATTCGGACTTAAATGGACGCAAGCCACAACATCCAATCAATTCTCCTGTGATCAAATCATATATGGGCCAATACTGTACCTTATATTTTATTGCATTATTTATTTCAACATTTAATCGGTTCATGATATCTTGTTGTGCAAACTCACCCGTGGCACAGATATATTGTGTAACATCTTTTTCTCCCCACAATTGAATTGCTAATTCCAAATCAGCCTCTGTCCAATGTGAAAAGCCAATATGTTTTGTTTTCATAAAATATTCTTTTTCCATGTACACCATCCCACATATAATTTTCTTAATCATACCTACAGAAGAATTCAATAGTACACTTCGTTTTTCCGTAATTACCAATCTGTAGTTCAATATCCTAAATATATTTATTCGTTTGGGCATTCACTTTTTCTTGCAATTGAAATAACAGATAAGTAGTCTTGAAATGTCTCCCTTATCTATTTGCTTCGATAACTCAACCCATGTAACCGAATGTCATCTAGTTCCTGCGCTGAAAAATTACCGCTTTGAAATAGTTTCAAATATTCTTCACTTATTGTAGAATCAAAAATCAATAAATCATCTGTGTTGATTGTCACTTTAACTTGATGATCTATTAAGGTTCGAAGCTGTGGAAACGTATAGTCTTTCGTATGGTTTAACATAATATTACTTGTAGGACAGATATGTAATGTTGTATTTTTGTCTCTTAGTAACTTCATAAGTTCTGGACTGTCTGCTGCTGAGATACCATGCTGAATTTCTTGAACTTCTAATTCCGCTAATGCTTGATATATATTTTCATAAGAAGTTGATTCACCTATATGCATTTTTGTATCCATACCAATCATTCTACATTTATGATAAAGCTCCTTGAATTGGACGGGCGATATGTTTTCATCACCAACCATATCAATTGAATCAAAATAATTCAACTTTAATATTTCTAAAACCGTTTCTATCTGGTATTCTTTAAAATCATTATTTTCGGTCCTACAAATTGAAATTTCAGGAATAAATATAATATCCGGAGCAATCGCTTTTCTGTACTTTTCAATTGTATGAATAAATTCCTGCATATTATTCTCAACTATATCTTCAACTCATAATAATCCATAATAGAAGTCTCATGAAATCCGCACGATTTATATAGTCCGAGTGCAGTTTCATTTTCAGTTTCTACTTGTAGCATTATTTCCTTTACCTCTGTCTCCCTAAGCTTATTAATTGCATTTAATAAAATCCCACGACCAAATCCCTTTCCCCGATGCTCTGGTAGCACTCCTAACCCATAAATACCTCCAATATTTGAGCTTGTCTCTATTCTAACTTTACCAACAATTTGATTAGCTTTTTCCGCAAGAAATGTTATTTCAGTATTCCTATCCTCTATCTCTTGCATACCATTATGTTCTTGTAAAGAAGTTTCCGCATCAACGTTAACGAAATCATTTTCTTCTCCTATTTCTTCATCCTCAATGCAATTACCAAAATAAATATTATCTTGTCTGGAAATCTCTTCTTTGTCTCTTTTTTCTTCTCTTCGTAGAGTGACACCACATAAAGAATTAGGTTCTCTTTCAAGTAAGGTCTTCTGCAAATACATTTCAAATTCGGAATGACTATGTATTGCGTTTCGATTTTTTATAAACTTAAGTCCATTCGTTGATTTTCTATCACTTAACAATAAGATTTTCTTAGGATTTCTTTTTTTACACTCAGTTAAAACTAATTCAAACAAAGAAGAAAATATTCCTTGTTGCCTGTACTGTGGGTGCACCATTCCCATTATTTCAAGTGAAGTCTCTTTCTCTCCAAAACTACAAATACCAATATACCCTAGTAAATTATTTTCATCAAAATACATAAATTCATTTACTTTCTTTATTCCTGTTCTATAACTAGATTTGCTATTAGTACTTAGCTTGTAATCAATCTCAAGCTTTAAGGCCGTTTTGTCAAAATCAATACACTGTTCCTGTAATTCTTTGATTAATTTGTAATCCTCGTTCTCTATTTGTTCGCACATCTTAATCCATGGTTCCTTTAAAGATTTCATATCTAAGTTTCCTCCATATATTCCAAGGATCTTGTTTATACTATTTACAGCAAAACATTCATTGCAATCAAAATTATAATCGCGTTACATATTTTTTCCAATGGTATCATAGTACAAATTATTTGAATGGTTGAATGCAACCAGAAAACAGATTGACACAATAACATTTATTATCATGCAGATAATTGATATAAAAGGGATTAGCATTGAGACAAAAGTCAGCACCTCCAAAACTACCATAAGTGTCCATGCCGCATTAAGTGTTTCTCCATTCAAATGTGTACTATATTTTCCTTCCATATCTATAACACCTCTAACAATGTAATATGAAATGTACAAAGAAATAATCGCAGACGCGTTTACAGTGATATAAGAAAATACTTCTAATGTGGCTAAAACTCCAAACAAATCCAAGAAATATAAAACGCCCGTATAAACAATCATACCGGTTGCATACGGCTTAACTTTCATAAACAATGGACTTTCTTCAGACATTTGAACCAACCCCTTTACCATAATAAAATAACCTATAAAATCTGGAATTAATCCTAGCCTCGAGTTGTTGAGTGTCAGCGTAAAGTTTAGAAATATTAAAATAAATCCTACTAATATATTTCTCATTTCAAATACCCCATTTCATTTTATCGTGACGCTATTTATAGTTTACCAAAAGCAGTAGTAATTGGTCTTGTATATTTAAAAATGATATTGAAGTTTGTATCACATCTATTTAAATCAATTTAATTTATTTAAATAGATTCTTTTATTGTGACTCATCTACATCATTAATTGCAATAATCTTTAATCCTTTTGATTCCATATTCTCATTAAGAATCTCGCTAATCCATACTTCACCGTTTCCAAGCATAATTCCTTGCCAATTGGCAAAAAGATTTTCACTGTCTGCTTCATTTAGTGCAAAATTACTGCAATTGACTTATTCATAACTATGCTAACTTTTGATATATATTCATTTCACCAGGCTTCTCAGCAAATGCTGCACTTTTTGCAATAGCATTTTTAAAATGCTCTGATGCCATATGACCGGCAAGACACTCTTTGTCATCCCATTCTTCAATCATTGTAACTATGCATTTGTTTGAGACATCTTGAAATAATTCGTAATGAATACAACCTTTATCCTTTGTTAGTGTTTCCTCCACAAGTTTCTTTGCTACTTCTAAATATTCATTAAGCTTCTCTTCTTTTATAAAACTTTTTGCTACTATTTTTATCATATTTTTACCAATCCACAAACACACATATTAAATGCTTCATTGTAATAAAATACTTTATACACAAATGATGTGTTTGTCTCTATCCTTTCATTATTATTTTATTTTCATTTCATTAACAGCATTCATTATTTAACCACACCTTATTCTCTTCTAACTTTTACTACTTAAGTGAATTCGCGAAAATGATACGCCTTCTGATAAAATGGTAACATTAAGTTTTCTAACGCTTGTTTTTCTTTTTCGAGCGTTGTATTAACTAACTTTTTTCCATGTACCAAAATCTGTCCATTTACGATAACCGTATCCACATTTCCAGCATTAGCCGCATATACTAACGTAGAATATGGGTTGAAATTTGGAAACATATTCACCGATTGTGTTTCTACTAGTGTTATATCCGCCACTTTCCCCACTTCCAGCGAACCAATTTTACTTTCCATATGAAGTGCTTTTGCTCCACCTATTGTTGCCATTTTCACAATTTCAGCAGCTGTTAAAATACTTCTATCATGATATTTCGTTTTCTGGCTAGTCGCTATCATACGCATTTGTGTAAATAAGTCCAATGAATTACCAGACATTGCACTATCCGTACCAATTCCGACTTGAATTCCACTCGACAACATTGAATAGATAGGTGCAATCCCTTTTCCTGATTTGGTATTTGCTACGATACAGTGAGCAACAGAAACACCATGTTCTTTCATGATTCTAATATCATGATCCGTTGTATGTATCGCATGTACCAACAGTGCATGTTGATCTAGAACACCAATATCCTCCAAAAATTCTACCGGCGTCTTTTCATACTTTTGCGCAAATAACGCCATTTCATCGTCCATTTCGTATACATGCATCGAAAACATAACATTATGTTTTACCGCCAAATCATGTGCTTTTTTTATCATGTATGGTTTCACGGTATGTGTTGCGTGTGGCGCAATGGTTGGCGTAATTAAATCATTTTCACTCCAATCCTTCATAAACTTTATGGCATATTCGTATCCACTATTTTTATTTGCGCTTTCACATGTTTCCATATCAATTACAGTTTCACCAAGAATTGCACGAATCCCTTGTTCTGCACATGCTTTTGCAACTTCATCTTCAAAATAATACATATCAAAAAATGTAGTAATTCCCGAAAGCAGTAACTCACAAATTCCATAACGAGCTCCTTGATATACGAGTTCTTGATTCATCGCTTCAATTTCAAGTGGAAATACAAATGTTTGAAGGCGATTTTTACAATCATCTCCAAGTGAACGAAAAGGCATCATGGATACGTGGCAATGTGTGTTAATCATTCCTGGCATTAGAATTCCACTCAACGCATCTATATAATTATCTTCTTTTCCAATATGCTCTTTTAATTCTATATAACTATTTCCTATTTCTATTATCTTTGTACCTTCTATTATTAAATACCCATCTTGAAAGATATCCATTTTTTCATTCATCGTTAAGATACACGCATGATCTATAATTGTTTTAATTTGTCACATCTCCTATCACTTTTCTTATTTTTACAATTCAATGCCTTTCTAGTTACCTCTATTGATACACAACAATTGCTTTTCCTTTACCTCGTTTCAGCAGTTGTTGTTGCGCTTCTGTTATCTTATGTATCAAGTCCTTCTCATTCATTACAAGCATTCCTTTTCGTTTTAAAAAGTTACCACCAACCATAGTATAAATGATATTACTACTATCGCTACTATATAAAATAGAAGAAACTGGGTCATAGACTGGAAACGTGTTCGGACGGTTCAAATCCCAAATAACCAAATCAGCATTCCAACCTTCTTCTATTATACCACTTTTAAAATTCATAGCCTTATGCCCACGCATCAATGCCTGCCAAATCTCTTTTGCAGCATATTGCTCTGCATCTTTTCCATTGTATTTACCAATTAATGCAAATAATCGCGCTTGTTCCACTGGATTTAACGTGTTTGAGCTTGCTGCTCCATCCGTACCAAAAGAATATTGTAGGTGATTCTTTAAACGATAAATATTACCATCACCTGCCGCTATTTTCATATAGGTCTTAGGACAAAGTGCAAACCAAGTTTTATCATTCAAATATGCTAAATCACTATCTTCTATCCAGATTCCATGTGCTACAAGGCACGGTATATCAAATCCACCTGCTTTTGCTATAATATCAAATGGAGTTTTTCCAAAGGCTTTTTGGGATGCCGTCACTTGTGATTCTATCTCTGACACATGAATATGAATTCCCGTATGAAGATTTTTCGCTTCTTCAATCATTTCTTTTAATGTCGCCTCAGGGCAGGTATAAGGAGCATGTGGTCCCATTCGAAATTCTACTCTATCTGATATATTTCGATTCTCTTCTATAAAAGTACAAACCTCCTGTATTCTATCTTTATAATTTACTGCACTTCCAAAAAGAGTTGGTGCAATATCTGCACGAATTCCGGTATCAAGAACTGCTTTTAACACCTGTTTCTCTTCAAAATAGTGATCACAAAAAGATGTGACACCATTATTTAGCATTTCCGCAATTCCAAGCAATGTACCAAGATATACATCTTCAGAGGTCATTTTACTTTCATACGGCCATACAAAATCATTAAACCAACTCACTGCATTCACATCCTCTGCGATTCCGCGAAAAATACTCATAGCCGTGTGCGCATGAAGGTTTGGAATTCCTGGTGTTACTATATAATCAGTACAATCTATAATTTCATCAAATTCTTGTTGTTTTTCTGGTTTAAGGTTTTCTATATTTATATTTGCATTTTCAATCTTAACAATTTTACCGTCGTCAATTTCTATATTTGTATTCTTCGTACAAATTCCTTCATGATCCAATATGATTGCATTTTTTAACAATGTTCTCATTCTATTTTACCTCCATATTACTCAACTTTACTTGTAACGATTCACTACCTTTTTAGTTACCTTTACTCATTATTTAGTATACAACATTTGCTTTCCCTTTTCCTCTTTTGAGCATCTCTTTTTTTAATTCATTTGCTTCTTTGTATAATTGGGTTAAATCCAAAACCAACTCGCCATTACGCTTCAAGAAAGTTCCTCCCACCATAGTATCATGTACATTTGTAGAATCAGCACTATAAAGAATTGATGTAACAGGATTATAAACAGGATATGTATTCGCACGTTTTAAATCCCAAATAACGAGGTCTGCATTCCAGCCTTCTTGTATTTGCCCGCTATGAAATCCAAATGCTTTATGTCCACGCATCAAGGCTTGCCAAATTTCTTTATTGGTATAATCTTCACAATTATCAAACTGATATTTCCCAATCAGTGCAAATAATCGTGCTTGTTCTAATGGATTCAAGCTATTGGAACTAGCAGCTCCATCCGTACCAAAGGAATACTGTAATTGTGATCGTAATTGATATAAATTCCCTGTTCCACTGGATAATTTCATATAGGTCTTAGGGCAAGTGGCGAACCAAGTATCTTCTTTTAGATACTTCAAATCTTCCTCTCGAATATAGGAACCATGTGCAACTAGACATGGAATGTCAAAACCTCCTGCTTCGTCAATCATGCCAAACGGTGTCTTTTTATTTTCTCTAATACACTTTTCTACTTGTGGCACATTCTCTGAAACATGAAGATGAATTCCAACTCCCAATCGCTTTGCTTCTTCAATGATTCTTTGCAAGGTAGGCGTTGGACATGTATAAGGAGCATGTGGCCCCATTCGCAATTCAATTCGATCAGACTTACCCTTTTTTTCTTTGATAAAAGAAACCGTATTATCAATTCGTTCTTCAAAATTAGCTGCACTTCCAAATAAAGTCGGAGCTATTACTGCTCGAATTCCCGCTTCCTCCACTGCTTTATAAACAGCATCTTCAAAAAAATAATGATCTGAAAAAGTTGTAACACCACAATCAATCATTTCTGCAATTGCAAGTTTAGTACCAATATATACATCATGCTCATCTACTTTGCTCTCATAAGGCCAAATGATTTCATTAAACCATCTGTCACTTGATACATCTTCTGCAATACCCTTAAATAGACTCATAGCTGCATGCGTATGCATATTAACAATTCCTGGGGTAATCACAAAATGAGTACAATCAATTACTTCCTGCTCACAATTATGTTCACACGGATTTCCCAAGTTTTCTTTCGAATTTAAAAGAGTATCGCTACACTGCTCTCTTTGTATTTCCTGATTGGAATCCTCAATTTTGGAAATAATCCCATTTTCAATAAAAATGTTCTTATGCTTCATTACAGTTGCATCTGCATGTAAAATTGTTGCATTTTTCAAAACGATTATCCTTGCCATGACTTTCTCCATTCCTTGTCTTAATATGATTTTTTGTATTATGTTATCTTTTACCGTGCCAAAAACAGACTATTATAATTATTCCATAGGGCTTTTGTCAATGTTTCTTTATCAATTTTTCTTTGCTTACAAATATAATCCGCAACATAAGACACATAAGCAGGTTCATTTTCTAAATTTCGAACTGGAACTGGGGTTAGATTTGGTGCATCTGTTTCAATTAAAAGTCGCTCCATTGGCACCTCACGTACAGCCTTTTGCGTGGCTTCATCCTCTGGCTCAAACGTAATATTACCCGAAAAAGAGAAATACATATTTAAGTTCATAAACTCTTGTAAATAAGGATAACCTGCACTATAACAATGCATGATACCTCCTGTCTTACAATGCTTTTTCATCAACGATAAGGTATCATCGGCTGCGAGCCTATTATGGACAAGAATTGGTTTATTAACCTTTTCGGCCAATTCCATCTGTCTAATAAATGCTTCCTTTTGAATTTCATGAGGCACATCGTCCGAAAAATAATCGAGACCAATTTCTCCAACTGCTACTATTTTATCATGTGTAACAAGTTCTTCCAATTCCTTGAAATCATTTTCACAACATTTTAATATATCATTTGGATAATAGCCAACTGCTATGTCAAAAATCGTTTCATTTTCTGCAAATTGCAAGGCTCTTCTAGCTTCTTGCGTAGTTAAACAAACTGCAAGTATTTTTTCTATTCCAGCATTTTTTGCTGATTCAATAATTTCATCGATCCTTGGATAAAGAAATTCTCCAAATATATGTGCATGACTATCTATCATTTTCATCTTATCTCCTATTAATAAAGTGTCTTCAAGCAGACGTTCTCGCGCTCACGGGCTTGCGTAGCACTACACTTTTTATCAAATGGTGTACAGTTTTGTACGTAGTAACTTTTTATTTAATAGGGAAACTCATAAAACTTTCCTATTAAATTATAAAAGAATACAGCATCACTGCAAGCAGTGACGCTGTATTCTTAAGCTTAAATTACTGATTTACACTGTTAATTAATGTAGTAATTTCATCTGCTGACATTTCTGAAGCAGAATCACATGTAATAGAACCATCTGCTAATCCCGCCTGAATTGTTTCAACTGCAGCTACATTTTCTTCACCAATAGCAGCTTTTAACTGATCATTGTAAACGATACCTACACCATCAATTTCCAAACCATAAGTAATTACAGATCCAAAAGGAACACTTGATTCATCTGCCAAATAATCTGTAATAATATTATAAACCGCATTATCAAGGTTCTTAAGTGCTGAAGTCATAACTGTTTGTTCATATCCAGTTCCTGCAAGTGTTACTGACTGATCTGAATCAACTCCAATTGCCATAACACCCTCTGCCTCTGAACATGCTTCAATTACACCATTACCTGCACCACCGGCACACTGAAATACTACATCAGTACCTTCTGCAATCTGAGCTTCCGTAATTGATTTTGCATTTGCAGTATCAGTATAAGACCCATTATAAGCTGTCAAAACTTTAATATCAGGTTTTACACTTTGTGCTCCTTCAATATAACCTACAAGAAATTCATTGATTGTTTCTGAATCTTTACCGCCAACATAACCAATTGTATCTGTTTTAGAATAATAAGCTGCCGCCGCACCTGCAAGGTAACCAGACTGGCTAGATTCAAATAAAACGCTTAATACATTTGGAAGTGTATTTGCTTCAAAATCAAGCGATTGATCAAAAAGAATCCATTTAATATCAGGATATTCTTGTGGAAGATTTGTAAATGTTTCATAGTTTTGATATCCAGTACCTATAATAATATCATAACCTTCATCTGCTGCTTCATAAAATGCATCACTCCATGTAGTATCATCTGTTCCCATTTCAATTGCATTAACATCCAATGTATCAGGATTTTCTTCTGCTAATTTCATTGCACCTTCATATACGGATTGTTGAAAAGAATTATCAGAGAAAGTACTTAAACATAATTTCACTTTCAATTTTTCGCCTGTAACTGTGGTATTAGCATCCGCTGTTGTTCCAGCATCTGTTGCACCTGCATCTGTTGATACCGCATCTGTTGTTGTTTCTGTTTCAGTTGTTGTTTCTGCTTTGCTGGTACATCCTACTAATGACATAATCATAGTAGATACCATTGCTACAGCAATAAGTTTCTTAGTTAATTTCATAATTTTCCTCCTATAATAAAATAAATTTATAATAAAACAAAAACAAATAGGACTAAATAATAAACTATTCAAATAGTGCATGATAGTAGTATCTATTTGCTCAGCCTTACATCGATTTTAAAGACTTTCCACTTCCTTATTTTTATGTTTATAGTAAGCACTAAATAATGCATACGAAACAATGATTAAAACATATGGTACTAAGGCAACCAAATAGCTATCTATATTTTCTAGCTGTAGATAAATGGAAATTGCACTTCCGAATCCGTATAATAATGAACTTAACATTCCAAGCATTGCATTTCCTGCTGAAATTGCATTTGTTGCAAGTGCTATATATCCACGTCCTGAGACCATTCCTGCGGTAAACTGATGAATGTATCCCATCGATAAATAGCAACCTCCAAGACTTGCTAATGATCCGCTGATAAACAAAGCCTGATAACGCACTTTATTTACTTTGATTCCTACTGACTCAGCTGCCTCTGGTGCTTCTCCAACCGAACGCACCTTAAACCCGAATTGTGTCTTTTTCAAAACAATGTACAAAATAACAGCTACTAAAAAAGATAAATACGTCAAAACATTATGTCCTGAAAGAATATCGCCAATAATAGGGATATTTTTCAATATTGGAATCTCAATATTGGGGAAATAAAGTGATGCAAGTGAATTACTTGTTGTCTTGTCACCTGTAGTGGCAAACAGTAATAATGTAGAACCTCCACTTGCAGCAAGATTCAATGCTACACCAGTAATAACTGCATTGGTTTTCATATGAATAATGCAATAAGTAAGTAACATCGTAAATGCAACGCCACATAACCATCCAGCAAAAAGTCCTATAAAGAGATTTCCGGTGAACCCACTAAACAAAACCCCTCCTAGCGCTGAAACAGTCATACATCCTTCCAGACCAAGATTCAATATTCCAGCACGACTTGCAATCACTGCCGCCAAAGTAGCGAACAAAACTGGAGTTGTCGCCTTAAAAACTGTATACCAAAAACCTACTTTTAAAAACATATCCATTTGATTCACCTCCTTAAGCAATTTCTACTTTTTCTGTTATTTGATTTTCCAAAGCTTCTTTTTCCTCTTTTCGCTTCTTAAGTTGATAAAGAAAACGTTCTGAGGCAATTAATAAAATAATAATCGCTTGGATAACGGATAAAATATCTTCATCCACAAAACCTGCTCGCGACATAAGTCTAGCCCCAATTCTGATATAAGAAATGAAGAAGGCTGCCACAGGAATAAATGCTGGATTTTGTCCTGCTAATAGATTGATCAAAATACCATCCCAAACATAACTAAGTGGCTCTGTCCACGAAAATTTAGTATATCGTCCAATCATTTCCACGGAACCACCAATTCCCGCAAACGCTCCGCCTATGATTTGAGAAGAAATAATAATTCCACTAACATTAAGACCTGCATATTTTGAAAATTTCTTATTTTTTCCAGTTATTTCTAGTGCTCGACCATATCTGGTTTTGTTGATTAGTATGGAAGCCACAATAACAACTCCAAACATAATTACCAATCCCCAATGCGTACTTGTCCCTTTAAACATGGTGCCAAGTGTTGCCGTTTTTGCAAAATTAACGGAATAAGAACCATTTGAACTATCCAGGTAGAAGTTACGAATAATCCAATACCCACCGTTATAGAAAATATACCCCATCATAAGGGAAACCACCAATTCGCTTGCTCCTGTATATTTTTTAATAACAACAGGAAGTAATCCTATCAAGGCACCCACTAATCCGCCTGCCAGAATAATAACAAACTGATGTACAATGTTTGGCATTTGAAACTGAATAGCAATCACTGCCGCCGTAACTCCTGAAAAATAAAATGAACTATCCGCTGCTAAAGAAAACAATCCTGATTTATGCATAATATTAATCGCTAGCCCTGCAAATACAAGGGGAATCATTGCTTCGATAATATTAAAGAATGTTCTTTTTCCTGATAGAAATGGTCCTACAAAGAATTTATATATGGCTTCCTGACTATTTTCTCCAGCACTCACTACAATAATAATTGCTGCAATGATAAACGCAAGTCCAATTGCTGCTGATATTCTAATGATACTGTACCAATTATTATTCCAAAAACTCTTTAATCCGTGCCTATTTGAGGAGGATTTCAAATTTATTGCTTTATTTTTGTTTTCCATTTTATTCCTCCCTTAACTTTTCTTTTGCATCTTCTTTTAATCCAAGCATGTAATAACCAAGTTCTTCTTCCGTTGTATGTGCAACGTCATCCACTGCGCCAACTACATGACCTTCGCAAAACACAATGATACGATCACTTAATGCCATAAGTTCGGTCAAATCTGCGCTTACTAAAATCATAGAATTTCCTTGCGCACGCATATGTAAGATTTTTTTATGGATAAATTCTTCTGCACCTATATCAACCCCTCTAGTGGGATGATTCAAAACAATGACATCAGCCTGATCGGTAAATTCTCTAGCAACAATTGCTTTTTGAATATTACCTCCGGACAGACTTTTCATTGAAGTTTTCTTACTCATCGTTTTTACTTTAAATTCATCAATACAATAGTCACAATACTCTTCAATTGCTTTATTATCTAAAATACTGAATTTATTTGAAAATTTCTTTAAATTAGTTGCAATTAAATTATCTTCGACACTCATATTCATGGCACATCCGTCCGTACTTCTATCTTCTGAAATATGACTAATTCCAAGTTCTCGAATTTTACGAACACTACACTTTGTTAAATCCTTCTCTTTGTATAAGACAACACCTTCATCGGGTTTCATATTACCAGTAATTACGTCCATAGCTTCTTTTTGCCCATTTCCTTCAATTCCAGCAATTCCCAATACTTCTCCCGCCTTTAAGGAAAAGAAAACATGATCTAGTTTCTTTGTTCCGAATTTATCTGTATAGGAAATATCTTGAACTTTTAAAATACTTTTTCCTATTTCCACTTCTTCTTTATCGTAATTCAACGAAATATCATGACCAACCATTAAATTTGAAATTTGCTCCACTGAAACATCTGACACTTGATACGTACCGACAGATCGTCCGCCCTTTAAAACAGTTAATCTATCACATAAAAACTTAACTTCATTCAATTTGTGAGAAATGAAAAGAATAGTGTATCCTTCTTTTTTAAGGTTCAAAAGTTGTTCGAAAAGTTCTTCTGTTTCTTGTGGTGCCAAAACCGCCGTTGGTTCATCAAGAATTATTATTTTCGCTCCACGGTACATAGTTTTAAGAATTTCTAATTTCTGCTTCATACCCACAGAAATATCTCTAACCAACTTTTCAGCATCCACATTTAAATTGTATTTTTCTGATATTGTATTGGTTTCTTCGATACATTTTTTGTGATCTACAAATCCAAATTTCTTTGGTGCAATACCAAGAGTCAGATTTTCTGCCACCGTAAGTGACGGAACTAACATCATATGCTGTGGAACCATTCCAATACCGGCATTGATGGCTTCTTTACTGGAATGAAAACTTACCTCTTTTCCATACAGATAAATCTTACCTTCCGTAACCTCTTCCAACCCAAATAACATTTTCATTAATGTGGATTTTCCAGCACCATTTTCACCTACCAGTGCGTGTATTTCACCTTCATTTGCGCTAAAATTAACTTTATAATTGGCTAATGTTCCACCTGTATAAATTTTTGTCAAATCTTCTACTTTTAAAATTTCTCTTTCCA
The DNA here is from genome assembly GCA_041821265.1 of Lachnotalea sp. Taxonomy (GTDB): domain Bacteria; phylum Bacillota; class Clostridia; order Lachnospirales; family Lachnospiraceae; genus Lachnotalea. Next base: position 24,580 of record JBGUEQ010000007.1, on the reverse strand, counting down.
TAGTAACCTCTCACATCTATAATTCGTGTAACCAGTTTTTTAAATAAAATTCTTTTTGTTCTTTATACGAAGGATTCTTTACTTGATAGTTTGGAAACTTCAATAAATCGTAAATCGTTCCTGCCATTACTTTTATTACGTCGCCATAAACAAAATCTTCTTCTACAATTTGAAATTCACTGCTATGAATTCTTCCCTTCATACCCGAAAAACCAAATTGAATGGTTGGTATTAAATATCCTATATCGCCCACATCACCTGCTGCACCTGATATTACATTGTGAATAATCTCATTTTCGCTACAGTAAAGCTTCATATTTTCATATACTACATGGTTTATTTCTTCTGACTGCTTTAATGGCATATATCCCGTAGTATTCAAAATGTCACAGGTAAGTCCAACCGCTTCTGCACATGATGTAACACAACGGTCAAAACGTTTTTCTAATTCCAACAATGTTTCTATATCATTAGCACGTAAGTCAGATTCAATAACTGCCTCATCTGGAATTGCATTCGTAGACAATCCACCTTTGGTAATTATGGGATACAAGCGTACTCCGTCTTCATATGGAAATTGATCTTTTATAAAAGACAAACCACTGATCGCAAGCGTTGCTCCATGTAATGCATTAAGCCCAAGGTGTGGCGCAGCGCCTGAATGTGCTGCTTTTCCATGAAACACAACTTGTTTTCTCATAAAACCAGCTAACGTTGAATTTACATCAAAAACTTTTCCCACTTCTCCATTGATATGAGCGGATAAAACACAATTAATATCATCAAACATTCCTTTTGAAATCATATCTTGCTTTCCAGAAGGATATTTAATATCACCTGAAGCAATTAATTGCTTTCGATCCTCGAGACAAATAAATTCTTCGGCTGGGGTAAAAAGAAATGTAATTTTACCATTTACTTCCTCTAGAAAATTACTTTTACGAAAGACTAATGCAAGTGCCATTAACATTGTGACCTGTACACTATGCCCGCAGGAATGGATTTTCATAGGTCCATCCGATCCTTGTACGATTAATGCATCCATATCGGCAAGTACTCCGATATGATATCCATCCCCACTTCCTAACGTTACTCTTATTCCAGTTTTACTGATATTCTTCTCATATTTAATATTATACGCATCAAAAAAGGAAGTGATGATTTCCACGGTATCCTCTTCACAAAACCCTACTTCAGGTGTTGCAAATAGAATGCGCCCTTGCACTCTCAACTCTTCCTTGCATTTATCTATGTAATTTAATAAATCTTTTTTTGTCATACATTATTCCTTATCACTTAAATATTTATTACTATACAACCTTATGAACTATAGTATATCATAAAGCGCACAAAAATCAACGATAATATGATGAATATTGTCGATTTTTGTGCGTTTTAGTTATTCTGTTCAAGCATTAGCAACCTTTATTCCATATCATAGACATAATTTTAATTTCTATTTTCTTGAAAAACATTTAGCCTGAAATCTTTGGCTAATATGGCATAAATGGAAGCGTCACATCTCCCCTGATTATTCCAATCTGCTTCACGATGTGTTCCTTCATATATCAATCCACATTTCATCATTACTTTTCCCGAATTTGGATTCTTTGGATCATGGCGTGACTCGATTCGATTGACACCAACTTCTTCAAAAAAGAACTTTATCAATGCTGCGAAAGCTTCCGTTGTAATTCCTTGTTTCCACCATCTTTTTCCTATGCAATATCCAATATGTACCATTTCTATCTCATCATCTTTATGAACAACAGCTATACTTCCAATTGGCTCATCCAAATTTTCTTTTATAACGATAGCCCACTGGTAATAATCATCTTTACTGTATAGGCCAGTCCAATCAGTCAATACCGTATGACTTACTTCAACCGTTTCGTGGTGTGGCCACGTTAAATATTTCGTAACCTCAGGGTCACTTGCCCAGTTTTTGTACATAGCGTTGGTATCTTCCATTGTAAATCGACGAAGTATCAACCTTTTTGTTTCAAGTGTTTCTGTTCCTAAATGTTTCATCTTTATATTCATTCCTTTCGTTTGCTCAAGCCACAAATAAGTGTGCTTTGAGCACGTAACCTTATTTGTCTTGAATACTTTTTCGTGTAAGAGGCGGGGGACATCCTCAAGAAGTTATATTTCAATCACTACTTCACATAGATTTAGTGCTTTCCCTCCAACTTTTACCTCTTTGATTTCATTAGCCACAACACTTAATGAAACAATTATTTCCGATGGTAAATTCATAGAATAACCTTGTTCAAAAATCATATGTTCACAGTTTTTTGCGCTCAAAACACCTTGTTTAAATAGGTAGCATGCTAACGCACCATTTGAAGTTCCCGTTGCTGATTCTTCAGGTATGCCGTAGAGTGGTGCAAGATTTCTACAATAAGCATTAGAACGATAAAGCGAATCAAGCGTGAACATATGATATCCAACTACTTTATATTTCTTGCTTATTTCAGCTACTTTATCAAAATCTGGTTTGATCTTATTAAGGATATCAATTGTTTTAATAGGAACCATAATATCCCTAAGCCCTGTTGTAACAATCTGTATCGGTATATCTGTATTTATATTATCTACTGAAGTATTTAAGGAATCTGCAATTTCTTCTACATCAAGTACTTCACAAAATATTGGTAGTGTTTGATTCATTATTATGGTTGTGTCTTTCTTAACCTCAACACTTAAGATTCCGGCCTTCGTCTCTTGTGTATATTTTCCTGGTCTAATAAGGCCTTTACTCAACAACACAGAATATGTTCCTACTGTTGCATGTCCACAAAAATCCACTTCTTCATTTGGTGTAAAAAACCGAACTTTAAAATCTGCAACATCAGATTTCATTATAAAAGCAGTTTCACTAAATCCAAAAATACCAGCAATCATCTTCATATTATCTTCTGAGAGTAAGTCTGCATCTAAAACCACCCCAGCTGGATTCCCTCCATCCATTGTTTTCGCAAATGTATTATTCTTATAAGCTTTTATTTTCAATTTATCTCCTTTATTCTCCATTATAAGTAATGGAACCATTATCCATGTTGCAACGATTATTCCATCTTTTTCATCCATAAACGGATGCTCACTGGTTTCTGAAACAGTAAGCTGACAATTAAATTCACTTACAAAGTCATCAATAACTCTACGACTTTGCAGATTGTCTTTTGCTCCATATAAAATATGTGTTGGAGTAGTCCACTTGTCGATGGGATGTTCTTTTACATACACACAATATTGCCAGGACATTGTTTCAATAGGAGTCTCAATTTCTCCCTGACTTCTAAGTTGTTCTTCCGATATATGAAACCATATATACATCTGCTGCATGAGATATTCCATATTTACAATGGGTGATTGAAAAAGACAGTTCTCAAAATGCTTATCCCGATAAGAATGAAGACTCAATTCTTTCAGAGGAACCCAACAAAAATCTAATTCAATGCGTTTATTATCTGTTTCATCATATCCTTGAAAAACACCATCTAGAGGAATTATATTATTTTCAAGTAACTGTATCTTATAATAAAAACATATTTGGTGGCATGGCTTATTTCCCCACGGGAAAAAGACATCCCCTACTGCTAGCAAATTATCCACTTCTATCTTCGCATACAATTCTTTCTTCAAATTCTCTTTTTAGCGTCTCAAATGTTATTTATACTACACTCAGATATATGTACTAAACGTAATTGAATGTTCTAGACTTATTGCCGAACAAGTTCAAACAGGACGTTGCCCACAATCATAATAATAGTGTTACTATCCTTCATTATAAACTCAGCCCCATCATCAGACTGTCCATATATCATTACTTTTGTCACAGAATCGGTTTCAATTCCTAATGTATCAAAGCTGATTGAGTAAGATGATTGAAATTCACTGCTTGATATTGAAAATTCTTTAAACTCTGGACTATTAATAGTTAGCGTAGATACGGCAGTCTCGTCATCTATAACAACCGCTTGATCTGCCGAAAAATTAAGACTGGTCCCGATAAGATTTTGACCTTTGTCGCTGTCCTCAATTCCAGCATTTGAGTTTGCAGCAGGTAGCCGACCAATTACATTCTTTACTACCCATGTTCCATAATAGTTATCAGTATTAGTGGCTACAGCAAATATTTGTGCATTATCTAAATCAAAACTGATTTTATCTTTAATATTGTTTACTGAAAATTCATACCATTTTGCATCATCTTTCCAAGATTGCTGTTCATTAAACTCATCAAATTTTACTTTTTCAACAACATTATCATCAATAAAATACTGAAGCGGTCCATTATCAGCATAATCGGAATGAGCCAAAGTTTTTTCTTCAACACCTGTCGGATTAAAGTTTAATATCCTAAGGATATAACAGATTTCTGCACCACCTGAACCGATATACGTTCCATCATCCTTCAAGCTTTCAAAACCACGAATTACAAAATTGTATCCATAAACTTTTCCATTATTATAGTGTAAAACTTCGTATTTAAATGGATAATCTCCATTATATAATTCAAGTACCAATTCTGGTATTTGATCTCGATTCATATCAATTATGGAAAAATGTGCAACTTTATAGATAATATTATTTATTGAATCCTGTAAAAAATGATTTAAAAAAATTTCATGATTATCATCTGCCTCTGTATCAACAAAGCTTTCTGCATTTAATACAACGCCTTTATACGCATTGAGGGCTAATTCACTTTCATCTTGCGGAAAAACGGTACGGATAGCAGATATGTTATCTACTGAAAATTCATACCATAAAACATCTTTTTTTTCACATTGCTGATTGTATAATGTATCAAAATCTTTCTTCACAACAGAATTGTCATTTATGAAATATGAAGTTCCTTTTCCATTGGAATTTTCCATTGAATATGCCAGTGTCGATTCGGTGGCTTTTAAATTCCAATTAATAATTTTATTAATTCCAACATCACCAGAACTGTTCTCGTAGGTATATGTTCCGTCTGCTTTCAGGGATTCAAAACCATGAGACTCAAAATTGTATCCATAAACCTTGTTATTATTATAATGTAAAATTTCGTATTCACTTGGATAGGAGGCATCACCCAAACATAATTCAAGCACCATTTCTTGTATTTGATCACCATCCATATCGATTTCAGTAAAATGTACCACGTTATATATGCCTTGGTCATTTGCATTTATATCTAAAAAATCATTCAGCAAAAATTCTAAATTATTATCATCAATGCTGATAAATGCATCCTCGTTTTCAAGAATAGCGCGATACGCATTAATAGCAATAACATTTTCTTCTGTAAAAGATGTGTCGGTAGTGGAATCGCTTTTTGAAGAATCAATAATTTGGCTATTGCTTACATCTTCGCTTTTAGGATTTGAATTTGCCTTAGCCGTTGAACATGCGCTAAGTGAAATGATTGATAGTAAAAAGAAAAATACATTATAAACTTTCGATTTCATAGATATGCTCCTTTTGATTTTTAATATTTAACTTGATCTTCGGAATTTATAAGGTTAATCTATCCAATTAATATATTTGCACTTATAATTACATAAATATATTAATTGTGATCAGAAAGTCAGGCTACAATTTCATCGTTTGGGATAGTATCTATAGTCTGCCTTAGTTCTTCAGTTATTTTCCTATTTATCATATCAGAAAACATCTAATAATTTTCTGTCTTAATTCTTACAATTTTGTAGTTCATACTCTTCACATTCGCATCATATCTCTCATCTTGTAAAATAAATTCAATCACACACACCTTTATTAATCCTATTTTCCCTCATGCATAGCGATTATCAATAACTCCCTATCATACAAACTAGTATTTAAGTATCAATTCTTATCATCTCTGTAAGTGTTATATTTCGATATACTAAATCATCTCGTTCGATAAAACCTTTCCGTTCCCAAAAAGCATTACCTTCATTATTTCTGTCAAATACTACTAATGCCACTTTATTGATATTAAGAGTTTTTAATTCTTGTAATGAAACATCCACTAATTGCGAACCAATGCCTTGTTTTCTATATTCTGGATTTACTGCTGTATGATATATGTAACCCCTACGTCCATCATTTCCAACCATAATGACTCCAATTATTTTACCCTTATCTAATGCGACAAAACAAGTATCTGGGTTTTTATTTAAAAATTGATTAATTCCTTCTTTTGAATCATCCAGATTATTCAAGCCCATTCCCACACATGACATCCACAATTCATATACATCGTCATAATCATTAATTAGCATTTTTCGTATTTGCATATTCTCTGTATCCTCTCAATTCATTTTAGATTTCATATTTTTATTACTATAATCACAATTATATCTCTCAGCAAAACCATCAAATAATTCTGAATGCTTCAAGCCTTTTTGCACGTTTAAATGCTTCTTGTAAAAATTCCTTTACCGATAAATTCTGATAATCCCAATTCATGGCCTCTATTGCAGTTGCACCAGAATAACCCGTATTCGCAATGTTTTTCATAGCTGTAGACCAATCAATTGTGCCATCAAAGGGTAACCGATGTTGATTATATTTTCCGCCATCATCATGTAAATGTAATGCCATTAAACGAGATCCATACATGGATAATAGCTCTATATCTGGATAATAGTGGTAGTGGTGTCCGCAGTCATAGCAAAAGCCAATACGTTGGGAGTCTATTTGCTCTAGTACATATGCCAAATTGGTAAGGTTTCGTAAATTCTCCATTGCAACATTGACTCCAAACTGTTCTGCTTTTTCAATGATTCTCTTAATTCGATCTAGTCCCAGTATGTTATATGGATTGTCTTCGTCTGGCAGGTGTACCACCATTGTTGGAATCTCAAATTCAACACAATCCTCAACACATTGCAAATAGCAATCGGTTAAGGTTTCACCCTCAAGATTATCCAGCCAAAGTTTATTTTGGTTTTTGACAGGTGTATGTATATTTTCTATAAAAAGACCCGCTTCTCTGGCAATTTGAGGTCCGTTACGATAATCGTTTTGACCTAAACCGTCACGACCAAATCCATCACTCCACCATAATAAAACACCATCAAATCCAGCTTCTTTTATTAAACGATAACGTTCATTTACTGGCAATTCATAGCCAAACCAATCATAAATGCTAGTCATAAGACACTTCCTTTTTGCTTTTTAATCTTTGAAACTATTTTATTACCAACTGTATCTTTTATCCTTATGTTGGCTAGTCTGTATGTTAAACATCTCTGTCTATCTCCATTTATTTATATATTGTAACTATTCAGAATCCCACTAACGCGAGGTGTTTTGCAAAGCAAAATCCCGAGTTTTATAGCCCTAAAATGCAAGTTTCTTGCATTTTAGATACATTGCATAGCAGTAACTATGAAAGTACTGAATCGTTACGTTCTATTTATAATTATAATAGTAAATACTAGATTAACCGTAAATCATTGTTTGATGCTCTGTATATCCTGATAACTCCGCTAATCACAAATTATTGAGTCTCATTTTCTATTCCAATCATTTTAATGCAAATAAATATCGTTCCAAAACCATACCCTAGCGGTGCTAAATACCATAGATTCTCATTGACAAATATAGTTCCCCAAAAACCACTAAGACAAAGAGTACCACTTATGAGAACGATTAACTTCGTCATTGAATTTTGTTTATTAGTTCGATTAATCGCAAATCCAACTGATAGAAAAGCTAATCCCATAAAAAATCCCCAGGCTAAATAATCTGTTGCCATTTCAACCGATGGCCAGTAACCAATTCTTAAATAGTTTGGTACATTTACATCATCTGCTAATAACTTTCGTGTGACAGATATATTAATTATATGTGCTAGTGCCGTTAATGAACAAGTACACGACATAAATACAAGCATTGCATTTGTATAATTAGTTGGAATTTTCATAAGATTAGCAAGCTCTATGAGAACGAATAAAATTACTGGTGCTCCAATAATAGTGAATAGCTCCCATATTGTTAAAGCTATCTCTGTTTTTGTTATAAGAAAAAGTGTTACTGCTATAAAATATAAAATACAAGTTACAATTCCTATCTGTGGAATTTTTTTCGCCATCATTTCACCTCACCAAATTTAATTTTTTAATTCGATTTACATTTTATACTCTCAAACAAACTGTAAAATCTAATAAAATATTGTTTCTGAACGCGTCAATCACAAGTTTATACAAGTGTAGAAACCGCACAATTAAACGACTGCAACCAATTGTTCTATCCCTTCCTAATAACTTGTCTTTCTTGAAAACTATTTTAATCTCAAAAATAATTTTTATCTCTTCAATATATGAACCCACGATACAACGGTGGTCGAAATCAACCTTCCTGGTATCAATATTATCATAAGGAAGAGCATGAATCTATTTATATCATCAGATATTCTAAACGGATTATCCATGGCTCCACCAAGCCATCCCAGGTTAGAGTAATCTGGTTTTGGCAAAACAAAATAACTAAAGATACAATATGCTGCCATGATAGCCATAAAAAATAACGAATCCTTCAAATGAAAGGATGTTCCCAAAAGAAGATAATATAGACCGGCAACTATTGTTATTGATACAATGGTTTTTACAATTAGCATGCCTCCTGGCTTCTCTTTTTTTCCTTTCGTCACATCAACAGTTCCTATTTTACCTGGTCTAATTGCTTCACCTATTAATTCTAATAACCCCATAATATTTAGTCCCCTTGTTTTAATTGTCATATTTTTTTTGCACATAAGCGTTTACATATAAGTAGTTACACATTAACTCATTCTGTATCTTCTAACTCTTATATTGGCTAGCCTGTAGGTTATACATCTGTGCATATTTCCCATTTATCCACATCAGTTCCTCATGATTACCATCTTCAACAATTTTACCTTCCTCCAAAAATACAATTCGCTTACAAAACTTACAGCTAGAAAGTCGATGGGATATATAAATAGTCGTACGACCTCCCATTAATTCCTGAAATCGTTCATATACTTCCGCCTCTGCAAATGGATCTAGTGCTGCCGTCGGTTCATCCAATACGATAACTGGAGAGTCTTTATATAAAGCTCTGGCAATCGCTAGTTTCTGAAGTTCTCCACCTGAAAAGTCCGTTCCTTTTTTATCAAACTGTTTTCCAATACATGTCTTTCTTCCGAGTGGAAGCGACGCTACTTTTCCCAGGATTCCTGCACTTTTTAACACAGTTTGCATTCTATCCTCATCAATCGTTGTCCCTGCTGCTACATTTTCTTCAATACTGAATTCAAATATCTTGAAATCCTGAAAAACGACTGATAATAGATTCCGATATGTTTCAGCATCAATCGATTGAATATCGATTCCATTGATTAGAATCTTTCCACCCGTAGGTTTAAATAATCTAGACATCAGTTTAATGATTGTTGTTTTTCCTGCACCATTTCTTCCTACTATAGAGAGACTCTCTCCTTGTTTTAGTTCAAAACTAACATCTTTTAATATATCAAAGTCGCTACCAGGATAGCCAAATGAAACCTGACAAAATTCTAGGCAAATTGGTTTAAAGTCAATATCCTTAATACCACCTTCCTCGTTCTCCACCGTTATCTCTTCCAGCTTTACAAATTCTTCTAAATAACGACAATCCTGTCTCAGTCGGATTAAAATATTCAACAGATTCCCTATTGCACTGGAAAATGTAGCAGCAGCTCCCGTGTACATGGTGAAATTACCAACACTAATACCAACACTCAGAGCTTTCACGCCAATATATCCATACGCAAACGCACCTCGAAAGGCCTCTAACACTTTAGAAATCCCTTCAAAGTTACGTTTTAACTTACTACTACGTTCTTTAAAACCAAAAATCGTATCATCACACTCATTACTACGATTCATAAGCAACTCATGAACACGAAAAAGACGGATATCCTTTCCAGGATTAAAATCCTTTACAAGACCATAATAATACATAAAGAACCGATTCATACATACGGATTCTTTCTGCACTTCCATATCTTTCTTTTGATATCCTTTATTGAGCCAAGCAATAAAAACAGTGGGAATCAACATAACAATCAAGCTAATAAAATCAAAACTTAATAAAATACCAACCGCTCCCACCGCTATGAAAAAATATCGAACCATTTCCGGTAAATAACGCACCATAAAAAGGTGTGTCATCCGATCGCGAATTGGTAACATAGCTTTGTCTTTTTGTTCGATATATTTTGTATCCTCCAAATTTTTGTATGCTACACCCATGTTGCGACTTCCTATATCATATTCAAACTTGGTTAGTATATCGCCTGTTACAGCTTTCATATATCGCTTTAATCCACTTGATGATACCGACAAAAGCAGTGCTAACAATGCTGCAATGGCCACATACCACACCAAAATAGGAATCCGTTTTGCTCCCATCATTTCATCAATCATATATTTGGGAAGAAGAATAGCCACAAAGGGAAGTGCAGCTTCAAGCATAGAGTCGATGGTAGCTGCAATAACATAGCGAGGAGATGCAATCCATACACGTTTGATGAAGAATTTCAGATTAGACAATTCTCTTTTCGTTTCATTCTTCATGCTCATTTCCTCCTTCTTCATAATATTTCTTCTGAGCCATAAACATTCGATAATACATTCCACGTTTTTCAAATAGCTCTTCATGAGTTCCAAGTTCTGCCACGTGTCCACCCTCAATCAATGCTATCTCATCGCAAAATCTTGTGGAAGCCAAACGATGGGAAATAAACAATAGCGTTTTACCTTTTGATATCTCTGCTAATTTGTGATACAACATATATTCAGCATGTGCGTCAAGAGCAGCCGTCGGTTCATCAAAAATCATAATTTTACCATTTTTATAAAGTGCTCTGGCAATTCCAATTTTCTGCTTTTCACCTCCTGATACATCAACCCCAGCATCAAAGAGGTATCGTGTCAGTGGCATATCCAAATTTTCACCATGCTGTTTATAAAACTGCATAAGCCCTGCGCCTTCCATCGCAGATAGGATTCTTTCCTCATCAACCTCACCATCCGTACAGGTAATATTCTCTTTTAAAGACATGGCAAACAAATTGATGTCTTGGAACACAGCAGTTAAAGTCCTTCTGTAATCTTGAAGATCGAAACGCCTGATATCTATCCCATTTAAAAGAATCTGCCCTTCTGTCGGGTCATAAAGACGAGTAACCAATTTAATCAGAGTCGTTTTTCCTGCCCCATTAATTCCCACGATTGCAAGCTTTTTTCCTGCCTTAATATTAAAATTAAAATTCGTATAAACATTTTGATTTGCACTAGGATAAGCAAAACTAACATGCTGAAAAGTAATTTCATAATTTTGCGCTTCTGGCACAGGAATGATATCCATTTCCCCCGCTTTCGCATACATAGAATGAGACTTGGCCTCATCGCTTGGCATTATTGTATCCTCTTCATTTGGCAACTCAAGAAATATTCTCATCTCCTCAATTCGATACAAATCGCCCTTAACAAATGCGACATCTTCAAACACGCTCTCAAGCGTTATCGTAAGTGTGGCAACGGTCATAAAACACATAGTAAAATCTGCAATTGAAATCTGTCCTTCAATAACGCGGTAAATTAGATAACTATAAATAACAATATCGCGCATACAAGAAAAAACTTTTTCAACCAAATCTGTCCTATAGTGACGTTTCTGAATGTCAATATTAATATCTCGCCTGAATTTATGATTGACCATCAACTTGTCCAACAAGAAATTTGACAAACCGTAAATTCTGTTATCTTTTCCATAAGCAAGATTCCCCATAACATTCGTAAGATAATACTGGCGTCTACCGAAGATGGATGCTTTTTTTGAAGTTTCCACCTCATATTTAGTAGCTCTGCTTCTTAATAAATAGACCAGATAAATATTTCCGATAAGCAATAGGGTAATCAAGAAATTAAACCTTCCTAGAATACTTAAATAAAACAGTGAGCATACTGCATTAGCTGACAGTATGAAAATCTGAACTAAAATTCCTTGCACTCCAAATTCAATATCAGATGTGGCAGTAGTCACTCTCCAGAATTCATTTAGATACTTAGGATTTTCCAGATTTTCATAAGAAACTCTCATCGTTTTTTCTTTCATTTTCTTGATAAAAAAATAGCGAAAACGAGAAATATCCATCTCATAACCGGCTTTTACAAACTGTGATAAATATCCAACTATCGCCATCAATAGAAAATAGATTCCTACACATAGAAGAACCGCCTCAACTCTTCTCTTTCCCGTTATCTCCTCAATCAGAAATCTTGGTATAAGAATTTCCGTTGCCGATAAAATCAGTGTAAATACAGTATTTAAAATAAAATATAAATAGAGTACTTTTTGATTTTTCCATGCCTCTTTCAATAAATAAATTAAGTTTCTCTCATTTGTCTTGTTACGCTTCATACTTCCCCCATTCTTTGGAATCCCCTTTTGTTTCGCTAACTTTCTAATCAATCGATTGTAACTAATAATATAAAACTAATATTTCACAATTCAATACCAATCTTAGACCAATCTTTTTTGAAATACGGTATTCATATGAAGAAAATTCTTATATATATAATCTTTTAGTTTCAAAATATATACTAATTCTCCTGAGTTTGGAATTACATAAGGTCTACTGCTTCTAAATTGTTTCAACTACCTATATACTTTTAAAATATTTTCTAACTTGTCTATAATTTGTAAAATAAATAACCTCTACATTTCTGGCATTTCGAAGACATAACTCGATTTTAGTGTGATTTTTATTATTAAACTTCCATACATCTTTCAAAAAAGCTATATTAAATTTGCTAATACACTTATCAGGCATATCTGGTCGCACTTTATTGCGATATTTAAATTCTCTCTTTACTATGTTGAACACACACCTAATTGGTGAAAATTCAAACCAAATCACGGTATCTGCATAGTGCAATCTTTGATTTAGCGAACGGATATTATTTCCTTCAATGATCCAACAAGGATTTTGTGCTTGGGCAAGAATTATTCTTTCAAACTCTTCTCGTGGGGTTACTTCCCAGGCATTTCGCCAATATACTTTATCAATATGTATTAGAGGAAGTTCTGTCTTATCTGATAATTCATAAGAAAATGTTGATTTTCCTGCACCGTTGCTACCAATTACTAGTACACGTTTCATTGATATTCTCCCTCAAATTTGAAATTATTTGTTTCTATATTTTATTACAAATTGATTAACGTTGGTGAGATGTTTTGCGTAGTTACCAAATATCACTTTTAAGTTTACAAAAAATTTCCCTATTCTTCTTTAAGCAACCCATATTCATAAGTATCTTGCCAAATCGGATTACCACAAGCATCTTTAAAAAAGTAAATATTTTTAATTAATTTACCTTCTCGCCTAAATGTCAAATGTTCCAGTAATTTCCAAGAAGATTGATTCAAGGGATTACACATTGCAATAATTCTTCTCGCTCCACATTTTTCAAATGCATATGTAATTAGTTCCTTTGCACTTTCCAGTGCATATCCATTCCCCCAAAAATCACTGTTAAATACATACCCAAGTTCCCATGTATCAAACTCACCTTGAGCTAAATACAGATTTCCTATAACTTTTCCAGTTTTCAAAACAACCGCATAGAAATTTTTGTTCTCTGCGCGACGTTTTGCTTCTGATATTGCTTCATCATATGTGTAAGGAGCATAAGGCTCAAATCTCACAACATCCTCTTTGGATAAATATTCAAATAAATCATTAGCATCTGATTCTTTAAAATATCGAATCAATAACCGCTCTGTTTCAATTCTCATAATCGTTACTACCTCCCCCGGTATGCCCAAATTCCCTATTAATTAAAATTAATTCAATAAACAATATACAATAACGGCTTGTTGAATCTCTAATAAATATTTCTTAAATTCATATCCAACAAAATAGTCTGACTCAATTGCGTCATCTGATACTTCCTCCCCACGATAAAAAGGAGGACATGGATTTAAAATAGCTCCTTTATTTGCTTTTTCCATTGCCGCCTTTGTGACCTGACAATCAGCGAATTCCTCAAGAATATTTGATGGCAATGAATCTGTGCATACAATATCCTTACCTATTACAGCATCCTCTATATTGTAATATACAGAAAGTCCCTCCATTTCATACCCTCTTCCACAGCATTGAGACAATTCAAATCCCATGACTTCTGCCGCTTCTGTCCAGGCCAATCCAATATTGCCTTTCATGCCACAAAAAAGATACTTATCCTTTGTAAAATCTTTCCTTATCTTAGAGAGTGAATACATATCTGCAAGCATCTCACAAGGATGATTAATGTCTGTTAGGGCATTAATAACGGGAACACTCGAATAATGCGCGATTTTCTCCAACATGGATATATTTTTATGGCGTACAATAATCGTATCGGCCCAATTATTAAGATATCCTACGACATCTTCAATACGCTCTTTTTTATCTAACGTATCGGTCGGAAATAAAATGGATTGTCCACCCAATAAATGAATTCCCTTTTCAAAAGTAATTCTTGTACGAATGCTGTTATTTGGAAAAAACAACACTACTGTTTTACCACTTAAAATGTCTTTATACTTACCCTGTAGAATCTCATCCGCAATGTTAAATATTTCGTATATTTCATTTGCTTCATAATTAGTAAGTCTAATTAAATTTTTCATATCCAAGCTCCTTTGGAAATCTTGATTTCACTGTATCTTCGGGGTCTACTAATTCTGCACACTTATTTCATCACTTTCAAATTAATATATTGGATATAAATAATCAAAATTCTAATTTTTCTATATTTCCACTAACTTCTGATATTCTTATTAAATTTTCAGCTATCACCTAGCTCATAAGACATCAAATACAGTGATTTATACTGACCATCACGGTAACGAAAAGCCTTTTCATGTGTACCGTATATCTGAAATCCGAATTTTTTATATAATGCAATTGCTGGTTCATTATCTGTCAAAACATCTAATTCAACTTGCTCATATCCAACCTGATGTGCTATTTCAAGGATAGCTGACATAATCGCTGAACCAATTCCAAGTGCACAATATTTCTTTTGAATGGAAATTCCAAAATTTGCTCGATGCTTATATTTTTCATATGTCAATACAGGACTAATACCAGCGTTTGCGATGATTTTTCCTTCTATAATAGCAGAAATCATAATCTCATTCGAACTGAATTCTATGCTACTTAAATACGCTCTTTCCTGTTCCACTGTCATTGTAATCTCATCGGGGTAACGTGCCATATTCCCTGTTTCTCCTGAAGTTAGTATCATATGCTGTAAAATTTCCTGTGCATCTTCAGCATTTGGATTACGTAGTATACAATCGATGCCACTTTTTAGCTGTATGTGTTTGTAATATTTCATTTTGGCTCCTCTCAGCAATAAATAATATGTAATCGCAATGTGTCAATAATGACTGCATCTTAATATAATGAATAATTGATTTATACTGAAATTCAATCATACTCCACATTGTTATTTGTCTATTTATTTACGTTTAAAAAATATTGTATCATTGGTCCAACATTTTCTTTTTTATCAATTATAAAATGCTTACCTATCATGTTTTCAAATTCCAAAATAGATAAATCAAATTTATCTTCTCGCCCTAAACTTTTTTCAATCAAAGATGTAATTTCACATTCTGGTGTTCCAACATTAGGAATATCAAGAACAAATTTCCCTTTAGGTTTCATAATTCGTAAAAATTCCTCCATGCATACTTTCACAAAATCTTTTTCAAAGTATTCTAAGGAACCTATGCAACAACCTATATCGAAATAATTATCTTCATAAGGCGTTTGATGCATACTTCCACAAAATAAAGAGCCATAACTCACATTATGATTTTGGGTATATTCTTCCAGCAGTTGTATTGTTTTAGGACTAATATCAACGCCATAATAGGTTGATTCCCATTTATCAAATCCACGAAACATCAAATTCAAGCAACATCCCAAATCAATAAATTTCATAGTTGTTGTTGGCGATAAATATTCATATATTTCTTTTCTCCCACTATCTGAAAGATTATTTTCATTTTGCATTTTTTCAAATAATTTGTAATTAGGATTATGTATAATCTTGTCAGGAAGATTACGATATGAATCAATTCCTTTTCTTCCTAAATCAATACTTTTATCATAAGAACGTAAGATTTTGTTTAATTGTTTTTCCATAAAGACTCCCTTTCAGCATTAACATAATTATCTTAATCCTAAAAACTTCCCCTACCACTTGATTTTTGTTTTATGGTCTTTCAAAAATGCAATAAGATTTTCTTTTACTATTAATTCGTCTTTAAACACTACAATAAACTGCCATGATACAAGCGAAAGACAATACATAGCTTTGATATACTAGAAATAAGAAAGAGAAACTACCTGCAACAATACTAAATAAAATAAGTAAAGCTCTTTGTCTAGGCGTTATCATATATTTTCTAATTTCTTTAATCAGTCGTTCATCTACTATTCCGGTTGTTTCAAACATATTATATACCTCCTAAAAATTCTGTTTAATATTATTCATTTACATATAAGTTGTATCCATGGAAACTTCAAAACAACTGCAACAGTTGTTAATAATAAAATCACAAACCCCTACCAATTTCAAACACCTCTGCAAGATGTTTTGGAATTTTTTCATTCCGCTGTTCTTCATTCCAATGGGTTATGCCATCAAAAATAATCATTTCTTTATTTCTTGCACGATTACGGAATCTATCTCCTAACATAACTGTTTCCATAGCTGCTTTTTCTCCTGTTTCTTCAAGACTTTCTAATGTTTTTCCTGCACAAACTAAAAATAAAGCTTTATCTAGCATTTTCATTGTGGGATTTGGGTTATACGCATACCCTGTTGTCCATACTCGATCAAACCATCCAACTAATTTTGCAGGAGCTTCCGTCCAGAATACAGGATAAATAAATACAATTGCATTACATCCTTGTATTTTATTTTGTTCTTTCATTATATCCTCTGATACAGGAATTTCCGCTCTATAATTTGTTTCTTTAAAATATTCTATTTCTGATATATCTGTTTTAAATTTCATATCATACAAATCTGAAATCACATAGTCATGACCCGCTGATTTCAAACCAAATATGAAACTATTCAATATACTATGAGTAAAACTAATTTTACCTGGATGGCAAAATACAATAAATACTTTCATTCGTTCCCTTTCTTTTATAAAATTATTTAACTGACCCCTTTAACTAGTAAATATAATAGATAGCTAAGGATTCCTACAACTAGTAAGTTGTTTTAACACTAATTTCACTAAACCTCACATTCATTTTATAAAATAAATAACAAAGGCTATGATAAAAATAAATATTGCTACGCAAAAAGAAAATATTGCAACCGCTTTATTTCTCCTCCATTGTAATATTCCTTGCGTCACCATAAGAATACCTAATAAAGGCTCAAAAACGTTTATTGCTTTTTTCCATATACCTAATAGCTGCAACAATCCCAAAATAATAACACATGCAGAACAAATACTCCCGGATACAAATGCTATCTTCTCAGACATCTTCATTCCACACCAAACCCTATTAATCTTTTCCATTTAATTTCCCTTCAAATTCTATTATTTTGTTCAGATAAATTCATAAATAATTTGCAATACTTGTAGCATTTTCATTTGGAGTAGGAACAGTGATAATAAATTTTTCGCACCTAACAAACTACGCAAACAATTTATAAATATTTTAAACCAATTTACCATATAATACCATACTAAATTTCAAATTTATGTGACAATTCAAACTCATCCTCCTTAAAATCAAACATTAAAAAACGACATAATTATATAAAATGAATCAATCATTTATATAATCACATCGTATTCCCTTTTTACGCCATTCTGGCTTTAGTCACTTCTTATATGTATTTTACCCGTTCAATCTTCTTAATCATTTATTTCGGCACAATCATCTTATAGCTGTAATCAACAAAGACGTGGATTTAACCTTGCATCCCTCTTGATTGTCTATCCATATCCTCAATCACAATATCATAGATTTCTCCCAACGATTTACAGTATTCTAAAACCATCCAAGGTTCATTGGTATGAAAATGAATTTTAATCAATTCTTCGTCTCCAACTGCCAATAAACAATCTCCTTTCAAGTTTTTTGTAAAGTAGTCACTAATTACATCCTCATCAAGATTCTTTCCCTCAATTAAAAGCTGTGTATCATATTTAAATTCTAACATTGTTTATCTCCTTATTCATTTTTGTATGATTCGTATAAGAATTTACATTTTTTATTGTGTTTCACTTCATATATAATAAATATAATAGAATATGCAATTGAGTTTGTAACTTCTAAAGACTGAGTTATTTTAATATGAACTTTTTTTATTCTCCGTGTACCACTTGGGTATTAATAAGTTGAAATTATCATAAGCACTAAATGCATTCTGACAGATAATATCTTCCATGGATTGACCTTCAACCCAAGTTAATAACATATATATATTCAATCCGTCAAATTATGAATGTAGATTTTAGTTACAAATACTTACTATATTCTCCTGTTGGAATAGGATGCTCTAGTCCTATCACTCTCGGCCATAACCCTGTGTCATCAATAACAAATCCCATTATCATTCCCAGATGGCTGTGTAAATGTCTATATTGTGCTAAAATTAGCGTAAATTTATTATATTCACAATCTGGCGGGAAATCCAATAATTGATCATCTGTTAGTTGTGAAATATAAGCTTGTATTTTAATATCAATATCAGTAAAATCTAAGTATCTATTACCATATTGTAACCTTTCAGTATATTAATAGTTACCACTATGCGATGCACATAAAATACTAGAAACTTGCATTATAGCGTTAATAAAACTTGGGATTTTGCTTTGCAAAACACCTCGTGTTAGTGGATTCTGAATAGATATATAATATTACTCATATCCCATAGCATTTTTAACCAACTGCATTTTTTCTGTACAAGTTAGCATTTCTAGTAAACGAAAGGCAACTTCTGGAGCTGTCTGTGGACAATAGGATGTAATAATATTTTTATCAATTACTACTGATTCATTTATAACATTAACTCCATATTGCGCAAGATCCCTCTGGGTTTTCCCATCATCCAAATGATATGTGGTTGCTTTTCTTCCTTTGAGTACTCCACTCTCGGCTAATGCAAAGGCAGCAACACACACGGTTGCAATAGGCTTATTATAAGAATTAAATTCTCGAATCATTTCTAATGTTCTTTCATCAAATGCTTCCTCATTAAATCCAAATTCTCTAAATCCTCCTGGTATTGCCAATGCATCATAATCCTCCACTTTAACCTCATCAATGAGCACATCCATTTTGACCTTCACGCCAAAGGTACTGATAACCGTTTTCTGAAATCCACACAGATCAACTGTAATATCACATTGATAATTCTCTCTCGCCCATCCCATTACGTCAATGAATACACTAAATTCCATAGTTTCAAATGATTTGGCACATAGTAATAATATTTTCATACGAATTCCTCCAAGTATACTTGCAGCTAGCGGTTTCATCCGCAGTGCTATTTCTTAAATGCATGCTTTTATTAATAGGTTGCATGTAATGACATAAACGAACAGCATATTAATATTTTAAAGCAGTTTATCCCATAATAACATATATTACTGTTGAAAATCTAACACTTTTGCTTCAATTGATACACCATTCCATTTTCTATCACATATTCCCACATCTTCTGGAGTAGTGCATTGATACTCACTTTTCATACCTTTTATTTTAACTTTATCATCATTAATTTCTACTATACAATACAAGGCTTCTTTATATAAAATCATATCTTTCAGATAAGGATACTCTTTATGTATTAAGTTACTGTAAGGATAAACTTCCCTTAATCCATGCCAAATATATGACATAGAGTTTAATGTATAATATGGAACCCCACTAATTACTTTACAATCCGTTCCATGATCATGACCGTTTATACTCATAATAGTTTTCTTACTTGAAATAATATTCTGAATTACTTGTCTATTTGCAACACCCCTTTTATTAAAATCATTGGCTAAACTATGGTGCGAAAATATTACATAATTAAGGTTTTCATCATTCATTTCTCTTTGCAACCACTTTATTTGAACTTTCGAAACCACTGGATATACATCAGATTCCTTTTCAAAATTCTTCTTGTAATATGGATAATCAATATCATTCTGTTTCATATAGCAAGAATTGAGGACAATAAATTTAGTGTTTTCAATAATAAAGGAATAATTCAAAGTATTTAAATTCAAAAAATCCATTACTGTTTCTTGCGAATAACAATCTGAATCATGATTACCTATTACATAATATATTGGGATATTAATACGATTTAATTTGGTAATTATTTTTTTATTTTCCTCTATTGGATAACATAAATCACCCAGAGAAATAATAAAATCTAATGGTTCATTACTAATTCTCTTAACGAACTCATCAATACGACTATCTCCATCAAACACATGATCAAAATGTACATCTGTAAATGCAGCAAATCTTATCATTTAAATATAATTCCTTCCATGATTTTTTACAAACCTTATAAATCACTTTATACATATAAGAACAACAACGCATTACGGTAACTATGAATGTTCTATAGTTACCTGTTTTCATTGTTAAACACATTTAAACAAATAGGATACTCAAGCGATTATATTACTCTCTATAATCTCTTCGAATGAATGGTTCGTCAATTTCTTCTGACACAAGTAAGCTATATTTCTTTGGATGGCGATAAGCGTTGCCATGCACTTCACGACATCTATACTCTCTAATTTCATCAACTGGAAAATCTGCTATATATATTCCTTCTTTTTCACCTGCCTCAATGATAAGCGTATCTCTCGAACCTGATAGATTCGGACTATATGCTATACCGTCAAATGCGGAAGAATGACCATTACAGTCAATCTTACCTTGAGGATAATTGACTGTTGCAATTCCCACCATGTTTTCATATGCCCTTGCCCTCAACTGCGAGAGACGGTTTATTTCCATCGGACAAGCATTGGGTACTAATATAATTTCAGCTCCTTTTAACATAAGAATTCTAGCACTTTCAGGAAATTCTCTGTCATAACAAATCATTGTACCAATTTTTACATTTCCTTTTGCAGTATTCAATTCAGTAACAAAAAAATCATCTCCTGCTGCCAATCTACATTCATCGCCAAAATCACACGTATGCACCTTCGCATAGGTAAGTACATTCTTACCAAAACGGTCAAATATGCATATTGTATTTCTAGGCAATGGTTCATACTCTTCAAGAAAAGTTATTCCTATTGCCATGTTCAGCTCTTTTGCAAGTTGACTAAACGAATTGACAAATACACTATCAACAGATATCGCATTTGTTTTCAGTTCATCCATATCTAGCGGAATATTATACCCTACACTCCACATTTCCGGAAATAATGCAATGTCTGCACCAACATCTTTTGCTTTTCGACAATATTCCAATCCTTTTTTCAAATTCTCTTCTATTGTTTTTTCAGGCATCAACTGCAACAGAGCTATTTTAAGATTTTTCATAGTAAAGCACCTCTTAATTCTAATTTTACTGTTTCAAAAGTGAAATCAAGTCTGCATTCATGTCCCCAGTTTGACCAGTTCCAATAATTTTATCATTTAGAGATAATTTATTTATCCTGTTCGCTTTTGTATTTACTTACTATTTCACCTATCTTTGCTTGTTTTATTTCTTGCATAGTACCACCTCTCTACAAATATAAAATCATATGATGTATAGTTTTGATGTAACAATTTATTACCCTTAAACTCACGATGCTTTGCAACGCATACACCCGAATATTGTAGCTCTATATGCAATGTTGGGGCATTTTATATGCATTGTGTAACAATAATTATAAAGATATAAAATAGTTGTGTTCTTATAATAATGAACTTATAATTATTTTAAACCAAATTACCATTTAGTACCATATATAATTTTAATATTCGAATTAATTTATTTTTTATTCCTAAAATAACTTTAAATATCAGACGAAATCCTTACAAACATTCACGCAATTCTATCTTTAATTAATTTACTCAAATCAGAAACATTAGTAAATACCAGATCAGAATTAGCAGCATGTAATGCTTTTAAATCTGCACTTTTCGCCCATGCTGCCGAAAAACATAGTACATTTGCATTTTCACAAGCAATTATATCTGAAATAGCGTCTCCAATATAAATAAATTCATCTGAACGTAAATTATATTTTTCAAGTAAGTACATCATTCCTTCTGCCTTACAATTTCCTTTATCTGAACCCGTTATATATTCACAAAAATAGTGATTCAACTGCAACTTATTCATTGTAATTTTACAGGTTTCAAGTCCCTTTCCTGTAACCATGGTAATCAATACATTCCTTTTTGTTAATTCTTCAAGTAACTCCCGAATGCCTTGAAACGGTTCTGTACACATATCAAGCATTCGCTCATAGCAAATATAAAAGTCTTTTAAAGCTGGTTGCCACATATCACCTACAATGGATTTCACCATACCCTTTTCATTCATTCCAAATGTTCGAATAATCTCATAATCAGATAACGTATGCCCTGCATAAGGTGATATTGCTTTTCGAAACACCTCAATACACATTGGTATTGTGTCTGCTATTGTTCCATCCAAATCAAAACAAACCATCTTTAGCATTCACATTCCTCATTGATTTTTCTAATTACCCTACATGGATTTCCAACAGCCACACAATTACTTGGTATATCCTTAGTAACCACGCTTCCGGCTCCAATCACAGTTGCATTTCCAATGGTTACTCCGGGTAGAATAATCACACCACCACCAATCCAACATCCATCACCGATTGTAACTGGTAGCGCATATGTCCTACAAAAATATTCGCCACTTTCCGCATTCCAATTCGGAGTAAGCCTATCACTTAATTCAACTGGATGTGTTGCCGTATAAATCTGTACATTCGAAGCAACTAAAACATTGCTACCAATTATAATTTTATTACAGTCTACAAACGTACAATTCATATTGATTGAAACGTTGTTACCAATATGTATATTGCGTCCATAATCACAAATAAAGGGTAAACCCACGGATACATTGCTACCTACTTCCCCAAACATCTTCTTTAAAATCTCATATTTCTCTTGCTTCTTGTCATAGGGCGTACGGTTATATACAGCAAGTAACTCCCTTGTTTTATTTTTAAAATCCAAAAACACTGCATCATGACAGTCATACCATTCTCCAGCCATACATTTTTCTAATTCATTCATATGATTACCACCTTTCTCCAATATTATATAAAACATCCTGTTTCATTTCTAGAAACAGGATGTATCAAAAATTTATTTTAACACTATGATTTCACTTGCTTGCAAGTGTGAAATCACCGTGTTAGGACGAAAATATTTCAATCTAAATTCTTCTTGCTAGTGCCTCCATTAAAAATAATACTGGTACTTGCGTTGTAGCATTATAGCCGTCCCCTAACATCTGTTGTTTTACCTGATAAGAAATATTCCAATCAGACATTTTTGCTATCGTTGAATTAGATTGGTTCGTTATACTTAATATCTTACAATTTCCATCTTGAAAACGGTTCATAAAATTTATTATTTCCTTTGTTTCACCTGATACGGATAAAACTACAATCGCAATCGCTTTTTTTGTAGAATCTATACTTGGATAATTTGTATCTTCTAAGCCAAGTGAAAAAATTCCTAGATTTGAAAAATACCTTGCCCCATATCTTGCTAATGTCCCCGAGGATCCTCCTCCTACAAATATAACCATATCTGTATTTCTAATAATATCTGCACCTTCACCTATTTTTTGTTCAAAAGCAATTGTATTTGTCCCTTGAAAGTATCGTAAAATTTCTTGTAAATCACTTTTCATGGGTGCAGTTTCAATCTGTATCATATTTTGTTTTAACTTATTTTTAAATTCCGTGTAACCATCACAGTTCACCCTGTGGCAAAATCTTAGTATGGTAGAAGGCGACATATTCAATTCCTTTGCCAACTCACGAATTGTCATATAGAGGATTTTTTCTGAATTTGCCATAATATATTTATAAATATTAAATTCTGTTTCATTAAACTTTTGAATGACATCGTATGAAAACATGATTTCTCCCTATATAAATAAAACCTATACGTAATACAAATTTCAAATTATCAGTGTCCTATGTTTCAAGCTTTCATTTCGTATTTTCTTTATCCGTAATTAGATTTAATTACCCTTCCATATACGTTTTATTCTCATTTATTTTTTATTGGGTCTTCGTTTTATAAAGAACATTTTTCCCAAATCCAAAAACAAAGATGTATCTAGTCAAAGCGGACACTTTGATTTTGCACTTAAACTAAATTACTACAGTTGAATCCAATATCTTTGTTTTATTTTTTTATCTTCAATTACTTCATTTTCTAAAATTCCACCAGCTCTAACAATAGTATGAGCTGATGCAATATTACTTTTAAAACAAGTAATCAAAATTTTTTTCATATCTCTTTTTTTACATTCTT
>JBGUEQ010000006.1:0-121171 GCA_041821265.1 Lachnotalea sp. | reverse complement strand
AATTGATTCCATTTAATAATATTGATGTTGTTACAAATGCCAAAGTTACTAAATATGAAAATGGCAGTTTGAAAATGACTACACCAGATGGTGACAAAGAATTAACTTGTGATAGCGTAATACTTTCTGTGGGATATAAAGAAGAAAATGCATTATATTATGAGTTAGAGTTTGAAATTCCTGATATTTACCTATTAGGTGATGCAAAGAAAGTTTCAAATATTATGTATGGTATCTGGGATGCGTTTGAAGTAGCAAACCATATTTAAATATAAAAATTTAATTTTTTAACAATACAATTAATGCGACTACCGTTTAGTTAGGTGGTCGCATTTTTATATATAATCTGGAAGCAAAACTCAACTGTATTAGCCTCCCAAATGTATAATTAATGTAATTTAATACATACTATTTTTATATGTGTTTAATATTATATTTCTAACTACATTTGAAAGGAAATTATGCAAATGGAAATTATACAAACTATTTTCACTTCAATAGGATCAATTATAACACTTCTTCTACTTAGCAAACTTATGGGGAATCGTGAGATGTCACAACTTAGTATGTTTGACTATATTAACAGTATTACAATCGGATCAATTGCTGCTGAAATGGCAACTTCCATGTTTACCGATGCGCTAAAACCTTTTGTAGCTATGATTGTTTATGCGATTGCTATTATTTTACTTGCCATTATAACCGACAAATCAATTAAATTACGCCGAATGATTACAGGTAAAGCTATGATCTTATACGACAACGGAGAACTTTATTCCAAGAATTTAAAAAGAGCAAGGATAGATATCAATGAGTTTATGTCCCAATGCAGAATAAATGGATATTTTGATTTATCAAACATCCAAACTATTCTACTTGAGACAAATGGTAAAGTAAGTTTTCTTCCGATTTCTGACCAACGACCTGTTATAGGCAAAGATTTGAATATAAAACCCACTCAGGACTTGTTGGTAGCAAATGTCATCATAGACGGTAAAATTATGTATGATAATTTAAGACATACTGGCAAAAATGATAAGTGGATTATGAGCCAGTTAAAAGCAAACGATGTAACTGAAGTAACTGATGTATTTTTGGCTACTTGTGATTCAAATAATAAATTACAAGTTTATAAAAAACATAACGAAAAAATGAAGCTTGATATCTTTGACTAAACCATTTCATACTACTAGCACAATAATTTTAAATACTACTGTTAATAATATTTTAAACTTTTCTTTTCCATATTGAATTCTCCCATTCTATATTGATTTTATCGATTTATTTACCTAATTACTATCAATTTTCGTAACAGTTCATCCATATTATTCATAATGTGCCAGAATATACAAATATGCCAATCAGTTCAGTAATTGTCTGGCACATTATTCATGTAGGGCGTCCGCCCTATAGAACAGATAATACAAATTGCCCTTAGAGTGCAAGCACTCACGGTCAGTTTGTATTATCTGTTCTGCATGGCTGAACTGTTACCAATTTTCTAGTATTTTTCCATCACAGGAGATAGTCACAACTTGCCAAGGAATCATTTTACCACTATTTTTCAGTGCTTGTATTGCAGCATGTTCAATACCACCACAACATGGTACTTCCATACGTACTACTTTAACACTTTTAATATTATTATTTTTTATAATTTCTGTTAATTTTTCAGAATAATCTCCTTCATCAAGTTTCGGGCAGCCAACCACTGTGATATGGTTTTTAATAAATTCTTGATGAAAATTAGCATACGCATACGCCGTACAGTCTGCCGCTATTAAGAGATTCGCATTTTCAAAATAAGATGCATTGACAGGTACTAATTTGATTTGAACTGGCCATTGCCTTAGCTCACTTTTAACTGTTGTTTGATGGCTATTATCCATTTCTTGAATTTGTTCGTTCGTATCCTCATGTTTGATTTCTTTTGCCTTACTTCCAGGACATCCTCCTGTATGACAATTGCCACCCTTTGTTTCCAGCTTTTGTTTCTTTAATTTCTGCTGCTCTTGCACTGCTTTCTCATCAAATTCTGCTGCTTCACGCTGTTCGAAGGTAATTGCTCCTGTAGGACACGCTGGCAAGCAATTTCCAAGTCCATCACAGTAATCGTCGCGAATGAGTCTTGCCTTTCCATCTATCATAGCAATGGCGCCCTCATGGCATGCATTTGCACATGCACTGCATCCATTACATTTTTCTTCATCAATTTTAATAATCTGTCTAAGCATCTATTTGCCTCCTATTCAAAAAAGATTTTCATATCATTTTCTACATCTGTAATTCCAGCAATTCCAAAGTTTTCAACTAAGACATTTACTACATTTGGTGACAAAAATGCTGGTAATGTAGGTCCTAAGTGAATGTTTTTAACTCCTAAGTGTAATAATGATAATAATACGATAACAGCTTTTTGCTCATACCAAGCAATGTTGTATGCGATTGGCAAATCATTTACACTCTGTAATCCAAAGATTTCTTGCAGTTTTAGCGCAATTAATACTAAAGAATAAGAATCGTTACATTGTCCTGCATCTAATACTCTAGGTATTCCACCAATATCACCTAGATTTAATTTAATATATTTATATTTTGCACAACCAGCTGTCAAAATAACCGCATCTTTTGGCAATGCTTTTGCAAAATCAGTATAATAATTTCTTGATTTCGCTCTTCCATCACATCCAGCCATTACTACAAATTTTTTGATTGCTCCTGATTTAACAGCATCTACTACTTTATCAGCAAGTGCAAAGACTTGATTATGAGCAAATCCTCCAACAATACTACCAGTTTCAATTTCAGTTGGTGACTGACATGTTTTTGCTAAATTAATAATCTCAGAGAAATCTTTTTCTTCTCCTTCACAACCTATAATGTGTTTGCAGCCCTCCATACCAGCGCTACCTGTAGTAAATAATCGGTCTTTATAAGATGCTTTTGGAGGAACAATACAATTGGTTGTCATTAAAATTGGTCCGTTAAAACTTTCAAATTCTTCTTTTTGTTTCCACCATGCATTTCCGTAATTACCTACAAAATTATCATATTTCTTAAACGCAGGGTAGTAATGTGCTGGCAACATTTCAGAATGTGTATATACATCAACGCCTGTTCCCTTCGTTTGTTCTAATAACATTTCAAAATCTCTTAAATCATGTCCTGATACTAAAATTCCTGGTTTCTTTCCCACTCCTAAATTAACGCTTGTTATTTCTGGATTACCGTAGGTTGATGTATTTGCTTCATCTAATAAAGCCATTCCATCTACACCATATTTTCCTGTTTCAAGTGTCAATGCAATTAAATCATTTACACTAATTGTATCATCTAACAATTTCGCTAATGTTTCTTGTACAAATATATCTACATTTTCATTTTCTTTCGCAAGAACATTTGCATGTTTCATATATGCACATAATCCCTTTAATCCATATATAATTAACTCACGAAGACTTCTAACATCTTCATTTTCAGTTGCAAGAACGCCAACTGTATACGCCTTACGTTTCATTTTCTCATCTTCATATTCTGCCCAAGTAGCGGCATCAGACAAATCATTTTTATTTGATAACTGTTTCATCAAATCTGTCTTTGCATCTAATGTCATTTTGATTTTTTCAACAAATACTTTCTCATCAAAATTAGCATTTGTAATAGTAGTAAATAGGTTCCAAGTAATTAAGTGATTGATACTTTTATCAATACTAACATTTTCTTTTCTTAACTGAGTGGTTACTTGTGATAACCCCTTTGTGACATAAATTAATAAGTCTTGCATTCCTGCAACTTCTGGTGTTTTACCACACACACCCATTTGTGTACATCCTTTACAGCCTGCTGTTTCTTGACATTGGTAACAAAACATTTTATTTTCCATGTTATTCTCCTATTATTCGTAAACGTTGTTTACAAATTGTATTCGCTGCTTGTTTATTGGTTAATAGAATAATAACATTTTATAATTTATGATTCTGTCACATTTGTTACATTTTATTTTATCTTTTTCATTCTTCAGGGGTAGTCTTTCTGCTTTAAGCACACCTATTGTAATTTTCTTGCATAAAATATATAGATAACATAACTATTTAGTATCTTTATAGTTACTATATAAAAATATGATTTTAAAAATCAAATACATTACACTTTACACAGTTTCTTGACTATTCTGTGACTTGATTTATATATGCTATTTGAATTTTTACTAAATATAAGGGAGGTAAATAAATTGAAATGTAGTGACAATATAAATGGTTCACCAAAACATTGCTCAACACCTTGTTGTAATTGTGCTCCACAAAATTGTTCACAACCATGTTGTTGCAATCCTGGTCCGCAAGGTGATACTGGTCCCATTGGTCCGCAAGGTGATACTGGTCCTATTGGTCCGCAAGGCGCTACTGGTCCTATTGGTCCGCAAGGTGATACTGGTCCTATTGGTCCGCAAGGTGATGCTGGTCCTATTGGTCCGCAAGGCGATACTGGTCCTATTGGTCCGCAAGGTGCTACTGGTCCCATTGGTCCGCAAGGTGATGCTGGTCCTATTGGTCCGCAAGGCGATACTGGTCCTATTGGTCCGCAAGGTGATACTGGTCCCATTGGTCCGCAAGGTGCTACTGGTCCCATTGGTCCGCAAGGTGCTACTGGTCCTATTGGTCCGCAAGGTGATACTGGTCCTATTGGTCCGCAAGGTGATACTGGTCCTATTGGTCCGCAAGGTGATGCTGGTCCTATTGGTCCGCAAGGCGCTACTGGTCTTACTGGTCCTACCGGTTCTCAAGGTGCTACTGGTCCTAAAGGTGATACTGGTTCCACCGGTCCTCAAGGTGCTACTGGCTCCACTGGTCCGCAAGGTGCTACTGGCCCTACTGGTCCGCAAGGCGACACTGGCCCTACTGGTCCGCAAGGTGCTACTGGTCCTACCGGTCCGCAAGGCGCTACTGGCTCTAAAGGTGATACTGGTTCCACTGGTCCGCAAGGCGCTACTGGTCCTACTGGTCCTACTGGTGATACCGGCCCGCAAGGCGCTACTGGTCCGCAAGGCCCACAAGGTATCCCTGGTGGTATATTAGACTTTGCAGATTTCTTTGCATTGATGCCTCCTGATAATGCAGCAACTG
Source organism: Lachnotalea sp. (assembly GCA_041821265.1). GTDB lineage: Bacteria > Bacillota > Clostridia > Lachnospirales > Lachnospiraceae > Lachnotalea. The sequence goes on along the minus strand of JBGUEQ010000006.1, from coordinate 116,048 downwards.
TTGCACCTGGTAGTGGTGTCAGTTTTCCACAAGATGGTCCTACTGGCGGTTCAACCATTAGCCGTATTACTGCTCACACTTTTAATTTAGCTTCCATTGGCGTATATCAGGTATTGTTTCAAGTAAGCATAGATGAAGCTGGTCAATTAGTTTTAACTCTTGATTCTGGCGGTGGTGACATCGAACTCTCATCGACTGTAGTAGGGCGTGCAACTGGTACTACACAAATAATCGGAATGTTCCTTGTCGAAACAACCGTAATCAATTCAATATTAACATTGAAAAACCCAGCTAGTGAATCAACCGCCCTTACACTCACTCCCCTTGCTGGAGGAACAGAAGCAGTTTCAGCACATCTTGTAATTATGCAAATTGCATAGTAATAATAATAGCAATTCAATTCCTTACTACTACGAATCCGAATTGCATGCTCGCCCTTACCAATAAGCAAAGAGAAAGTGCTCACTTAAATGGCACTTTCTTTTTACTAATCAAATTCACTTTTTTAACCAAAATAACTTTATGTCAAATTTTATGCCACCTATAATTATAAATATTCTTCTAGACCTTCTTGTCGTAATATTATAATTTGCTTGCCCTTTACTTGTATTAATCCTTCTTCTTGCATTGCACTAAATTCTCTTGATAGCGATTGTCTTGCTACATTTAGATATTGTGCCATTGCTTCCTTCGTCATATCAAGTTGAATCACATTGTTTTCCTGCTGCATATTAACTAAAAGCCTTACCAAACATTGTCGCAAATTACCACTGCTTAATACTTGCAATTTTGAATTCATATTAAATGCTTTCGTTGCAAAAATCATCAGCAAATTTTGTAATACAACAATATGTGAAGGATCAAGTATCCCTCTTTCCATTGAAAATAAATCAGAATCAATTTCTAATATCTGGGCATTTTCTTGAACCACTGTATAAATACCATATTGAGCCTTTTTCATATATAAATATACTTCTCCAAACATGGCACCACACTCAGAAATTTCTGTTAATAAAATCGTTCTTCCTGACATGGTATTTTTACAAATTGAAATTTTACCTTTCATTAGTAGATACAACTTTGTAGGTTTATCCATCTCATGGAAAATAATACTACCTTTATTATATCGTTTCTCCGTGATACTACTGCTTTTAATAAAATTAGTAATTTGCTCTTCATTCATATTTTTACATAATACACTTTTTTGAAGTGCTGCAATCATATTTATCATGCTTACTACCACCTTTATCCTTGTTAAGGTAAATATCAAGTTATATCTCTATATTCTTTTCTCTATATTCTTTTCTCTATATTCTTTTCTCTATATTCTTATTTATATAATCTTATTTATATAATCTCGCCTTATATATTCTTATCTATATAATCTTATCTATATTTTCTTGCACCCTATTTTTCCACATATGATGTTCAATTACTTCCTCATAACCACATTCGCTAATCTTTTTTGCTTTATCTACGTTTTGAAGAAGATTCTTTATTTTATTTGGAAGTTCATTTAAGTGGTCTAGTGAATACAATACAATATTCTTGTCATCTACAAAATTTTTATCCACATATTCACTAGAATCAGTTACACATACTGCCTTATTTGCCATAGCCGATAATACTCTATCATGAATACCCGCTTTAAACCAGGGCATAATATTTAAAACAATTTTTGTATCTGCTTCTATTTCCAATGACACTGGAAAACTTACCAAATTATGAATCGTTAAATATTCTTTATTACTACATTCAAATTTATCCCAAGCATATCCATATACCGTCACATTTATCTCATTGTCTAACAGTACACGAATTACTTTTTCTCTATAATACGCTCGAAGATACTTGTCCACTAAATAATATGAATTTAATCGAATTGCAAACTCCTGATTTGTTAGTGTTACTCCTGACCTTATTAATATGTTTCGTAATGCTTCTTCTTGTGTCAGGGATGTATTTGCCTTCATCTCTTCTATTAATAATAAATTTGTATTACCACAAGAGCAATCACTATTTATTTGATTTAGCAATTCTTCCGATGACGTGTATGTTCCGGAAAAGAGGACATCAATACGTCTTTCTTCATAAGGTACGATATTAAGTGCTTCCATCGCACCTAAAGGCATAAACACAACATTTTTAACATCTTGATAATACTTCTTAACATAGTTACAATGATTCTCATCAATACAAATGATATTTGAACGATTCAACTTAAGCTTTATTACTGGATGATGATAAAGCGGATGGTCCACAATATAATTGTAAAATGGTGCGTCAATCATATCTAAATATCTTTCTCCTGTATCCATCTCAAGTCTTTGTAGTCTTGAATTAAAATCAATGACCGCTCTAAATTTCTTTCCAATGTATTTTTCTAACTTTTCTTCTAAATCCTCATCCTCCATATCAACTTCACACTGTTCTATCTGGTAGCCTAAATCTTGCAGTTCCTTACTCATCTCTGCAACAAAAAACTTGTTTGACTCATAACATAAAATTCTTGAAATAAATAATAATATATTTTTATTCATGCTATTTAACCTCACTATAAATAAATTAACTAAAACTGTGAATTAAAATCATTTGAATGCTGTGCACTCAAGTTTAAAAAAGAATTGAAATCTTTCTTGAAACACTTCTTAAGTTCTTCACTAAATCCAATTACTATATGTGGCTGCTGTTGCGAAAATTGATTCATTAATGCATTCACATGATCTACTTTTTTCATTGGAATCTTATGCATTTTTTGTCTTTCGTATATATAAGAATAAATTTTCTATCTCCAGTCTTAATACCATATGTTCTTTGAGTTACATTTTCCAAATATGCCCATATGATATCTTGGTTGGAAAGAATCTTAGCTTTGCTTGCTTTAAAATAATAGAAACAAGTTTTTCCCACACGAACAGATTCTATTTGCATTGCTGAAAGATAATCTGACTCTAAACGTTCCATTCCTTATAGTAATTGTATGTATTTGCATCCATCTTATTTATTGTACCAGTCACTGACAATGTAGATGTTAGTTCACTTCTAGTGCCATTAATATATTCATATGTTTCATCATATATTTGCTGGGCACGAGTATTGTTTTGTGCATCTATTTCCAAACCAATAAATTCTTCCTCTCCTACCGGAATAATATAATATTGGTCAGTAACAGTTTCTGTTCCATCATCTGATGTTTCATAATATTTTGCAAAATTACTAAGGATTGCATAAACATCAGCGTCTACATAGGAATTTGGTATTTCTTCCATAGATAATAAATCTAAATTTTGGGGACCTTCATACATTTTTAATAAGCTGTTTTTTGTAAATACAATTCCAATCATTATAATAATAACGCATAAAAGAATACGAATCAAAACAATTTTCATCGATTGTTTCCTTAATTGTTCAAACATTTTAAACTCCCTCATCAAGGTCATTGTATGCCTTGAATTTCTCATATTGTATTTTTATAAATATAATTATGCACTCATGCACTCATGCACTCATGCACTCATTCAATATAAGGTAGGTGGAGAAAATTGTCAATAACTTTAACCTTTAACATGCTTTTTATAACTTTAACCTTTAACATGCTTTTTAATGACACCGTATTGCTATTGCGACCAAGAAGTGTTGCTGTGAGAAAGTGTGCAGAATGCATGATTCCTATGCATAATTTTTACTATTAAACCATCTGACAAATAATGTAATTAAAAATACCTCTTAGCTCTTATTTGAAACAGCCAGGAGGTATTTGTGTCTAGTTCAATAAATGATTCATTTCTTTTAGCATTTTTTTCATTACTTCATTTGGAACATTATCAAAACTTCTAAGAGAACGAATTGGCATATATTTCAACATAGCCTCCATCATAGCAGCCCAATTTTCATCTGGGCTTTCCATTAACCCTTTCATGAGTGGAAGTAAGTTGTTTTTCACATAATCTTCTAACTTCGGATGATGTATAATTTCACCAATCATGGTGTCCTTCGTAATTTCAAAGGAAGGCTGCGTTTCGCTTGTAATATGAATTTGATCTTCAAACATAATATTTCTAGATGAATTACCAATCAAAACCGTGTAATCACCCGTTGCCACATACCAATCTTTGATTTCTTCATTATACCATGCAAAAGAACGCTTATTTAACTCGATTGAAACAGTCTTTATCTCTCCCGGTTTTAGTGCAACAGCCTCAAACCCTTTAAGTTCTTTTTCTGGGCGAATGGCCGCGCCAGTATTATCTCTCACATAAAGTTGAACCACTTCTTTTCCCGCCATGGCTCCAATATTTTTCACATCGACTGATACGGTAACGGTATCGGATTCTTTGATATCGTGATTGCTTACTTTATAATTAGATAATTCAAATGTGGTATAACTTAATCCAAATCCAAATGGAAATAATACATCCATTTTTTTGGTATCATAGTAACGATATCCTACAAATACGCCTTCTTTATAAAACACTTTTTTCCCAGTTCCAGGAAAATTCAAATAAGAAGGATTGTCTTGTATTTTCAGCGGGAAAGACTCTGCCAGTTTACCACTTGGGTTAGCTTTACCATATAGTATTTGAACAATTGCTTCGCCGATTCCTTCACCACCAAGATATGCTTCTACAATGGCATTTACCTTATTTACCCAAGGGATTTCAATTGGTGAGCCATTGTGTAGTACCACAATTACATTCTTTTGCACCTTTAATATTTCTTCAATTAGTTTATTTTGACACTCGGGAAGATTCATGTGTGTTCTATCATAGCCTTCTGATTCAAATAAATCCGGTAAACCTGCACATACAACGACTTTACTGGAATTTCTAGCCATTTCAATGGCTTCTGCAAATAATTTTTCATCAATCTTATCTTCTACCGTTGAAAAACCTTCTGCATAAGCTACGTCACCATATGTTTGAGCCATTTCAATTGTGGAGGATACTTTGTAAGAATTAATATGAGAACTTCCACCTCCTTGATAGCGAGGTATTTTTGCAAATCCACCTATAAAAGCAACCTTTTCTTCCTGTTCCTTCATAGGTAAAATTCCATCATTTTTTAGTAGTATAATGCACTGTTTTGCAATCTCTACTGCCTTTTGATGATCGACTTCTCTGTCAAATACTTCCTCCCTCTTACGCTGAACATATTTGAATACTATTTTTAATATGCGCTCTACTGCATTATCTAAAATTTCCTCTGCCACAATACCATTTTGCACTGCTTTTACAATTTCTTTATCATTTACTCCATTACTTCCTGGCATCTCTAATTCAAGTCCCGCTACTATTCCAGCAGCTCTATCACTAACAGCACCCCAGTCTGACATTACAAAACCTTCAAAGCCCCATTCTTCTTTTAAAATATCATTTAATAACTTCTTATTCTCCGATGCAAATACTCCATTGATTTGATTATAAGAACACATCACAGTCCATGGTTGGGCTTTTTTAACTGCTGTTTCAAAACTTGGAAGATAGATTTCTCGTAATGTTCTCTCATCCATTTCAGAGGAACCTGCCATACGCTCATGTTCCTGATTATTTGCTGCAAAATGCTTAATTGATGTTCCTACATTCTGTGACTGAACTCCATTAATATAACTAGCTGATAATTCTCCTGCCAGAAATGGATCTTCTGATAAATATTCAAAATTTCGTCCGCATAAAGGGGAACGCTTAATGTTTACCGCAGGTCCAAGTACAATGGAAACATTTTCTGCCTGACATTCTTTGCCTAAGGTTACTCCCATGTTATACATCAAATCTCGGTCAAATGTAGCTGCTGTTGCACAAGCTGCGGGAAAACATACAGCCGTGATACTATCATTAAGTCCTAAATGGTCTGCCTCTTCTGACTGCTTACGAAGTCCATGTGGTCCATCGGCTACCATGACTGCTGGAACACCTAGTCTATCAACTGACTTTGTATGCCAGAAATCCATTCCTGAGCACATGCCAGCTTTTTCTTCTAATGTCATTTGTAAAATAATCTTTTTAATGTCCATTTTAATTTCCTCCATCGCTTTTTATTGCAAACTTGTATCTATTTTGTACCTTCATAGTTACCACTACGCGATGCACACAAAATGCAAAAGCATTGCATTTTGGCGTTATAAAACTCGGGATTTTGCTATGCAAAACACCTCGCGCGCTCTGGGTACTAAATAGTTACGCAAACTTTATATATTAACGATAACATTTATGTTTCATTTAGTTTATCATATTTTTAGGTCTTTTATCACTATTTTATGATATTTAATTGACATTTTATTAACTAATGAAATATAATACTAGTATAAATTTGTCTCTTATAAACAACTGATTTTACCACTTAAATTCCTTGCTTATTATCGTCACTAAGAATTTCATGCTATATATTTGGTAACAGGTTACTGTTCACTCATTACTATTCACACAGTAGCTTAACACTAGCTGTTAAGCTACGTAAGAAAATGATTCAACAAATGATTATGAATGGTATGGCAAAACTGTTACTATATTTGATATAATAAGGAGATATTACATATGCTAACCAAATCCAACAATATAACTTCAAATTCATATGAATCCAATATTGAATTTGCTTTAGAAACCGAAATTTTTATGAATCGTGAGCTGGAAAAATCCCATGGCAAATACATTGATGAATTGCGTTTTCATAACTTAGTTAAAAATGGTGAAGTCGATAAGTTGAAAATAGCATTGAAATTACAAACAACTAAGACAATTGGACGAATGTCTAAAAATCCTTTACGACAACAAATGTATTTATTTGTTGCACGTACTACATTAACGACTCGCTTTGCTATAGAGGGCGGACTTTGTGAAGAGGATGCTTATTATTTAAGTGACATTTATATACAAAAAGCAGATGCCTGTGTTTCATCCGATGCGATATGGAACTTAGCTGAAACTATGATATTAGACTTTACACATAAAGTGCAATTAGCGAGGCAATCACCTGCTGTATCCACACAAATTGAATCCATCGTTGATTATATATTTAATCACCTACATACAAAAATAACATTAGATGAATTGGCTAGTCATGCTGGCTTTACACCTACTTATTTAAGCTACCTCTTTAAAAAGGAAACAGGGTTAACCTTAACAGAATTTATGCAAAAAAAAAGAGTAACCGAAGCTCAAAATCTACTTCGTTACTCTGATTATAGTATTGCTGAAATTAGTCAATACCTTTGTTTTTGTTCGCAAAGCCATTTTACGTCAATATTTAAGAATTATACTAATATGACGCCCGCTCAATATCGTAAAGCTAATTAAATTTTCACAACATAAATTGTAACTTTCTGTATTTACTGTCATATTCTTTACTCTTATTTATCTGCTCTGAACTATCTTTTATCCATCATAAAACAATTCAAAATTCTTAACAAACTGATTGGCATATCTGTATATTCTGGCACATTATGAATGGTATGGCTGCACTGTTACATTTAAATTGATCTTTTTCTTATAAACCATTGCAATTCATATACTTCTATTTTAAAATATATAATTGGCGTCTCTTTTACAAAATGATTCATGTAACAGAATACTAGGCATGTGAAATATGCCACACTAATAAAATTTTATAATAGAAAGGATTTATTTTATGGGAGAAAAGAAGAAGTTTTCAGGTAAAATTGGTTTTATACTTGCAGCGGCTGGGTCAGCTGTAGGATTAGGAAATTTATGGAGATTTCCGTATTTAGCTGCAAAATATGGTGGGGGAACTTTTTTACTTATTTATTTTGTACTCGCTATAACATTTGGTTTCTCATTAATGCTAACAGAGATTACTATCGGTAGAAAAACCGGAAAAAGTGTTGTTAATGCATATGGTGCTCTTAATCCAAAATACAAATTTATTGGATATTTATCCGCCCTTGTACCAATCATTATATTTCCATATTACTGTGTCATTGGGGGATGGGTTATCAAGTATTTGACCGTATATATAAGAAATGAAAGTGTTGCAGCAACACAAGATACGTATTTCACAAATTTTATAACCGGAACTACACAACCCATTCTATTCTTGGCAGTATTCATACTTGTGACTGCAGCAATCGTAGTAGGAGGGGTAGAAAAAGGAATTGAAAAATTCAATAAGATTTTAATGCCAATTTTAATATTATTATCCATTGGTGTTGCAGTTTATGGGCTAACCGTTCCTGGTGCTATTGATGGTCTATTGTATTATGTAACTCCTGATATTAGTAAATTTTCGTTTGCCGCCGTGGTAGCTGCTGCTGGTCAATTATTCTATTCTTTATCCTTAGCAATGGGAATTATGATCACATATGGTTCTTATATGAAAAAAGAAGAAAATATAGAACAATGTGTACGACACATTGAGATATTTGACACTGGAATTGCCTTTGTTGCTGGGCTAATTATTGTTCCTTCCGTATTTGCTTTTGGAGGAGGCGAGCAAGCGGCTTCATCTTATGGTCCTGGTTTGATGTTTGTAATCTTGCCACGTGTCTTTCATAGTATGAAGTTTGGTAGTATCATCGGAGGAGCTTTTTTTGCACTTGTGTTCTTTGCCGCCGTGACCTCTTCTATTTCGTTGATGGAAACTATCGTGTCTATGGTTGAAGAAAAAATGAAATGGAATCGTATTACATCCTGCATTGTTATCATCTCGATAGCCTTTGCTATGGCACTTCCTTCCACTCTTGGATTTGGTGCGTGGTCTAGTGTTCAAATTATTGGAATGTCCATTTTAGACTTTTTTGATTTTATTAGCAATACTATTCTTATGCCATTAGTTTCATTATTCATGTGCATCTTTGTCGGATACATTATGAAACCAGATATAATCGCAGAAGAAATCAGTACTTCAGGGCCTTTTAAAAGTAGAAAATTGTACAATATTGTAATTAAATTTATTGCACCTTTATTTTTAGTTTTAATATTAATCACATCTATTATCGGTGCCTTTCATCGGTAGATTTGATATTATTCACTTTTTGTGACAAATATCATACTATCTTTAACTTTAATAGAAATCTAAATAACTTTACCAAAAAGAGCTTATCCAACTTCTAGTGTTGGTAAGCTCTTTTGTTTCATATTGCTGATGCAAATATATCTTTCTATTTATCCGTAACTACACTATATAATGCTGCAAGTGCAGTTCCTATAAATATAAACATATCTGATATGTTAAAAACAATATCTTTTAACTTTTTAAATTTCGTATTAAAGCTAAAATAGTCTACTACATACTTGCGTATAATTCTATCATATACATTACTAGCGGCTCCCCCTAACACAAAACTCAAACCTAATTTCAAAACATGTGCACCCTTTTTACTCATTAATAAAAACTGTGCTACAAATATTGAAAATGTAAGTGCAGCTGAGAATCCTGCTACAAATTCTTGTTTTGAGTCTAATGCGTTGAGTGCGCCACCTCGATTATAGATTTTTCTAATAATAAGAGTGTCTTTTAGCTTTTTCTCTGGTTTATTATATTCTAACTTTGTCTCAACTAAATGCTTAATAACAAAATCCAGTGCAAATACTGCTGTTGAAATAATAAAGTATATCATACTAATCTCCTTACCCAAATCATTTTTAAATTTACGTTATTAACTTCTTCCCCATTATAAACCAAAATCACCTTTTTAGCATTAGCTATTATGGTAATTTTATTCCCAATTTATTATATATTATTTTAATTGTAGCGCAAAAGTGTCGATCATTCTAGTAATATAGGATTATTCGACACTTTATAATATAAATTTTTTATTAATTTTTATGTTGTTTCTCGTTTCACTAAACTAACTGGAAGTATCGTTTTGCTCGGAACCATTTTATTTTTACTTGCGTCAATTAATAATGAAATAGCCATTTGTGACATTTCTTTAATTGGTTGATGAATGGTTGTAATTGTTGGTGTTGTGATCGAAGATACTAAAACATCATCAAACCCAACTATTTTTAGTTGCTCAGGCACATTGATCTTTAATTTGGCACATACCTGTAAAATCTGTGCTGCAATCAAATCACTACTTGCAAAAATTCCATCCACCTCTTTGTTATCGAGTAATGCTGCTTCAACTAACTCATGATATTCCCCCATATTGTATTGCATTGCATTAGTTTTTAATTCCTGATGTTTTATTCCAAATTCATTACATACTTCTACAAAGCCAACTTCTCTAACATCTGCTGGCATATAATTTCCGCATACTCCACTAATCTGAATTAAATTTTTGCAGCCGCAATCTATTAAATGCTTAGCTGCTAAACGTCCTCCCTTTAAGTTATCACACTCAACTGAAGCTGTACCCTTTTCAAGATTTCTCTCTATTGTAATAAGTGGCACGTTAATTCCATCGAATTTATTCATTTCCACGGTTCCACTACAAAGAATAATTCCAGCAACACGATTGCTTGTGCACATTTCCAAAATTTCTACTTCTTTTTCCTCGCGATTCTTTGAATTAAATAGTAAAATCCTATAATTACGTTGATTAGCCGCTGATTCAATATTGCTAATTAATTCAGCAAAATACGGATGCCTAATATGTGGAACTATAACCCCTATCGTGTTTGTTGTTTGCTTTGATAAAGACCTCGCTACTTCATTTGGTTGATAATTTAATTTCTTCATTGCATCATATACTCTTTTATGAGTTTCCTCACTAATATACCCTCTATTATTAAGCACTCTTGATACAGTACTAACTGTCAAATTAGTCTCTTTTGCTACGTCTTTTAATGTTGCCACAAATAATTCCCTCCGTTATATTGCTTTTAATATTAATCCGATTAAATATATTGATTAATTTCAAAAATATTTAATACTTATAAATTATTAGAAGCAAATACAATTTTTTTCTTATCATTCTTAAATGCAAACTCATATACTGCATATATTATATCATTATTTGCACTTATTTCAATTATTCCTTTATCAATAATATTACAAAAGTCAGAAATATTTTTTCTTATATGTGTTTCACTGTCTTCAACCTTTAAAATTCCGTTTGTGGAATCATAAGCGATATATGCTCCTGCGATATTACATTGAAAACCTTTTAGCAGCGATTGTTTTTTTAAAAGCGATAATTCGCATGGAATACCCATACTTCCTGTATATAGGCAATCCACTGTTTTAGTTCTAAACCAAGGAATTGAACTTACTTTATTTCCTAGATTCGAATCACCTGCTGCCGAATAGAAATACAATAATGCATCTGTAGACAAACCAAACATACCAAACCGTTTGGATCATTAATCCATCCACTATTTGCGGTGAAATGAATTTGAGGATGCTTTGATTTTTTATTTTTCAAAAAGCTATCCCTATAATCTGCATATTGTGCTTCTCCACCTATACTTGCTACAAAATAGGGGAACATCCTCAAAAGATTATAAAACTAACCTGTTATTTGTTTTACTTTTAATATTAAAATAATCAATTTTAATTTGTTTTGTTATAAAGTTAGCTTCTAATTTTGCTACATATTCACCATTTTTTCTTTCAATAACTAACTGCTCCTTACCACTTGTAATCATATTAAATTCATCATCAAATGCAGGATAAGAATTTCTAAACTCCATAAGTTTAATTAATTTTTGAACAACAGATCTTTTAACCTCTTTTTCGATTTCATCTAATTTATAATAGTGTCTATTTATATTTCGACCAACCTTTGTTTCTTCCAGCAATTTCAAATCATTTTTTCCTGCTAATAGTCCCACATAATACACTTGTGGTATACCTGGTGCAAAAAACTGTACTGCCCTGGCCAATAAATACGCATCATCATCATCTCCAAGTGCAGAATAATAAGAACAATTTACTTGGTAAATATCTAAGTTATGATAAGCGGCCGTGTTATAAATTTTCTTTACATTTGCACCATACTTAAAAATATCTTCTTTTGTTCTTTCAATTTCATCCTTTGGCAATAAATCCTTTACATCAACTACGCCAATTCCATCATGTGTATCTAATGTAGTAAATTGTTTTCTAGGACATATTTCTAACCAGTTTTTCAAATACTTTGTTTCTCCATAATATAATGCATTAATAAGAAGCATTGGTAATGCAAAATCATAAACATAATACTCTTTTTCCTCTATCTTTTTCTGCATGCTGTAATGTTCGTGAATTTCTGGTAAAAGCTCTACTCCATATTCACTAACAATGTCATTACACTCATGTAAAAAGTTCCAAATATCTGGTTCTATAAAGAAACAACTGCTTCCCGCTTTTTTAGTTGCATAAGCAAATGCATCAAGTCTTATTAGTGCTGCGCCATGTTTACATAAACACAACAGGTTATCTTTAATAAATTCTTTGGCTGTACTCGTCTTACAATTAATATCTATTTGTTCTTCATCAAAAGTACACCATACTTTTTCGCTTGTACCATCTGCAAAAATAGCATCTACATAAGGAGCTCTTGGTTTTCTCTTATAAATAGCATCTACTTCTTCCTTAGTAGGTTCTCCATTTTCCCAAAAATCCTTATAACGAATAAACAAATCTTTATATTTTGATTGTTCTTTCTTTCGCAAAAAATCTTTATAATACTCACTTTGCGCTGAAATATGATTAATCATATAATCAAATGTCAAATAGTACTTTTCAGCTAATTTTTCTACATCTGACCAATTACCAAAAGCTTCGTCCACTCGATGATAATCAACAGGAGCAAAACCCCTATCTCCCGAAGATGGGAAAAAGGGCAAAATATGAACTCCTGCAATTGCATTTGAAAAATATTTGTCTAAAATGTAATATAAATCCTTTAAATTTTCTCCCATTGAATCTGAATATGTTATTAGCATAACTTTATTTTCTATTTTCTTCATATCTATTCCAATAAGTACTAAGCCTGTTTTGCTTTATACTAAATCCTTTCTCTTTTTACCCCGAAGTCATTATAACTATTTAGTATCATCCTAGTTAAGATTTAACGGCTCCTGCAACAACACCGCTGATAATTTGTTTTTGTAAAGCTAAATACAAAATTAAAATTGGTGCTACCGTAAGTACTAATCCTGCCATGATTGTTCCATAATCAGCTGAATATGTACCGTAAAATGCATACGTCGATAACGGTAATGTCATAATCTGTTTTTTGCCTAGTACCAATGATGGTAATAAGTAGTCATTCCAGAAAGCCAGTACATTCAATATAATCAAAGTTGAACTAATTGGTTTTAATAATGGAAATACTATCATAAAAAAGGTTTGTGGCTTGCTACAACCATCCAGACAAGCCGCTTCTTCTAACGAAAGAGGAATGCTACTTTTAATAAATCCTTGGTAAATAAATACTGACATACTCATTGCAAATCCAACATGAAAAAATATTAACGTCGTTCTACTATTTAGCATATTTAATTTTGCACCATAAATTGATACAAGTGGAATCATAATCGCCTGAAACGGAATAATCATAGACGCAGCCATAAAAGAAAAGCAAATAGCAGCGAATTTATTTTTTGCTCTTACAAAATAATATGCTGTCATAGCGGAAAGAACAATTACAAATAAGGTGCTAAGACCCGTTATTAATAATGAATTGCTAAAGCTTCTCACAAAATTCATTTTATCAAATGCTACCACATAATTATTTAATGTATATCCTTTTTTTGTAGCAAGTGAAAATGGATTTTTAATAATATCTTTTTTATATTTAAAGGAGTTTAAAATAATAAGTACAAAGGGCACCATATATAAAATAAACATAGCCGCCATTGAAAATACTTTAATATAATCAACCACTATTTTTTTTGTACCACCAACTGTTTTCTTTGTATTCATTATGCTTCAACCTCCTTTTTCTTTCCAACATAAATTTGAATACCGCTAATCACAGCTACCATTAAGAATAAAAATAATGCTTCTGCCTGACCAACACCGTAGTTTCTAGCAGTAAACGCTTTTTCATATACATGCATTGCCACAAGTCTTGTAGTACCATATGGTTCACCTCCTGTTAATGTTAAGTTAACATCATATACCATAAATGCTCTGGATAATGTTAAAAATAAACAAACTACAAAGGATGGAACCATTAATGGAATAACAATCTTTGAAAGTCTTTGGAATCCAGTTGCTCCATCAATACTTGCTGCTTCTAACACATCTGTTGATAAACCCATGAAACCTGCAATATAGATCAACATCATATAACCTGATAATTGCCAAACAGTAACGATTACCAAAGACCAAAATGCTTTATTGGGATTTGATAACCATGAGGTACTAAAAATACCCCAACCTGTGCTTGCTCCGACATTTACTAACACTCTCGAAAAAATAAATTGCCATATAAATCCAAGTACAACACCACCAATTAAGTTTGGTGTAAAAAATCCTGTCCTAAAAAAATTCTGTCCTTTTACTCCATTTGTTAAAATATAGGCCAGCATAAAAGCAACTAAATTAACTAAAACAACGGAAAACAATACATATTTTAGTGTTAATCCCATGGATGACCAAAAATCAATATCTTTGAATACCTCTAAATAGTTTGCTATACCTATTATATTTTTTGTTGTTGTAACACCGTTCCAGTCTGTAAGTGTAAGATAAAATCCATATATAAAAGGTACAATAACAACTGCCAAGAAGACTAACACACCGGGTAAAGCAAATATACTAAGATTCTTGATTTTTTCCATAGGTTTATTTCCCATTGTTCCCATACTATCCCGTTCCTTTCTTTTTAGAATAAGTACTAGGTAGATAACTACCTAGTACTCATAGCTTTCATTTTCACGAGTAACAAACAAAAACAATTTTCGCCAGACAAGTATCCCCACAGAAACTTACTAAGTATGTTTTTGTGCTGAAACTCACAGAAAACACGTGTTTTATATGTGCGAAAGGTTGCTCTGAACCCCTAATGCTAAAAAATAAGATTTATTTCTGTGATGTCCAATAATCTGCTAAGCTTTGTGTGAATTCTTCTCTTGATGACTGTTTTGCAATATATTTTTGCATTGCCGCTCCCATTACACTCCAATGATCAGATGGTGAAATGTAAGAAGAGTTATATGTAGTTCCATTTGCCATTCTAGCTTTGATATCCCTTCCAAGTGGGTCAAGTGGTTCAAATGCATTATTTGTACATGCTGGAATTAATGCACATTTTTCAACTAACATTTGCTGTCCAGTTTCTGAAAACACAATCCAGTTAAGAAATTCTTTCGCTGCTGCTTGTTGTTCCGGTGTTGCCTGTACATTGTCAATCATAACTTGTTTTGATGGTGCTGCCTGAATACTAGTATTAGCGAAATCTGTTGTCTCGTTTCCTAATACAAATGGTAAGAAACCATATTCATCCGTAGTTGAAGCTCCTGAATCTTCAATATTTGGCCATGCCCAGCATCCATTAGCCCAAATTGCGGCATCTCCTTCTGCTAAGAAAATAGGATCTTGTTCATACAATGCACCTAATGGATCTTTTCCGTTAATGTTATATTCCAATAATAAATCCATTGTATCTAAGAATTGAGTAAGTCTTTCATATTCTGCTGGATTTTGTGCACCGCTCTCTAAATCAGCAATTAGCTTAGAGCTTCCCTCTGTTGTTCCATCATAAGTATCGTATATGAACCCTAATTGATGCGCACCTAATGACCAATCTTCTTTTGAAATAACAACTGGATTTTCCATTCCCTTTGTTCTTAGATCTTCTAACAAACTATTTAATGCATCATAAGAATTAATTGTTGTTGGATCAAAATCTGTTCCCAATGTTTTTTCAATAGCTGTTTTATTGTATATTAAACCTCTACCTTCAATACAGAATGGAAAGCTGTATACTGTACCATTTATTTTAGTAACTTGACTTTCACATTCAGAAATCCAGTCTTCACTCGATAAATCTAATGCATATTCTTCTGCTAAGGCAACAATATCAGTTCCATCAAGCATAGCCATTGTTGGTGCTGTTCCTGAATTGTATGCACTTGTAATTTTAGTATAAGGAACTTCTCCTGCTCCACAGGCCATAATGTCAACCGCTATTCCTGTTTCCGCTTCAAATCTTGTTGCCATTTCCTCTAACGCTGATTGAATTTCACCTTTGCTGTTTAAAAAAGAAATTTGAACTCCTGATAAATCTGTACTTTCATTGGTATCTGTTGCTTCTGTCGTTTCTGTTATTTCTTCTGTCGTTGTTTCTGTCGCATCCTCCTGCGCTTTGCTACCACATCCAGCTAATAAACCAACGGTTAACGATGTAACTGACAATAATGTGACAAACTTTTTCATTTTTACTTTCATAAAATTCCCTCCGTTTTGAACTTATTGACTTGGTTTTAACAATCATGATTTGTTATAACCCAATAATAGCATGTTATATTTTGTATGTCAACCGGTTGTCATATAATTTGTATGATATCTTTTCTTTATTTTGTATATTTTTGTATAATTCTTATATTATTTCCAATGTGTATTGCTTATAATTTGCTTTATTTATACTTTTAACGTATTTAAAATATATTTTTTATGAATAATTATATTAATCGCTTGTTATATTCTAAAATATTTAATCGGATACAATACAATATTTGTAATTATTTAGGACTCAATAACATGAGGTGTTTTACAAAACAAAATCCTGATATCATAAGTAGGGGATCCATCTGTAGAAGCTTCTAACAAAAATGTGAAAACCAAAAACAAACTAGAAAGCGACAGATACCACTCAACTAAGATGTGGTACTGCCGGCTTTATCAAACATGATGTAAATTTTTACAACATTCCACTAGATCTAACTTATCTAGTTGCTGTTGCATCGTATAGCTTTGATAACATTTCGCTCATACATTTTTATATCCATAATTAGTGTGATCTATACCAAATAACGCCTAATAAATTTGAATACATATTTACTAATTATTTACATATTACTAGATGGAAACCATCGCTTTGTACCATTGGCGATCTTGACTAACGTTAACATAACCGGTACTTCAACCAATACGCCCACTATTGTTGCCAATGCAACTGGGCTCTTTGCACCAAATAATGATATGGCTACCGCCACTGCTAGTTCAAAAAAATTAGATGCACCAATCATTCCTGCTGGTGCAGCAATATCATGTGGTAATTTAAGTAACTTGCTTGTAAAATAGGCAATAAAGAAAATTAAAAATGTTTGAATAATAAGTGGTATTGCAATTAATACAATGTGAACGGGATTTTCAAGAATAACAGTTCCTTGAAAAGAAAAGATAATAACTAAAGTTAGCAATAAGCCAATTGTAGTAACATTACTGAATTTAGGTATAAATGTTTCTTGAAAATATTCGGTTCCCTTGTTCTTCGTAACTACTGTCCTCGTTAAAACTCCTCCAATCAACGGAATAACTACGAATAAAATAACCGATAGTATCAGCGTGATCCATGGAATTTCAACTCCATTCACCCCAAGTAAGAATGCTACTATAGGTGTAAATGCAACTAATATAATTAAATCATTGGTTGCAACCTGGACTACCGTATATGCCGGATTTCCTTTTGTAAGATGGCTCCATACAAATACCATTGCTGTACATGGGGCCGCTCCTAATAGTACTGCTCCAGATAAATAGTCTTTCGCAAGTTCAGGTGTTATAAAATTTGAAAATACAACATAGAAAAAGAAATATGCGATTCCAAACATTGTAAATGGTTTAATTAACCAATTTACAATCCAAGTAACGAACAAGCCTTTTGGATTCTTCCCAACCGTCTTTACACTTTGAAAATCTACTTTCATCATCATTGGATAAATCATTAACCATATTAAAATGGCAATTGGTATCGATACATTAGCATATTCAAATTTTCCAAGAAATTGTGGAATGACGGGAAGAAATTTTCCAATTAAAACGCCTACAATCATACATATACCAACCCATAATGTAAGGTATTTCTCAAAAAACCCGATACCCTCTATTTTTTCTTCTTTCTTTTCTTTACTCATCTCTTAATTCTCCTTCCTTTTACAACTACATAGATCCAGCACTTTACACTTCCTGTAATTCACAACATCCTCTTCATAATTTGGTATTTCATTTAATTTCCTTTTTAAATACTCAAAAAGCTGTTGTTCTTGAGTCATAAATTTTTTACTAATTTAACAACTTCTTCTGTTTTCAGAACTTTACCATAGGAAACTACTTTACCATCCACTACCAATGCTGGTGTACTCATAACTCCATAGGCTGCTATTTTAGTAAAATCTGTAACATGTTCAATCTTTGTATCCATTCCCAATTGCTCCAACGCCGATTTTACATTTGCCTCAAGTTCATTACATTTGGCACATCCTGAACCCAACACTTTAACTGCTTCCTCCGATAACGAATTTTCATTTTCCTGTTTTGTGCTATCTGTTGTTTCACCACAACTACAACTACAACTACTTACTTCTTCTTTTTTCTTTTTGAATAATCCCATAACAATTCCTCCTTGTTAGTCAACATGGATATTTTTAATCCGCGTTGCTCTTTATTCATAACCTTTTAGCAACTACATTTTCATTACTGTAGACACTTGAACGCCTACAGTAATAAACATATTAATTCGTTTATTATAACTATGAAAATACTGACTCATTATATTCTATTATCTTCTACTATTTACGATTCTACTAAAAAAACACCTCAAGTGCATTGAATGAATATCCAATTATAATAATTCCACCAGTAACAATTCCTACAAACACTCCTAATAGCTTTGGTTTCACAGCTTTTCTAAGCATTATCATAGATGGCAGGGAAAGCGCTGTAACTCCCATCATAAAACTTAATATGGTTCCAAGTCCTACTCCCTTTGCAAATAACGCCTCTGCAATCGGAATGGTGCCAAATATATCAGCATACATTGGTACACCTACAACAGTTGCTAATATTACGGAAAATGGATTATTAGAGCCAAGAATCGCCTGTATAATATGTGCAGGTATTACATTATGAATAATTGCTCCAATTCCCACACCTATCAAAACATATAAAAATACTTTTTTTACAGTTGCCTGAACTTGTTCTTTTGCATAAATCATACGTTCCTTCTTCGTAAGTTCTGGTGCCTCTAAATCCACTGAACTTGTCGCCTTAATAAAATCTTCAACATATTTTTCCATTCCAAGTTTCTGTATTAATGTACCACCAAGAACCGCCAAAACTAAACCAACTACCACATATGCTACCGCAACCTTAGCCCCAAATATACTCATAAGTAAAATAAGTGATCCAAGATCTACTAATGGAGATGAAATTAAAAACGAAAACGTTACACCAACAGGCAAACCCGCACTACTAAATCCAATAAATAATGGTATCGATGAGCAACTACAAAACGGAGTAACCGTGCCCAACAATGCAGCTAATGTATTTGCTGTAATCCCATTAAATCTACCTAATATTTTTTTTGTTCTTTCTGGTGGAAAGAAACTTTGAATATATGAAATAATAAAAATAAGAACGGATAAAAGAATAAATATTTTAATTGTGTCATAAATAAAAAACTGAAGACTCCCTCCTAATTTACCACTTAGGTCCAATCCCACTGCAGTTAAAAAATTACCAATTAACTCATTCAACCATTTCATTGCTAATACTTGATTTTGAATAAAAAGACCAAAAGATTTCATAGCTTCCATAATGTTGTTCTCCTTATATTGATATAACTAAATATTTATATATATAGATGTGTTGTTTTATAAGAAAGTGTCTATTTACAGACACTTTCTTATACCCGAGTGGATTGCGTAGCAATATATTTCTTCTCCACGAGGTGTGCATTTTGGCACGTAGTGCCTTCCTAATTACTATTATATGTTATACTTTCGTAATTATTCACATTTTGTTATTGTAAGAAGTAAATCTGCCGCTTGCTTGCTTGCCTCTTTGCTGATTGAGTAGTGCGTCCACTTCCCCTCCTTGCGGCTGATAACAATACCTGAATCACACAAGGTTTTCATATGATGGGATAAAGTAGATTGACTAATATCCAATTCTTCTAATAATTTGCAAGCGCATTGTTCACCATTTTGTAGTAATTCCAGAATTTCTAAACGTCTTTCATCACAAAATGCCTTAAACACTTTTGCTGTTTCCGTATTATTCATCATGTTCCTCCTTGAATTGATTATATCCTTATAATAAACTACATATCGATGTTTGTCAATGTGTTTTAATCATATTTTATACCCTACTCTGTTTAAGACTAATAGTTTATAAATAACAATGCTATATTACTCTTCAATTTTAAGAACACCGCGCATATCAATAATAGGTCCGCCTGTATTCTCAATATATTCTCTTGTAATTGTTACGCTTCCTATATTCTCATCCTTTGGTATTTCATACATAATGTCTAGCATAAATTCCTCTATAATGGCTCTTAATGCTCTCGCACCTGTTTTCTTCTCTAATGCTTTCTCTGCAATCGATTCTAACGCATTATCATCAAAATTCAACTGAACTTCATCAATCTCTAATAATTTCTGATACTGTTTCAATATAGCATTCTTTGGTTCTTTAAGAATCTTAACTAACATTTCTTTCGTCAAACTATCAAGTGTATATACGATTGGAAGACGTCCTATAAATTCAGGTATCATACCAAAATTCTTAAGGTCATCACCAATTACTTTATTAACAACATTTAAATCCTTGTCATATTTATCCTTTAAATTAGCTTTAAATCCCATAGATGATTCTTTATTTAATCTCTCTTTAATTATCTCATCTAAATCTGGAAAAGCTCCACCACATATAAATAATATATTTTTAGTATTAATTGTAGTAAGTGGTACCATAGCATTTTTACTATTTGCACCTACGGGTACTTCGATTTCTGCACCCTCTAGCAATTTAAGCATTCCCTGCTGCACCGATTCACCGCTTACATCACGCTGATTTGTATTCTTTTTCTTAGCAATCTTATCTATTTCATCAATAAATATAATTCCTCGTTCTGCCTTTTCGACATCATTATCTGCTGCGGCTAAAAGTTTAGATACAACACTTTCTATATCATCACCTATATAACCTGCTTCTGTCAAAGAAGTCGCATCTGTTATAGCCAACGGAACATCTAGTATCCTTGCCAACGTCTTAACTAAGTAAGTTTTTCCGCTTCCAGTAGGTCCTATCATTAGCATATTAGATTTCTCAATTTCAATATCATCCATAGAATTAGTAGAAACTCTCTTATAATGATTGTATACTGCAACCGAAATCACTTTCTTAGCCTGTTCTTGTCCTATCACATATTCATCTAAACTTGCTTTAATCTTATGTGGTGCGGGAATCATTTTAATATCTAATTCCGGACTTTTTGTCTCATCTTTTGGCTTTTTCTTCTTAATCTTTTGTTTCTTAGGAATAGAATCTTGCAAGTCCGCAAGATTGACCATATTTAAATTTGGCATATTAGACATTTCCATAATATCGTCATATCCAAAGCCTCCATTACCCATAGCATCAAACGTTTTTTGCATGCAATCTGAACAGATATGTATATTATTGGGAAGCTCTATCATTTTCCCAACTTTACTTTCTGGTCTTCTACACATATAACATATATCTTCATAATCATCTTCATTTGAATTATTTTCGTTTGTCTTCTTTTCCTGTTTATCAACTGCATCTATTACTATATCTTCATTTTTTGACATATTTTATATTAATTCCTTTCTATTACTTCTATCGCTTTGTATTTATACATGGTAATTATTCTGTGCCTTCATAGTTCACGTCACGCAATATGCCTAAAATGTAAGGATATCACATTTTAGAAGTTCAAAATGTAATATCCTTACATTTTGTGCACAACATATACCATTATTTGCAAGGTACTGAATGGTTACATTATATTATTATATCTTAGATACACAAAGCGTACAAGTAAAGAATTATGAAAAAATAGTGAAGACAGCTTAAATGTTACTGTGAACGAAGTTCACAGTAACGTTTAAATATACAAATCTATTTTATCATTTTTAATTATCTTCTTTTGAAAAAACATAAAATGACTCTAAAAAATCCTTTAATTTAGTATCATTGAATAACATCATACTTTTTTTATCTAATAATTCCAAAATATTAATATTGCTCTGATCTAATTGCTCTTTAGCCTTTATATTAGCCTCAATGTTATTTCCTTCAAAATTCACAGTCACTTTATTATCTTTGTTTGCATCAATATATGCAATATAAAAAACCTTAATATTTTCTGGAGGTATTAAATTTTTATTAATGCGCACACCACTATCAAAATTTATTTTATTACTCCACGACCACGCATAGTTGAAACCATAGTCATATACATATCTTTTTCTATTATCAATTGTTTGTATATCGAAGGTTGTTATTTTCTCTTCTACCGCTAACTTTTCCACTATATCCTTTAGCGCTTCTCTTAATTCACCACATTTAAAATAGTAATCTGAATTGTAATATACGTAATATTCTTCCAAGTCTTTATCAGTACCTGTAGTATCAGATGCTATTTTTCTTCCCTCAATATCATTTATGTTAACTGCTGCTATCACAGTATTATATCTATAATTACGGTAAATATCCTTAAGTATTTTGCATTTATACGCTTCATTATTCTCTTTACATAATTCAGACGTTACACAATAATTTTTAATAGATATATAATTGTTTTTTAGCTTATTACTAATATCGATTATATCATTTTTTCCAAGAAAATAATCTTCCAGATTTAATGTTATTTTTTCATACAACTTTCTCATTAGCTCGGCTACATCATCTGTATATTCAATTATTTTTTTTAAATTTATTCCATCATTATAATTTTTCAATCTTGCATTTTTTTCTTTTGAATGATTGATATTTTCATACATTACAACAAAATTGTCTTTTATGGATTTATTATAAACTTCATTTATTTTGGAATTACTCATAGTATGTCCTCCTAGTATAGTCATTAATTAATTAATTAATTAGATTAATAATGTCTCTTGCCGTTTATATTGTCCTTAAAAATTCAAATACCTCCAATCTTTTTTCCTGAAACGTAACTCCTTGATTTATGCAAGCTTCTAACGATGGCACACCCTTATGTGTCACCGTTAGACAGTTGTTTACCCTTCAACAATTGAAATGTGATTCGTGAAATTTCAATTGCTATTAATTTACGTTGCGTAACTTATCGTTACTAAAACACCCTTGTAATTATTTACCTAATATTGAAGTTTCCCCACAATTACTTATTTCATAATCATCCTTATCGAAATAAGCATTGCTCTTCTAGGTTTACACATATAAAATACCACATTTTTTATAAAATATATATAGTTTAGCGTGAAAAGACCTTTTGCGAGCGTGAATGGTCTGTTTTTATCGTAAAATGATCGTATGAGCGATTAAAAAAGTATCTACTATTAGATTATATACGTGAGAATAAATTTTCTTATTCTTCTCGTATGTGAATCACTCTAATAATAGATACCATTTTGTAACTATTCAGTACCCATAAACTCGAGGTGTTTTTGCGAAGCAAAACCCGAGATTTGTATCGCCAAGATGCAATTTTCATTCATTTTGTATGCATCGCGTAGCGGTAACTATAAAGGTACTGAATGGTTATACTCTTTTAAGTAAAAATATTATTTATTCTATTCTTGTGTTATAAAAAAATCCTTTTTCCTAATTCTTTTACATTAGCTCTTATCCTACTTTACGTCCTAATGTTACCGTAATATCTTTTTCTACATATTCTCCATCTTGCGCAGATTGAACCGTTATCGCAACATCAGTACCTGCTGCATAATATTGCAATGTATCTTGTAATGTCTCCATCGATGATACGCTACTTCCATCAAACTTAGTTATAATGTCGCCTTTTTTAATTCCTGCTGTTTGGGCAGCACTACCATCTATAACTTGAGCAACGTATACACCAGTTGGCATGTTATAAGTACTTGATGCCTCTTCGGACACATCCACTCCTGCAATTCCCAAATAACCAGTTTCTGTTGAATCTACTTTATCTTTTGTCTCTTTTGTAACCAATTCATTAATAATTGGTATTGCAGCTGAAATAGGTATTGCATATCCCATACCTTCTACGTCTGTAGAAGAATATTTTAATGAATTAATACCAATTACTTGTCCCTGCATATTAAGTAATGCTCCGCCACTATTTCCAGGGTTAATTGCTGCATCTGTTTGTAGTAAACTACTTGTCACATTATCCACTGTTACTTCTCTCTCTGTTGCACTAATGACTCCTGTTGTTACAGACTGTCCATATCCTAACGCATTCCCAATTGCTATTGCTACTTCACCAACCTTTAATTGATCGGAATCACCAAGCTCTGCAACTGCAATCTTACTTAATGTATCACTATCAATATCAGATAATGTAACTGCAATAACTGCTAAATCTGAATCAGCATCTGTTCCTTTTATTTTAGCATCTACAACACTGTCATCAACAAAACCAATTGATAAGGTGGTAGAATCTGCAACCACATGATTATTAGTAACAATCAATAGTTCTGTATCATTTTTACCTATTATAATTCCAGAACCACTTGATTCTTGTTGCTGTTCATAAGTATTACCTTCTGTTCCATTGCCATATGTGCCAAAGAAATCAGGTACTTGAACTTGCATGGTTCCTACATTTGTAATAGATACTACCGATGGCACAACCGCTTCCACTACACTTGATACATCTGAAACTGTTGTTGCTAATTGAGTTGTTGTAGTACTATTTATTGTTGAATCAGTACCTACAATACTTTCTGCTCCATCTGTGTTTTGGGTGTTATCAATGGTCTGTGATGCATCTGCTGTAGCATCAACTCCTGACAAATCCACTGACGCAACTTGAGCTTGGTTCATATTGTTTGAAATATATCTTACTCCTTCAAATGAAGCACCAGCCAGCCCGCCTCCAATCACTGATAAAGTTGCTACCACCGCTAGCTTTTTTCCAAATTCTCCTTTATTATTTTTCTTCTTGTTATTGTTGTTCCCTGTACCTCCACCTGATACTGAATTATTAGTTGTTGTATTAAACGTTGTATTAGAATCTTCATATGGAGATTTGTAATAAGAACGGCTATATACATCATCACTTCCTTCAGATGCGCCATTGTTATTACTGTCGGTAGTGTTACTGTTTGAATTTTCGTAATAATTCGAATTATTACTGTTTTCTTGATTTTCATTATTCTCTAACATGTTACATTCTCCTTTACTATTTGTTTGATTTTTTTTAGTTTATCAATGAATTGTGATTAAACTGTGATAAAAATTAAAATAAACTTTGTCCTAATACATCGCTTCGCTACACAAACATAATGCACTGCAATATACTGCCACATCTACTTCAATCAATGCATCTATTCCTATTTCCAATATTCTTTATTCATCGTAAGTTTCTTGATTAACCAACTGGGAAGCTTATAATATGCCAGACCCAGTTTATACCCAATATATTTAAATCCACTTTTCATTACTAATTCAAATACTAACCAAGGTTTACCTATCCTACAACAATGCTTCGCCGTTTGTATCACTAGTTTTATACCTTCCCCTTCTGATTTTATTCCGTCAAATACATCTGGATTATCCTTCTGGGATACTGCTAAATCAAAATTTCTCCTTAATTGTTGCAAGTTGGTATAATTGTGTGAATGTATGACTCTTGCATTGGCACAATATGCAATTTTCATTCCCGATTTAATAATTCGTCCTGCAAAAATCATATCTTCATTAAAAATGGTATGTTTTATAAAACCTCCAAGGCTTACATATAATTCTTTTTGATAGGCAGCGCACACATTTGAGCAAAAATAGGTTTTAATTCCTAATGTATTGATATCAGTTTGCGATTTAACGCTACTCTTATTTGGATAATTAAAACTTCTAGTAAATCTCTCAATTTCACCGCAATTTTCTCGTGGGAGTTGTCTTGCATACGTAGCCCCTATGTCATTTGATTCAAATCCTTTTATTAAGTTTTCAATTAAATATTCGTTGTCTGGTATTGCATCTTGAGTCATAAACACAATAATATCTGCATCTGACTTCAAAGCAGCACTATCTCTGGTTCCCCCATGATCGAAATCTTTTTCCCTAATATGTTCTACGATTATATTATTATAATTGTCAATATTTTTACTAGAAAACAATTTCTGTTCTGTATTAATAACAATAATATGATTGATTGGATAGCTCTGCTGTTCTAATAAATCTATTAGGTTCTCAAATTTTTCATCTGGTCTATATGTGGGAATTATAATATCTACTGTTTTATTCATTCTCAAAACTCCTATTTGCTTTAGTTTATACCTTTTTACTTATTTTAACCTATCTATAAAAAAAAGTAAACGCGACAATCCATTCATCAAAATAGATTATTACATTTACTTTATAAAATCAAATATTATGATACCAGGGTCAAAAGGTCATGTGTTTCATGCTAGCATGAAAAAACATGACTTGGGGACCCGCAAAACATGAGAAAGTAGCCCGAACAGGGCGGATTTTGAATGTTTTTAGGATTGTGGGAGCACAAAGTGCGTAACAATCCGTAGGTATCAGGTGTCAAAATACCTTTTGACACCCTAATCATATTATGATTCATGGTAACTATTCAGTTCTTCATAGTTACCGCTACGCGATGCACACAAAATGCAATAGAATTGCATTTTGGTGCGTGATACACTCGTAAAATTATGCATACTGCATAATTTTAACTTCGCGGAACAGTGGGTACTGAATAGTTATGATTCATGTTCTATTGTGAAACTCCAGTATCTTCAATTATTTTTTTACTAATTGCTTGGACTGTTGGAGAAACAGTATAGCTATCTTCTGCAAATAAGAATGCATGTAATTCTTGTACATTTTTTTCAAGAGTAACTGGAAGGACAACATCACCAATACTTTTTTTCCAATTCTTCGTTGTTTTTTCAAATGGAAATCCAGTTGTTTCAGCAATATTATATTTTCCAGAATCTGCAGCTAACGCAATGATATCAGTCAACGAGAAATTTGTTGAAATGCAAGGAAATACATCGTCAATTATATTATTTAAAGTTGCTATATTTGCTTTTTTTGCTTTCTCAATAATTTTCTCTATTACAAGTCTCTGTCTCTCTGTTCTCTTGTAATCATCTCCCGCCGTATAACGAATTCTAGCATACGAAGTAGCTTGTACTCCATCTAAGAGCTGCAGACCAGTCTTGGTTAGCTTCGTGGTAGTCACTCCTGTTACTGCGGAAGTTTCAACTGTATAATTATTTAAATGATCAATTTCGTTCTCTTGAACATCAATTTCAATACCGCCTAATAAATCTACTACTTTAGTAATTGCTAAAAAGTCAACTGAAACATACTTGGTTATATTTAAATCAAGGTTCATGTTTAGCATCTTAATTGCCTGCTCTGGACCACCATAGAAATATGCCTCTGTTGCTTTTTTATAAGTATCATCAGATAGATTAAGGTAAGTATCTCGATATACAGAGCATAGCTTGATATCTCCTGTACTGTTATTGATACTTGCGACTATAATTGCATCACTATGCGCTCCCGAACCAAATGACCCATTTTCGCGCGAATCAATTCCAAACAATGCTACATTTGTATATCCTTCATTAATTTTATCAAGGTTTTCAATACCTTCGTTTGCTGTCAGATTACCCTCATCAATATCCACTGTTTGATCAAGTTTATTCAGCTTTGCCATGATTAAGAATGCTGCAATCAAAACTATAAGTGCAACTGCCTCTATTGCGAAAAGTATTTTTCTTCTTTTTTTCTTTGTTGCTGCTTTTTTGCTAATTTTTTTATTAGGCGAAGTCTTCGCTGACGTCTTTTTTGAAGTGTTTTTCGTTTCCTTTGTCATGTTATCCCATGCCTTTCTTAATATGCGTTTTTATTTATGAAACCTTTAAATATCGTTAAAGATAATATTTTAAAGTCGAAACCAAGTGTCCAATTCTCTATATAATATAAATCATACTCAATTCTTTTTCGAATGGAAGTATTTCCTCTATATCCGTTAATCTGTGCCCATCCAGTAATTCCAGGTCTTACCTGATGCTTGACCATATATCTTGGTATCTCTTCTTTGAATTTCTCAACGAAGAATGGTCGCTCTGGTCTAGGACCTACAAGACTCATATCCCCAAAAAGTACATTGAAAAACTGTGGAAATTCATCTATACTTGTCTTCCTAATAAATTTACCAATTTTCGTTACCCTTGGATCATTTGGTACCGTAAACTTCGTACGTTCTTCATTTGGTGTTTGCACTTCCATTGAGCGGAACTTGTACATTTTGAACGACCTATTATGAAGTCCTACTCGCTCTTGACTATAAATTAATGGTCCATTTGATGTAGCTTTTACTAATACTGCTATTATTAACATAATTGGCGATGTTAACACGATTAAAAGCAAAGAACCAATCATATCCATAATTCTTTTTATTATAATATTAAAGGTATTCGTTAATGGAACATGCCTAATATTAATAATTGGCAAACCCATCAAATCTTCTACATATGGCCTGTTTGGTATGACCTGATTATAATCTGGTATAAACTTTGTGTGAACACCTGATTTCTCACATTGATTCACTATTCTCTCTAATTTTGCATATTCTCCTAAGCTTAAGGTAATCGCAATTTCATCCAGTCGATTCTCCGGAAGAATAATCGTAAGGTCTTCAATATTTCCAATTACTTTTATGTCTTTATATTGTGTGCCACGCTCTACATTATCATCTAGAATCCCTCGTATAATATAGCCCCACTGTGGATTTGCTTTAATTCTATCAATATATTCTTGTGCTGCACGACTGTAACCAACTAGTAGAACATGTCTTAAATTAAATCCTTTGGTTCTAATGTTTCTTAGTAAATATCTAACTGCATTTCGAAATAATGTCTCAGCTAAAGTATTCGTAATACAAAATACAAATAAAAGTCCACGTGAAAAATCACCTAATTTAATAT
This sequence comes from Lachnotalea sp., assembly GCA_041821265.1. GTDB lineage: Bacteria > Bacillota > Clostridia > Lachnospirales > Lachnospiraceae > Lachnotalea. The sequence continues at coordinate 87,048 of JBGUEQ010000006.1, read as the reverse complement.
AATAAAGTATAACCATGAAGCCAGTCAAACCAACAAAATTAGCTTTGACTATGTTATAGAACTCATATTTTCTTCGTTGTATCCTTTTTGATGTATACAAATTAAATATTGTGTATAATATTAAATAGGATGGCACAATTAAAAACATAACTGAAAAATAAATATCCAACGCTTCTTCATTTGTTTTAAAAATTATTTTTAATATAGGCCAAATTTCTATCAACTTTGGCACTATCGTAAATCTAAAATACCATGCAAACGCATATGATACTGCAATAATAAATGCATCTAGTAAAACATGCAGTTTATTAAAAAATTTCTGATTGTCTTTTATCAACCATTCTCACCCATTTCACCAATCTATTAATTTCTTTCATAAGCTTTTTCATAAATCTATGATACAATATCTGATACCCATGTGCAACTTAATTTTCACAGCTAAAGTTTAAGCTTTTCTTAATATAATAGCTTTCTAATTATATTTATCCACAATTCTAATTGTATCATTCCATAATTACTAATATTTCTCATATAAAATGTCACCTTTTTAGATTTTCTGGACATTTGTATCCCTTTTATCAAACCATTTAGATACGTAGAAGCAAAACCTTTTTTTATAAAAAAAAGTGTTTTAATACTAAATCCAATCAAAAGAAGTGGCAAATTAATAAGTATTTGTATAGTCGGCATATTTTTATAAATCAAATAAACACTGTTTTTTGATGCCAACTTTACCTTAAATTCATTATATCTCGAACCACTTGCACCACTTCCCGCATGATAAACAACTGCTTTTGCTGCATACATATTCTTATATCCATTAATTCTAGCTCTATAGCCTATATCGATATCTTCTAAATAAGCAAAATGTGCCTCGTCGAAATACCCTATTTCATCAAATATTTCTCTTCTATAAATTGCGGCTCCTGCACATGCTGCAAAAATATAATTATCTTCACTAAATTCTGTAATAGGCTTTGACTTTCCTCTTGCAAATGCCCATCCTAATGCACAGTAGAAATCTCCTGCATCATCAATTAAATTTTTGTTATATAACTGTAGCATTTTAGCAGAACATGAAAATATTTTCTTTGATTTACTAATCGCTTTTACTAATTCCTCTACAAAATATTTCTGAACTTCTGTATCGTTATTTAATAAAATAACATATTTCGTGTTTACGCATTTTATTCCTTCGTTGACTGCTTTACAAAAACCATAATTTTTATCAAGCTCAATTAACTTTACATAAGCAAATTGTTCTTTCATCAGTTCAATACTTCCATCTGATGAGCCATTATCTACTACAATAACTTCAAATTCAGCATCACTTTGTTTTTCTAATGCTTTTAGGCAATTAGCCAAAAATTTTATTCCATTATAATTTGGTATCACGATTGATACTTGGCTTTTTTTATTCATCGCTGACTTTCCTTCAACTCAAATTCGGCATAAGGGTCAAACACAATTTTATATCCTGCTTTTCTAGTCTTTAAGCAAAAATCCAGTCCAACAAATCCTTTGTCTAGCGAACGATTAAATCCACCATTATCAAAATAAATGCTCCGCTTCACCATCATACATAAGCTTGATATTGCATCTGTATCTTGCAAAATAATAGCTTTGCAAAAATATCCTTGATTCCATTTGGCAAGCTTCGTAAACATCTGTGTGTATGTCACGACCTCACCATTTGCAAATCCTTCACGAGTAATTGCATTTTTACCAGCCCATAGAAGCTTCTTTGTATCGTTCTTCTCATTCACTAGTACACCAGCTCTAAATATTTCATTCCCCTTATATATTTTTCCACCTACGATACCAACTTCACGCCTTGCACAATGGGATGTTAGTTCTTCTAGCCAATCCTTATTCAATGGAACTAAATCAGCATTGTAGAATATAATATATTCACCCTTCGCTCGAAAGAGCTGTGCCTCTTTTATTACTTCATATTTCGTGTAATTGGTATGACTGTCAATTGTTTTAACTGCACGTGAATAATTAGCAGGCCGGTTCATATCTCTTACCACAATCGATACAAAGGGAAATTCCTGCATTAAATACTTCACTCTGTAATAGCCAAGGTTACTTCCATTGCTCACCTCTGCATCTACATGGAGTCTTTTTAAATGTTCTTCAATTGCTCTTTTCCCTGCATCATAAGCATACATTTTGCTTGATGGGTTATCCGCTACTGAATTAGAATGTACTCTCCAATGATAAAGTATTTTAGGTATATGTCTTATAACTTTTGATAATTCAAGACTTCGAAATATAAAATCATAATCTTGTGAACCGTCAAATTCTGATCGAAATCCCTGGATGTTATCTGCAATTTCTTTTCTTATTACAAAAAAATGGCAAATATAATTATTACTTCTTAATAAGTCTAAATCAAAATCAGGTTTAAAATGAGGCTCAAAAAATCGCTGTGCATTGGTAGTAGTCTTGTCCTCATCTGTATAAATTGCATCTGCTTTTTCTTCATTAATTGTTTTAACCACTTCAAACACTGTATTTGGGGCTAAGAAGTCATCATGATCTAACAGACCAACATAATGCCCTTTGGCTAATTTCAGCGCTTCGTTCGAGTTTCCAGCGATACCAAGATTCTCTTCTAATTTAAGAAATTTTATTCTTCCATCCACTGACTTATATTGTTCCACAATTTCTTCTACTTGCGTGTACGCAACACCACTTCCATCCGCTATGCACAATTCTATATACTTATACGTCTGCGTTAATACCGATTCTATCATTTCTCTTAGGAAATTTTCTGGTGTTTTATAAACAGGCACAATAATGCTAACAACTGGATTATAGGTAAACGTAAAATTTCTCTGATAATCCAATTGTATACTCGTAAGCTCATGTTCACTTCGATAAGCTTCATAATCAATGTCTTCTCTTTGAAGCTGACCCACTAATTTTGCTCCAAATTGCTTGATTCCATATTGCGATAAATAATTGACACCTTTCTTAACATTTTCAGCTGTGATTTTTTTGCTTAATGATTCAAAAAGGCTTTTGTTTTCTTCTGGTTTTTTATCCATATGTTCAATCCTTTTTAGGTGGTACAACCTTGTATTCTGCACTGTCTAGTGAAAAGTTAACATTGTAGTATGGATCTCCCGAATTCAGTAAATCCATCCATCGTTCTCTAAATCTTGCTACTTCTTCATCATAACGTTTTGCCTTTTCCGCTTTATCATCTAATCCTCTGGATTTAGATTCATAATGATAGAGTTCTGCAAAAGGTGTAAATACATTCAGTAAACCAAGCTGTCTTAATCTCAAACAAAAATCCACATCGTTTAGTGCTACTGCAAAGCTTTCATCTAACCCATTTAATTGGTCAAATAAACTCTTTTTCACCATCAAACAAGCCCCTGTTACAGCCGTTACATCCTGCGCATAGTATAATTTACCCATATAGCCTAAATTAGCCTTAGGCAAACGATAATGCGTATGTCCCGCGCTACGATGCGCCCCTAGCCCTATCACAATGCCCGCATGCTGAATCGTATCATCTGCATAATATAATTTAGCTCCAACCGCACCGACATCATCACGTTGCGCATACATCAACAGTTCCTCAATCCAGTCATCTGTTATAATTTCTATATCATTATTGAGTAATATAATATATTCGCCTTTGGCATGCGAAGCACCTAAATTGTTGATAGCCGAATAATTAAATTCACCTTCATATTTCACAACGCTAATGTTACGAATATTAGCTAGCGTTTCATAATACTCAAATAATTTCTCTTCTGTACTGTTATTCTCAACAATTATAATTTCGTAATTGTCATAGGTTGATTTATAATTGATAGACTCAATGCATTTTGCAAGGTCACTTAAATGATCTTTATTAGCAATCACGATGGAAACTAATGGTTTTGATTTCAAGTTATAATTAATCTTAAAAATAGTCGGAAATGCTTTTGTACTTTCTGCGCTTCCATCAATTCCTGTCTGTTTCAAATGATCTTCTACCGCCCTTTTTGCTGCATCAATTGCATATGACTTCGCATTGATATTGGAAGCTACTGAATTCTTATGAGATCTCCAATAATATAATATTTTCGGTATATGGCAAACATTTTTTGCCGCTGAGGTAAGTCTTAGAATCATATCATGATCTTGACTACCATCAAATTCCGTTCGAAATAATCCTGTTTTTTGAAGAAGCTTTGCATCAAAGGTGGAAAAATGACAAATATAATTATTTGCTCTTAGTGTATCAATTGCAAAGTCTGATTTAAAATGCATCGTACTCATATTGTTGATGGAATTACCATGAAAAGTTGCTTCATCTGTGTATACATAATCAGCATCCTTTTCACAAATCACCTTCATGTTCTCAAACAAAACGCTTGGATGCAATACATCATCATGATCAAATAGCGCAATATAATCTCCATGTGCCATTTCAAAGCATACATTTGTATTTCCTGAAATACCTAAATTTTTCTCAAGCTTTTTATATATAATTCTAGTATCTTTTTTATTATATTCTTTACATATGTCACCAACATAGTTATGTTTATCATCACTACCATCGGCTAGACAAAGTTCCCAATTGGAATAGGTTTGATATACAACCGAATCAATCATTTCAGTTAAATACTTCTTCGGTGTATTATATAAGGGCACCAAGATACTGAATTTAATATCTCTCTCAAATTTCGTTTCTTTTTCTATCTTAGCTTGTCCTTGTGTAGGAAAACTTCCTGTACCAAATAATTCATAATTTTGTCGCTCTGCCATCTTTTGCTTCATTTTCTTAAGAACGCCTTTTAGACTTCCACAACGTCTAATTCTATCTCTTGTCCTTATGATAAAATGTATTACTACACGTGCTGGCTTAGATAATTTCCATACAAAAGTATTTTTGATATTTTTTAATTTTCCTTCTAGGAAATCAATCTCTTCCTGTGCTTTTTCAAGTTTGACTTGAAGTTCATAATTTTGCTTCTTCTCTTTATAATACAAATCCTTATAATAATCAGCCTCTGTTTTTGCTGATTCTGATGTTACGCTTGCATTTTCTTCCATAATAAAAGTTGACCTTTCATTCTATTTAATATTTTTCAATCTGATATCTATTATAAATACAATCATCATTCCAAACAACACAGATCCAACCAAAAATATGGAATAATAATACATAAACAGTCTAGACGGTGCCGTTAAGAATATCAATGGTATTTTAGCACAAACATTAGCACAAATAAAGAAATACCCCCAATTCCGCTTAATTAACAACACCAAACAGGTTCCTATCAATAGGAGCGCCTGCGGTAAAAAACTATAGAAGATATTGTGAACAAACTCATGATCCGTAAATTCTAATAACTTAACGGTGTCACTTCTTAGAAAAGGTGATGAATAATGATAGGTTTCTCTAAAATTCACATAGTAATCTTTAGCATCATCTGCAAATAAATTTTCTGTTTCGTTCAGAATTCCAGTGGAACCAACAAACGTTTCAATTCGTTCTTTGATAAACACACCAGGATACTTCATGATTAGTTTATAGTAGGCGCTTTTGAAGTTTGCAAACTCTTCACTCGAATAACCTGTCTTTACTAATTCACTTTCACTCCAATAGATTGCAATTCCTGTTTTTCCTTCTTGATAACCTTTCATTAAAATCTCTGTATCTAAGACCTTATTAATGGGTTCTAACATTTGTTTGTCATCATTTTGAGTTGCCTCATAAACAAGTGGAGTAATAGGGAGAACCACACTGGTTATTTCATATTGGTTACCTGAAACTAATTTGTTGCCTAATAGCTGAACACTCGTAAGTAATCCAGAAATAATAATTGTTGCTAATGTAAACTGTATTTTCACTCGCCTACTTGTCACTTTATAGAATAAAATAATAAATGTAACTGGCGCTAACACGATATAGTAAATAGCTTCGGTTCTCCAGCAAATTAACACTCCTGCAAGACTTGCCAAAAGCCATATATTTTTCATTTTTATTTCTCTGTTCTCATATTTGATTGAAAATAATTCAAATGCAAATAAAAGCTCTAAAAACGCATACAACGACATTCGAATTGGATAGAAATTAGAGTCTATTACAGGAAACAGTAAGAATGGTATATACATCACGTATACCAGCCACTTCTTATGAAGTAAGTTACTACATTTATAAATAATGTAACCAACAATTAATGATATTACGCCTATTTGAACTATTATAATACCTGCTGGTGATGGTAGCAACATCAATGCGAAAATATAAAAAATTGAGGTTAAATATCCCTGCCAAAAAACTGGTAAAATATTAACAGCATTTTTCAATATTCCAAACTCATCCATCCGCCATAATCCTGGCGCAAGCATGACAAAAAATAACACCATAATAGAAAAATATATTTGCGTATAACGTAAGTACATCTTGATTTTCTCATTGCTATTTCTATATTCTAGGTATAAGTATACTACAAATTGCCATAATATAATTAACAAAACCAAAAATGCTAGTTTTGCTCCCCATGCAAGTATTGTTTTAACGGAAGTGGTTAGATTAGAAAAATCTAATAAATTGTACGTAAATACCAATCGATCACTCGCAAAGCTTACGACCCAATGTATGACCGCTAAGATTAATGCCACTTTATTTAGTTGTATCTTACTTAATTGCACCTTGCTTCGTTGTTCATTATTTTGTGATATTATCATCCTTTTACCCTTTATATGTTTCTATAAATACGTTTAATTCCTCTGGTGTTCCAAGTACATGCACCTTATCAAAATCAACAATTGAGATTCTTACCTCTTTCCCTTTTGATATCAGGAAATTATACAAAGGTGCGACATATTTTTCTCCCTTTTCCAGATTCTCATTAGAAGAATAATATTCTCGGTATAAATCTTCATAGAGCTGACAGCTCTTAAAATAATACGCACCCAATGTGCAATTATCTGAAATTCTAACTTTTTCCTTTACTTCCACTGCTCTATCTTCTTCATCCAACTTTACAAAACTCCAATGATCTCCTGGAGCATGAAAACAAGGAATAAATCCATCTCCAGAAATTTGAGATAAGTTCATCTCGTTTGCTTCCACATAAGTATCAATGTTATAAATCATAAGTTCGGATTCTTTTTCCCAGTATTTGCTTCCAAGCATCGCTGTGGTAGCCTGTCCATCGGTTAGGTAGTCAATTTCAACTATGGTTATATTTTTAATATTCATTTCACTACATTTCGATTGAATAAATCCGCCTGATTCATCCTCTTTTCTCACAATAAAAATATAATCATTTTCCTTCTCATGAAATCCAACCAAACTATCCATGGACCACTCAAACAAAGTTTTCCCATGCGCTTCAATCATATATTTAGGCACTTTATAGCCTGCCTTTTTAAATCTTGAACCTAGACCCGCCATTGTAATTACAATTGTCATTAAACTACCTCCGTTTCCTAGAACGTCACTTCACCGTCATGTGATAGCAGTGATACCGCTTCAATCTTCTCTAAGTTAGATACTTCATTTGCAAGTGTAGCATCCTGCTTCGTTCTTATTTCAATTACCATATCTAAATTGTTCTTTGATATATTTCTAGATTTAATCTTGCACACTGTTGAGTACTTCTTTACAGTTGTTAGTATTTGGTCTTCCTTTGATTTGTCTGTACAATTTATTACTAGAATCATTGGTGCCTTAGCAATTGGTATTAAATCAAGTCCAAGTATTCCTATCGTAATAAGTATTGACATAAGTAATGCTAGTTCAAACAATCCCGCTCCACAAATAATACCAATACTAATGGACCAGAATAAGAAAATCAAGTCCATAGGATCTTTGATTGCAGTTCTAAATCTGATGATGGATAACGCTCCAACCATTCCTAGTGAAATAACGAGACTGGATTGCATTGCAAGAATAATACCGGATGTAATCACTGCAATGATTGCAATTGCAATATTAAATGACTTAGAATAAAATGTCTTTCTAGTCAGTAAGCGATACATTGCAAATATGTACATAGCAAAAATACAAGTTGCAAACATAGTAACTACTATCTTTGTTGTACTAATGTCTATACTTGTAAACCCCTCTAAAAATGACTTTTTTAATATGTTCTGAAAATTCATGGTTATCTCTTTTCCTCCAATTGTAAAAATTTATTGTAATTATTTATCTCTCTTATTTCCTACTGAAATATACTACATAAATAGAATTTTGAAAATGCTGTTTGTCTTAACGTACCAACTTCCATGTTAGTAGCAAGGTAATCTGGTATAAATTCATCGTATTTCACTTCGAGTATATGCTGTCCAGATGGCATAATTGGTCTCTTGCTAATATAAGGATTCAGAAAATTCTTAAGCTTAGTAGAAGATGAAATATTTCGATCCATTGTAATTCTAACATTTCCTTCTCGACATATGTATGGTGTTCTATCATAATCTACAATAATACTCGGTTTCATAAATCTTGTTTTCATAAGGAAATTCAACTTCTGTAAAACTTCTGGATACTTACTTGATGTAGGAAGCGGTCTTCCCTCCATTAGCTGTTTACACTGCTCTAACGTTAACATGCAGGACTGTTTAAGTGTTTTTCCTTTTTCCTTCTTCTTAAGTTCAAGCGATATCTTTTCTGACCTCCCATTATAAATACGAATTCTGAATTTCTCTCGTGGGTCTGTTCCTGCTTCGTTTTCTTGAAAACAAGTTTTGTAGTAATCATCAAAATACAGACTTCTAATATTATACATTCCACTTTCTGTTACATGCTTGTCAAGTCCAATAAGCGGATTGATTCTGCCAGCTATGACAGCAAGTTCCATCTCATTGCAGATATATTTCATTTCATGTCTATATTTTACTGCCATACGCCCTCCATTTATGTGTTGTCCCTACTGTTCTCCAAGTGTAGCTAAATAGGAATCTAAATAATCCATTTTGTCTGTGGCATATTGAATGATATCCGAGTAATCATATGTATGACCACCATCTGGCCATCGGTTCATATCCCTTGTCATTGCTCCAGAATTTACTACTGTATTCTCTAATGCTTCGATTCGATTTACTAATGCCTCATTGGTAAGAATGGTTCTTCGAAGAACTCTCCATTTCTCTTTCACCAAGTCTACTGAATTGTCTACATTACGTACAACCAAACTCTCACCTGGTTCCCAATTCACTTCGAATTGAACCATGTCCGCTTCAAATGCAGTACGTAAATCATTTGTAGTTTTACTCACATTGCCCCATGTTAAATCTAAATCCCATGGCACAAAATATAGTTTACTTCCACTACTTGTTACTTTCGATACAAAATACATGTTCTTGCCTATATTATCTGACCCCGACACAATTTGAAGATATAACCATACATTCAAAGCACTATTTGTGTCAATCGTTTCTTTAATCTCTTTTGCAAATTCTTCATCATCTTCTATCATATAAGCACTAATAAAATTTATCATTGGCTGCCAAGATTGCAAAGAAATATCTCCATATTTATTCGTTCCCTTTAATTCAAATCCACATCGTGTTAATGTATCCGAATCTTCCACAAATTCATCTAGTGTTAAGAAGTAACCCGAAGTTTTTCTCTTATAGATATATTCTTGACTACTCGCTTCACTTGACGCTGTAATATCTAGCTTCTTCGCATCCACCGGTTCCATTAATCCATAAATGCCATAATACTCTCCATTGACTACTAGTTCTACATACTCCAACTTCGTACCAAAATCACAACTAAATGGATTAGCTTCTGCACCAAATTCATTCCATATATCAATGGATAGCTTATCCCTTATTTTGGTTGAATCATTATACATCGCATATAAAATCCAGTCATTATCCTTTCTCATATTCAGCAAAGACAAATCGTTGTTTACTGTATTTCCCGAACTATCAAACTTAGTGAGTTCTAATTTATATCCTTTTTTGGGAAACTCTTTACTCGTAAAGCCTCTTACATTAATATTTGCCATAGAAGACTTCACCCATTCAGATTTGGTGGAAGCTGCATAAAGGCTCATATCGATTTGGGCACTATCCTCCATCGTTCCATCATTAATGGTAATATTCATAATGGGAAGCCCGGTAAATACAATGTGATAAAACCTGTATTCCTGATCTGTAAATGCTATAAATTCAAAGCTTTCATTATTAGCAATCGCATCTTTCTTAACAACATTATTAAAATCATCCTCTAAAAGTATCGAAACCCCTTCGTCACCCGATGAAAAATCTCCATATTCCCAATCCTCTTCTTCCATAGATAAAGGAAGATAAAAGGTGGAAGAGTCCGTATCAAAAGGGAGTTCCTCACCATTAAATATTAGATTTTGCAAAATATTTTCTGTTGTCAAAGTAGTATTTTGCTCAATTTCATCCATATCTTGTTGTGTTCCTACCTCACCATAAACATTTTGAGTTTTCTTAATATCCACTGTGAAATAAATACAAATAATAACTAATAATATGATATTAACAATCAGAACTATTTTCTTCATTACAACAGCTCCTACTTTCTTGGGTTATTTGGTTACTGGAAGTTGCGATTCAAAACATTCTTGAACGACAGCTTCATTCACATCACCTGCCTCACCAGAGATGTTACACATAAATTCTGTGGAATCTGTTAACATAACAAAGGCACAATACTGTGTATAATTCTCTGTTTCATTATAAGTATAAGACAAGGATACATAATTCACTGTGTAGCCATTTGCTTCTAGCGTTTGTAGCTCTGTTGTTGCTACGTTACTATAAAAACCATCATTCGAATTTTCATATTGTTCTTTATCAAATTCATAATACGATTGCATTTCATCTAACGTATAATTTTCGATTGAATAATCCAATCTTTGTGTTTGATCTTCATTGTAATACTCCATCTCATAAGCACTTTCATAGTCCTCACCTACGGTGAAGCCACTTGGTGGAATAATTTCAATATTGTATATCTCATCAATGTCTGTGATGATCGCATTTCCAGTATCTGCAAATACTCCAGTTGATTCTACTATTTCTTCATCATCTTTGCCTTCATCATACGCTATTTCTCTATTCTCCACCACAGTTTCATAGATTTTCATACCACCTATTACAAAACCTATCAAAAGTGCAAGTGCTAAAACCCCCGTTAATACGCCTAATAAAAATGACTTCTTGTTACTCATGTCCATATTCCTCCTTGGATTTTTTGCATATTTCATTCAACTCATCCTCTGAATATTTCATAAACTCATCCGGTCTTATGGAACGGTCATCTACGTAGAACCCTCTATGTCCAGGCCATGGCTTACCATATATAATTTCATCATACGGAATCTCCCATTTGTCAAGCCATTCTAACATTACTTTTGCCGTATTCGCATTAATCATGCCAATACTTCCATTATAGCTATTCATGTTTCTAGAAGTAAATAATACAATTCTAGCTCCACCCTCTTTATATTCTCTGATACGATCTACGATATCCTTATATGGAACTAAATCAATATACTCTTGCGACTTGTGCTTAATTGGACAAATCGTTCCATCAATGTCAAAAACAAATGTTAATCCTGTATACATTTCTCTACCTCTTCCAAAATATTAATTGCGTTGAGTAAAAAACCAAACACCTTCTGCGGGTTATCCATATGAAGGGGAAGCATCGATAGAAACAAAGAGGACTCATATAATCTTACTAATGTATAATCAAAATGATATTCTCTTAAATACTTCTTAAACAATGCTACATATTCTTCATTATTAAATTCCAACAAAAGATTTAGCTTCATGTCTGACTCAATTTTAATATCGTAAAGTCCACTGTTGAAGAAGTCATAACGACCACAAATGGAATGTGATAATTTTGCAATATCGTAATATGGATTTGTCCATAATTCTTCCTCTTTTGTTGCTCCTTTCGGATCAATCAATTTAAGCATGGAAGTTTCTTTGTTATATAAAATATTTGAAAAACACAAATCGCCATGTCCTACTACAAACTCTGGCTGTAAATTTATATTCTTCTTTACTTTTGCATATAGCACTTCGTACTTTTCAAAGATTTCATCAATATCACGAAACTCAGTTCCTGAAATAATAAAATTATTAAATTTAATATAATAAGAACTCTTTTTAAGTTCTTGAATTCTTTCCTTAACCTTTGTAATATATAGATTTTTCTCCACTGCTTCATATTCCGAGGTTGAAACTTTCTTCGTATTTCGCGTTGAGACAAAATGAAATAACCGCTTCAATATATCATCTAATTCTTCAATGTTTATCGCACCATGAATCCAACGTATCGCAATATCGGTCATGTGATAACGTTCCATCGTATAAGAAGCATAATCCTCTTCCTCTTTATAATCAAACGGCATAACAAACCACATCTTCATATTATCTGGAAGCAGTCCATAGAATTCATATTCACTCTTAATCTTCTTTTTATTACTAGAGCGTTTCGTTACGGTATATTCATCACCTTCTAATGCATTGAAAAATCTAGCGTCAAACCCACCTGTAATAAATTGCATGAAATTATTCAATTCTCCAAGATCTACTAGTGAATCTGAATAAATCACGTCATAATCTTTGACTTTGTCAAATGAAATTTTACCATCTAGGTTCTGTTGTTCATTTAAATAGCTTATGTATTCTTCTACACTTGTATATAACACAAGCGCGGTTTTATCTTCTAGTTTCACAATAATATTTTTATTAATAAACTGTACTTTTTCTAACAGTAGATTAAACTGATCCATTTTCTTAATTCCATAATTGGATAACAGATGCATAACCGCGCAATTGTCTGGTGCATCTTTCAATGCTCTAGCCAATTTTTCAACACTATCACCCTCTTTATATTCGATAATATCCGCAATGAAGTTATTCGACATTAATACTTCTGTCATTCTTCTATTTAAGGTCTTTCTTTTGAAAATTGTATTTCCAAATGTTTTGGGACCAGTAATATTCTTTACTAACTTATCAGCCTCTACTGTATCATCATATACTACAATTACTTTTTTTAACATTTAACGGCTCTCCTTCTTTGAACATAAGAAATCCCATATACGCTCACTGTTATAATTGCAAGTATAATACAACTTACAGTAGTGTAAATATTGAGTAGCTGTGTCTTACCAAATCCAAAAATCGAATTAATATATTCAACAAATCCGCTGACTCCAAAAACTTCATTAAGCATAGCCTGCATAGACATTAACACACCGAATTCAGCAATCCATCCAATACACGAAAAGATAAAAATCAAAGAGCTTCTTCCTTTTAATAATTTTCTAATATAATCATACCAAGTCTTTCCACTTTCCAGAATGTATAAACATTGAATGGCTTCTTTTGACTCTGTATTTGTAATTAAATATTGATTCAAATAATGATAGGTGGGAAGAAATATTCGATATAAAAATAAAATAGCCACTGCAAATAAGGTCAATATAAACGTAACCGGTGAAATACTTTTATTAACAAACAAATCATAGGGAATCAACACTACAAGTAACGCGCTAATATCAAACAATCGATCGATAATTACGCTTAAAATACCGATTTTACTATCTTTGGTCTCTAATGAAAAACAATAAATTCTAAAGATTTCTCCTAATTTAAACGGTAGCGCAAGATTAACAAAAGTAATCTTCATATATACCTTAACAAATCGCAAGAAATTTATTTTATGTTCCATTAAAATAAGATAGAATCGCATCATTTTAGCAAAATGCACTAATATAAAACCAGCAATAAAGCCAGGTATTAAATATAAGAGATTCCTCCCAAAATTAAGTTGTATATTGGTAAACGTATCGAGTCTCATAGCTGCAAATGCTGCTGCTAAAAGGATTACCACTATATTGATTCTTAAGTAAATAGCCTTCTTATTCATCGATATTTGTTGTCCCACTTTCTGATATTACTTTAGCACTGTATTGTTTTATTTTTGTATCTCTCATATCGGAAGTAATAAATTGTTCTTTATTAACAACGTAAGTACCAAGCATCTTAAGCACATTAACTGCCTGATTCAACATTTTCACATTGGAAACCTGATCGTCTTCTCTCCACGAAATCGGAAAGAACGCAATTTTATGCTTGTAATAATCAGATGCCATTATCATACAATAATTAAACATTAAATTATCTGGAAATTTCCCATAAAATTTATCTCTTAATATATTTACATGATACATATTAAGACCTGATCCAAGATCAAATATTCGTTTTCTCACTACAACGGAAAACAACATGTTATATACCACGTTACCAAAGGTTCTAAAGCTTGAATATCCTTGCAATTTTGATCCATTCATAAACCTAGCACCAAGACAGCAATCATATTTTCGATAAGTTTTTCTCTTCAGTACCACCTTAAGATCGTGAATATCTCCTTGGTCATCTCCATGTAACACAATGACATAATCATAGTTATTCTCCATTGCATAATCGAAAGCAACTTTGTGCGAACCTCCTAGCCCATAATTATCATCATTTCTAAGTAGTGCAATTGGAATATTCGCATTCTTTTCTATAAAGTCAGACACCACATCTTCTGTTTTATCCGTACTTCTATTATTTACCATAATAACTTTATCAATATAGTTTAATATGTCTTCATCTAATTGTCCAAGAACTCTAACAATTTGTTTTTCACAATTATATCCAGGTATAAATAGTAAAATTTTTTCTTTCATAAATGCCTCCATATTTTTAATTAATCTTAAACTTGCTGATACACTAAAGAATCGATTTCTCGATTCTTTAGTGTATCTTATATTATATAACTGGCTATACGCCTTGTTCTCTTTCATTTCGTAAATTATAACATTTTTATTATTGTTTGGCAAACCTATTGATTTTCGTCCGTATCACTGTAAACATCATCGTTTTGATAGTCATATAAGGAAGGCGTCAGACCTGTTTTAACGTAATATGCCATATTACCTCCACCTTCTTCACCTATTAAGTTTAATCCGCCTTGTGTGTAATGTACTTCATCTCTCATGAGTCCCATTGCATCAAATTCTACTGCCTTCGTAGATATTAATATAAAGTCACCGTTGTCTCTGCATAATTCCGTCTGTGCTTCAATAATTGTATCATACATACCTGGCTCTTTGGTTCTGATACCAATTCGTATGATAAAACATTTTTCAACTCCGTTCTCTTGCATTACTCCAACAGAATCTTTAATGGAAGCAATATAATCATCTTTAGAGGTTTGTTTATTACCGTCGCTTTCACCTTGGAGCCATACCATATAGCTGTGTCTTATTGTATAACCATTATCCACAAGCCAATTCTTAGCTGCATTATATCTATTCACTGCATCTGGCAAGAGTTCTCCATCTTCACGCCAAGAGTGAAGTGTACTGCCTCCTGCTGACGCCGAAACCGCAATAACAGGAACCCCTGCTCCACTATAATACGAGTTCACAAACGACGACACAAGCGAGCCTGTTTTTAAATCTTCATCGTCCACACCATCTGTTTTGTTTTCATTCACACCAAAAGGTTCCGTTAAATTATATAACTTGGTAGGATCTGATATTGCCCGAAACTCATACCCTGCGCCGTCAATAACAACTGGTGCTTTTGCACTCTCACCTGTTCCCGACATATTACTTTGTCCCATGAACATAATTAAATCCACTTCGCTACCTGCTGGCAGTGTAATTTCTTCCTGCTCTATTTCTGGTTCATAATATACGTTATAGACGAAAGCTCCTGATACTACAAATACTAATATTGCTAATATAATTATTAATATATTTTTTTTCTTCACTAAAACATCTCCAATTATTTTTCCACATTATCCTCCAGAAAAATTTTTCTGGAAATAAAATTGTATACCATCACTATGGCTGTTGCTATAATCTTCGCAAGCATATAATATATTGTCAATTTCTCGACAGTAAACCACATAATCATCTGGTTAAGTAAAAGACCAACCAAACTAAGTATTACGAATAAAATAAATTCTTTTGCTTTATTTGCATCTTTCTTTGTAACAAATACAAATTTAATGCTAAGAATATAGTTCACAATTACTGAAACAGAAAATGATATTCCACTTGATATCAAATAATCTATTCCTAAAAATTCTGTTACTGCATATAGTACAAAATAATCTATGAAGAAGCAGATAAAACCAACCACTCCAAATTTCATTATTTGCTCTATTAATTTTGTCATTTGTATCATTCCTCCACTTAAATCTGTGCTAAATTGTATCACAAATTATTTTAGTTGCTGCCTGAAAACTAAAATACTTCTCAATATATTCTGGCATAGCAGCGGTCATATTATTTAACATTTCTGGATTTTGATATAATTCAATCAAAGTACAAGCAAATGCTTCTGCCTCATTTTCAACTCGCAATACGTTATCAAAGAATTGTAATCCCTGAGCACCCACGTCTGTTGTTAACAATGGCACATTATAATATAATGCTTCAATCACTTTTCCCTTCATTCCTGCTCCAAACCGTAATGGAACAATCGCCATTCTGGCATTGTAATAAGCATCTGCCAACTCTTCTTCTGAGACAAATCCCCTTATTATTACATGGTCGGATGCCATCGCCTTAATTTCCTCTGGTGGGTTAGACCCAATGACTTGGAAATGAATCTCGGGAATTTCTTTTAATACAATTGGTAAAACCTTTGTCACAAACCAACGCACTGCATCTACATTAGGATCATGTGCAAAACCACCTACAAACACTAAGTCTCTGCGATTGTTTGCATCTAATGGCTCTATATTATTTGGTTCTTCATATACATATACGGGAATAGCGGTAGCCTTAACCATCGGAGCTTCTTTCGCTATCTCATCAATTTCTAAGAAAGATGGATAATATACGATATCTGCCTGTTCCATAATTGCATATTCCAACTTTTTCATCTGATTCGCATGTGCTAATAACGACTTGTCCCTTGTCAGCTGATACTCTTTTAGTTCTCTTGCATAATGTAAATCATGCCCATAATATATAATTTTTCCCTTAATATTTGATTTTAAAACATCTAAATATTTACTAGTCGCGTAGGGTCTATTTGAAAATACAATATCAAAATACTTGCCATAATCCGTAATCCACTGTTCTACATTGAGTAAATAAAAACTACCCGTTAAAACTTCTACTCCCAATTGTTCTAAGTATGGTGTATATACTTCATCCGACTTAAAATCTTCTGGAATAAATTTAGTGTGATACCCCATTTTAATAAATGCTTTTATGTATGACAAGGTAGATTTAGATCCTGCATCTTTATCATACTGTGGAACATATCGATCAATAAATACTGCAATCTTCTTATGATTACTTCTATCTCTTGCAAGAAAGAGCCCATTCGGATTATCGCATAAATTTCTTAATTCTTTTACCCATTTTTCCTTAAATTTTTCTTTATTTTCTATTTGGTACTTCTTAATTCCATTCTCTGTATCTGTTCCATTTGACATTCCCTCATAATGAATCACAACAGATTGTGGTTGAAACACTACCTTGAATCCTTCTTTTCTAACCGAAAAAGCAAGATCTGTATCTTCATAATAAGCTGGAGCAAACCGTTCATCAAAGCCACCTATTTCAGACCACAAACTACTTCGAATCATCATTGCTGCTCCTGAAATATAATCTACTTCTTTAACATAGTTATATTCTGGTTTATCACTACTATCGTTTCTCCCATAATTCCAGCCATCACCATTGCTCCAAATAACGCCACCCGCTTCTTGTAATATACCATTTGGATAGATTAATTTAGAACCAGTCATACCAATTGTTTCATCATTTTCCATTAATGTTACTAATGGCGTAAGCCACCCCTGTGTTACAGTTGTATCATTATTTAAGAATAATAAGTATTTACCACGTGCTTTTTTCGCTGCCTGATTGCAATTCTTAAGAAATCCCAAATTAGTAGTATTTCTAATAATTGTCACATTCTCTACTAATTTTAACAAAACCTTTGTTTTATCGGTAGAAACATCGTCCCCGATCAATATCTCATAGGTAACTCCCAATGTATGTTCCTTGATAGACTTTAAGCATTGATAAGTATAAATAAATTGATTGTACACTGGAATAATAATGGATACTTGTGGTTCATCTTCCTGTCGAAATATAATTTTATCCGTGTTTAGATTTTTTTTTTTGAACAAGCCCCTGATTATCTTAGCGATTTTCACAGGTGCTCGTCCAGCTTTATACAGTGGATTAGAACGCATTTGACTAATTATATTTTCTAGGTCACTGATGTATTTATCTTTATCATTGATGGTGTTATCTTTAATATAACATAGTTCATTGAGATTTGTTATATCTTTATCTTTCTCTTGTAGCTGTTTAAAGCTATTTAAATCAAATCCTTCTTCTTCCAAATTATCCCTTGATTTAATTGGCTTCTTATAATTATCGGTATAAATGCATTCACGATTTGGTCCATGAATGTAATGCTGATAATTGTCCTCCATCTCAAAGTAAATGTTTGCCTTCTCTTGGGTAATTTCAAAGAATTCGAGGAATTCATCTTCTGACATTTGTTTCTCTAGGTACATCTTGAATTTGCGATAAAAATAAATTAAACTTCTATATTTTAAATATTCCACGGGAACTAGGCTATCAACAACCCATTCACAATCCAAGCAGTAAACTACCCCGTCCTTCTCAATGAAATTGTCATATAAGCAATCAATATTGGCAGGAATCACCGCGAAACCACTCAAGTTGCTTTCGCTACCAAATATTTCTCTAAAACTATCCGTCATCTCAAATTCTTTTATAATCTCTTCTTTAAAATCAAAAATTTGATCATTTAGCTTCTTAATTTCTTGTAATAATACTTCTTTGTTATTGATAAACGATAATAGTTTATCTTCTGCTGTCACTCCGCTAATATACTCATAAAATGCTGAATTTCCTTCTACTCTTGGCAAAAGAACCTTTACATTTTGCAGAACCTGAGCTAATTGCTCTGATTTCTTCATTAGGCTTTCAATATGAGGAATAGATTCTTTATATAAAGCCTTTTTTTCTACATAAGTAGAACCATTCTCTTCAAATATAGATGTACTAATCTGATATTCTTGCTTTCTAGTTCTATTATATTTCACAAACAAAACGTCCTTCATGTTAACCTCCATCCATGATAAGTATTATGAACCTGGAATGCTCTGATACCTACGGATTGTTACGCACTTTGTGGTATCATGCTTTCGCAAATATTAAAAATGAATTTGAAAAATATTCAAACTGCTTGTCCTTACAAAGCTGATCGTATACCGTGTCCTCATCAAACAATTTAAAGCGAGCACGATCAAATGCAGTTGACATATTTCTTAAATCTCCTGTACTCGGAAGATGTTTTTCTGAGTATATCATGTTCGGAAGTTTATAGTCCGGAATCGGATAAAAGAATTCATGATCCATATATCCCGCCTTCGTTAATAACTCTTCTATTTCATTTTTAGAAAATGTTCGAACACTTGATACATTCTTGTAATCTTCAAGACCATCAAATAAATTACCTGTGTGGTCTTCCATTGCACCAGCCCAATATTTTAAGCCGAATTTATTTTCAATTGCAATAATAAGTTTGCCACCTGGTTTTAGGAATTTCTTCACTCTTGCAAGCATTTCCTCATATGGTTTATCTGAATTAATATAACTATCTGCATATTCTAATACACCAATTAGTGTTACATAGTCAAACTGTTCCGTTAGTTCGATATCTTCAAAATTACCTACCATAATTTCCAAATTATCAAAGCTCTTATTTCTCTCTGCATTAATCATAGAGCGTCTCTTCGATAATTCGATTCCAACTACTCGTTTCATCTTCTCACAAAATAATCCTGAAATAGCTCCACACCCTGAACCAATCTCAAGTAACGTATCGTTTTTATCAAAATCATACCATTCCAAAATATTTTGTCTGATTGGAGACAGATGATACAAGATGGCCCAATCATCATCTCTCATAAGACGTTTTGCAATATCTTCGTTACTTTTAAAAATCTCTAATATTTTATCTTCAACATCGCCATCACTATATAGATCCTCGCCCTTATAGTATGTTAGATTCAAAACATCTTTACCCATCGTTTCCTCCGTTTGCGTGACTTTCTCCGCTGCTTACAGACATTTTTTATTCTTCTTCAAATGTTACTGCACTGTCCATATCATATATACCTACCGTATTTTTGTTCGAAATAACCGTTATGTTAACCACATCATACATACGATCATAGATAACAAAATCTCCATTTTCGAACCCAGTACAACCAAGTGATATTAAATAATCTTTTCCCTGAAGCATCATTTTCTGTGTAAAAGAAACAATATAGGTATTTCCGCGTTCTACCATCTTAACATCTGTATTCTCAACTAACGTATTGGTTCCAACAAGCTCCGTACCTCTCGTATCCTTGATCGTAAATGCAAAAATAGGTTCACTGATTGTCTCGTTAAATTTCACTTTCATCTTAATACTAAACTCTTTACCTTTCATAATCAGATTCGTCAATCTTGCCTGATCATCAAAGATACCTACATCTATTATTTCAGCTCTCTTATCCCCATATACGTTTTGGTCAGGATTCACCGATAGCTGATTCATCCACTTCTTATGCTCATCCACTTTAATTGCAGCCGCTTCCACTGTAGCTTCTGTTTTATTAGGATCATACTGATTTGCTAATATCTTCTTGTACAAATCAACAATTTTGTTTGGTTTTCCTTCTTCTACGAAATTACCTCTATTGAGTAAAACAGCTCTATCGCAGTATTTAATTATACTACTCATATCATGCGTAACAAGTAGAATTGTGGTGCCTTTTTGCTTTATTTCATTTATTTTATTAAAACATTTTGCCTGAAAAAATACATCTCCTACCGATAATGCTTCATCCACAATCAATATCTCTGGCTCCACATTAATCGCAGTAGCAAATGCAAGACGCACTAACATACCACTGGAATATGTCTTAACCGGTTGATAGACAAAATCTCCAATATCCGCAAAATCAAGGATATCCTTAATCTTTACATCCATCTCTTTTCTTGTAAAGCCCATCATTGTACCATTTAAATATATATTCTCAATACCAGTGTACTCCATATTAAAGCCCGCTCCAAGCTCAAGAAGTGCTGAAATCTTACCGTTAATCACAACACTACCCTCTGTCGGAGTCAATACACCCGTAATAATTTTCAAAATTGTTGACTTTCCTGAACCATTTGTACCTACAATACCAACCGTCTCTCCCTGCGCCACGTCAAAGGATATATCATTCAAGGCATAAAAGCTCTTATGGTATATCTTCTTAAAAGGACTAAGCGTCTCTTTCAACCGATCAATTGGTTTTTCATAAAGATAATAAACTTTACTTAAATTCTTTACACTAATAGCTGACATTTTCTCTCTCCTGCTCTGAGCACTTACAACGAGCACTTAGAAAGCATATTTTGCTCTCTTACGTGCGAATGCACTCATTTTTACTTAGTGAGGTATTTTCGAACTTAGTAAAAATGAGTTTCCTTATACTCTCAACTCACTACAGCACATCTGCAAAATGCGGTTTTAACTTTTTAAATAACTTAAGTCCAACCACAAAAACAACTGCTGTAAATATCCAATAATACAATGCCCCACCTGGATTCTCCCAAAAGCCTATACTATCAATAAAACTTGCTCTATAACCTTCTGTAATATAATAGATAGGATTTAATTTAACAATCCACATATATCGTTCTATTCCTTCTCCAAACATACTAGGAGCCCACATAATAGGAACTGACCAAATACCAAATTGTAAGCCAATATTCACAATCTGTGCCATATCTCTAAATAATACGGTTACTGAGGATGTGATAAACGATGCTCCTATCAGTAATATGAAAAGGCAAAATGTATAGTAAAATGCTTGTAGCCAATATAACGATGGCAGGATTCCATAGAATAACAATACAATAATCATAATCGCAATAAATATAACATGTACAAACATACATGAAATAATTTTAACCATTGGAAGAACACTAACTTTAAACACCACTTTTTTAACTAGGTAACTGTATTCACTAAGGCAATTGGTTGCATAACTAAGGGCCTCACTAAAGAAAAACCATGGCACAATACCTGGTATCAACCACAATATATACGGACTATCCGTAGATGGAGTTTGCCTAAGTCCACGTTGAAATACCAAATAATATATCAATACAGTCACAATCGGTTGAACAAACATCCATGCAACCCCGAAGTAGGAACCCACAAATCTTTTACGAAAATCCGCAACTGCCAATGACATTACCAGCTTACGTTTGCTAAAAACGTCTTTAATGCTTTCAATAAAACCCATTTAATAACCTCCATGCAGTAACCCTTATTTCTTTAATGATTGAATCCCTTCCCATTTCGTATCTTTATCCGAAATAGTCAACTCCATATCTTCTGTAATTGGCCATTCAACTCCAATTTGGGGATCACTCCATAGTATTCCACCTTCATCATTTGCATGATAAAAATCCGTGCACTTATATGCAAATTCTGCGGTTTCTGAAACAACTAAGAATCCATGCGCAAAGTTCTTTGGAATAAAAAACTGCTTCTTATTCTCTGCTGATAACATGACGCCAAATGATTTACCATAAGTCTTTGAGCCTTCTCTTAAATCTACTGCAACGTCAAACACTTCTCCACTTATCACTCTTACAAGCTTGTCCTGTGGAAAATTCTTTTGAAAATGCAGTCCTCTTAAGACTCCCTTTTTAGAACCAGACTGATTATCCTGTACGAATACACAGTCAATTCCTGCTTCCACAAAATCATTTTGATTGTACGTCTCTATAAAATATCCTCTTTCATCGCCAAATACAGTAGGTTCTACTACTTTCAATCCTTCTATTTCGCATGTTGTAACTTTAATTTTTCCCATAACTTAGACCTCTTTCTTCTATAACCCGTTTGCAATATCCATTAAGTACTGACCATATTCCGTTTTAAGCAAAGGCTGTGCTAATGCAATCAGCTGTTCTTTATTGATAAAGCCTTTTTTATACGCAATTTCTTCAATACATGAAATATATAAGCCTTGGCGTTTCTGGAATGCAGAAACAAAATCAGCAGCATCCAATAGTGAATCATGATTTCCTGTATCTAACCAAGCAAATCCTCTTCCTAAGGTTTCCACTTTAAGCGTTTTTCGTCTAAGGTATTCATTGTTAACACTTGTTATTTCTATTTCTCCCCTATGAGATGGTTTCACATTTTTAGCAATGTCTACTACATCGTTATCATAGAAATAAAGTCCAGGTACTGCATAGTTTGATTTAGGATTCTCTGGTTTTTCTTCAATTGATAAAGCTTTTCCCGTTTCATCAAATTCTACAACACCATATTCCCTTGGATCTCTTACATAGTAACCAAAGATCGTAGCTCCGCTTTCTCTAGACGCCGCTCTGATTAAAACGTCCGAGAAACTCTGTCCATAGAAAATATTATCTCCTAAAACCAACGCTACCCTATCTGTTCCAATAAATTCTTCCCCTACAATAAAGGCATCTGCAAGCCCTCTTGGTGTCTCTTGAACTGCATATGACATATGAAGTCCCAACTGTTCTCCCGTTCCAAATAATTCTTCAAATACTGGCAAATCTCTTGGTGTAGAAATAATCAAGATATCCTTAATTCCCGCCAACATTAATGTTGATAATGGGTAATAAATCATTGGTTTGTCATAAACTGGCATAATCTGTTTTGATATTGCTTTTGTTAATGGATAAAGGCGAGTTCCTGAACCGCCTGCAAGTATAATTCCTTTCATTCTTAAACCTCCATAATTTTTTAATAAAACGATAACTATTCAGACTATGGTTTCATAGTAACAAATAGGTACGCAAAACGCACTATAGGCAGCACCCGATATTTAAATGGATACTGCCACTAGTATGCCTCTATTGATACATGTCTTTATAATATTTTTGGTAATCTCCACTTGTTACATGCTTCATCCAATCTTCATTTTCAAAGAACCATTTAATTGTAAGCTTAATACCATCTTTAAACATTGTCTCTGGGTACCAGCCAATTTCTTCTTTGATTTTATCTGGGGCAATCGCATATCTCATATCATGGCCTTTTCTATCTTCTACGTATGTGATAAGATCTTTGCTTACGAGCTTTCTTCTCTCATCATTTTCTGGAAGCATCTCTTGTAATGTCTCAAGAATAATGTTGATAATTTCAATATTCTGTTTCTCGTTATGTCCACCAATATTGTATCTCTCACCAAGTCTTCCTTGCTCTTGTACCATATCAATTGCTTTCGCGTGATCATCAACATATAACCAATCTCTAACATTTGTACCCGTTCCATATACTGGAAGCTTCTTGCCTTGTAATGCATTATTAATGATAAGTGGTATCAACTTCTCTGGAAACTGATAAGGTCCGTAGTTATTACTACAATTCGTAATATTAGCTGGAAACTTATAAGTATCAATATAGGATTTCACTATCATGTCTGACGATGCCTTACTTGCTGAGTATGGGCTATGAGGATCGATTGGTGTTGTCTCATAGAAATAAGAATCATCTGCTTCCAGTGAACCATATACTTCATCTGTTGAAACGTGTAGAAATTTCTTATCTTCTTTGAAACTATCATCTTCTAAAATCCAAGCATTCTTTGCTGCATTCAATACAACAAGTGTGCCTAGTACGTTGGTCTGTACGAATACTTCTGGGTTCTTTATACTTCTGTCAACATGACTCTCTGCTGCAAAATGAACCACTCGATCAATCTCATTTTCTGCAAATATTTTCTCTATTGCTTCTTTATCGCAGATATCTGCTTTCACAAATGTATAATTCTCTCTATTCTCTATTGTTTTAAGATTCTCTAAATTACCCGCATATGTTAATGCATCCACATTAATGATTCTTATATCATTATTGTATTTTCTAAACATATAATGTATATAGTTTGAGCCTATAAATCCTGCTCCTCCTGTTACTAAATATGTTCTCATATTCATTTCCTCCATGTTATCTAATTTAAATATGTTTTCTCGCATATCTTGGACAATTATACCATTATACGTCTAATGCTTCAAGCAGTATTTTTCGATATAATTACTGCTTTTTTTTAATGAAATTATTGTTTTTTCATTTATTATTGTGACAATTTTTTTAAATTTACAAGTTCTGCTTTTGCTGCTGATAATCCCATAGAACCATATCGATACAAACTAAATCCTGAATATCCATCGCTTTTTGCTGCCTTATATTGATCATATAAGTTACTGTTACTATTTCCCCATCCATAGTCGCTTCCCCACGCCGTTTCAAGTGGTGCGCCTACTTTATAGAGAGCCAGTCCTGCATACAGCGCTGTATTATTCTGATTCAAACTTGCCCATTGTTTCATGGTGTTTGTAAACATCTTAGTAGAAACACCACTTTTAGTTACATAATCATCTGACCAATATAGCTGTGGACAAACGTAATCAACATATCCTGTACTCGAAAGCCATGCATCCACATCACACCCAATTGATTTGGCATATTCAACATTTCCTGCTGGACTTATTCCAAATACAACATTTGAATTAATGGACTTTATTTTAGCATATACACTCTGAATCATATGATTTACATTTTGCATCTTAACATCCTGACTTGTATTATCCGTGGATAAATAAAAATAATCATCAAAATGAATTCCATCAACATCATAATTCGAAACAATTTCATCAACACCATTGATAATTTTCTTAACAGCGCTACTACTAGCTGGATTGACTCGTCCTCCATCAGCTGTTCTATATGGATTAATCCAAGCTTGGAAAGAAAGTCCCTTTTTATGTGCCTCTGCAATCATGATGGCAAGTGGGTCATAACCTGGTCCATCTGAATTTGATGTAACAAAATTTGCCCAGCTATAATAATTGGATGGATATATTGCATCTCCAAAAGCACGAACATGTACAATTACAGTGTTTAAGTTATTCGATAATACGGTATCATACATTGCATCAATATTTTTAGTAAACTCACTCTCGCTCTTATCCTTTAGTGTTCCATAATCAAGATAAGAAATCCATGCTGCTCGCATTTCACCTGTAGAATCTGTGGAATTTGTAGCATCTGTGGAAGCAATTGTTGCACTACAAGTAACTTTTTTCCCTTTGGTTCCTCTGCTTACCGAATATATTTTATAATAATAAGTCTGGTCGCTTTCTAACTCCGTATCATAATACTTTGTTTTTGTTATTTCCGCAATTTTTGCATAACCTGAACTTTTACTTGTTGAACGGTATATATAATAACTTTTGTTTGCTATGCCTCTTTTCCAGGTAAGTTTAATTGTTGTATCCTGTACCGTTGCCTTTAATTTTTTCACCTTATCTGGCTTGGTATTTACTTTTCTAATTCTCGCTGTACCTGAAACCGAATCTTTATATGGTATTATCTTGTAATAATATGTCTTACCACAAGACAAACCACTTTGCTGAAACGATGAAGATGTAGTAGTCTTAACTTTCTTGTATTTACCGTCCTTACTCGTAGCTCGGTAAATTACATATTTGGTCGCGCCCCTACTCTCTCTCCAAGTAAGTTTAATTGTTTTATAATTTATTCTTTTGAATTTAAGGGATGTTACTGCCTTCGGTCCAAATAAAACACGGCAAGCTGTTGAAGTTGTTACTTTAGCTCCTTTAATATTATTATTTACAGGATATATTCTATAATAATAAGATTCTCCACGCGCTAAATTTTTATCCGAATATTTTAACTTTGTTGTTTCACCGATTTTTTTAAAACCTGATTTTTTATTGGTAGAACGATACACATAATAACTCGTAGATCCCTTGCCCTTTTTCCAAGTAAGTTTTATTGTATCATCCTTCACACTCGTTGTTAAATTAGTTATCTTGTTCGGCTTTGTTTTCACTTTAATAATTGATGCTTCCCCTGCAAGTGAACCTTCATATGGTATCACTTTATAGTAGTAAATGTTTCCGCAAGATAATTTACGCTGTTTATATGTAGTTGATTTTGTGGTTTTTATTCTCTTATAGGTACCATCTTCACTCGTGGCACGATAAATTTTATATTTACTTGCACCTTCACTTGCTTTCCAAGTAAGTGTTATTTCATTGAAGTTGGTCGATTTATATTTTAATGATTCTACCGCTTTAGGACCTAGAATCTCATCTGTTGCCGGAACAACGCTCGTGTTTGTGTTAGACTCTTGCGTTGAATCAATTGTAGTCGTAGCTTGATTTGATTCCGGGCCAATAGTTGTATCCGTATTGGCTTGTGCATCCGTTGCTTGTGTACCCGTTGTTTGTGTATCCGTTGTTTGTGTATCCGTTGTTTGTGTGTCCGTTGCTTGCGTATCCGTTGTTTGTGCATCCGTTGTTTGTGCATCCGTTGTTTGTGTATCCGTTAATCCATTATCTTTGTTATCTACCGTTATCTCATTTTCTGTCTCTTCGACTATAGAAGCGTCTTCCTCTATTGTATAATTCCCACTTTCCACCTCGTCCGTAGTACCATAAATAGAAGAAATACCGCCTTGAACCTCTAACCCACTGTTAGAGGCCAAAGCAGTATTTGAAGTTACAGAAAATAACATTATGGCTATCATTATTAGTGAAATAATTTTCTTTTTCACGGCCAGTTATTCTCCTATTATTTTTTGCTTAATCCATAATATTCTGCTATAGCGGTCGCTGTAGCAATACCTATGGATTTAAGTCCACCTTCAGTTGCCAATATGCCTATATCATCTGAACCTGTCATAAATGCGCTTTCAACAATAATTCCTGGAAATCCTTTTGATACACTATTTCTAATTACTGAATAATAATCATTTACTCCATCTGATGATAATTTGGTTTTTACTCCACGGTTGTTAATTCCGACACCAGTTAATCTGTTAAGTATAAAGGAACCCAGTTTAGTTGAACCAGCGCTATAATTACCGTTAAGTGATACATATACTTCAGCTCCATTCGCAGATGCTGCTGCTGAGTTAAGATGCTGACTAACAAGTAAATCTGCGCCATAATTTGCAGCTATGGTAGTTCTGTCTTCAAGGCGTACAAACGTATCCGTTGTTCTTGTCATTCTTACAGTAATACCACTATACTTCTCAAGTTCTTCCTTCGTGTATTGTGATATTTTAAGATTTAAACTTTTTTCCTGATATGAACCTGAAACTGCTCCGGGATCTGAACCACCATGTCCTGGATCTAATACAACTACTACCCCAGTTGTCTCTTGATCAACACTAACTTCACAAGTAGCTGTAACACCATTACAAGCTGTAGCTGTAACAACGGTTACTCCCGATGCAAGTGCGGTAACAACACCCTTGTCAGAAACTGTTGCTATTTTGCTATTTGCTGTAGTCCACGTTATTGAAGTATCCGTTACCGACGTAGGTGAAAATGTTACTGTAAGATTCACCGTTGCTCCTGATTCAATATTCACTGCACTAGAGCTTAATGATATACTGTTAGGATTAACGTAGGACACTTGTTTATAACTACTCTTATACTTACCTGCTTGAGCATACACTCTGTAATAATAGGTTTTACCATTTTTAAGGTTTGAAACCGTATAATTTGAAGCAGTAGTAGACCCGATTTGTTTATATCCTCTACTCTCTTTTGTTGAACGATAAATAAGGTAGGTTGCTGCACCATTAGCTGATGACCACGCCAATGTCGTACTAGTACCTCCAGCACTCACGGCAGTTAAATCTTTCACCGCTTGTGGTTTTATTTTAACATAAACCGCATCACTCATCTCACTTGCATCATCCCTAGTTACAGCACATATTTTATAATAATACTTAGTTCCTGCCATAACTGTTTTATCCATATAAGACATGGTACGCCTAGATACAGTATCAATCAACGTATATCCATATTTTTTTGAAGTTGAGCGATATATTTGATACTCGCCAGCTCCCTTTGATTTACTCCAAGTAAGTTTAGCTTTCCTATATGATTTGCACACAACCTTAACATTCGTTGGTGCTGCTGAAACCGGCGTAACTGATACAATACTACTCGTACCACCCTTCGCATTACTCGAATAAGACACAATCTTATAGTAATAGGTAACTCCCGTTTTAACTTTTGTATCTGTGAAATTAGTAGACGTTACTGTCTTGATTCTTTTATATCCGCTCGTTTCATTTGTTGAGCGATATATTTTATATTTGGTTGCTCCACTTGGCTTTTTCCAAGTAAGTTCCACTCTATTATACGCACTGCTTGAAACTTTAAAATTTGTGACTGCTTTCGCTGCAGCATATATGGACTCTGTATTACTATACTCACTTTCATAATCGCCATTGATTGCCGTAACCTTATAATAATATTTGGTGCCCGTCTTCAGTTTTGTGTTTTTGTAGTACGTACCATCAAGCGTTTTTATTAATTCATATGATCCACCTTTTTTGGCTCTATATACGTTATATTTTAATGCACCATCCACAGTTTCCCAATTCAATTTTATACTTGTTCGAGAAGATTGCTCTACCGTAAGTGATTGTGGTGATGCTATTGAAGTCTGTGCTGATACATCTGTGCTGACTGTACTCTTTAACATTTGATTTGTTGCATCATATGTATATGCATAAACATGATATTTGTATTCTTTGCCTACCGCTATTGATGTATCTGTATACTCTGTTGCTGTAATCACTTGCAACTCAGTATACGTACTCTCGGTACCAGGCTGAATTCTTTCTATAATATACCCTTTTGCATCTGCTACACCGCTCCAAGCGATTGTAACACTATTATAGCTATTTACTGTCGCTCTTACATTAACAGGCATTATTGGAGCAACTATCGTTGCTTGTTGTGCTTGTACTGTTGTTGTTTTAGCTTCCACATTTGTTTCGTCATTCGTAGTTTCACTTGACACTTCTGATTGTATAGTTGTATCCTGTGACTCAGTTGTTGTAACTTCGTCTGTGGTAGTAGTTTCATCTATTGCACTTGATTCATCTGTTGAAGTGTCAGTTTCTGATACTTCTATATTACTCTCTGAATCATCTATTACTGTAGCGTTTTCATCAACGCTATAGGTACCTTGTTCTATTGTCTCTGTATCCGTTGAGGATAGAACAATTCCTGCTGCTGCAAAAAAGGCAGTTGGTCGGTTAGCCGACGCTTCTGCCTTTGCTGTTCTTCCTATTGCAAACCACTCAGCCTTAATTGTACCACTCTTTATTATAAGACCTTTTTCACCAAGTGTACTATTATTGAGAATTCCAACACTCTTGCTTCCAGTTGCTAATAGTTCAGCATTATCTAAATTGATTGCACCTTCATTAAAAATTACAATACCATTCTCTGCGTTGTTCACCATGCTTCCTTCGCCTTTAATAGTAAGGGTAACGTTTTGTGCCACATGCATTAAAGCTTCCGCTTTCTCTGACGTTATTTTAAAACCATTTAACTCAATTGTAAGCTTTGCTTTCTCTAAATCTTGTGGAAGACTAAGTTCTAACATATCATCCAATTGTAAATCTTGTGAAAGAGTAATAGTTCCATTCACTAAAAGAGCATCATTAACCATCTTTTGAGTGTCAGAAATTTCTGCTACCTCTTTCGCTTCATCTGTTGTAGTTGTTTCATCTGTTGCTGTTGTCTCATCTGTTGTCGTTGTTTCATCTGTTGCTGTTGTTTCATCTGTTACTGTTGTCTCATCTGTTGCTGTTGTCTCATCTGTTACTGTTGTCTCATCTGTTACTGTTGTCTCATCTGTTACTGTTGTCTCATCTGTTACTGTTGTCTCATCTGTTGTAGCCGTTTCATCTGTTGTCGTTGCATCGTCCGTGGCCGAAACTTCTTCTGTTGCTTGTGTAGAAGTATCTGCGCTTTCATCCGTTACTGAATCTTGAATATCAGACGAATCACTACTTGCTACTGATTCTGCCCCTGTCTGTGTTTGTGCAACTTCTTCTGTCTGAGTATTTGAATACTCTGTGGCATTTACCGGCATCTCTATTCCAGTAAACATCAAAGTCGTTGCCAAACTGATTGCTAAAACCTTTTTTACTAATCGCATATCTTCTCCTCTTCCTTATTAAATAAATAAAATCGCAATTCAACATAATTGCAACTTTTGTTACAAATTATGTTTATCTAACTACGATTATAAATCACAAAAAATTCAAAGTCAAAACCTATTTACTTACGATTTGATTAATATTTGGTATATATGAATTTATTTCCCAATTCATCATTTTTTTGGTATATAATTAATTTAAATTTGAATATTCATTTGACAAGTTTTGTCAACAATATTGACAAGTTTTTTACCCTCTGTTAAACTTTACACTGAATATGATATAGTGTGAAGCTATGTGGTTACACTTATACAAAATACAATTTAGGTATCTCTGAATATAGTACATGCTTACAACGTTGATTTTATTACAAAAGGAAGAATTTGAGGTAGTGATTTGAATCGAAATGAACAATTTAAAAGATTAGTTATTTTTGTAGAAATGGCTGCTATTATAGCCCTTGAAACAATAGTTTTTTGGAATATTTGGATCATTTATTATAACAAGGGGATTCCTATTCCATATTTCAAACGTGGACATTGGGTTTTACTTATATTTTATGTTTTGATAACATATTTCTTCTCAAGATTATACGGCGGTTTTAAGATCGGGTATCTTAGACTGTCAGATGTCATATATTCTCAAATCTTATCGCTGGTATTAGTGAACTTTATTACTTATTTGCAAATATGTTTAATTGGAACTAAAATAATGAGTGTAATGCCTATACTTTTAATGACGTCGATTGACATTGGTTTGATATGTTTTTGGTCTTTAATAAGTAGATATGTCTATAGCAAGTTATATCCGCCACGTAAAATGATAATGATTTATGGTGACCGTGATTCCACCGAATTGATTAAGAAGATGGGTTCACGTAGAGATAAATATGACATTCATGAAGCAATTCATATTAGCGAAGGTGAAGATACTATTTTAGAAAAAATACTTGCCTATGAAGCAGTAATCATTTGCGATGTTCCAGCACACATTCGTAATGTAATTTTAAAATATTGTTTCAAATACTCCATTCGAGTATATGTTACGCCTAAATTGTCTGATATTATTATACTTGGATCCGACAACATTCATTTATTTGATTCACCACTACTTTTATCACGAAACAGTGGTCTAAATCTTGAACAAAGTTTTGCAAAGCGTATTTTAGACTTAGTAGTATCCTTAATACTAATTATAATCACTTCCCCTTTTATGATTATTATTGCAATATTGGTAAAAACATATGATGGAGGTCCTATATTATATAAACAAGAACGTTTAACACTTAATAATAAAAAGTTTATAATATATAAATTTAGAAGTATGAAAATGGATTCTGAAACACACGGTGCTAGGCTTGCAATGAAAAACGATGACAGAGTAACTCCTGTTGGACGAGTTTTAAGGAATATACATTTTGATGAACTTCCACAATTGTTTAATATCCTCAAGGGTGACATGTCATTAGTAGGACCTAGACCCGAACGTCCAAGTATTGCTGCGCAGTACGAAGAAGATATTCCAGAGTTTTCATTTCGTTTGAAAGTAAAAGCCGGTCTTACTGGTTATGCACAAATATATGGTAAATATAATACAACCCCTTATGATAAATTAAAGCTTGATTTGTTGTATTTCGAAAATTATTCCATATGGCTAGATTTTAAATTACTATTGATGACATTTAAAATTCTATTTCAAAAGGAAAATACAGAGGGCGTAGATGAAGGACAGCAAACCGCTGTCAAAAAAGAAAATTTAAAAAATTCCGAATCACAAAACAAACTTAACGATTAACAATCATACTGTTAAGGCTGATAGGCTATGCATATCATATATGCATTCTATCAGCTTTTATAACATAGTAAGGAGCCAAATCAAATGGACCATCCAATCGTATCCGTAATCATGCCAACCTATAATAGCAGTGATTATATAGAGACTGCTATTCATTCTGTGCTTATACAAGATATTCCGCTTGAACTAATCATAATAGATGACTGTTCAAGCGATCAAACACAGAAATTATTAAAAAAATATGATACTCACGATAACATTTTATATGTAAGAAATGATCTAAATCTTGGAGCGGCTGCTTCCAGAAATAAGGGTGTAACCCTTGCCAAAGGAAAATATGTGGCATTTCTTGATTCAGACGACTATTGGTTGCCTCATAAATTATCAAGGCAGTTAGATACGATAGAGGCGAAACAACGTGTACTCTGTGCTACTGCTCGCGAACTTATGACTCCAGTTGGACAATTAACCGGGAAAATACTTGCTGTTCCTGAAAATATTACTTATCGAATGATGTTAGGTCAAAACTTAATTAACTGCTCTTCTGTTTTATTACTTAGAGAAGTTGCTTTAGAATTTCCAATGGAGCATGAAGACAGCCATGAAGACTACATCATGTGGCTAAAGATATTACAAAAATACAAAAAAGTCTGCGCTGTAAATGAACCGTTACTGAAATATCGACTGAGCAGTTCGGGTAAATCAGGTAACAAACTACATTCCGCTAAAATGACGTTTAAAGTATATCGTTATATGGGATTTGGTATGATCAAATCGTGTATGTGTTTTATCTCTTACGCTGTTCATGGTGTTGTTAAATATCATAGATAATATGAATGCTTGTTACTTTTAACAAACTGTCTGCCTGCAGACACCCTCGTGCCCGAGTGGATTGCAGTGCAAACAAATAAGCGATGCATATACTTTTGTTCAAAGTGAATGCATCGCTCATTTGTTTCATAGATAACTTTCTATCATTATATTTTCAATCTTTACTCTAGCTAAAGTGCTCTTGATTTTGTCATGTTGTGAATCCCTTATCTTAATTTCTCAACTTCTTCTCTTTTGCTATGTAGATTGGTCTCTTCTTTACTTCGAGGTAGGTCTTTGATAAATACTGACCTATAATTCCCATACAGAATAATTGGATTCCACCTAATAAGAGTATAAAGCATATCATAGAAGGGTAACCTGCAACCGGATCTCCCAACACTAATGTCTTAACAATGATTACAACAATCATAATCAATGCAATAAGACAAAATAGTAATCCTACTATTGTTGCAAATATAAGTGGTGCTGTGGAAAATGCTATTATTCCATCTAATGCATAAATGAGCAATTTCCAAAAAGACCATTTAGTCGTTCCTGCTGCTCTTTCCACATTCTTATAACCAATCCACTTCGTTTCAAAACCTACCCAGCCAAATATCCCTTTCGAAAATCGGTTGTACTCTGACATCTCAAGTATTGCTTCTACCATCTGTTTCGTCATTAATCGAAAATCCCTTGCACCATCTACGATTTCCGTCTTAGATATCTTATTGATTCCTCGATAAAACATCCTTGCAAAAAAAGAACGAATGATGGGTTCTCCTTTTCTTGTCTCACGCTTTGCCGCAACGCAGTCAGCTGTCCCATTCAAAAGTTCTTTGTACATTTCAATTAAGAACTCAGGTGGGTCTTGCAAGTCTGCATCCATAACTGCAATATAATCTCCCGAAGCATTTTGTAATCCCGCATACATAGCCGCTTCTTTTCCAAAATTTCTTGAAAAAGAAACATAATCCACATATTTGTCTTTTTGAGCTAATTCTTTAATTAAATTCAACGTATTATCTTTCGAGCCATCATTGATAAATAGTAGCTGAAAATCTAAATCTTGATACATTGCTTTCATTTCAACAAAAATTTCAGTAATTCTTTTATGAAATAGTTCAAGTACTTGCTCTTCGTTATAACAAGGTACAATGATTGATAATAATTGCATTTTTTCTCCCTAATTCACTAACTTCATTAGCGCTTCTGAAAATTCCTCTAATTTTTTATCTGCCAATTCAAGTGAATGATCTTTCACTCCAATATAAAACTTGATTTTAGGTTCTGTACCTGAAGGTCTAACACAACACCAAGCATTATCTTCCATCTCAAAATATAATACATTAGACTCTGGAAGTCCAGTTTCTGACTGCTCTTTCGTCGCCATATTTGTAATCTTATTAAATTGGTAGTCTCTAAAGTTAACTACTTTAATTCCACCAATTTCTTTTGGCGTATTATTTCTAAAATCGTCAATCATTGCTACTATTTTCTTAGATCCATCCGCACCCTTCAGTGTAACTGACTGAAGCGTTTCACGGTAGTAACCATATTTCTCGAAGATGTTAAACATCTGATCGCACAGTGTTAAGCCTTTCGTCTTATAGTATGCTGCTGCTTCGCATAGACTCATGACTGCCACAATAGCATCCTTATCTCTTGCATGTGTACCTACCAGACAGCCATA
Organism: Lachnotalea sp.; assembly: GCA_041821265.1. GTDB lineage: Bacteria > Bacillota > Clostridia > Lachnospirales > Lachnospiraceae > Lachnotalea. Next base: position 51,628 of record JBGUEQ010000006.1, on the reverse strand, counting down.
ACTTTCTTCAAAACCAAATTCATAGTGGTAACTATGATCTTGTTCAAAGAATTTAATCTGCTCGCCAATATATTTAAATCCTGTCAGCGTTTCAATGTGTTTTAAATTATATTCTTTGGCAATTGCCTCTGTCATATTCGTTGTAACAATCGTATCCACAATTGCACCGTTACTAGACAGTAATCCTTTTTCTTTTCTAGCTGATAAAAGATATTCGCAAATCAAAGAACCTGACATATTTCCTGTGAATACTTTATATTCCCCACTCTTTACATCTTTTGCATAAATTCCAAGTCTATCTGCATCGGGATCGGTCGCAAGTACTACATCCGCATCTACTTTACGTGCCAATTCTAGTGCTAATACGAAGGTATCCTTGTCCTCTGGATTCGGATAACTAACCGTTGAGAAATTAGGATCTGGTAATTCCTGCTGTGGTACAACATAAACATGTTTGAATCCAATTTGTTCTAATATGGTTCTTACTGGAATATTACCGGTACCATGAAGAGGGGTATATACAATTTTCATCTCATTTGCAACTGCTTTGATTGCCTCAGGATTTACTACTAATGCTCTAAGCGCCGCATAGTATTTTTCGTCTATTTCCTTTCCAATCACATGAAAAAGCTCTTTCGCAACAGCCTCTTCCTTGCTCATGGTCTTAACGACAGCATAATCTTCAATTATATTCACTTCATTAATAATCTGGGTGTCTTTTGGTGCTGTAATCTGTGCACCATCCTCCCAATATACTTTGTATCCATTATATTCTGGCGGATTATGGCTTGCCGTAACAACCAGTCCTGCCACACAACCTAATTCTCTCACTGCAAAAGATAATTCTGGTGTTGGACGTAACGATTCAAAATAATACGTCTTAATCCCATTTGCATTTAAGCACAAAGCTGCTTCCTCACTAAATTCTGGGGACATATGCCTAGAATCATATGCAATGGCAACTCCAGCATCTGCTTTACCTTCCTTAAGAATAAAGTTTGCAAGCCCTTGCGTTGCCTTTCTAACGGTATATATATTCATTCGATTGGTACCTGCACCGATTACTCCACGTAACCCTCCGGTACCAAACTCTAAATTCTTGTAGAAACGATCTGTTATTTCCTCTTCACTGGTAATCGCTCTTAGCTCGCTTTTTGTTGTCTCATCAAAATATGGATTTTCTAACCAATTGTTGTAATTTTCTTTATAAGTCATAGTTTTCTCCTTTTATTCGATTATTTATCTTCTATCCTAATTCTTTATCTACATAATTTAATGCCTGTTCGATCACGTTGTGCATATCATAATATTTATACTCCGCTAATCTTCCCCCAAATATAACATTCTCTTCTTGATCTGCCAGTGCCTTATATTGTTGGTATACATTATTATTTCTATCATTATTGACTGGATAATAAGGTTCATCGCCTTTTTCCCAGGTCATAGGATACTCTCTTGTAATAACTGTTTTGGGTTGCGTTCCAAATTCAAAATGCTTGTGTTCAATAATCCTAGTATAGGGAACTTCGTATTCCGTATAATTGACTACGGTATTTCCTTGATAATTCTCTTCGTCTATCACTTCATTTTCAAATTTAAGACTTCTATATTCCAATGTACCAAACTGATAATTATAGAATTCATCAATCATTCCCGTAAATACTGTTTTACTTGCCAAGCTATCTAGCTCCTCTTTATTCGCGAAATAGTCTGTATTCAATCTAACCTCTGCGTTTTCTAGCATCTTCTCTACGATCTGGGTGTACCCACCAATTGGAATCCCCTGATACAAATCATTAAAGTAATTATTGTCATACGTAAATCGAACTGGAAGCCTTTTAATAATAAAGCTTGGAAGCTTTGTAGCACTCTGGCCCCACTGCTTCTCTGTATAGCCCTTTATGAGCTTCTCATAGATATCTCTGCCCACTAGGGAAATTGCCTGTTCTTCAAGATTCTGAGGGTTGGTAATACCACTTTCCTCAATTTGCTTTTGAATCATTTCCTTCGCCTGTGCTGGAGTCTTAATATTCCATAGCTTACTAAAGGTATTCATATTAAAGGGTAGATTGTATAGTTCATCCTTGTAAACTGCAACTGGCGAATTGGTATACCGGTTAAATTCAGCAAACTGTTGTATATAGTTCCAAACACGCTTATTGCTGGTATGGAAAATATGTGCGCCATATTGATGTACATTAATATCTTCTATTTTATTTGTATATATGTTACCTGCAATATGTGAACGTTTGTCAATTACCAGACACTTTTTTCCTCTTTTATTTGCCTCATAGGCAAAAATCGAACCGAATAACCCTGCTCCTACTATTAGATAATCATATTTCATTCTATTGCCTCCATTAATACTATAGTAATTTTAAAATTCAATATAACTACTTAGTAATTTCATAATTACTAATTTGCGAAACATTCTTATCACGCAAAAACGTGGTGAGATTTTACAATTTCACCACGCAATTAATCTACTAGACTTATTATAAATTATTGGTACAAGATTTACAACCAATAATTTTTTATACAAAACCATAATAAAAAAGGTTACAATTGTATTGCCTTGTCTTATTTAAATGCCCATAATTTATTAATAACAAAATTCAATGGAATTGTAATAATTAAATTAATTAAGGGTGCGATAACCTTGGAAATATGCAAAAACTGTACCCATACAATTAATAATACATTAGACAATAATAATCCGGTGATACCATATGCCATAAATGTTTTTAATAACATCTTCAACATGGAGCGTCTTGTTGCCACTCCATTACTCTTAAATACATACTTATAGTTCCAATAGAAGGAATTAAGAACACTTGCAACAAACCCAACTGCATTACCCACTAAGTAATGAAAACCTAAGAACAAGCATATTAAATAGATTGCATATGCTACAAATGTATTTGATAATCCTACAATTCCAAATTTAATAAATTGCATGAAGGTAATCCATTGCTCTTCAGAAATTTTAACTCCTATTTTCTTCAACATTCCATAAATAATTACTTTGGCAATCTTCTCAATCAACTGCCATATCTTCTCAAATATACTCACTCTTTTACCACTTTCTGTGTAGATTTATCTTACTATATTTGACAACAATTTTGTGTCTTCATAGTTATCCATTATAGATATTCAATCTTGCCTTTTTCCTTGAGTAAATCAACAATTTTCTTCACATCTTGTGCTTTATCCTTCGCACATACTAACACTACATCGTCAGTTTCAACAATTATCATATTATCTATTCCAATTGTTGCAATTAAACGCTTGTCTGAATAAGATATGCAATTAGACGTTTCTATATTAATTTGATCTCCCTTAATAATGTTCCCGTTGTCATCCGTATCATATAAAACACCTAATGTATCCCAACTTCCCACATCATTCCATCCAAAATCCCCTTCTAGAACAACAACGTCGTCGGAACGTTCCATAATACCATAGTCAATTGAAATACTTGGTATATCAGGGTATATTCTATCAATGGTTTCTTTCTCTGCTGGAGTGCCCATGGCCTGTCCAATTTGTTCAATGGCATTATTGACTTTAGGTAAAAAACGCTTAAAGTTATCTAATATAGTAGACGATTTCCATATAAACATTCCACTATTCCATAAAAACTCTCCACTTTTCATATACTTAACAGCAGTCTCATAGTTTGGCTTTTCCACAAACTTTTGAACTGTCTTTATTTCATTTTTTTCTTGTTTATCAAAATTAATATATCCATAACCAGTTGCTGGAAATGTTGGCGTTATTCCTATCGTTACTAATTTATCGCTATTTTCTGCAGCTTTCACTGCATTTTTAAGTACTTTTACAAATTCCGTTTCCTGTTTAATATAATGATCTGCCGGAAAAATACACATAATCCCATCACCATATTTCTTAATGATTTCCATTGCTGCATAACCTACGCATGCTGCTGTATTTCTAGCTGCTGGTTCTGCAAGTATATGATCCATCAAAATTCCAACTTCAACCAATTCTTTCATTTTATCAACTTGCTCTGTGTTTGTTACGATAAAAATATCTTCTTTTTTAATGAAATCTGCCATTCTATCAATTGTTTCATTAATCATTAATCCATTTCCACTCAAATTGAGAAGTTGCTTTGGCAATGTTTTTCTACTTAATGGCCAAAAACGAGTACCGCTTCCCCCCGCCATAATTACACCATATACTTTCATTATTTACTCTCCCAATCTTGCTATTATGACCCATATCACTTTATTTTCAGTAATACAGGTCACATACAACATATGTAAAAATATAGACTATTAATAAACTTTTTTATTCTGTATACGTTTCATATGCTTTTACATAATATTTCATTAAAATTTTAGTAACCCACTGTGGCCAAAATTTCACAAACATTTCTATATCTTCCGCCACTCTCTTATTATCTACAATAAACTCTTTGGTTGTAGCTTCATTATGAATCCTATAGAATGTTAACGGTTTATCAATATATAAAAACCTTCCATTCTTTTGGGCATATTTTAAAAACGTGTCCCAATCTAATGCAAATTTAAGATTAGACGTAAATATTGGCCCATTAATTAGCGATTTATTATAAGCAACCGCAGGACAGCATATACAGTTACCAAATGACAAAAAATATTTTTTAAAGAATTTTATATTAGCTAGGAAGCTACTCTTCATTGGTGTTCTGAACAAATGACGTACCTTGCAGTTAATGTCCTTTGTAATCTTTCCTTGCTTTACCGGGCGATAATCTGTAAATGCCATTATAGCATCAGGATATTGATTAATGTTTTTAACTAATTCGGTTTCGTATTCAGGATGATAAAAATCATCTTGATGTGCTACAGTTACCCAATCAGTATCAGCACAATCACAAGCAAAATTCCAATCATCTTGTATATCACTTTTACCTTCTCTTACGTACAATGGTAACTCATATTTATCTGCCATATTTTCAATAAAATCACATGGAGTAGATGTACAAATAATAATATTACTTTTTACTGTTTGATTTACTAGTGATTTAACACATTTCTCAAGAAATTCTGTTTCTTTATATGCACATACTGCAAATGTATGGTTCGTATTGTATTTCATTTTATCTTCCTTCTTTATCAAATTTATAGCATTGTTACACATTAAAAGTTTACTGTCAAATTTATTTTCAAAATAGAAGTAAAATTTTGTTACTTCAATACTGTTTTTTATTATTGCTTATACTTGTACATAATGTTTATTTTTAAACCTTTATTTCTCAATTATTAGCTTTTGTATAACCAAACTGATTTTATCACAAAAACTATATTTTTTCAAGATATCCCTTCTTCTTATTAGTATAATATAAATTCCCTTTAAAATCAGATGCTACTCTTTTTATTCGTTCCATGTTCTAAAATCACTTCAATATTATATCTTGGTCTTTCTTTCACTTCTATATAAATTTTGCCAACATATTCGCCTACTATACCAATAGATAATAGCTGTACTCCCCCAATAAACCAAATTGAAATAATTGTAGACGACCAGCCTGGAACTGTATTTCCTGTTAATGTACCTATTATTATATATAGAATAGCAATCACACAAGCTACCAATATAAAAAATCCAATTGTAGCAATCATAGTAATTGGCTTAACACTAAATGAGGTGATTCCATCTAAAGCAAATGCTATCATCTTCTTTAACGGATACTTCGACTCACCTGCTTCACGTTTACCTCGTTTATAATATACCGAAGCAGTTTTATATCCAATCAAAGGAACGATGCCTCTCAAAAACAAATTGCGCTCTTTATAATTTTGTAAGTGTTCTACTGCACGACTACTCATCAATCTAAAATCCGCATGATTATATACGGACTTAACTCCAAGTCCACTCATTAACTTATAAAAACTAAGTGCTGTAATTCTTTTAAATGCTGAATCCGTATCTCTATTATTACGCACTCCATAAACAATGTCATAACCTTCATAATATTTATCAACCATTTCCTCAATAACATCAACATCATCCTGTAAATCCGCATCGATTGAAACTATTATATCTGCCCTTTCTTTTGCCGTTATCAGACCTGACAATAACGCATTTTGATGCCCAACGTTGCCTGCAAGTTTTAATCCACATACATATTTGTTTTTATTAAACTCTTCTTCAATGAATTCCCACGTTCGATCCTTACTTCCATCATTTACAAATAAAATAAAGCTATCTTCAGCTATTTTATTATTATAAATCAATTTTTCTATTATATTAGTAAGTTTCTTTACTGTTTCTAAAAAAACTTCTTCTTCATTGTAGCAAGGAACAACAATTGATAAAATTTTCTTATCCATTTTAACTCTCCATTCTTGTCGATTAATATATACTATACCAATAATTATCATAAAAATCAAATTTGATTGAAAATATAAATACAATATCTATTTTCAAATTAGTTCTGTATAAAATCTTCCAAATTAAATTCTACTTTTGTATTTAGCAGTCTAAAAAACAAGTTTCTTGGGTCATCTTTAGCATCAACTTGTTTAGCATCTGTTGAAAATGTCACGATATTTTTTCCGGGCTTTAAGATCAATTCACAAGTTATAGATTTCTGTTCACTTGAAATTTGATATTCAAATCTTTGGTCATCTAAAATTATTGATAATTTTGAATTTTCTTCATATCCTGTTGAAGCTATTGTACTAATTCCAATATTTAATGGCTCCATAGTAAAATTATATATACTAATTTCTCCAACTTGATCACTCCATCTCCCTTTATAGGTATCATTATTTTCCACATCATAAAAACCAGCTTGATACTCTATTAGGACATTACTTTCTCTAAAGTCAATCCACTTAAATTGAACATTTTCTGGTATATCATAATACTCGCGTATCCAGCCATCATAATTTATCTCATAAGATTCCACGCCTTTATACTCACTGTTAGGAAATTTAAGCAATGTAACTACCGTTTCTTGTGTATTATTCCAATTTCTTAATTTATTGTAATTATAATCTTCATAAAACTTATTTTCATGATATCCTTCATATACTGACTGAAAATTCAAATAAGACTTAAATCCGATAAATAGTATGAAAATTATAAAAACATATTTAAAGACTTGTCTTGTACATATATTTTTATAAAAATCTAAATAAAGTATCATAATATATGCAAATGTAAACAAAACATATTCTATATAACACCTAGGCATTATACCTGGTGATACAATCAAGCAAAATACTGAAGATGCTGCTGCCATAAAATATGCCATAAATTCTGGCTTATGTTTTAGATAAAAGTAACGCCATGCAACTAATGCCATATTTAATAAAAATATCAATATACCATACATCCAATAATCATTATTCAAACCATACATATATATTAACGATGTAACTATAGTTGTTATTGTTAACAATATGTTAATAATATTTTTAAAATTAATTTTTAAAATCATTATTACTGCAAATACATTTGCAATAATAAATAATTGATTAAAAATATGAAAATCATGACTAACAAACATTTTAGTTATGATTGGGAGATTATAGCTAATTTTTTTAACTAACGAGAACGTAGTGAATTCTCCACACGTACTAAGTCTAACATAATTACCCGGTGCTACAAATAATACTGTATAAGAGATAATACTTAAAATCATTACAAATATATCTACTTTCAAATACTTCTTAAAGTCTTTAATATGATGTAATAATATATAGATGCAAAAGAAAACAATTAATGAACCACCTATTTGTTCTTGTGATTGTGTTGCAAAGATAATTGATACGCTTTCCACAATGTAAAACCAAAAAAATTTCACACTCTCATTTTTTTTTATTTTAGAACATATATCAGAGAAAAAGAAAATTGCTAAAAGTGTTGGTAACAAAGACCAAACATATAATATGGAAGCCGAAGCCCAATATGTTCCATTACTATGTATTTCTCTACCAATCAGACCATATAAAATAAATACTAAAATCGCCATGCCAATTGATGTATCTTCTTGCCGAATTTTACAAGCAATTCTGTATATAGTATAAAGAATTAATGCTATTACAATAGATTGCATAAACATATACAGCCCAATTCCATTTTTCAACATTGGGATTAATATTACACACGCATATAATAATCTACCTCCCCAGTTTAGATAAATCCATTTAGCCCATTCTAAGATGTCCATTATTGTAAAATTAGTTCCTATTACATCCTCTACTTTATAACCATAGGCTAATGCTGCATTTCCAAAATCATCATAATACATTCCAACATTACTATGTTGTAATGCTAACAACATCCATCCTATCACAAATACAAATAACACATAAATCTTTTCATGACCTACTATGTACTTGTTTTTCAAATTATTCATAATCTCATTCCCTCCACTACAGGTTATTATCTCTTGTTTTTAATCCTTAATCTATCTCATTTTTCACTTCGGGTCATATGTTTGTATAATAGCATAAGTTATAATTATATTAACAACTATGTTATTCTTTTTAATTTCTTTGCTATGTCTTTCACTAAAGTCCTATGCTTGAAACATTGTTATCATCAAATTTATATAATTAATACTTGCATAAATACCTATCAAATACGCAAATCCTTTTAGTAAATATTTATTTTTAATATTCAAATAGCTTTCTATTAATATGCTTGCAATAATAATTAAAATAATATAAAAAATCGAGAAAGTTCTTAAACTTGAGGCCCATATTGTAGGCGAAAAAGCCAATACCATTCTTGATGCTAATCCTAATCCAAAAATTCCAATGCATATTATACTTTTTATATTGTTCCCATATATTAAATATATAGATACCAAAATACAACTGGATATTATTGCTAAAATAATTATAGGTATATAACTTTTATATGACATATAATTTTCAACGTTTATAAATCCATACGTTGTCATTGCTTTCGATATTTGATTAATTCCCGAATACTTCTCTACTAATAATGGCTTTGCTGGTCCCCAGACCATTACTGCTACAAACGGAATGGCTGAAATCACTCTATATAATGTTTCTGAATAATTATACCATACTAAAACTGCTAATAATGTTACCACTATTAAAAACACCACATTATAGTTAAATACAAATTCATTTAAACTTGAAGAAAACCCTAGTTCGATTTTCTTTACTAATGATAATTGTTCATAATCCAAAAACCATGTTGCTATTTCTGACCTTTCTCTAGAGGCATTTCCTGGCGATATTACATGAAATAAAAACGAACCTAACGATAGTATTTGATAAAAGCAAATTATAGACCACTTTCGCTTCTTATATCCCGCATATATTAGAGTAAAAGTAGTTACTCCTAACAAAACTACAGAAATCTGTTCAAGGTTTGCAGCGTATAACAATGCCAAAGTACTTAATATATATTCATGTAGTTTGATTTTCTTACAAAAAAACCGTTTTAAAAACCTTACATAATATAGACCTACTGCCATTGGCCAAATATACGTCATTGTTGTAACCATCCATCCTGCTGAGACCATGTACTGAAATGGAAAAAGGAGAACCAATGCAAAAACAAACCACCTCATTTTTTTATAATTATATCCTTCAAATAAATCCATAATGAATTTTGCGATGAATGTTATCATCAATGTATCTAAAACAACCCATACACGTATTCGTAAATGTGCCATTCCGTGAATCAGAGGATTAATTAGTAATCGTGAAGTCCATCCATTTGCAATTTTTTTCACATAATCTATTTCCTCTGATAAACTCATATTTTTATGTGTCATTATAACAGTATAATCGTCAGTATGACGTGTATATGTCAAGTGAATAATGAAAAATAAAATAAATAATATAATTAATTGGTATTCTTTAAAAATAATCTCTTTCAATTTTTTAATAATTTTATTCATGTATTTTTCTCCCGTTAGTCTATATATATTCCAGTATAAACATACGAATTATGTTTATCATTGCCATACCAAATTAAAACTTGATATTTTTTATTTTTAAAGTCTAGTTTATTTGACTTAACATATGCTGAAAACCCACTATTACTATAATCTATATCAGAGATATAATCTTCATTTATTTTCTCTTCTTTTTTATTTATAGTTGGAATTTTAAAACAATTTTTACTTTCTACATCTTGTAAAACCACATAAGTATTAAATGTTTTAATTTCTTCTCCTGGAATAAAAGCGTAAGCTCCTTCAATTATCGTATATCCATTTTCTTGCTTTGTCTGCGGCATACTATACACAATACTATTATCGTTGTCAACATTAATTATACCTAAATCTTCAACTTTTGAAATATCCCAATAAATAAGACCAATAAATATTATTATACAAAATGCTAATAAAAAAACAATAAGCAATATACTTTTTTTTTCCACCTTATTAATCATAATCGTTACACCACGCTTCCATAATTATTTTACTGTTGAACTATCGAATATATTTTGAAACTCAATTCTCTTGTATCTGTTGACAACCCATATTGCACTGGAGATAAACTTTTATTTGTCATAATCTTTAATTCAAAGGTGTCATTTAAACTGCTTCCTTTATCAACAAAGAGTTTAAAATCACCATCATAATCTATAATCTTCTTACCCACAATATTGTTATTAATATATATTGTCATTTCAAACGGCTTACTATCAACGTAATTCAGCAAATTTAAATCAATATTTCCACTAAGCAAAATCTTTTCTTTCATAGAATTATTTTTCAATACTGTTTTCACTGTATTGCTTACCCACGCATAAGATTCTCCATCACTCTCTAGCGGATAGCAACCCTTTATCAAGCTTATATCAACATCTCTTTTCGAAAAATCAATATCGGTATTTGTTATATTGTTATCCGTTCTAATTTTAAAAAGTCCAATCTTTCCATGAAGGTTCTCATCTGGGCTAGCAACATCTCCGCCTCCATACCACACATCTATTAAATTCTCATCTTCATTATATAACATTGTAGTATCACATAGTACCTGGCTACTCCAGTTATCACCACCAAGTGCAAATAGCCCCTGATAGTTCATCTTCCTCCAGTTTACTCCATCACTTGATATTGCGAGTCCAATATTTCTCTGCGATCCATCATTCCTACCTGTATATAACATATAAAAATATGGTGCTTGATAAATAACACTGGGTTCACCCAAACCCATTTCATCGAAAGCTCCATCTACGCCAACGTCCATAATTGGATTCAAACTATTTTCTATCCAATTAATTCCATCTTCTGAAACTGCTACGCCTAACCTCTGGACTCCCAATTCATTTTCGCCCAGATAATACATATATATTTTACCCTCATGTTCTATTACATAGGGATCTGCTACCGAAACACTATTCCATGTATTTTCAGTCCCCGAAGTAATGAATGGTTCATTTCCATATTTCTCAAAATTGATTCCATCTTGTGAAATTGCCAATCCAATAGAGGCTCTACCTGTATCCTTATTAACTCCATGGTAATAATAATATATCTTATCATTATAGCAGATAGCAGAACCATTAGCAGCAATATATGACGAATCCCATCCTTGTTCACTAATGTCTAGTACTGGAGATGTGTCATTTTTTTTCCAGTTTACACCATCATCTGATATGGCAACTCCCGTTCTCCATACTTCGCCATCATATCCTGAATAGTAATTATAATATTTTCCATTAAACTTAACAACAGATGGATTTAAAACATCTACAGCATCCCAATGGTCTTTCGTTCCTTCTAGTAGCGCATTATCATTTTTTTCCATTATTTCTATATCGGAATTCATAGGCAATATATTACTATTCTCTAATTTAAACGCATTATCGCCCTTTAGACTTTCATCCGTATTCATAGATTCTATATTCTCACTATCATTATTGATCGAAGCATCTGAACTATTTGAATTCGTAGTATCTTCAATGACTTTTTCATAAGTAACACTAGTATCTAGTTGTTTATTCAACTCTCTGATACTTGCTATACAATTTAGCTCGTTTCCCTCATCATCATATAATAATCCGCTCTGGATCTGAGAGTACAACCTAATATTATCAAGTTTTACTTCTGCATCCGCAATTATCTCAATATTATAATTATCATCTGCTAGAAACTGTAACTCAATACTCTCATTGCCATTCACTTCAACTTCTTGTTGCTGATTTCCAACCTTAACTGTAATCCGTACTTGTTTGTCAGTAATAGCATCACATGTAAACGTATATTTCTCTGCATTAAAATGATTTCTAATAGCTGATATATTCTGCTTAATGTAATCACCTGCGCTCAAACTTACGACATTGCTATTTTGATATTTTTCAACAGCTACATCATTTGAGGATTCCCACCCTAATAAATCTAATGCAAACTGAGAATTATATAACATATTTGCTCTATAATCTTTATATGTCCAAATTCCGTAACCCCATGTTTTATCTAACAAAACGGAAGACACATTTTCTAAATAATCATTAATTTGATTTGGTTTAATTTGCGCATTATTTGAAAAGGCTGGCGTATTATCCGAAAAAATAAACTGCTCTGCAAAAATTTTTTTCTTATTTATAGCATTATACAAATTACCCAATACATATTCTGTCTTCTCTAGTGCTTTTTTATAAGATACTCTTTCACCATTGTTCGAAAATCCCATAGGAATTCCATACATTGTTGATGTAAAATCTGAATTTCCGCACACAAAAGTATTTTCATGCTTCGAATATTCTTTTTCTCCATCTTTATTATAAGTGACATCCCAGTCCATTCTAACTTCCAGTGACAAATTCTGAAAAACTTCTTGGGATTTTGCTAATATATTATTTAAAAAATCATCATAAAAATCATAAAACGTTTTCATTGCTGGCTGTTCTTTAGTCGGAACATATATATTCTCATAGCTGTCAAAACTTGTACCATACTCATTGTTATATTCTTTCAATGTATAGTTCTTTTTTACAAAATCCTGATATCCTATATATCGAGCTACATCAACTTCCTCTGGTTTCCCCCCAGCACTATCGCAAACCCCGATATTATTCCAAAAGTCTTCCCATGTAAGGAATCCCCCTGAAAAATTATCATATTTATTTAAAGTACTATACATAGTCTTAACATAATCAATCCAAGCATCTTGTACTTTTTCATCCCCCATTAATTGATAGTATCGATTCGTTATTATATCATCTTTATCTTCATAAAAATCCCATGTATATCCAATTCTTGTAAACACTCCGAGATTTTGTTTTTTAGCTGCTGTCATTATGGTATCGAGTTTTGAAAAGGTATAGTCATTATATGTTATTGGATCCATTGTGGGTTGAAATTCCCTCCATGGAATAACAAGAATAATACTATTAAATCCATCATCTTTAATCTGCTTCATATCAGCGTCAAGCGTGTCCATTTCACTATTCCAAAAATTAATTGGCCATTCATCCGAAAAATAATGAACAGACTTAACATAGTTTTCTTCAACTGTCGTTGTTTCTTTCTTGCCGCCTAACATTTTAGCATTCTTTAATATTACCCAATCGCAAGTCGAATCATTATTACTACCGTTTGAGCACAAAAATGTAACCTTTACTGTTTGTCCAACATATGAGCTTAAATCAATACTGTTTATAGCATAATCATTCATCATCGTAACATTGTAGTTCTCATTAACAATTTCTTTTCCATCATTAGTTGATAACAAAAGATTCAAACCAGCCCCATCCGAGTTTTGTCCAACACCCTCAAATAAGTTATATTCAAAATATAACACACCATTTTCAGGTACATCTATTTCTTTTGAAATTCCTGTCTCCGGAGTTAACAATATGCCTGCTCCTATGGTTTCAGTATCTATGTTTTCAACGGTACCTCCCCATGGATTATCATCCGTTGTTGCATATCCTATTTTTTCAAGACTATCATACTTGTCAGTAAATACAAAATCTTCCTGTAATGTGGAAATATCAATGAGATTGTTCTGCTGACTTTTTTCCAACATTATAGGCAAATACTGACCTATTCCATATGCAATAACCATGCTTAAAATAAATGCTAGTGCAATCAGTAAACTTTTTTTATACTTTTTTATCATTACTCAACTTACCTCCAAAGACTTTTTATCGTCTATCAAATTGCATTATTTTATAAATGCGCTAAAAGGACAGTCACGAATATTCGTGGCTGCCGCTTTTAGCTAAAAATCCAAATCAAGAATTCTTTCTGCTTCGCTTAGCATAAAATACTTCTGAATAAACTTAATCCCATTATCAGATATCTCATTTAACCTATCATAATCATCATACAATTCATTGATAATCTGTGCCATCTTATCGCCCTCATCTTCCATCAAGAAAGCACCTTCCTCCGCACTTAGTCCTTCCCCGCCGATTGAAGTCGTAACTAATGGGATCTGATAATAAGCAGCTTCCACTACTTTACCTTTCACCCCTGCACCTACTCTTAATGGAACGACCGCCATTCTGCATGCTCGATACATTTGATCCAATTCGTCATCAGGTACAAATCCTTTAATTATAATATGCTCACTATTGAGTGCCTGTATCTCAGGAGTTACCTTCGAGCCAACCACATACCATTTAACTTCTGGATGTTTTTCCAGTATTTTAGGGAATATTTCTTTGCTAAACCAAAGTACAGCATCAATGTTAGGTGGATGTCCAAAACCACCAACAAAAATAATATCTTGGCGCTCACTAAAATCCTTATTGATATCCTCGAGAATCGTTTCATAAATATACAATGGAATATTTCGAACCGGCTTATCTTTGACTTCCTTCTGTATTACTTGTTGTTCATACGAACCTACAACATGTATCACATCTGCCTTATTAAACAGTTCGAATTCCTTCTTCTTCCACTCTTCTGAAGATTTCAACATCTCCGGATTTTTGCTTATTAAATACTGTCTGTATTCTCTTAAATAATGCAAATCGTGTCCAAAGTACACAATTTTTGCTTCTGAGTACTTTCTGATAATATCGATATATTTAGGTGCTATATGAGGTCTGTTAAGGTATACATAATCGAAATACTTGGCATTATCTTTTAACCACGTCTTCCAGTTTTTATAATAATAATTACCGTAAATGACTTCAACACCTTTTTGTTGCAATTCTGTCGTATAAGGTTCATGCCTAAAATAATTGTCACCAATAAACGTTACTTGATAACCTAATTGTGCAAACAAACTAGTATACATAAACGTACACTTTCCACCAGCATCCTTATCATAGTGTGGAACATAATGATCCACTATTAGAATACGTTTCTTGAATCGACTTCTGTCTTTTGCCAAAAAAACATTTTCTGCATTTGGAAAATGCTCCTTCTCCAGAACTTCTTTCCATTTTTTAAAAAACCTGTCCTTATTCACTATCTGATATTGCTTTTGCCCTGTGGATGTGTCTGTACCGTTTGAAATCCCTTCAAAATGTACCACAACTGACAATGGTTGATAAACTACCTTATATCCATGTTTTCTTACTTCAAATGCTAAATCAGCATCTTCGTAATATGCAGGTGCAAATTGCTCATCAAAGCCTCCTATTTCGTTCCACAAAGTACTTCTAATCATGATACTTGCTCCCGAAATATAGTCAACTTCTTTCACATAGTTATATTCTGGTTCTTGGGTATTACATCTATTTCCATAATTCCACGCCGAAGCATCGTTCCAGAATATTCCTCCTGCTTCTTGAAGCGTACCATTTGCATATACTAATTTCGATCCAGTCAAACCTATCATTTCATCTTTTTCCATCAAGTCTACTAAAGGTCGTAACCAATTATCCTGTACCTGAGTATCGTTATTTAAAAACAAAATGTATTTCCCATTATAGTAGCTTGCTGCATGATTGCAATTTTTTAAAAATCTAAGATTTTCTTCATTTGTAACTACTGTAATCCCCAAAATTTTCTCTTTTATTCTTGTAGTAAAATCAGTGGAACAATCATTACCTAGAATAATCTCATAAGTTACATCACCACTATTATTTTTAATTGACTCCAGGCAATTATACGTATACTCAAACTGGTTATATATTGGAATAATAATCGAAACGTCCGGTGATTCATATTGTTCAAATATTATTGTCTCATACTCATCAAACTTACGTTTTTTTAAATCTACTTGTACATCTAATAATACTATTTCATTTGATGATAACCTTGTTCCCTCAAGATTAAGAGCTTCTTTATATCTCGTTTGTACACCTTCCATTCCTTCAAGACGTAAAAATTTAAAATAATTTTTTATTCGCTTAGGAGAAAACATTTTAATCATTACTTTAGGATTTCGAAATATATTGACAATTACGCGACATAAAAATCTTCTCCTACTTTTAGGTGGAAGTAATGTATCACCTATTTTTTGTATGACTTTCATCAATTTCCATGAATAAGTGGTTTTTATATGTTCATACTCAGCCTCTTTTTGCTTTAGCATGCGTTCACTTTCAATTAACTGTTGAATGTGTGCACTTTTATTACATAATTCTTGCGACTGATTTTGTGAAATTTCCATTAATTTACTTCGATCAACTTTTAAACCTTCAATTTCTTCAATCAAATTCTCCACATATCTACTTTTTTCTTCAAACTCATTATCTAACTGCTTCAAATGTTTATTACGCTCTTCCACGTCATTTTGAAGCTCAATAATTCTCTGAATAATAGTCTCATGCTCTTTTTCTTCATTCATAAACACAGAAGAGATGGATTCCTTTGGCAATTCAATATTACTAGCTATTGCAATAAAGTATTTACCCTCAAAATTATATTTTTCTTTATCCTTAAAGTAATTTACTACTCTATCTTCTGATGCATTATTATCAATAATCGAGCTTACTTCAAAATATTGGTTATATAACTGTACATTTTTGAATTTTGCTTGTAAGAAATCTAAAAACTCAGTTTTATAAAATTCTTTTATATGGAACTCATTATGATAATTATATAAATCTGAATATATCTCCTTGTTCGGAGTAGACATAACTAAGAAACCGTCTGGTTTTAATATCCTGGCAATTTCTTCTAAATATTCATTTTGCACCTCGATTGGCACATGCTCAATTGTTTCAAAGGAAATAACAGCATCTAGACTATTGTCTGCTATCATATGCAAGTCTGCTACACTAGCTTCCATAAATTCAAGGTTCTTTCTGTCATTGTACTTCTCTGAAGCTCTCTGAACCGCTCCTGCATCTATATCAATACCAATTACTGATGCCGCCGTCTCAGACAGTATGGCACTGCCGTAGCCTTCTCCACATGCCCCATCTAAGACATTCTTACCTCTGACTAAATCCTTAACACTTAAATATCTCTGAAAATGTTCTATTTCCAACTTCACATCTTCTATTCCTGGTACAAATCTCTCTCCTGTAAATAACTGCTCTGCGCTTTCTGACATTTTCACACCTCTTAGCAAAGAATAATATCTTCTTCCTTATATTTCGTAAAGTTTGCTTTTGTCTCCAAATCTATAATGGATAAATTATATCCATCATTATCTATTGTGATCTTCATATAATTATGAATTCTTTGAAGTACCACATGGCTATCCTGATTACCTGCCGCCAAGGAAGGGCTTACCAAATATTCACC
Source organism: Lachnotalea sp. (assembly GCA_041821265.1). GTDB lineage: Bacteria > Bacillota > Clostridia > Lachnospirales > Lachnospiraceae > Lachnotalea. The sequence continues at coordinate 34,017 of JBGUEQ010000006.1, read as the reverse complement.
AGTACATATCCGTGGGAGCTCAATTTCAAATGCCACTTCATATAGCTCTCCCTTTGAAACCTTTTTCAGCACTTCATCGGTAAGGAAATTGTTTACGGAAAACAATTTAACACCTCTTACATTTTCCATTTCAAAACCAAATAAAATATTTTCCATATCCTGATTAAATTTAACCAACATCCCAAATGTATAAATTTTCTTCGTTGCTAAAACAGTTACTTCCTCTTCCTTTTCATTTCTAATATAAAAAGATATTATTTCACCCTGTTTTGTACCTGAAACATCAACTGATTGACTTAAGTTAACAGCTCGAAATGTCTTCTTACTTCCGATTGCAATATCATTAACGGTATTGTCCAATGACATATTCTTAACCAACTTAGACATCTCTCTATTTTGTTCTTCTATCTGCATACTTAAATACTTTTCACATACTTCTTTTGCATCACCGACTGCTCTCAATTTACCTCTATCAAGCCATACTGCTCTTGAACATAACTTTTTAACTGACACAATGTCATGTGATACAAACAAAATTGTTGTTCCAAGTTCCTTGATTTCTTCCAGTTTATGAAAACATTTTGCCTGAAAAAATGCATCACCAACTGCTAATGCTTCATCTATTATCAAAATCTCAGGCTCCACATTAATCGCCAACGCAAATGCCAAGCGTACCAACATACCACTTGAATAAGTTTTAACAGGTTGATAGACAAAGTCTCCTATATCTGCAAATTCAAGAATTTCATCCTTTTTCTTATTCATTTCTTCTTCGCTGTATCCTAATACAGCACCATTCATATATATATTTTCTATCCCTGTATATTCCATATCAAATCCAGCACCCAGTTCAAGTAAAGCTGATACATTTCCCGCAATCTTTGCTTCACCTGTGGTCAGCTGCAATACACCTGTAATAATTTTCAAAATAGTAGATTTTCCCGAACCATTTGTCCCAATTATCCCAACTGTTTCACCCTTCTCAATTTCAAAAGAAACATCATCCAACGCATAAAATGGTGTGTGATATTGCTTATGAAACGGATGGATTGACTCTTTTAATCTATCTAAAGGTTTATCATATAATTTATAAATCTTCGTAACATTTTGTACGCTAATTGTACTACTCATTAAGTGACCTCCTATAATACATCGGCAAAGTGCGGTTTCAAACGTTTAAACATAAACGCACCCAACGCAAATATACCCAGTGTAACTACCCAATAATAGACAGTCAACTCAGGCTTTTCCCAAAAACCTACATGGAAAACAAACGAATCTCTGTATCCTTGTACAATATAATAAAAGGGATTTAATTTTATAAATATATGAAACTGTTCTGGAAGCATCGATAAATCCCACATAATCGGAGCTAACCAAAAGCCAAACTGTAAAAATATATTCACGATCTGACCCATGTCCTTGAAAACGACATTAATAGATGATGTTAAATAAACCATTCCCACTACCAAAACTAGCATTGCAATCATATAATAAAAAATCTGTAGCCAATATAACGATGGTGTTTCACCAAAAATCAAATAAACAACCAACATGATCCATATAAATATAAAATGTAAAAACAAGGAGGATATTGTTTTCACGATTGGTAATATACTTATTTTAAATACCATTTTTTTCACTAAATGTTGATAATCATACATACAGTTTGTACCTGTCATTAATATTTCATTAAAAAAGAACCATGGCACTATCCCTGGGATAAGCCATATTACATATGGTTTGTCCGTTGCTGGCGTTGCCTTCATTGCAACTTGAAATACAAAATAATAAATTAATACCGTAACGATAGGCTGCACAAACATCCACATAATACCAAAATAGGACCCTACAAATTTCTTTCTAAAATCTGCTTTCGCCAGAGTCTCTATGAGTTTTCTTTTTTCCCATATATCATTGAATCCTCTAAGCATTTATAAATACCTCTTTCCATTATAATCTCATCAAATTTTTTAAGGCATATATATCCAAAATAATACCGATTTCTAGTATACGACATGTGGCGGAAAATGTAAAGAAAAAGGAAAATAGCTGCCATGTTTCGTGGCAGCTAACAAAAATATTTATTTTAGCATACTTTTAACTATTCCACTATTCCATATTTTTATTCTTGCTTAATGTAGAATAACCGATAAGACAGATCTCGCTCATCTGCCGACACTCCAAGTTCACTTAAATTAACACTTGAATCTGTCGATATTTGAATATGCATAAAATCACTTTTGGTTTTAAGGTCGTCGATTGGAATCACAATATCAAAAGGCTCAGCCGCTTCAAATGTTTTCGTATATACTTCCGTTCCATTTATTCTGACCACCATATTAACTGCGTCAACATCTTTTTGCATATGCAAATCTAATGGCATTTCACCCTTTATATGCAACGTTTCAGCACCATCTAAATAATATAAGTCAATCGATGCTTCTGACTGCATCCATGCACCCTTACTTCCTGTTTCTCCCTCTATTCCATATGAACCTTTTAACACTGAATCACTTGTTATTAGTGAGGTACTCCAATCCGCTTCTGTATCAAATTCTGACATGTCTCGATTTTGGGAGACATTGAATTGTGCTTCTACAATTTCAAATAGATCATTTTTATATTTTAATGTAATAATAGCTGACTCCGAATCTAATACTGTCTCGATATCTTTTATATTTGTTTCCTTAAAAGATCCTTTTATATTTTTTTTGTTCCACTTAATTCCATCGTTAGATGTAGCAAGACCTAATCCTGTCTGGCCCTCCATATTTTCACCAATATAGAACATATAGTAATAAGGAAATAAATATATAACTTCTGCTTTGGTTATAGCTGTATCATCAAATGTCCCCAGTTTTCCTGGTTCCAAAACAGATTTGCTATAAGTTTCCCATTTACTGTCATCAATAGATGCAGCTAAAGAGATCTGTTTACTTTCTAAATTCTGAAAATATAAATAAGTAAATCCATTATTTTCAACATAGTCTGGAAAACTTCCTTGCATACCTTCTGGCATTTTTTCTTCTTTTGGGTAGAGTTCATTACTCTCTGTAACCGTGAGTAATTTAATGGGTGCATTTTGACCTACATTATCTAATATATTGTCGGTATATATACTATTTGGGGGCACTCTGGTCTGCCACCAATTCACTCCTAAGCATACAAATTTGCCCAGATTCAACACAATTATCATCATGATGCCTATGGTTATGGTGTATTTTTCTAATTTATTGCATGTATTCTTGCTTCCTCGCTCATAAGTATTAGCCCGAATATCCGAGCATGATTGTATTACTTCATCATTTTCCATATTCATTAGAAATCCGATTATCAAGTAATACACAAGCCATAGCATTTTCCAAAATGGTCTTTCATCCATCGTATCTAGCATAGCACACAAAATAAATGCACTCACTATGTTTAACGGGAGCATAGCATTTTTCCTTTTAAATGAATTCTTCACAAAATATTTTAATGCATACCAAAATGAGCAACAGAGCATAATGATATATGGTATTCCTGCTAAGATACCATATTTATACATAATTCCTATAATTGAGTTGTGCGATGGTGAGACGTCTGCTAGCGACTCCATATACAAGTAGTCTTTGTGCCCTAACAAATTCATATTTCTCAAATGTGAAATCCAAAACTTAATTCTTTGGCTACTTAATCTATTCAATGAAGAAGCATTTTTTAATGTACTAATTACTCTATTCTGAATATCAGCTGCATATACAGTCATACTTAATGGTGTTTCAATATTCTCTATAATAACTTTCTCAGAACTATTTTTTAAAGATACATTGTTAATTGTCCATATACTTAAATTCCATGTAAACTGAACTGTAACTATAAGGAGCACTATGATTAACAAATTTTTCATTATATTCTTATACTTTTTACGCATAACAACAATTTTTACAAGCCAAAAGAAAACAATTCCCACCATTGCTATCAAAGTTGTTCGTGTTTGTGTTAACCATAAAAAACATGATGAAAAGCCTAGAAAAATTATGTCAATTATAATACCAAATTTGAATTTCTCTTTTTCTATATAATAATCTAAATCAGATATAACTACAGCAAAAACTACAATCACATATAATGCAAATTGATTTGAATTTCCATATATTCCTGAATATCTACTATAGTTTTCTCCTCCATTATAGAAAAAAAGACACTTTATAATACACGCTATGAAAGTAATTATAATTACAGTCCTAATACATTCAATTAATTTTTCATATTCAATTCTTGCTCCTATTATATAAAATGATGAACCAAAGATTATTAAATTAAAATATCCAACCATACCCATTTTTTGATTAGTCACTAGTTCTGAACAAATCATTAATATACTAAGTACGAACCACGATAAGACTAAAGGATTATGCCATTCATGCTTTGTCTTATTATCTTGGGCCATAAATTTTGTAATTATCAATAATCCAATACCAATAAAAACAACCAATTCATAATACTTATTAATATATGATACCCTGTACATTTTATAGAATATTGCAATCAAGACTGCTAATATAGATAAAAATTTTATTGATTTATAATATTTATTTTTGTATTTAATTTCTTCAAAAAATATTTTTTTAATTTTTTGATAAAAGCAAACATTAATATCTACTATTTTATAATAATTTAAATTAATTTTTTTTTGTTCTATAATGTTTCTAAAGATAATTAATATAGTAAAATAACATATCATTAAAAAGAGTAAAATCGAAAAAAATAATCCCCATTTTTCAAAAGGTTTTAAAGTACGAAATTGCAGTTTATCAAATTTCAAACTATGACCTTCCATATTTTCAAATTCTATTCTTAAATAAGAAGCTCCATCACTAGGAAATGTAATTATTTGCTCCTTCTTCGACAAATCAACTTTGATCGTCTTACATATACCTGTCATATCATCATAAAAATCTACCTTAGCTATATCATTTTTTGCATCGGAGGTAATATCTAATATAAAGTAGCTATAATAATTAATATTTTTCGGTGATATTATGACGGATGCATATGTATCTAAAACTTCGTATAACCCATCGGTACGTAAATCAATGTTATCTGAAATAACCGGCAAACAATCTAAAACATAGTTTTTTTCATCTAAATATTCTATTGTTCCAATCAATCCAAAAAAATACGCTGTTAGATAAACAGAAGAAAATAAACCTATTAGAAGGATAGAAATATATTTTATTATATAGTTAAAATTTTTAATAAATTTAAAATCCATAATACCTCCAAGCACAAAATAATATTTAATATGCTGCTATAACTCCTACTATATTAATATTTTGCAGTTTCAACATATTGATTTCAGTTTTAATTTCATTGTTACAGCTCTCTCCTATTGTTTCAAGCAAGATAGCTCCATCAATGTTTTCTAACATTCTGAAATAATTAGAATTATTGATAATTGACTCTGCTATTTCTAAATGAATCTCTTCTTGTACAAGACATTCTTTTAGTTCAATCATGTAGTTTTCAACTTCTCGGTTCATCTTTCCTGTTATCAAAATATTTTTATATTTATTATTGTATAAGAATTTTTTGATTAAACTTGCAATTATATTTATATTGTCATCTTTATTATAAAATATGTTGTTTTTGTAGAATACTCTTAACAACATTTTATCAATAGGATTTTTATATTTTGATTTATTACATTGTATTCCAGCAATAACATTTAATCCGTATCTATCAATCAACTCTTTATCCGTTTGTAACAAATCGCTAAATATTATTTTCAAACAAATCATACTACCCGAAACCATGATTCCAACAATAAAGCCCATTAATCCATATTTTGCAAGATTCAATGTGTAATTATATGATATTTCAGTCATCTCAATTTTATCTTCTTGCTTGGTTTCCTCTTTAACATATAATATACTATATATTTTAGTAAAGTAAGTATCTTCGATTTCAGATAAATTATTTTCAACATCTTTACTTTGTGCAGGTATATTTATTAATTCACTATATAGATCATCTTTTATTTCTAAATATTTTCTATTTATTGTATTATATATTGAACTGCTAACAAATATTAATTGATGATTACAATTCGCTTCTTTAATCTCATTATAATTAGAATTTAGCCACTCAATCAGAAGATTCGAAATGCTATTTAACACATCCTCTTTTGTGTTATATATTGTGATTGTTAAGTAGTGATCCGAATTAATCCCAGATAGTATATTTGATGCATTTGTTTCACTTACTAAATTTGTTTCATTTTCTAAATTTAATTTTATTATTTCATTTAAATATTTCAAATCAATGTCTAAATTCAAGTTATCTTTTAAATACTGCAAAAACTGTGTAGACATCAAACATGCTTTATATCCTTCCAATATTTTTTCATTTAAACTATTATCATCAGAATCTATTGCAATTTTAGTTTCGGAACAATAAATATTATCAGATTTCATTAATTCAGAATTATTCAAATAATTTAATTTGGACTGATACAATTCCTTGTAACCATTGACTATATTTAATGCATTACTTATATCTGATATTTCTTCTATTGTTAAATTTTGTTTGCTTAAGTAATATCTAATAGACTCTTCCGTAATTTCAGTATTTTCGTAAAACACTTTTTCTTCCTCATTAATAGAAGGTGTATCTGTTATATTTTTTTGGTATTTATATCCCATAATTAATACTACTATACAACCGAAAAATGCCGCAATAACACCGCTCAGAACAATCATTTTCCACCTTAGTAAAATATAGATAATAGCACTCTTCAAATCAATTTCTGTACCTTCATTGAATATCTGTTTTTTTTCCATCCACTTATAATCTCCTTTTCCACGAAAAATAAATAAACCCATTTTTGTATTACCTTATTATATAATTTTTACTTATTTTCCACTCCCTTAGCGATATCTTTTTGTACATATACTCAAATCCCCTAGAACTTTTCAACTACATTATTATTTAATTCTTAAAGTTGACTTAAAAACTTTTCTAATTTCAATAAATAAATTATATAGTTTATCTTCTCAACTTTTTTTTGATTACATCAACAATTATATCCACATCTTCGATCTTCATAAAGTAAACAATCACACCGTATGATACTGCGCCAATACCAATTGCAATTAACAATGAAATGGTTTGTGATAAAGATATTATGAAATAATTAAAACTTAATTTAGCAAATACTCCCATAAGCAAAGAGGCAAATAGAAACTTCAAAAAAGAAATACTAATTTGCTTCATACCGAATGAACCAATTTTTTTTCTCAAATTAATAAATAAAAACCCCGTAGTTATAATGGCAGATATTGAAGTTGCAAGTGCAAGACCTCCAATTCCTAAATATTGAGATAAAATTATGTTTAAAACAACATTTATTCCCAATCCAATACTAGCATTAATCATAGGCGTTTTGGTATCTTGTAGAGAGTAAAATGCTCGTGAAAGAGCTTCCCTCAATCCAACTGCAACCATTCCTATTGAATAATATATAGCCGCAACCGACGTCATTGTAAGTGCATCTGTATTAAACATACCTCTCCCAAACAACAAACGAATTATTTCTTCTGAAAAAATAACAGTTCCAATACTTGTCGGTACAAGCAATATATTTATTCCATTAATTGATTCTTTAATCTTATTTTTCAATTCTTCCATTTCTTGGTTAGCTGCCAATTTAGACATAATAGGATACATTACTGTCACAATAGATAAAACAAATATACCTTGCACAAAAAAATTAAGACGATTTGCATAATTTAAAGCAGATATTCCTCCTACTACAATTCTAGAAGCTAAAGTTCTATCAACAATAACATTAATTTGATTTACTGATATTCCCAAAAACATCGGTAGTGCCAATTTCCATAATTTTCTAATATTTTCGTCTTGAAGTTGCATTGTCCATTGAAATCTGTATCCTTCTTTATAAGAATACAATAACATAATCAAAAATTGAACGAAAATTGACAGTAGACTTCCCACCGCCAATATCATTACATTAATTTTTACGCTTATTATTATTCCAATAATAGCTATAATGTTTAGAGGAATTCCTGCTAATATAGGTACTAAATACTTCCCATGAACTTGCAAATATCCCTTAAAAACATAACCCAAAGTAACAAAATAGATTGTAAATAATGTAATCCGTGTAAATCCTATTGCTAAAACTAAAGTCTCTCTTTCAAATCCCGATGCAAATACAAGCACAATATTCTTTGTGAACACGAAACCAAATAATATCATTACAGTACTAACCAAAATTATTATACAAACAACAGTATTCGTAAATTTTTGGCTCTTTTCTTTACCAAGTTTGTTATCTATATCATCATATATAGGAATATAACCCGTTAATAATCCAAGTCCAATGAATTCAAGTATACTCATTGGTATTAATTGTGATACAAGGTAGGCATCACTAATATAGCTTGCTCCATAATAATATGAAAGTATAATATCTCGAGTAAATCCAAGTATCTTTGATCCTAATGTAAAAAACATAATCCATAATGTTATTTTTTTCAAACTATTTTCCTTCTTTTTATAAAATATAATTAAAAATTTAATTAAAAATCAAATAATAAATTTATCAGAAGTAAATCTTTAATTATTATATATCATTAAATGTACAATATTAATCCAAATCTTTGCTCAAAACGATAGTTTTTTCTTGCTCAAAATCATTCAACTTATCTATAAGCATGATTGTAGATTTCTCTTTCTCTAGCATTGCTATGTTTAAAATAGCTTCGCTATTATCGTCTACACGTGCTATTGAAACTTCTACATCATTTACTTTTTCTTTTGGTATACTAAAATATGCAAAATCATTATTATTCAATTCAACTATATATTCAGTTTCCTTCTTAACCCATTTATTTTTGGTTACACCAGGAAGGAATACATCCTTTGTATTAATTTTTATAATATATCTATTGGTACCATTTGATTTTTGATATAACATAAAGCTTCTATTATCACTATTATATAACGCATTCTCACGCCAATAAACTGCTTTTTTATACAGTTCGTCATTGCTCCATTTTTCAGACAGTAACATTAATGTATCAATAACAATTTTTGTTTTTGGTGCTGGTGAGCCTTCATTCATAAAATAATAAGCTGGAATTTCAACTATTTCTTCTTTCCATTTATTTGACCCACTATTTGCTAACATACCTAAGTTTCTATTACCACCATTGTAAAAATTAACAAACACTGTAGAATTGTTAGAATCAAAGTACTTTACTCTTAATTTGATAATACTATCATACTTAATTAAAGGTAAGTCTTCTTTATCAAATTTAAATTTTAGCCATCCACCCGTCCATGTTTCATAATCCTTATCTTGTGCATATGCTTGTGCAGTTCTTCCATCAACAATTTCAACATTTTCCCATCCCTCATAGAAAGAATAAGAAGAAAAATCATTTGTTCTTGGAATGTAAAATTTTTCTTTCATCTTTTCTTTACTATCCCCATCATTTAAGTATCCCAAATTGAATCTTCCTTGATTATACATATAAATATTTATCGGACAATCTGTTTGTTTAATATATTCTAGTTCAATATACAAATTTTTTGTTATATCAACATCTTTATCCAAAGAAATTTGAAAATGACCTGTTTCATTAGCACCCTTAAAAGGGTCATATCCAGGATAAAAATCTCTAATATAAACTCCCTGCTCTTCATAAGGTTCTGACCAATAATCACCGAAAAACTTATTGTCTTTTGCTTGAGTTTGTCCGACTATGTTCCCATCTGAATCTATTAAGTTAATATTTATGATTTTCAAAACATTATCATCAATAAAGTTCCCATCTGAGCTTAGTAAGTAATCAAATTCTGTCCCCTCTGTAAAACTATCATATTCATAATTCTTACTACCTCCAGTTGTTCTCATAACTCTTAATTGTTTCTCTGTTTCATTGCCCACCACATCTGTAGTGTCTAATGCAACACTTACTTCATAAATAGATATCACATTATTACCATCACTTGAACTAGCATTTTCAAAATTAATCACATGAAGTTTATCGACCAACTCTGAATAATCTAGTAACCCATATGTTGGTTCATAATCATTAAAGTCATATTTATCCAAATTAATTTCTAGATATTCTTTTAATTTTTCTATATAAACTTCCAAATAATCCGCTTTGCTATATTCATACCACTCCACTAGACCATATGCACCCAGTAATCCACCATTTAAAACAGATGAGTTTACTATATTTTCATTATCTGTTTTAAAAAAAGGATATTCTTCAACCCAATAAGTGTTATCTGTAATAGTAGCTAGATTTCCAAAATAGTCCGACTCAATAGTGAGAGAGTTAACTAAGGCTTTAATACTTCTTAGTATCGTTGAATCTTTAGTTATATCATATTCCCTAGATAATACGGATATTGCCATGCCTTGCGCCATTCCACTCACCCACGGAGCTTTAATTAGTTCTCCTGCGTAACTCCAATCAAAATCATAGAATAACACTGCGATTTCATCTCCATCTTCATTAAAATTATATTCAAGATGATCACGTATAGCTTTTGCCGCAGAAAGAAATTCTGTTTTATACATTTCATCAGTATAATTCGTTTTTTTCCATTCTTCATAATTATACAATGCATAATACGCTGCATTAACTGGATGAATACTGTCGTGTTGTTGTTTAAAGAATCCTAATGGAATATTGTGAAAACTATCTGGATCAAAAAAAACTGGATAACTAAAATCCGAAGTACCATTAATATCGTATGACTGAGTGTTATTTTTCGACTGATTTAAATCTTGATTTTGATCTTGATTTTGATCTTGATTTTGATCTTTATTATTTAAATTAACTTCTAATAAATATATGGCAATAAAAAATAACAGAATTGTTGCTAATAATATTATTATAACTTTATTGGTATTTTTCATTTTTTCTCCCGTATCAATTATTTACTCTCTTCCATTTCCAATATTAAATACTCGCATCCACGATTCAACCATAATAAATTTAAAACGAAGGTCACTATTAGTTTTGTTATCAAATATTTTTTTTATATAGTCCACATCAAAGTATTTGGAACTAAGTGATTTTTCAAGCAAATATTCTTTAAAATAATCATTTAGTTCATTAAGCCACGCTTGTTGTGGTACACTAAAACCCAATTTATTTTTTCGATATACCACTTCCATTGGCATTTTATCTTTCATAAACTCTCGCAACATTGCTTTAGTCCATCCATCTCTCAACTTAAATTCATTTGGAATCATTAGCGTCTCCTCAACGAACTTTGTTTCTAAAAATGGTACTCTCGCCTCAATTGAATGAGCCATAGAATTTCTATCTTCATATCGGAGTAAATGGCTTATGAATTTTTTCAATTCAGCCATTTGAGCCCCCTCAATTGTTTTAAATGATAATATATTGTTTACTTTTTTAAGGTTATATTCTTTTAAAAATTTCTTATCCATAAACTTATTTGCTTTTAAAAATAATCTACTTTTTCTAATCATTTTATTATTAAAATAAAAAAAATAAGCAATTACATTTTTAAATGATAACTTAGAATTATCTGATGAAAGATTTAATTCATTGACAAATTCTTTGAAATTCAATTTGAATAATTTATCCCGCAATATATATGCATAAAAACGTTCATAACCTAATAATGTTTCATCTCCACCTTGTCCATCAAGCAGAACTTTTACTTTTTCCTTATTAGCAGCCTCCATGACACACCAACTAGCAAATATCCCCATGCTGCCAAAAGGTTCATCCTGATGCCAAACTAGTTTTTCAAAGTCAGATTTCAACTTGTTAACATTGGGTTTTACTTTTGTGTTTTTACATCCTACATCTTTAACAACTAGATCACTATAGTATTTTTCATCAACCTCTTTATGTTCATTGTAAGTAGCTGTAAATGTTTTAAAACATAATCTTTTTTCATCTAATTTTGCACACGCCAAAGTAACAACACTAGATGAATCAAGTCCGCCACTTAAGCAGCTTCCAACTTCAACATCACTTCTTAGCCTTAATTCAATACTTTTTTCAAGTAAACTTCCAGTTATTTTACTATATTCTTCAAATGAAACGTTATTTTTATTGTTACTTTTATATTTACTATCATCTAAATTCCAATATTCATATTTATTAATTCCAATAATATTTTTTTCTAAATCAATCTTTATAGACATATTATTACCCCCTGGTAAATTATATATGCCTTCGAAAAAAGTCTCTTCACTAAAATCATGTATTCCTGAAACTAAAAAAGTGTGCATAATCTCATCATTGACTATTGGTTTTATTCCATATTCTATTATCTGCTTTATTTCCGATCCAAAAGTTATTGTGTTTTTACTGAACTGATAAAAAAATGGCTTTTCACCTAACCTATCGCGAGAACAAAATAATTTACTATTTCTTTTATCCCAAATAGCAAATGCCCACATACCATTGAAATGTTCAACACATTTTTCTCCCCAATGCAAGTAGGCATTAATAATAACTTCTGTGTCTCCTTTAGTGACAAAAGTAAATCCATTTTTTAGCAATTCTTCTTTTATCTCCAAGTAATTATATATTTCACCATTATAAACTATCACTATATCAGAAAAAGACATAGGTTGATGACCACTAGGTGAGATATCAATTATACTTAATCTTCTATGACCAAGAGCTATATTGTATTTTGATTTAATAAGTGCATCAACTGAATATTCTAGTTTGCTTTTCACTTCGTTAATTGTATCTTCACTGTATGCAAATACTTCATCTTCTTCATTCGAAAAATAAAATCCTTCATCATCTGGCCCTCTATGTTTAATAATACTAGTCATATTTTGAAATTTGCTTATATCTATACCTTGTTCTAGATTGATTGCGCCAGCAATTCCACACATATTACTCACCTCTTCCTAAAATTTAATATAACAGTTAAATCCTTTTATCCTTTACATTTGAATATAAATATAACATGACTATTAGAAATAATAATCCACCAGTTAACAATGTTGTCAATAATGCACTATCATTAAGACTAAGAATTGTAAATAATGTTAGTCCTATCGTTAAATTTTTTCCTACTTTAATACTTAAGGAATCAATTAATTTTAAAACAAATGCAAATACTAACCCTAGTAATACCATCCCCCCAAATCCCATATTTGCATATGCATCTGCAATATATCCAGTATTTGCACCCGTATTAGGATTATTGAAATATATTTTACCTATAAGATAGGCTGGTGGCAAATCAAACGGATATGATAAACCTAATAATTTTCCTATACTTCCAGCAGAAAAATATAAAAATTGATTTTCTAAGAAAAAATCATAATATATAAACTTGATGTAAGCAGGTAAAAATAATAAGCGTCTCAAAAATAAGGATGGTAAAATAATTGTTCCCGTCACTTTATACAAAATAAAAAGAATAAAGGTTGCTCCAGAAGCTATAAATGAAGAAATTTTCAAAAAATTAAACCTTGCAATCAAAATAACAACTAATAAAATAGCGATAGGAATAAACAAAAAAGCTTTATGACCTGTAATCATATAAATCAAAATTTGAAGGATAACTGATATACAAAAAATAATTCTATTCTCATTTAAAAATGATGTTGCTATTAAAAATGGATTTATTACTTTCGCCTGCCAATTAACAAAATATGCCATTAAAAATGGATATGTAACTTTTCCACGAAATTCATAGACGCTCATTATATTCAGGGATGATAATGATGGTAAGCCGTTTGCTTTGATCATTGAAGTATAGACAAATAGCGTCATGCCTATTATAATAACATAAAATATTAGTTTTGACTGTTCTATTCTTCTTATCTGAATGTTTGGAAAATATCTAACAAAAACACATTGTAAAATAAAAATAAATATACTCATTATTAAAAATATAGTTGGCTGATTCATAAATGCATATATGGTAAACATTGGAATTATCATTACAATAAAATGTAACTGTAAAAATACTAAAGATGGCTTATCTTGTTTTTTAGGTAGCGTAATATAAGTTAAAACAAATATACATAAACTAAATATATACTTGTATAAAGAAAATTCCAAAATAAATCCCATATAATTAAATTTAGCATATACAAATTCTATATATACAACATCAAGAAAGATTTTGTATAAAAAAAGATATATAAAAGACTTTACAACATTTCTTTCTACTATCATTTTAATTCATCTCTCTTATCTTCTTGGCACAAATTCTATCATATAGATCGAATAAATATTTCTCTTGTTGGTTCCAATTATAGATAGTTTTAACTGCGTTTTCTCCATTTTTACCCATTTCTTGCATCAGCGTCGAATCAGACAATAATAAAATTAAAGAATTTCTGATATCCATAACACTGTCAGGATCAACCGCAATTCCACATTTATATCTCTCAGTTATTTCTTTCCATAATTTATTATTTGAACAAATAATTGGAAGTCTTGCTTCCATAAACTCAAATATCTTTGTATTTCCAAGCGTGCCCTCGTCTCCAACTTGAGTATTATTACTTAATAATGTCATACCAATCATTGATTTATTATAAATCTCTTTCACTTTTTCATGCGGAATTCGTCCCATATAATTAACTTTTTTCCATCCCTCCAGCTTTTTTAGTTCTTCAAGATACTCTTCTGTACCACTACCAGCTAAAAGGTACTCAATATCGTCTATACCTTCAATGGCACTAATAATATTTTCATGATTCCATTGAGGTGAGATTCCACCTGCAAAACATATTGCTCTTTTCTTTTTACTATCAACTTTTTCTTCTTTCTCTTCTAAGATTGGATAATTTGTAATCATTACAGTATTCGGATTAATTTTCTCTAATCTTTCAACAAACTTTGGAGTTACCGTTATTAACGCATCAAATTCTTTCGCTTTATCTTTCTCATATTTTTTATAGATGACAGAGACAAATTTTCTAATGGGTTTTGGAATCCATATTTTAAATAGAATCTGCTGTGAAACATCTTCATGAAAATCAAAAATAACTTTTTTTCCTTTTCTTTTTATCCACATAGCCTCTGGTAGTAATTCCGGATCATGAAAATGATATACCTCAGCATTTACTTTAAGCATCTTTTCCCTTAAGCATGATTTTGATTTAATCATTCTCTCAAATCGATTACGTGGTTTTAGTCGAGTAGATACAATCCATACTCCATCAATATTCTCATCAGGAAAGTTATCATTAACTATCAGGGTCACATTATAACCATTATTCGCTAATGATTTGCATTCTTTATGAAATATACGGACATCGTATCTAGAATGTGCGCTAGTTATATGGCATATTTTTCTTGAATTCATTAAATTATCACGTGTCATCTGTATCACTCCCATTTGTATATATTCTATTTTAGTCTACTGTTCTATTACATTGCACACCCGTTCAATATCAGCCTCATTTAAATATGGGTGTAGCGGTAATGATAGAACAATATCACAAAGCTCATTTGTAACTTCAAAATCGCTATCACTATATTCCGATTCACTAAAAGCCTCTTGTTTATGCATCGGTTTCACATAATAAACCATACACGGAATGCCATTAGCTTTCAATCTATCATGTAAAATATCTCGTTCTTGAATATTTTTCAATTTAATCGTAAATTGAGCAAAGCTAGATATATATCCATCAGGAATAATAGGAGTTTCAACAATTCCTTTTAGTTTTTCTATATAATGTCTGTACACTCTATTTACATCTGCAAGCTCATGTTCAATAAATGCTGTAAGTTTAATATTAAGAACTGCTGCTTGAATTGAATCTAGTCGAGAGTTTACTCCAATTCTAACATTATCATATTTATTTTCACCTTTTCCATGTACCTTATATGAGTTTAATAGTTCTGTAAGCTCACTATCATTTGTGAATATTGCACCACCATCGCCATAGCATCCTAATGGTTTCGCTGGAAAAAAAGATGTCGTTGCTGCATCCCCAAAGCTACAAGCTTTCTTACCATTGATACTTCCACCAAAACCTTGAGCACCATCCTCAAGAACTCTTAAATTGTGTGTTTTTGCTATCTTTTCAATCTCAATATGTTTTGCAGGAAGACCAAATAAATCTACAGGAATAATTACTTTTGGGGTTAGTTTTCCTTCTTCCTTCACTTTATTTATGGCTTTTTCAAGTTTTATAGTGTCTATATTGAACGTATCTCTATCTACATCAACAAAAATAGGAGTAGCACCTCTAAAAGACACGATTTCTCCCGTTGAAAAAAAAGTAAAGTCAGGAACAAAAACTGCATCTCCTTCTTTTATATCCCATGCCATCAAGACGAGCGTCATTGCCTCGGTACCATTCGCACAAGTAATACAATGTTTCACTCCTACATATTCTGCTAATCTTTGCTCAAGAATATTTACTTCTTTCCCGCCAATAAAATTTGCATTATTCATTACTTCCTGAATCGCAAAATCAATCTCAGCTTTGTATTTATTATATTGAGCTTTTAAGTCTCTAAATTCCACAACTATCACTCCTACCAATTATTTTTCATTTAGTTCGTTTCTCTCTAGAACATACTCTCTTCCACACTGACTGCATTTATGATTCTCATTTAATGAAGTGCCACATTCACAAACCCAACCTACTTGTTTAGCTGGTACCCCTACCATCAAGGCATAATTAGGTACATCTTTCGTCACTACCGCTCCTGAAGCTATCATTGCCCATCTACCTATTGTATTTCCACATACAATAGTGGCATTTGCACCAATAGATGCTCCATACTTAACTAGTGTACTCTTATAACCTGCAGATCCTTTTGGATATTTACTTCTTGGTGTTAAGTCGTTGGTAAATACCATAGATGGCCCACAAAAAACAAAATCTTCAAGTTCAACACTTTCATAAACGGATACATTATTCTGTATCTTAACACCATTTCCTATCTTAACATTATTAGAAATATTAACATTTTGTCCCAAAGAACATTGCTCTCCAATTTGAACACCTTTTTGTACATGGCTAAAATTCCATATTTTTGTACCTTCACCTATTGTTACATTATCATCTATATAACTGCTTTCATGAACAAAATAGCTCATCTCTCAAACCGTCCTTTAAAATCTAGTGTACTACATTTATCAAGTGGAAGTTTTACACTCTTTCCTTCATCTGCTGATTTATATATCGCAAGCACTAATTCAAGTGCGTTTCTTCCATCAACTGCTGTTACATAAGGCTGTCTATCATTTTTGATTGCATCAATTACATCTGTATAAAGTGGATTGTGTCCAAACCCATAAACATTCGGTGGATCTTCATGGTATTTTTCTTTGACTTCTTCCGATTCATCCTCATTATCTGCAAACTGCCATTCTTCGATTATGTTTACCGATTTACCACCTGCTTTAACTGTTCCTTTTTCGCCAAAGATATATAGAGTTTCTTCAAGATTTCTAGGATAAATATTTGTTGTCCCCTCAATAATTCCATAACTTCCATTTGCAAATTTCACTAAGGCCATTCCTAAATCTTCTGCGTCAATAAAACCATGAATAAGATTGTCTGTCATACCTACTACTTCTGTGATCTCATCACCCATCATCCATCTTAAAAGATCAATATTATGAATACACTGATTCATAAGAGCACCACCATCTTGCTCCCAAGTACCTCTCCATGGTGCTTGTTTATAGTAATCTTCTCCTCTATTCCATCTGATATGGGCAGTACCATGCATTAATTTTCCAAAACGATTGTCCTCAACAGCTTCCCTAATCTTCTGAACAGATTTATTAAATCGATTTTGGTGACATGCACTTACCTTAATGTTCTTCTCATTAGCCTTTTCAATAATCAAATCAGCTTCTTCCAAAGATAAAGCTATTGGTTTTTCAATGATTAGATTAACTCCCGCTTCAATGCAATCCAAAGCTATCTGTCCATGTTTTCCACTTTCAGTACAAATTGCCACAAGCTCTAACCTTTCAGTCTGAATCATTTCTTTATAATCACTATATTTTTTTATATCATGCGGAAGCTTGAAATTCTTGATTATATCATCAATCTTTGATTCTTCAATATCGCATAATGCTACTATATCCAAATTGTTCTCTATTGCAGCGGCGACATGATTTGGAGATATTCTTCCACACCCAATAATTGCATATTTTAAACTCAACTTAACTTCCCCCTTATAATAGCTCAATATTTTCTCTTGTTTCTATATGCTTCATAGCATTTTTCGTATCAAAAATTACTTTTGCATGTTTTTGAACAAATCCATAATCAACACTGGTATGAGCCGTTGTTACAATAACAAGGTCTGCGCTTTCAACCAGTTCTGCCGTTAATTCTGGTTCCCCTTTTTTAGTTATTCCATGTGCACAGAATTCTGAAACAAATGGATCAAAGTAAACAACATCAGCCCCTACCTTTACAAGCTCTTCTATCACTCTGGTTGCAGGACTTTCTCTATAATCATCAATGTCTTGTTTATATGCTACACCAAGTACCAACATCTTTGATCCATTCATCGACTTTTTAAATCTATTCAAAATTTTACTCGATCTTTCCACACAATACTCTGGCATTCTGTCATTAACCATCATTGAAGATTCTATCATCGATGTATGAAATCCATATTCTCTCGCTTTCCATGATAAATAATACGGATCAAGAGGTATACAATGACCGCCAAGACCTGGACCTGGATAAAAAGCTTGGAATCCGTAAGGTTTAGACTTTGCTGCATCTACAACTTCCCAAAAGTTAATGCCCATTTTATTGCATAAAATAGCCAATTCATTAACTAGACCAATATTTACATTTCGATATGTGTTTTCTAAAATTTTCTCCATTTCTGCTATAGCTGGCGAAGATACTCTATGAATGGGCGCTTCCAAAATAGCTTCATAAAGTGCAGCAGCTACATCGGTACATTCAGGTGTAATTCCACCTACAACTTTAGGTGTATTCTTTGTTTTATATATGAGATTACCTGGGTCTACTCTCTCTGGTGAGAAAGCAAGATAGAAATCCTCTCCACACTTTAATCCCGACTTTTCTAAAATAGGTTTTAAAAGTTCTTCTGTTGTCCCTGGATATGTTGTAGATTCAAGTATAATCAACATATCTTTATGCATATATGGAACAATGCTTTCAGCGGATGATTTTACATAGCTAATATCCGGCTGTTGATGTGCATCCAGTGGTGTTGGTACACAGATACAAACACAATCTGCTGATGCTACCTGCGTAAAATCAGTTGTAGCTGTGAAAAGTCCTGACTTAACTATCTCCTCTAAATCTTCGTTTACAACATCTCCAATATAGTTCTTTCCTGTATTAACCATTTTAACTTTCGACTCTTGTACATCAAAACCAATTGTCTTAAATCCCGCTTTCGCTTTCTCAACAGCTAAAGGTAGACCTACATAGCCTAATCCTACTACACCAAGTGTTGCTGTTTTGTTCAATAACTTTTCTTTAATTCGATTCATTAAATTGACCTCCATTAATTATTCCTTCACATATTTTCAAAGCAGCTTCACCGTCACCAAAAGAATTTGGTTGAGGGTACTGTAAACACGTTAATTCACGTTGAACTTTTATTTTTATCTCATTTATCTCAATATGACTTAAAACATTCCAACCATTTTGAAGGGTTTCAACCCATTCAGTCTGATCTCTCAAAGTAGTACATGGTGTTTTAAGAAAATAGGCTTCTTTCTGTAATCCGCCTGAATCCGTTACCACCATATAGGCATTCGACGTCAAATAGAGCATCAACAAATAACCCACTGGCTCTATGATTACAACATTATTCAAATTAATATCAAAATTCTCAATCAGTTTCTTGGTTCTAGGATGAAGTGGTAACAATACCGTTTTATCCAGCTCACTAAAAGCTTTAAAAATTCGAGAAATCTTGTCAAGGTTGTCGGTATTTTCAGCCCTATGAATAGTTGCCAAGTAGTACTCTTTTTCAGTCAGTTTTTTCAAATCTCCATTTACCTTGACTAATTCATCAAACCATATGCCATTTGAATATTTTTGATAAGAGATACTGATATTTCTAAGAACGGTATCATACATAATATCACCAGTATTAATCACACCTGAAGCAATGCCTTCCTTGCAAAGATTTTCTACTGCAGTTTGTGTTGGACAAAATAAAACATTTGAAATATGATCCGTCAAAATTCTATTTTGTTCTTCTGGCATTAATTTATTATAGCTACGTAGTCCTGCTTCCACATGATACACCGGAATATGTAACTTACTTGCTGCTAATGCACCTGCCAACGTCGAATTTGTATCACCATATACAAGCAAGCCATCTGGTTTTTCCTTAAGAATAATTTCTTCTATTCCTTCCAGCATTTTCGCTGTTTGCTTTCCATGACCTCCGGAACCAACACCCAAATTATAGTCTGGTCTAGGTATACCTAGTTCTTCAAAAAACACATCAGACATATTTGCATCATAATGTTGACCGGTGTGCACTAGTATTTCTTCATGACTTTTCCTAAACTCTTCCGAAAATGATGCCGCCTTAATAAATTGAGGTCGTGCACCGATTATTGTTATTAATTTCATTAATCCATTCCTTTCGTTAATAACTTCAATTTATGTCTAGTTTGATATAATACTATTAAATCTGTTTATTAAAATCTTGTAATCAAATTCATTAGCTGCTTTAAGTGCATTTTCGCAATATTCATTGTATTCTGTTTCCTCCATATTATAAAACTTTATTATGATATCGGAAAATTGCTTCGATTCGATTACATCGATAGAAATACCAGCTTTATATCTATTTATCAAATCATATCCAAACTCACAATCAGATACAGTCGGTTTACCACTTGCAAAATACTCAAACATTTTGTTTAAACTTCCACCATATTTTTTTAATGAGTTTTGTTCAAAGTGAAGAATATTAACATCTGATTTACTTAAAACATAGGGAACAAGTCTCTTATCAATTTGACCTTTAAACTCAATATTTCTAATGTTATTGTCCACACAAAATTTTTCTAATGGTAATCGATCACTACCATCACCATATATTATAAATTTAATACTTTCGTATTTACTTTCTTGAATTATTTTAGCAGCCTCAACTATTTTTTCAACATTATTTGCAAGTCTTATTGATCCAGCATACACCACTTTAAATGTAGTATCATCATCCAAATCTTCATCTTTGAGAGTATAATTTTTCTTATTTTCATTAAATGTTTCTAAGTCCACCCCATTGTTTATATGATAAACTTTTGAACTGTCAATCTCTTTATCCCACCCTTTGTCAGCAATATAATCTCTTCCACCTTCCATAGTAAAAATTAATTTATCTGACTTCTTGTATACCCATTTTTCAATTACATACATTATCTTGACAATAGGATTTTTTCGAGATATTTTTTTGTATTCTATTATTGATTCAGGCCACAAATCTCGGACTTCTAATATAAATTTTGCTTTCTTTAATTTTGATACATAAAAAAGTAAAGGTGCTAACATTGCTCCTAAATCACATACTATAATATTAGGATTTATACTAATTTGTTTTGATACCTTTATTAATCTAACTGGAAACTCTAACATGTTTTTCATCCTAGAAAACCCGTTCCCAGAATATCCACTCGTCTTAATATGTACGTAATTTAGTCCATCATAATTTTTTTCAATATATAATGGTCCTTTTTTGTCAATTAAGTTAATATCTGTATTATGAATAGTACTCGCACAAAAAATTTTCACTTTGTGTCCAGCTTCTTGGAGATACTTTGCCATCATTATTGTTCTAACCCTCACCTCATATTCAGGTGGCATTGCATAATGGTTTATAATCCATATATTCATCTAGTAATCTCCCAACTATCTTCTCCACAAATGATAAACACTACCACAGCTTACATATATAAATTTCATTTTCATATAAAACTGAGCTGCTGATATATTATTCACTTGTGTTCCAACTTTTATTTTATTAATTCCTTGCCCTATAACATATGATTCCATTGTTTGAACCAGTGATGTTCCAACTCTCTGTCCTTGATATTTCTTATCAACAGCAATAAGTTCTATTACACTGCTATCTTCCATCATAGAAAACAGAATATAACCTGCTATATTTCCTTCTCTTTCAGAAATAACAAAATATTTATTTTCCTGTTCAAACGCGCACTCAGTCCAGTACATATAAATATTCTCAGCCTGTATTATTGGAAGTTTAGGATCATTAAAGAATCTCGAATAATCAAATGATTTATTTGCAATATTAATTATATTCCCATTATACGGAAGTTTATTCGCCACATAAGTCACCGTATCTTTATAATTCGGGCTATTCGCTAAAGCTTTCACAAATTGAATATTCATATCTGCTAAAAAAGCATTTGTTTGATTACCAATCCAGTAGTTATTCTCTTTTTTATTTCCTAAATTAGATATTGTTACAAAGTCATAAGCTTTGCAAAATCCAACGACTTCTTCTTGCCCTTTTTCATCTACAATTCCACTAAAATTCACTCTAGCAGAACTCACTCCAAAATAATCCGTATCCCACGGTAAGGGCATGCACTCATAATTTTTTCCTAACATCTTATTACTCATCACAACTATTACCCTTCGTATTTATAGATTGAGAATCCACATATATACCTCTCTTAAAAACTATACTTTCAATTGTCTTTAAAAAAATTTTAACATCCAGCCCGAAAGATAGATTATCTACATAGAAGACATCATGTTTTAACCTGTCTTTCCACTCTACAGAATTTCTATAATAAGCTTGATTATAACCCGTAATTCCTGGTTGAACATCTAATTTTCGTTTTTCTTCACCTTCATAATAATCAATATGCTCCGGTAAATCTGGTCTTGGTCCAATTATAGACATATCATTTTTTAATATATTTATAATTTGAGGTGTTTCATCAATGCTCGTTTTTCTTATAAACTTACCTATTTTAGTAAGCCTCTGATCATCTTCTGAATTAAACGTAGAACCATCTTCATTGCGAAGATCTGGGGCATTCACTTTCATAGATCGAAACTTATACATCTTGTATATTTTACCTTTTTTTCCTAATCTATCCGCATTATAAAATATAGGACCCCTATTTTCCAGATAAATCATAGGCGCAATTATTAATAAAATTAAAAGAAAAATAGGTAAGCCAATTACAGCAATTATCACATCAAACGTTCTTTTAATAAAACCATTATACAATTTACTTCCCTCATTTCGATGTTACTTCAATATATCTTTCAGATTTTTCACTACATACTCAATATCCTCATTAGTTAGTAATGTATGCAATGGCAAAGTAATCTCATTTCTATACATATCAAACGCATTTGGATAATCTTCTATTCTAAACCCCAAATTCTTATAAGCTGTATGTAATGGAAGCGGTTTGTAGTGAACATTAGTAGCAATGCCTTTCTCTGCCATCTTAGTAATTACATCATTTCTAAACTCTTCATCTTTCCCATCTAGTCTTAATAAATATAAATGTCCACAAGATGCATAATTCTCATCATAATGGCTCAAAGAGGTTGCATTAAAATCAGCTAATAATTCATCATATTTTTCTATGATTTCTTTTCTTCTCATTAAGATTTGTGGATATCTTTTAAGCTGAACCAATCCCAACGAAGACATGATATCCGTCATATTACATTTATAGTTTGGAGCAATAATGTCATACTCCCATGATCCTAGCGTCGTCTTTGCAAGCGCATCCTTTGATTGTCCATGAAGCGAAAGTAACATATATTGTTTATAAATCTCTTCATTATCTAAACCATCAAAATCTCTCCAAGTTACTGCACCACCTTCTGCTGTTGTAATATTCTTTACAGCGTGAAAAGAAAAAGATGTGAAATCCGCAACTTCACCACTCTTTTTTCTCTTGTAAGTAGCACCAATTGAGTGTGCAGCATCTGCTAAAATAATAACTCTTCCGAACAACTTCTGAATTTCATTTGATGGTTTAAAAAGATTTTTTTTACATTCCACAGCTTCCAATATCTTATCATAATCACACATAACGCCTGCAATATCTACAGGAATAATTACCTTTGTCTTTTCTGTAATAGCATTTGCTATTGCATCGTAGTCAATATGAACTGAATTCTTCCCCGAATCCACAAGCACAACTTTAGCTCCAACATGAGTAATTACACTTGCTGAAGCCGTATAAGTATATGCGCTAGTAATAACTTCATCTCCTAATCCAACACCAAGAATCCTTAGAGTCATCTCCATCGCAGCTGTTGCCGAACTTAAGCATACTGCTTTAGAAGTATGACAATAATTTGCAATTTGCTTTTCGAACAATTTTGTTTTAGGTCCAGTAGTAATCCAGCCGGACCTCAAAGTATCAATAACCTCATTTATCTCTTCTTGAGATATATCTGGTGGTGAAAATGTTATATTTCTCATATTATCCTCCTGAAGTAATATCATTGAACTTTTTAAAATCATCATTCACATAGCATATTACTTTTATTATAGTCTGAACTAAAATCAATATTAAGTTGAAAATTTACTCATTTTGTATCGAATAGGTTGGTACAATTCTCTGCACCCACACTCTAATATCATCTGGTTCATTAACCACATATTCCTTTAATTCTTCCAATCGTTTCAAGAACTCTTCTTCATTCATATCGATAGGTTTTCCTATGTGAATCAACTTATTATGTGTGTCTTGTAAGCCTTCTTCTTTCATTAGTATTTCTTCATACATCTTTTCTCCTGGACGTAACCCAGTAAACTCAATCTTAATGTCTTCATCTGGCTTGTGCCCTGATAGAAGAATTAAATTCCTTGCCAGATCAACTATTTTAACAGATTCTCCCATGTCTAGCACAAATATTTCTCCACCTTTTGCATATGCTCCTGCCTGTAACACCAATGATACAGCTTCCGGAATTGTCATAAAATATCTAACTATATCCGGGTGAGTGACCGTCACTGGTCCACCTGCTACTATTTGTTTTTTAAAAAGAGGTATTACACTACCATTACTACCCAACACATTCCCAAATCTCACCGCCACAAACTCTGTTTTTGATTTTTTATTATATGTCTGTATAATCATTTCACATATGCGTTTAGTTGCTCCCATAATATTAGTAGGGTTTACAGCTTTATCCGTACTTATCATTACAAAACGTTTTGTCTTATATCTATCTGCGGCTTGAACTACTTTCCATGTACCTAACACGTTATTTTTTACTGCTTCATTTGGACTATCTTCCATAAGTGGTACATGTTTATGCGCTGCAGCATGGTAAACAATGTCCGGTTGAAACTCCTCAAATATTTTATCAACTCTTCTTGTATTCCTAACGGATGCTATGAGAACATGCAATTCTAATTCTGGAAATTTACGTTTTAATTCATTTTGAATATTATACGTTGTATTCTCGTATATATCTACTATTATTAATTTACTAGGCTTATGTAATGCAATCTGTCTGCACAACTCGCTTCCTATAGAACCGCCACCACCAGTTACCATAATCACCTTACCCGAAACATACGCAAGAATCGATGTCAAATCAACTTTTATAGCCTCTCTACCAAGCAAATCATTGACATCCACTTCTTTCAGCTTAGCAACCGACACATCTCCATTTGCCAACTGATATATACCCGGAAGCCTTTCAAGTTCACAGCCTGTTTCCTTGCATATATCTAAGATTTCTTTCATATGTCTTTCTGATAATGTAGGTATTGCTATCAGTATTTTTTCTACTTTCAGCAGTTCAACTAGTTCTGGAATGTTGTTCCTATTTCCCATAACCTTTACACCATGTAGAAATGAGCCTTTTTTAGAGGGATTATCATCTACCAACCCAACTACATCCATTTCTAGATGCGTACTATTATTTATTTCCTTAATTAATGTATTAGTTGCCTCACCCGCTCCAACAATAAGTACTCTTTTATTAGATTTGTCATTAACTCTCATTCTGATTAACGCACGAATTAAACGATAAGTATATCTTACACCACACACCAATATAAACAGAAAAATAGGATATAATATATATATAGAGCGTGGCATTGGTACATTCTCCCGTATTACCACCATTACCGTCAAGGGATATACTATACTCGCTATTGCACAAGCACATGCAATATAAAACATTTCCCTCACACCTGCATATCTCCATATACTACTGTACATCCTAAAAATGTAAAATACTATTATTGTAATCATTATAAGAATAGGTAATATTTTCCACATCCGTTCAAAATATACTTTATCTACCTTATCTATTGAAAATTCAAATCTAATTAGTAAACTAACCAGACATGCTAAAGTAATTGCAACCATATCATATAATACAAAAAACATCTTCTTTATATATAGTTCTAAATTGTAATTTTTCATTTAACTTAGTCCCCTATTTAGCAATTTTATTGTAATAAAAATCATAACAACTAATATTATACATTTTTTGACCTTCTTTGACAACCATCGTTTGTAATTTGTATAACTAACAGTCTTATTTCATTTAATTTACTTTTATTATTTTCCTTAGTATATTATAATGAAATAGAAGTAGAAATAGAAATCATAAGAATAATCACAAACACATTGAGGTATAAAATGAAAAGTACTCAAACAAATAATCCCCCTTTAATCTCCATTATCATTCCCATATATAATTGTGAATTATTTATTAACGAATGTATAAATTCTATCATAAGCCAAAGCTATACTAATCTTCAAATAATATTTATAGATGATGGTTCTACTGATAAATCTGGAACTATTTGCGATGAATTCGCCCAATTGGATCAACGTATTATCGTAATTCATCAAAAAAATTCTGGCGTTTCTTCTGCTAGAAACAAGGGATTATCCTATGCTAATGGAAAATATATAGCATTTATCGATTCCGATGATTATGTTGCTATTGACTTTATAGAAAAATTATATCATAAAATCAACTTCTATGATATTGTAATATCTGGCTATTATCGAGTTGAGTCTACAGGCCTAACTCCAAAAATACAAGAAAATATTCCCGTAACTTTATCTCACGATTCCTTATATCACTATGTGTTGTGCAATAACTTTTTAGGTGGTTATTTATGGAACAAACTTTTTTGTACCGAAATTATTATTGATCACAATATATGTTTTAATACTTCATTATCCATTGGAGAAGATATGCTTTGGATCGCAACCTATTTAAAATATGTTAACCAAGGAACCTATATCCCTGAAGGACTATATTTCTACCGAACGAATAGTAATTCTGCACTGCAACAAAGTTATACCACTCATACCTTTAGTAAGAAAAACCTATCAAATTTAGATTCTGCCGATTTAATCATAAAAGTAATTATTAATGAAGATAAACCAGTGCAAGACTCCATGTCCTATCGTTATGTTCGAACCAGCATGTGGACTTTCTTTAATATGCTTACCTGCAATTATTACGATAGAAATTTATTGAAACGAATTGAGACAATATGCCGTAGTAACTTAAAAATATATTTAAAAGCCAACGAATCCAAATTACTTGAAAAATTAGTGGCAATAGGAATAGCCATGAATTCGAATTTAACTTATAAAATTGCATCGCTATTATTTTCAAAATTGCCGAAACGTTTTATAAAAAAATATCTGAATTAGTAGAAAGGACCTCTAATGGAACACATAAGCTTCGTCATTCTTCATTACATGTCATATACGTATACAAAAAATTGCATTGATTCCATTTTACAAAACATTATTTATGAAAACTATTCTATTGTCGTTGTCGATAATGCTTCTCCAAATGATAGCTCGAAGCTTCTAACGGATCATTACAATGCTAATCCAAAAGTGATTATTTTGTCTAATCAAAGCAACTCTGGATTCGCAAAAGGTAATAATATTGGTTATGCATATGCCAAAAATCAGTTGCATTCTAGTTATGTTGTTGTTGCCAATAATGATACATTATTTGAACAAACAGACTTTATTGAAGAAGTAATCGCTTTATTTAATAAACACAATTATTATATTTTAGGACCGGATATTATTACACTAGCGGGTACACATCAAAATCCTTATCGTTCCAACGTTATAGATCATAAAGCAGCTAAGAAATGGCTTCGCAACCGTCAACTTTGGACCTGGTATCTATACTTAGACAAATATTTTAAAATAAGCACTGTCTTTTCTTTTGTTAATTCCTTGTTTATGAAACGAAGGGAAAAAAATAATTTATCCAATCATTCTAAAATGTTACAGACTAATATTGTGTTGCAAGGTGCTTGTATCATATTTTCACCTCTATATGTGAATCAACAAAACCATGCTTTTTATCCCAACACTTATATGTACTGTGAAGAAGATATTTTAGCTTACCAATGTGCAAAGGAAAATTGGAAAATTTTATATTCTCCTTCAATCAGCATAGTTCATGCCGAATGTGGAAGTACAAAAGAACTTCATTCAAATACAATTGATAAAGACTTATTCCAATCGCAAAATATTGTTAAATCATTAAAAATATTATTAAAACTAATGAAGGAATAATGGATTATTCCACTATTCCTTCCAATATCTTCGCATATTTTCCTGCAATCACTTCATAGTCATACTTTTTTGCGGTATCTCTTGCATGTATCGACATTGCATTGTACAACTTCTCATCTGTCAAAATCTTGTTTATACTTACCGCTATCTCCTCCGAATCTTTTTCCTTGGTCAGAAACCCTTCAACCCCATCTGTGAGCAAATCTGGTATTCCACCTGAATTACTTGCAACTACTGGTAATCCAGACGCCATTGCTTCTAGTATTACTAGTCCAAATCCTTCTTTGTCACCATCCTTAGCCGTTACAGATGGTGCTACAAATAGATCTGACGAGGCATAGATAGTCTTTAATTCTTGATGCGTTTTGGCACCAATAAATCGAATCTTATTTCCTTGTTCACTCGCTTGTTTTTTTAATTCTTCTTCCAACGGGCCTCCACCTGCGATAATTAACGTTGCTTCCACCTGTTTCATAGCTTCGATTAGATAGGTAACTCCCTTTTTTTCTGCTAAACGCCCGACAAATAGAATTATCTTCTGATTTCCTTGTTCAAAATAATTTTCTATTTTAAAACTTGGATCAAAGTTTTTGACATTACACCCCATTGATATAATATCGGATTGTTCGACTTCATATATTTTATTGACTTCATCTAATAATGCACTTGAAACAGTTGTTACATAACTGGCATTTTTTAGTGTATTCCTTTTTAATTTTCTTATTATCCCTTTATTTAGCGATGTTACATCCCCCCCATGCCCTGTTACAACATATGGTTTTTTAAAGAAGCTTTGCACAATTCCCTGTGGTATAATCCAATGTGCATGTACTAAATCATAGTTGGGCAGTAATCTAAATAATTTAGTATACAACGCCAAAAATAAAAATGGCACTAATAAGATTCTTGATTTCTTTTCCTTTATTCGAGGTACGATTGCTCCTGGATAGCATAACGTCTCATACTTTTTAATTGGGAAATAATGATATCTGATTACCTTAACACCCTCTAGCACCTCTTTATCCTTCGCACCAATTGCTGCCGGAACTAGCACGGTGACGTCAAAGTATTTGGTTAATTCTTTGCACAGATCTAACACGAAACGTGGCTCACTATCTCCTTCATATCTTGGAAAGGTTGACGCAGTTACTAGCAATCTTTTCTTCATCACTTAACCTCCATTTTGTCATTCAAAAACAGAATCTATAAGATAGATTATTCTCTCTCTTAATAGATTCTGTCATCTATACCTGTATCTTTGGCTATTCATGCCTTTTGATATCTAGTTTTATATTTCGCTATTGTCTTTCTTCACCACTTCTGTATGTCCATCCGAATACTCTGTTCTCTCATAATCCAACCGTTTTACTCTATACTGAATATCTTCCAATAATTTCCTATTCGCCGCGATGATATCGCCTTGTAGCCCTACTACAACAGTCTGTACACCCACTACTATCATCATGCTTGCAAGGATTAAGGATTGAATATGCCCACTGCCGCTTCCTAATAACCAAAAATAAATAAATCTTACACCAATCACCGTTCCTGCTAATATAGACAAACCACCTAATGTAGCAAAAAATTTCAACGGCCTGTACATAATAAATGCTCGAACAATAGTAAGCATAGATTTCTTAACATATCCAAACATACTCTTAAATAGCCTTGATTCTCTAAGTTCTGGATTGGTACTAATTGGCACAGAGGAAATTGCCATTTTATTTCTTCCCGCTTGTACAATCGTCTCTAAGGTATACGTATATTCATTTACCACATTCATGCGCATGGCTGCTTCTCTGCTATAAGCTCGAAAACCACTTGGAGCATCTGGTATATTGGTTTTGGATGCTCTTCTGACTACCCAGCTTCCAAAGCGCTGCAACTTCTTCTTGAGTGGTGAGAAATGCTCCGTTTCATCAATTGGTCTTTCCCCAATCACAATGTCCGATTTTCCTTCTAGAATCGGTCGTACAATCTTCTCGATATCTCCACCCGAATACTGGTTATCTGCATCTGTATTCACAATAATGTCAGCACCATTTCGAATAGCTGCATCGATTCCAGCTAAGAATCCCTTTGCTAATCCTTTATTGTTTTTGAAGTTAACGACATAATTAACTCCCCATTTCTTTGCCACTTCTACGGTATTATCATGGCTACCATCATTGATAATGAGATACTCTATCTTATCGATTCCATCTATCTTCTTTGGCAGATCATTAAGTGCGATTTCTAACGTCTCCGCTTCATTATAACATGGAATTTGAATGATTAACTTCATCTTAATCTCCTTAGTTTAGTAAAAAATCATGAAACTATTCAGCCCCCTACTAACGCAAGGTGTTTTGCAACGCAAAATCCCGAGTTTTATAGCGCTAAAATGCAGTTTTCTTGCATTTTATGTGCATCGCGTAGCGGTAACTATGAAGGTACTCAATAGTTACAAAATCATCTACTATTTATTCATAATTATTAAATTAATTGCGTATTCATTCTATCATACAAACTATGTTTACTCAATATAAATGTACGTTCCACTTACCCATTCAAATATATACTGTTACTGTTCACTCCGTTCACAGTAACATATGATTTCTGCATGCAAATTCGCTACGCGAAGCAAAAATCATTTGTCGAATCATTTTCTTACGTAGCTTAACAGCTAGTGTTAAGCTACTGTGTGAACAGTAACTATATACTCTCCCTCTTGCTGCCAACTATGCATGATAACTCCCCTATAAACTTCTTCCCACAGAATAGTATTCCACTTTGGCATCTCTCATTTCAGCTAAATTAAATAAGTTTCGTCCATCATATACAAGCGGTGTTCTCATTAACGCTTTAAATTCTTTCGGCGAAATCTCCTTGAACTCATTCCACTCTGTGAAGATAAAGCAGATCTGTGCACCTTGAAGTGCCTCTCTTGATGATGCAACATAGTGAATTTTTTCAGGATATATCTTTTTAAAATTGTCCATTCCGATTGGATCATAAGCATAAATATCCGCACCTTGTTCCAAAAACAGTGGAATATTCTCAAGCGACGGTGCTTCTCTCAAATCATCTGTTCCTGGTTTGAACGTTAATCCAAGAACCGCCACCTTTAGTCCCTGAAACGTAAGCAGTCTCTTACAGGCTTTTTTATAGAGACTAATCTTCTGATCTTTATTGACTTCAATGGCTGCCTTAATGGTTCTTAATTCATAACCCTTTTGTCCCGCAAGCCAATTAAGTGCCTTCGTGTCTTTCGGAAAGCAGCTACCGCCATATCCTATTCCTGCATACAAGAATTTCTTTCCGATTCGTTCGTCATACGACATACCTTTGGCCACATCTTCAATATCCGCACCTACTATCTCACATAAATTGGCAATATCATTCATATATGAAATCTTAAGCGCAAGAAAATCATTACTTGCATATTTTATCATCTCAGCACTTTTTCTATTCACTGATACAATTGGTAAGTGAAAAGGTTCATATATTTTCTTTAATAATTCCTCAGATTCTTTATCTTCTGTTCCTATTACAATTCTAGATGCATGTAATGTATCTTTTATCGCCGTTCCCTGTGCCAAAAATTCTGGATTACTGGCAACTGATATTTTTACATCATTTAGTAAGGAATCCTTTAAAAATTGCTCTACTTTATCATTACTTCCAACTGGAACCGTGGATTTTACTACCACCAAACAATCTCTTTCTACTGATTCTGCAATTTGTCCTGCAACTTTAGCAACATAAAACAAATCAGCCGAACCATCTGGTAACTCAGGTGTCCCCACCCCTATAAAGATAGCATCCACATCTTGATACGCTTTTTTATAGTCCGTAGTAAAGTCAAGTCGCCCAGCCTTATAATTTTTAACCATTAACTCTTCTAATTCCGGTTCATATATAGGTGAAATTCCATTTTTCATCATCTCAACTTTTTTTTCATCTATATCAACACATACAACATCATGTCCCACTTCTGCAAAACATACACCTGCCACTAAGCCGACATAGCCCGTTCCTGCTACTGAAATCTTCATTTATAGTTCCCTCCATTATTTGTTACTCATTAACTTTTAGTATAATACAAACCCTCTAATATTTCAATGTATAGATGGGAGAATCCACCACCTCTATATAATAGAAAAGCACTATTCTTACACGTCTTTTCTTCTTGTAAGAGTAATGCTTTTGTTTGAATTTAATTTATTCTATTAATTTATTACATTCTTCTCATGTATCTTACTAAAATAACTTAGCCGGATAAACACCATCCGCAATCAACTTTTTAAAGGAGTCAACTACCACACCTTTGTCTTCTTTATAAGTTACTCCAAACCACTTATCCTTGCTCTCTAATAAGGTAACGTCTGCCTTACCTGACTTAATTAATCCATCTACGATAGTTGGAAGTAAGTATTCCTTCTTCTCTGGGTTCTCCCCAAGCTCGCTTAAGAAGTCTACGAAACCTGTTTCTAGCTCGTCCAATATGCTAGTTGTAAATCCCCACATATTCATAGATACATAGCTTCCTTCATCAATTTCCTTAGTCTTACCATCTGCTAACGGTGCGATTACTTTATCTCCAACTTTTTCAATTCCACTGGTCTCTTCTACATCTACCAATAAGTTGTTGCTATCAATTTTACATACGCCTCTTGTAACAACTCCATTATCACTTAACGTATTACCAAGAATAAATCCTGCCATACAGTAATCATGCTTTCCTGGTTTGTCCTTTGCTGTTAGTAAGTAATCATGAATCTTTACAAATGCCTCTTTCCCATAGTAATCATCTGCATTAATTACCATAAATGGATCTGTTACAATTCCCATACAGCTAAGAATTGCCTGCCCAGTTCCCCAAGGCTTCGTTCTTCCTTCTGGCACTTCAAAGTTATCTGGAAGGTCTTCAATTTCTTGGAATGCATATTCCACGTGAATTACCTTTTCCATTCGATTTCCGATTACTTCTCTGAAATCTTTCTCTAAATCTTTTCTAATAATAAATACTACTTTGTTAAACCCTGCTTCGATTGCGTCATAGATGGAATAATCCATAATGATTTCTCCATTTGGTCCTACAGGCTCAAGCTGTTTAATTCCGCCTCCGAATCGGCTGCCAATACCTGCTGCCATTATTACTAATGTTGTATTCTGCATTGTATCTTCTCCTATTTGACTCTTTATTTAAACTGCGTAGATTATACCACAAATTGGATTTTACTGTCTATCTTTCTAACTTTTCTGGAATAATACATATATCATGTTATTTGATTTATTACTTTTATATTTCATTTTCCTATCTTCTTCTTTAAGTCGATCACTTGCTTATTTATTTTGCCAAAGAAATAGTTTATAATATGATACCAGGGTCAAAAGGTCATGTGTTTCATGCTAGCATGAAAAAACATGACTTTGGAACCCGCAAAACATGAGAAA
>JBGUEQ010000005.1:0-123401 GCA_041821265.1 Lachnotalea sp. | reverse complement strand
GATGGTATATTTTTTTGATATTGAAAAATGTAAGCGCTGCTCTTACAGGGAGGGTTGCTATAAAGAGGGGGCAAAAAAGAAAACCTACACAGAAACTATAATCTGTGATTCACATAGTGAACATGCGCAATTTCAAGAAACGGATCACTTCAAGGAGAAAATGAAAGAACGCTATAAGATAGAGGCAAAGAATAGTGAACTAAAACACCGACATGGTTATGATGTTGCATCATCATCAGGTCTTATTGGCATGGAAATGCAAGGAGCAATGGCTATATTTGCAGTAAATCTCAAGCGAATCATTAAATTAATGGGAGAAAAATAAGAAGATTCATTGAGTACAACAAAGGGATTTATAATACTAAAAGCATAAAATCCATCAGAAGAATTTAGACTGATGGATTTTTATATGCTCATTAAAATTTGAAGTTTATAAACGTATGTTTTTCAGTGCCCTCCCATTTCACAGTAGGATAGTGTTAATTGATTTTTATTTTAAATACTACCGGTAAATCACTCTTTACTGTTTTCGTTTCTAGGAATAATCCCTTGCTATTCTTATTCCAGGTTAACAATTCGTTAAAGCCAAGCACACTAATATCTGTTATGATACCGTGAAATTCGGGAATATTTTGATCCCCTGAATCTGCTAATGATTTAATAACCACTTTACCATCTTGTGGATATTCTAATACGGTTGCATAAAGATAACTTCCTGCAACTGTAAAACGAATGTCTTCACTGGTATATTCTACTGCTCCATTATCAGTAAACTGTCCTTCCACTTCCTTGGTTGGACCTTCTGCCGATTTACGCCACACTTTAGAGTCATAAATAGATTCTCCATTTACCTTTAACCAGGTTCCGATTTCTTTTAGAATTTTAGCATCACCTTCAGGTATGGAGCCATCACTTTTTGGTCCAATATTTAATAACATATTTCCATTTTTACTTACAACATCAATTAAATTTAAAATAATTTCTTTTGAAGTTTTATACTCTAACGTATCCGTATAGCACCAGGAATTCTTTGCTACCGCTGTATCTGTCTGCCAATAATATGGTTTAGGGTCTGCGAATTTACCACGTTCTACTTCCACAATTCCACTTCCAAACATTAAAGCATCATGTTTATAGGCAACTGCAACTTTTATACCCCATTCCAATCCTCGATTATAATAGTATGCAACTAATTTACGCAAGTATGGTTTAAACGATTCATGTTGGATCCACCAGTCAAAATACAATACTTTTGGTTGGTATTTATCTATAATTTCACAGGTTCTAATTAACCAATCCTGTAAGAATTCTTTGGTTGGATATGGAGCACTAAATAAATCCTGATTATCAGGTTCCTGCATTGCTGGCCAATAAAAGTCTCCTCGTTTTAATGGTTCCTTAATGTCACTATCAAATTCTTTACCATGACCCATAAAAAACCAATGTTCTGCACGATGAGAGGAAGTGCAAAAAATAATATCTTCCTTTTCAAATGCTTCTTTTAATTCTCCCAAAATATCTCTTTTAGGCCCCATTTCAAAAGAATTATAATGAGAAATTTCACTTTGATACATCTGGAATCCATCATGGTGCTCTGCTACTGGAAATACATATTTCGCCCCAGCTTCCTTCAATATCTTTGCCCATTCATTCGGATCAAATTTATCTGCTGTAAACATCGGAATAAAATTCTGATATCCAAAGTCCTTCTGAGCACCATATTTCTTCACATGATGTTCAAAAGCTGGCATTCCCTCTATATACATGTTTCTGGAATACCATTCATTTGAATTAGCTGGCACACTGTAAAGCCCCCAATGAATAAATATGCCAAATTTAGCTTTTTTAAACCAGTTTGGAACTTCAAACTCCATTAAGGAATCCCATGTATCTTTGTAATATCCTTTTTCAATCACTACCTCAATTTTATTTAAATATTCTTTCACACTTTTACCTCCCTTATAAATTCCTTAGCCATGTTTCTGCTAAAGAAATCCAGCTTTGACATTCCTCTTGAATACCATAACCATTCAAACATGCTGTCTCCTTTGTCGCTAGTCCCAGACCATGTCCCCCATATGGATACATATGAAATTCTGTTGGTATATTCTTTTCTTTTAACGCCATTACAAATAATAGTGAATTCTCTGCTGGAACACAATCATCTGGAAAGGTATGCCAAATAAATGTTTTTGGAGTATCTTTCGTTACTTGCTTTTCCAATGACATTTTATCAAGAAGTTCCTCATATCTATCACCTAATAATTTTAGGAAAGAATCTCTGTGTGCATACTGCCCTGAAGTAATGACTGGGTAATTTAATATCAATCCATTTGGCCTTAATTGTTCACAAGTAGTTTGTACACCATCAGATATAAAATTTTCCTTCCAGAATACCCCATAACTTGCTGCTAAGTGTCCACCCGCTGAGGAACCTTGTACAATAATTTTATCTTTATCAATATTCCATTTATCGGCATTACTTCTTAACAGGTTAACAACTGTAGCAAGTTCTAATAATGCAGTTGGATAAACCGCTGGTTCGCAGGAATATCGAAGAATTGCAGCGTGATAACCCATTGCCATAATCTGAACTGCAATAGCTTCTGCTTCTCTGTCTGAAGTCATGCTGTATCCTCCACCTGGGCAGATTACAATAACAGGTCTAACTCTGTCTGGATCTATTTCCTGTGAATTATCTAAGAAATAAGTATATAATTTGGTATTTGGTAATGATCCTTTTACCTGTATATCTATTACTTTATGTATCATAAATATAAGCCTCCTACTAATCTAGTGTTACTATAAGTTTATGGCATGGTAGCAGCACTCTGTTCCTTGTCTAATAACATATTCCCCTTTGTTATCTACTCTTTTCTTTTACTAGGATAAGTACATCCTTTGCTTTCATAACAATTTCTTGTCCTTTTTCATAACAATTTTTCGACAACAAATCTATATAAGAATCTTGTGCTACCAATATTTTTTCTTCATTCGAATGGTTCAGTAAAAATATGTAGATATTTTCTCCTTTAACACGTTTCACTGCTTCCACATCATAAGGCGTAGTCCAAACAGGAATAATCTCTTTATCTTTACAAATATTACCCGTCAATTCTTTATAGAATTCAGCATTAGAACGTGTTCCTACATAATAAGCAGTTCCTTTTCCAAAATTATTTTTAGTAATGGAAGGAGTATTTTGATAAAAGTCTGTTTCAAAAAAACTAATTGCCTCCGCTCCTTCTAGGTGCATAATGTCACATAGTAATTCGGCTGGATATGTCTTATCATTCATTATAAACGAATTCGTCTTCCCTTTTGGTAACGCATCAATTTCTTCTACCCATATTCCCATAACATCTCTTAGCTTACCTGGATAACCTCCAATGTTTACTAAATCATTTTCATTCACTATACCACTAAAAAATGTTGTTACAAAGGTTCCACCCGCTTGAACAAATACTCTTATTTTTTCATCATAATCGCCTTTTGTCATATATAGAATTGGTGCTATCACAACTTCATATCCTGTTAACTTATCATTCACACCAATGATATCAACAGAAATATTTTGTTCATGAAGTGCAGTATAATAATTTAAAACTTCGTCATGATACTTTAGTTCACAACTTGGACCTGCTGAATATTCTATCGCCCACCAATTGTCCCAATCAAATAGGATTGCTACCTTTGCATCTGATCTTGCACCTAACGTTTGATCTCCTAATTGTTTTAGTTCTTCCCCAAGCACTGCTATTTCACGAAATACCCTCGTATTCTCATGACCAACATGATCAATGACAGCCCCATGATATTTCTCACAGGCACCGATACTTCTTCTCATTTGGAAAAACATAACTGCATCAGCTCCATGAGCAACCGCCTGATAACTCCAAAGTCGCATTACATTGGGACGCTTGAGTGCATTATAAGCCAACCAATTCGATACACTTGGCGTCTGTTCCATTAATACAAATGGCATTCCCCCCTTGATGCCTCTCATCAAATCATGATTTAGTGCCAAACGTGCAATGGAATCATCATTTGCTGGATAATTATCCCATGATACAAAATCCATATAATTAGCCCACTTTTGATAATCCAAGTTCTTATAAAATCCCATCAGATTAGTAGTAATCGGAATATCTGGGGTGATTTCCTTCACTACTTGATACTCTGCTTTATAATTTTCTAACATACTATCTGAATTAAATCTTTTATAATCAAGTGAAATCCCCTGAAACATCGTTCTCTCATATTCGAAATGCTCACTTAACAGATTGGGAAGTACTACTTCATCCCAGTCATAAAACGTGTGCCCCCAAAACGAGGTATTCCAAACTCGGTTCAATTCTTCTAATGTGATATATTTTTGTTTTAACCATGCCCGAAAGGCTATCTCACAATTCTCGCAGTGACATTCTCCTCCATATTCATTTGATATATGCCAGGCTACAATATTGTCATAGTCTTTATAGCGATTTGCCAGTTTTTGGGCCAGCGCAACTGAGAATTTTTGATAAGTTGGACTGTTAGGACAGGAATTATGTCTTCCTCCAAATTTACGTTTCATTCCATTAAACTCTGTTCTTAAAATATCTGGATATTTCTTTGCCATCCATGCTGGATGTGCTGCTGTTGAAGTCGCTAAACATACTTTGAGTCCATGCTTTTTTACTAAATTCATGATTTTATCCAGTTTTTCAAAATGATAGGTTACTTCATCAGATTGAAGAGCTGCCCAATTAAATACATTTAGTGTTACAATATCTATTCCAGCTAATGCGAATACTCTCATATCCTCTTCCCATATTTCTTCGCTCCACTGTTCCGGATTATAGTCACCACCATATAACATTTTATTGATTTTACTATTATGAATCATGGCACTTTCCTTCCTTTTCAAAAAACTTCCTAAAGAATTCG
Source organism: Lachnotalea sp. (assembly GCA_041821265.1). GTDB lineage: Bacteria > Bacillota > Clostridia > Lachnospirales > Lachnospiraceae > Lachnotalea. Next base: position 118,472 of record JBGUEQ010000005.1, on the reverse strand, counting down.
AATTAAGCAATATAATCCTTATTTGTTAGGAAGTTCTTATGATTTTGCTATTTTTACAGCCAATCTTATTCATTCTTTATGATAGTTTCAACTGACCGTTACTACTAGAATTTATTTTGCTGCTGCTACTAATCTAGCTGCATTCTGATCTTTTGCATTTTGCATATCTACTGCCAAAACATCTCCATAGCCAAGACCATTTACAGTATCTTGCATTTCTTTTAATAAGCTATTGAATTCATCTTCACTTGTTGCATATACCATCTTCCATGAATACTCAATAATAATTGCTTTACACTGTCCTCTTAATGTAGTAATTTCAGAATCTTCGGCTGGTGTAATATAAGAGGAACCTGGTGCTACAATAAGTTCATTATTATTTTGTAAAAATTCCAACGTTGTTTTGGCTTTCATATGCTCTTGCCAATCCAAATCAAGTGTGGTTGTATTTTTAGCCAATACTGAATCCCATAATGTATAATTATAGGCCAATCCGGTATTTGGATCGATATCTGCTGGTGATACTGCTGGGAAGTTTAATGTTGAAACTCCGTCTTTCCATAAACCGCCACCCCATTCATCTGGAACTACAGTATCTCCACCGCCATAGAACGCATCCCATCCAAAATCAGTTAAATTTGCTACTCCATCTTTAATTTCCCAAGTCAATCCTTCTGGACCACATGATTTTGCTGTTTGTGCAGCTGATGTCTCAAGGCCTTCTGGTGAATATAACCAATCAATGAAGTCTGCCAATCTATCTTTATTATCTGCTTTACTTCCAATAGCGATACACTGTCTGTTACCATCTGGTGTACATCCATAAGAGAATACTTTCATATCGGCAATTGATGAAACCATAAAACCTTTTCCAGCTGCTATATTATCTGTTGTATTATAAGCCGCCTGACCTAACCAAGGCCATGGAGAGTATAAAATCTGACCATCTTGATATTTGGTATACATCGTATCATAGTTTTGAGTGGTTGATTCTGGATCTAAGATACCCATCTGATTTGCATCATAGTAGAATTTCAATACTCTTGTATATATGGAGTCGCTATCAATGATACTTTGGTAGTCCGAACCATCTGCTTTAGCTAATACAAATCCTAATTCATCATAACCGTAGAAACAAGTTGGTTGTTTTGCCAAACACATCATGTTACCATCCCAATCTTTGAATAATGAAATAGCATAGGTTGGTTTCCCTGAATCACTTGTTGGAACGGCATCCTGCATCGCTTTTAATACTGGAAGCATATCTTCCAACGTACTCATTTCAGGATATCCTACAGCCTTATATGCATCCCATCGAAGATAGGGTCCAAATGTTGGGTCAAGACCTTCTGATGGAGTGGTTGCTGGCAGCTCTGAAACGCTTGATGGAATACCATAAATTCCGTCTTCTGCTACTAAACCGTTAAGAGAATCAATTCCTGACTGATATTTCTTAATATTCTCTTTGTCTGCAATTAAATCAGTCATATCTGTCAACAATCCTGCCGTTACCATATCTTGTAACTTTCCATCATCAGCACCATAGATGATTAAATCACCAAGATCACCTGCTGCAGAACGTGTCTGATATAAAGTGTCTCCACCACCTGCTACATTCGGTGCTATCATGTTAAGTTCCATATTAAATCTGTCTTTCACGATTTTAGCAAACCATCCAGATGCAATTCCTTGATAATTCGCTAGCCCATCAAATACATCAACCGTGATAAACTCAGGATACTTTTGCTCTCCTTCTGTCTTCGTATCCTCCGAAGCGTTTGACGATGATTCTTTGTTTGCTGTGTCTTCTGTCTTGCTTCCACAACCGGTAAGCATTGATGCTACTAATGTTGTACATAGCAATACACTAAGTAATTTCTTTCTCATTTCGTTTTCCCCCAATATGATTTATTATATCATTAGCAAAATAAATAAATTCATTTTTGCTTTATAATATCTATTACTGACAATACAAATAAAAATATCTTTATCCCTTTACGGAACCTATCATAATACCTTTTACAAAGTATTTCTGGAACATAGGATAAATACACAAAATAGGTACTACTACAAGAACGGTTACTGTCATACGTATTGATGTTGGCGTTTGCTGCGTAGCCAAGCTCATCACATCGCCACCTCCACCAGATGCATTATTAATTAAAGCTTTTAAAGAGTTAGCCTGATTAATATAACAATATAATAGATACTGTAAAGAATATAATTTCTGATCTGTAATATAAATTAAAGTATCATAAAAATTATTCCATTGATTTACCGCTGAAAAGATAGCAATCGTTGCTAAAATTGGTGTACTTGTTGGTAAAATAATCTTTCTAAAAATTGTAATGACCCCTGCTCCGTCAAGTTCAGCAGCCTCTTGTAGTGAAATTGGTATTGATTCTACAAAGGTTTTCACTAATATAATATTAAAAGGCTGAACGATAGCTGGTATTATGTATACTAAAAAGTTATTAGTAAGATGCAAATTTTTCATAGTTAAAAACATCGGAATTAATCCTGCATTAAAGTACATGGTAATTACAATAAAACGATACCAGACTTTTCTCCCCCACATTTTTTGCTGTGTAAACATAAATCCCAAAAATGCAGAAGCCAATACGGTGCATGCGGTACCAATTACCGTTCGAGCCGTAGAAATAAGTAACGCTGTACCAAGTCCTCTGATTTTTAAAACATCGATATAATTGTTAATATGTATTCCCTTGGGTAAAAAATTAATTAATCCATTGGCACTCAATTCATTGGAACTAATTGTATTAATAATTAAGTAATAAAATGGGTAAATACATATTATTGTAAATATTGTAAAAAAAGCATAATTTAAAATGTTAAATATAATATCTGAAGTTGCTAATTTTATTTTTTTTCTTTTCACTATCTGTTTCATACTTTCCTCCATTCGTGCGTTACTTTTCGCACATTTTGGTAGATGTGAAAGTTTACTTTCACACTTTCCTCCATTCGTGCGTTATTTTTCGCACATATTGGTAGTTGTGAAAGTTTACTTTCACACTTTCCTCCATTCGTGCGTTATTTTTCGCACATATTGGTAGTTGTGAAAGTTTACTTTCACACTTTCCTCCATTCGTGCGATTTTCACACGCACATATTGGTAGTTGTGAACGTTTCTAATTTCACATCAACCTTTTCTAAATAATAGATTCTCCACGTGTTTTCTTAGACACATTGTTAACAATAAACAACAAGGTAACACTGACAATGCTCTTTAACATACCAATTGCAGTTGCGAGCGATGGGCTACCACCTGTCATACCAACGTTGTAAACATATAAATCAAGAACCTGTATATGTGCTTTATTAAAGGAATTCTGAAATACATAATACTGATCTAAACCGTTATTTAAAATATTAGCTACAGAAAGCATGAGTAATACAAAGAAGGTAGGCATTAATGCTGGTAATGTAATATGCCTCATTAAACTAAATCGGTTGGCACCATCTACTCTAGCTGCTTCATATAATTCCTGATCTACTCCTGCAATCGCAGCAAGATACATGATTGACCCCCAACCCAGACCTTTCCAGGTATACCACAGAAGCATTAATAACCAAGTATGGCTATCACTATCCAAAAATTTAATTGGAGCTGTAATGGCTCCTATATGCATTAATAACGTATTCACCATTCCTGAATTCGTGAATAAACTAAATGCAACCGAGTAAACCATAACCCAACTGATAAAATTAGGAACTGTAGTAAATGTCTGAACAAAGTTTTTAAACCATTTACATTTAATTTCACTTAAAAAAACTGCAAAAATAACTGGTAAAAATGATGTGGCAAGTGTTAATCCACTCATTGCAAACGTGTTTGCCATTACTTTCATAAGTTGACCTACTTGGGTTTTATTTGCAAATAGCATTTTAAACCATTGTAATCCAACAAAATCACATTGAGATAATTTCAAAGGTGGTCTGTAATCGTAAAAAGCATATAACCAACCATGTAATGGAAAATATGAAAATGCAAAGGATAAAATTAAAAATGGTAATATGTACAAAAACATTAATTTTCCCTGGACATTGCTCTTTTTTTTCACTTTATTTATATCTTTCGTCTGTATCGATGATGACTTTTGCATTTATTAACCTCCTACTATCGGTACTATCGCCTTTTTTTAACTATTCAGTACCCTTATAGTTACCGCTACGCGATGCACACAAAATGCAATATCATTGCATTTTGGCACGTGATTAACTCGCAAAATTATGCATAATTTTGACTTCGCGGGACAGTAAGTACTGAATTGTTACGCCTTTTTAACTATATGTTTATTGGCTAGCTAAATAGTAGCATTTTTTTTTAAATATTTATACAATCATTATTAAATATAGTTTATAGTAAAAATTATAGTTCGGCTCTAATAACTATTGTATAAATTCAAAAATAAAAGAGAAAAGCTTGCAGACCTTATGAAGATCCGAAGTTTTTCCCTTGATTTTATTATATTGATAAAATACTGAAGCATTTTATTAAAACTTATGTTGTTAATTAGTAACTATACTACAGTAATATTTTAAGCTACTTTAATTCGATTTTTGAAAAGCAATTCTTTCTGCCCCATTATCTAAATAAATTACACCGCATGAAACAAAACCATTTTTTGATAGTAAATTCTGCATTGGAACATTATCTCGATGCGTATCAATTTTTAAATTCTTGCATTTTTCAAAACACCAGTTTAAACAAAAGGTTGCGACACCTCGTTTTCCATTTATGGATGCCACTCTATGAACAACACCATAAGGCTTATTATTTAACCATTCCCCTTCATAAATATGAATGTAAGTAGAATCTATTTCCTCTGTATAAAAAAACACACCCACAATCTCTCCATTATCAACACATACATAACTATTTCTATCTTTCATATCCTGTTCTACTAATGAGGTCTCAGGATAATTATTTCCCCATTGATTTGCATTGCCATTAGACGCCATAAAATCTCTTGCTTGTGCATATATATTTAATATTATATCTGTATCACTTGTAGTACTTCTTCTAATTTCCATTTTATTGCTTCCTTTTCCACATTTTCATATTATTATATACAAATAAGCTTCCAAATTCAATAACTGTCGTTCAACAATAGATTAAATAGATTAAATTCGTAACAGTTCAGCCCTCAATGTCATTTAGTTAACTTAAGGGTATATAGGGAACCATATACAATAAAATCAAAAGGAGTTCCTTTATCAGCAAAGCGCCAATATCCATTATTCACTTCAACATCTTTTGACTTGCTTCTAAGCAAGGTGACTTTTACAGTGCTGTCAAATGATTCATTCTCTGGAAAATCAAACCCATCGACAAGTCCTTTTGAATGAATATCTTATGTACGGAATAGAAAAACTGTCCTTTGTAAATGCCTTGAGCCATGCTGTTGTAGGAACAATAACCTCTATCTCCAGTAAATACATTTTGAGTATTGGAAAGAATCTCATGTTGGTCAACAAAGTCACAAAATACTCATAAGAAGCAAAAGAGGGCTTACTAAAGAAAGTGAATGTGGAACCATCCGTAGCAAGAAACCAATAAGCAGAGATTTCTGCTATAGAATTGACAGATAAATCAAAAATTTTAGGGACAGATTCAAATGCATCTGGCTTCAACTTTGCTCGTTGCTTGTTAAATACAGAAGCAGTTGGTGTCGCAATATCCAAATCAAAGAAATCCAGTAATTCATTTTTGGTAAATGACTATAATTATAATATGAATTGCATATAAAATTACTTATTCACAACCTATATACAGTTGACTTTTTTATTAATTTTAAATACAATAGTAATTGCATTGTATTTGTTGTTCTATCTGTTAAATATAAGTATTTTTATTTTAATATATATTTCTTGCATATCTTTGATGAAATATTAGACAATTATACCTACTCAGTTTTTAAATAGAATATTTTAATGATTTTGGGCAAAAAATCACTGTACAAAAGAAATGAGGTGTGTGTTTTGAATATTGCTATTTGTGATGACTCTCCAATGGACATCGAAAAAGTGGAGTCAATCTTTGAAAAGATGGTTAATAAAGCATTTGAATACGATGTCTTTTTTAGTGGGGAAGAATTACTGACTTATACGGAAAATCATTCTATAAAATATAACCTATATATCCTTGATATTGAAATGGAAAAAATGAATGGTCTATCCTTAGCTAAGAAAATAAGAGAGAGCGATTCTAAAGCACTTATTGTTTTCCTAACCAGTTATTCAAGTTATGTATTTGAGGTGTTTGAAATCATTACATTTGACTTTATTTTAAAACCGATTACATATGAGAAACTGAATATTGTTCTGGATAAAGTTATGAACTATCTGCAATTAACCAAAAAAAATTTCACTTTCAGCTACCGGCAAAATCATTTTACTATCAGCTGTGATGAAATCAGCTATATTGAAAAAAAAGGAAGACAAGCATTTATCCATACGGATTTTGAAAACTATAAAAGCAACATGACAATAGCCGATATCTGGAAACAGTTGGATAAAAATGTTTTTTCTCACATCCATGAATCTATTATAGTGAATTTAGAATACATAAGAGAAATCAAACGTGATGAACTATGTTTGAAGGATGGTAAGCTACTTTATATCAGTCGCGTACATAAGCATGAAGTAAAAGAAAAACATTTAGCCTATCTAAAGGAGAAGATATAGTATGGTTAATTTCATATTCTCCTTTATAATTAATATTTTTGATTTTTTGATTTTCAAAAAGTATTTGAAAAAGTTCATATGCATACAAAAAACTTCTGATTGGAGTTCTTTTCTTATTCTTTTAGCCAGTGCCACTATAGAGAGCATCTTAAATCGGTTGAAAATTCCAAATATTAATTTAATTGCCACCATTAGCATTCTAATTGTAATTAGTTTAGAGTATGTAGCTGCATTTACTATAAAGTTAGTCTTAGTATCGCTATATATAGGCCTAGGATTTATTACGGAACCCTTGGGGTTATTGATTTTAACATTTTTTTCATATATAGAGACTCGTGCTTTTCAATACAACTATTATTTTGCGATTATATTAGTTGAATTCTTACGTTTTCTCATAGTCCATATAATTTGCCAGATGAAATTCGAAAAGATAGTTGTTCTTCAAAAAAGCATTAGCAGGATGCTAATAATGATTCCATCTACCACGGTCTTAATTTGTTGCCTTATTATCCGTATTGCTGTATTTGCAACTAATTCTGAAAGTATTCTTCTGTGTATTTTAATTATACTAGCAATTGTATCCAGCAATTACTTTCTGTTTTATATATTTAATAGGTTTAATAATATGGCTAACCAAAAGCATGAAGATGAGTTGTATATTCAAGAAATGAAACATAAGGAAGTCTATTATGCCGAAGTTCAGGAATGCAATGAAAATGTACAGAATATAAAACATGATTTAAAGAATCAACTAGGTACATTATATGACTGTATGGATAGTAAAAGTGATTTTGCCAAAGCCAAAATAAAAGAATTATTTTGTGAATTAGAGAATGTGGATCAACGAATATATACGGAGAATGCCATGCTTAACTCAATTTTAAAAATAAAGTTTACTTTGGCAAAAGAACGTGGTATCAGAACAGATGTTAAAGTACAGGTTCCCATTAATATAATGATTGACTGCGGTGATCTGGGTATTGTATATGGTAATCTTTTAGACAACGCGATAGAAGCATGCGACAAGGTATATCTGGAAAACAGATACATCACATTGGCAAGTAAGTACATAGAAGGTAGTCTAATCTTAATAATAAAAAATTGTAAAACGATAGAAAAGAATGAAAATCTAAAAACAAGTAAATCAGATAAAACAAGTCATGGAAGGGGCATCAAAAGCGTTAAAAAAGTAGTTGAAAAGTACAATGGGTCAGTAAAATTTGAAGACTTTGGGGAAGATTTTGAAGTAAGTGCAATTTTTTATGGTATTTAATAAAATGAGTAATTGTCGTATCTGTGCTAATGTTAGAATAGTCTATCATTTTTTCATAAGTTGGTACATATGAATCTTCATCAATCATATTAACTGAACAATCAAATGTTTTTGCTCATTTCTTAGTGATAAGGTTGAATAATTTGAATCGGAAATTGATTTTTCAATCCTTAACTTTTTTATTCCATAATAAAAAATGAAATACCACAGTGATTCATAACAATACTGGTACACAAAAGAAATCAATACTGTATATCATGAAATAGCAGTGCATTACGGCAGTATGCATTACGGCACTGCCATCATTCCAGCCAGAGTGCAAAAACCAAAAGCAAGGGGTTAACAGCGAAATTAATAATAATACATATAATTCTATATCAACATAATAAAATATCATATATCATTGGAATCTAATCTAATAACACCATCACATATATCAAATAATGTTGAATCATGTGTCGATATAATTGTTATATGGCTGTTTTTTGTACTAAATAAATATAACATTAAATCACGCACAGACTGTTTATCTAAGTTAGAAGTCGGTTCATCAAGAATAAGAATCTCTGGTTTTTTTAATGCAGCGAGTAGTATGGAAACTTTTTGTCTCTGTCCATCAGACAAACTATTTACTTGATGATTCATAAAATCAAATAAATTAAATAAATCATTAAACATTAAATTTGATAAATTTAAATTATTTATGTCGCTTAACAAATCAATATCTTTAAAATAGTCGCTAATCAATTCTTTGACTGTGCAATTTGGATATCTATAGTTTTGAAAGACAAATGATATTTTATCATCTCTTAGTTTATACAAATTTATTTCATAAAGACTATTTTTATCTAAATTAATATTACCACTAACATTTTCATTTATAATTCCTACAATAATATTTAGTAATGTTGATTTACCAGAACCATTATTTCCAGTTATAGCATAAATCTTCCCTTTCTTGAAATTTGCAGAAAAATTTTGAATTAACATCTCATCACTTTTATATGTAAAAGATATGTTATTAACATTAATCTCATTAATTTGTCTTAATTTGATGCTTCCATTTATTTCTTCGTGAATATTATATAATTCTATTATTCTTTTGTAAGAAGCTTTTGCCTGTTGAATTTCCTTTCCAAATTGAAAATAGTACTTAATACAACTTATAATCATTGTATAGTATGTATTTATTACAATATACATTCCTATTGTAAGGGTTCCATTAACTATTGCAATACCTCCGATAATGAGAATTATAGATTGAAATAAAAGTGCCAAGAAACTATCTATTGATGAAAAAGCAGTTGATAACTTAGTATAATTTAAAAAAGTTCTTAAATAGTTGGTATATCCTAATTTTAACTTACTTTGATTTTTATCAATACTTCCTTGTGCCTTAATTTCTTTTACTAATTGCAATTGTTCTGATAGCTTTCCATAGAATACACTTGACTCTTCTTTTAACTCAATACTTTTAACATAAAATGTTTTTCTAATGAAGTAATAAGTAATGATATATGTAGGAATAAAGAACAAGCAAACAAAAAAAATAGTAGTATTAATATTTAGGAGCATAATTAATAAAATCAATAAATATATACCTTGGCATATTACTGAAATATAATTATCTAAAAAAAAGCTCATTAATGAACTTGTATCATCATAAATTCTCCTATTTAAGTAATTATAATCGTACTGCTTTATGAATAAAAAAGATACTTTTTGTAAATGTGTAATCATATTTGACTCCAAATCAAATGTTAAAGTATTTTTCAATTTGCTATTTAATATACTAAATATGTAGGATATAAAAATACCTAGCAAACCAACTATAATAATAAATAACGCAAATAAAACAATATTATTTATTGATGGATTTCCAATAAGAAAGTCAATATATATTCCATTAAAATATGGCGAAAAAACTGCAATTATGCTAGCCATTATAGATAACACAGCTAAAAATAACAACCTCGCTACCTCTTTTTTTACATTACATAATAAGAATCTTACCATTGCTCCCTCCTTTCGATTATGTGAATTCATAAAATTTATGGATTTCTTAATTATCTAGTATAAACAACTCACTACTGTTCTAACTAGTACTTAAGTTTTTGAATTGAGCAACAAATATAGCATAGTATCTGATATTATATAAATGGATTAATATTTTTGCCGTTCATTCTTGATAAGTCTATGAAGTCCAAGTAATATCAAGTAATTTAGTGTCCAATAATTTACCTTTACTTAACAAGAAAATAAATCCATACCCCCAACAAAATTGGTATAATTGATATAATTCTAACAATAATCTTGGATTTTTGTAAACCATACTTTTCTACCCCTTGTGGTGTAGGAAATGGGAATATAAGAAGTGTTATTCCAAGTAATAACAATCCATAAGGGACTAAGCTTTTATTTGCAATTTCAAAAGCCGGTAACATTAAAAAAATAACTGAAAAAAGAATTAAGAAAAAATAAATAACTTTATATTTTTTATAAAAAATAAAAAAGCAATTACTCTTTTTCATACATTCAACGGAACAATACTCTTTTATATTGTCTGATTCAATTTGGTTAAAGGTTTTGTTACAATATTTGCATTTTATATCCATATATATCCTTTCTTTTTGCTCGCTTCTAAATAAATTATAATGACTTACATTTTCATTATAACTAAAATTAATGTTTCTTTAATTGTATGATTTTAACTATAAAGCATAATTCAGACTAATTCCGAATTCTGAATACAATCGCATAATATTATTGATTCCAATTTAAAATGTTCGAAATGTGGCTCTTCCATGTTGGTTCTGGAAGTTTACCATAAAAAACTGCACTATTTGAACAATATCGAAAGAAAATGGGATTTGTAGCAAACGATAATCAACATATAACTTTAAATGATAGTTCCTTTAATCTTACAGATCAAGAGAAAAAGTTCATGGATAAATCTTGGGCTAAGGTATTTGCTGAAAAAATTTTCCCTGCTATTCAGGAAGATGATTTTTCAGTTTTATATAGCAATAAAATTTCCAGACCAAATACACCTGTAAATGTAATCGTTGGTGCTTTTATTTTGAAGGAAATTCTAGGTGTTACAGATGATGAGCTAGTTTAGGCTCTGATGTTTGACATCAGATACCAGTATGCTCTTCACACTACAAGCTTTGAGGAACAACCGCTCAGTGATAGAACGCTAAGTCGTTTTCGTGCAAGATGTCTCGCTTATGAAACAGAAACAGGTATTGATCTCATTCATACTTGTGTTACTGGTACTTCGATATATGAAAACAGATGAATTTTGGGATTATGCTCATTTCAGAAATGGAGTTGAAGCCATTCCGTCACTCCTTTCAAGAAGGTACAAAGTTGATAAAATACCAACTCATGGAAAGAAGCAAACAAGATTTTATTTTGGATTTAAAATAGCAGCTTTAAATTTTCAAGGTACAAATCAAAATCAAATATTTATAACAGGGGCTTTTGACACCCTAATACTAATAATCTAAAAAACAGGAGTCGAATCACAACCGCTCACTGGGGGAACTCTTTCTATACTTTTCTGATGAAATGTCTGATATCACTTGGATACAGGCTTTTCAAATGATGCTTCAAATGTTCAGAACCATACTTGCTAATCACTGTGAGTTATCAGCTGAAAAAATCGATGAACTGGCAGATGCATTCATGAATGCAATTCCGTCATTGGTGAAAACGATGCTTCAAGTAGCATAGGAACGGAAGTTTGATAACTGAATAATTGCCATGTATTGAATTTTCAAGGTGCATAGCTAAAATCTAGTTGAGAAGTTTGAGTTCAGCATATCTTAAGCGATATCCCAGGAACTTTATTTCTACAATATCCCGAATTCTAAGAGGATTACATGCCCTGGAATCCAGTAGTTCAGAAGATTTGCCATTAATAGCTAACAGCCAACTTTCTAATATAACAGAAAGCTGGCTGTTTTTAAAGACATCATCTTATTTGACGGTTACTTTTGAAGGAATCTATACATGTTCTCATACTCATTGTATCGTCAATTGTTCTGTTCCGCAGTTCATCCAAACTTGTTCTAGTTTATTTCAATTTGAGGGTTCATATCTTTGAGAGTATTAAGAAAATTCGTCTCATCTTTCACAGAAATAAGTGCTCTTCCTCCCATGTATCTAACATCTAATCGTTTTGATGACAAAGACATACCCGCTAATGGGTTTCTTGTTCTTTTAATCAATTTTATATCTTTGCATGGTATTACTTGTTTAAAAAATCCTAACCTTACTTCTAAAATTCCATCTTCCCTTATTATTGTATAATTTCTTATAGAAAGATCAATTAATAGTGCGTCAACTAAGAAGAATATCAAGCATAACAGAATAAATGTTTTCGTATTTTCATCCCTAAACCCTGTCCATAAACTAACTACATTCAGCGCAATCAACAAGGACAATACTCCGACACCTATTCTACCTGGAAATTTCATATTCATCTAATCACCTCCTTTCTGATCAGTCTCAATAATATCATTATTCCCCCAAATAATAAAATATTAATTTATAATAATAATAGTAGCCTAAATACTTATACAATTAGTTCTTTCAAACATTTCACATGTATTTTCAAATAGCTCCCTAGTTTTAGAGTATGCACCTTTGCAATTCAGTCTAACTATTTCGTCAATTGTATTTCTACCATTACACAATTTTAAGCACTCATATATTCTGATTGGCACTGTACCTAAGACTTGTGCTCCCTTTTTAACTACGTAATCGACACCATTTTTCACTAGTTGCACATCAGGAAGTAACTCCGGTTTTACTTCATCTGACCATTTACTATAGTTTTTAACAATAAAAAACTCGCTTTGTTTTTCAATATCTTTTCCTTTGACAATCTTCAGCGTAAACATATAATACGAATCACTTTTCTCATTGTCAAAGACAGCCTGTAACTTATCCTCTAGCACTACAATATCCTGTGATTCATTAATTTGTCTCTTATACAATTTTGAGATATTTTCAATATACTGGTTTTTAGCATTGCGCGCCTGAAGATATAGTTGACCAACATAGCCTTTTGGCAATATTTCCTGAAGGACATGATAAAGCGTAGGTTTATTTTGATCACCCAAGCATTCTCCAATAATAATGCACTCTCCATTAACACTTAGATATTTATTTAAACCCTCAAGTATTTTTCGAATAATTTCCAAACCATCTTTACCTCCATCACCAACTCTTGGAAAATATATATCTTTTGGGATTGGAAGAAATGGTGGATTGGCCGTAATAAGATCATACTTCTCATCACCCAGATTTGTGTATAAATCACTTTCAATTACATCGATCATGTTATCATATCCATTCATTATTGTATTAAACTTCGTAACCGGTATTACTTCTTGATTTAGTTCAACTGCGACTTGCTTTCTTGTGAAAGGAGCCCGCATTATAGCTTGTATTCCAGAACCAGTACATAAATCGAGTGCTTTATCAGTTCTCTTTTGCGGCAGAGCACTACATAACCGATACGTATCCATTCCAATATATACAAATTGTTCAACCTTACCATTGGGATAATCAGGAAAGGTGTCAACAACAAAATATCTATCGAAGTATGAAATGATGGAATAACCTGCTCCACAGATTCTATCCTCTCTCTTCACTGCTATGTTGACACATAGTAGAGCTTTTACAAATTCCGGATTTATTATATCAATAGCGTCATCATACAAAACATCTTCTGATAGCAATAATAGTTTAAATAGATTCTGTATTTTCTTATCGTACCTTTTTAGCTTGTAATTTATTTCATCATAAGTAGACCAGGGATTAACGTAGTAGTTTAAGTACCCGTTTACTCTTTGATATAACAAATCATAACCTACCTTATCAAGACCTTCTCTTATCGTCTTGATACTGTCTACATCTTTATAGTTTAGCATATTTTTTCCTCCATCTATAGTAATACATGGTAGTGATAAATAGTGACTTTTTATTACATTTTAAAGTTAATTAGCAAGCCTTTACGCCTGCATTTACAACTGCTATACCGTTTGCTCCAGCAACCCAGTTTGCGCCTATTGCCACATCTGCTATTGCTACTGCTACATATACAAAACCTACTACCGCCACATTACAACACATTGGCTGTACTAAATCACCGTCATTACCATCATTATCATACTCTAGTGTTGGATCTTCATAATTTGCCATATTTAGCTCCTTTCTGATCACTACCATGTAGTTACTGGTATTATTAAATAATAATTCTATGTTCCAGCAAGGACGCATCTTCACCTTTATATTCTTTTTTGAGCAAACCTACTTCTTTCCAGTCAGTTTCGTTAAACACTTTAATAAACTCATTACGATTTTGGCAGTCTATAGCCATATACAAGTTCACGAATTCTCTGGGTTCTAGTACATTAACTTCATGACCAAACCACAAACAACACCATTTAAATAAGAATTTTAGTGCATTTTTATCCGCGGTCGAGAGAAAATTGTCAATTACAAAAATATTGTTCATGTTGTAATAAAGACAATCATAAAAAGGATGAATAGTATACTGTGGTGAAATTGATACTAATGCTGTAATTTTATTATTGTGAGACAAAGTGAAAAATATTTCCTCACTATACATAAACCTTACTGATATCTGCTTTTTTGATAATGTATCTAATTCGTATGAATGGATATTAACGTAATGGTTTTCATGACTTTTAACAAAATCAAGGATGGTACTAGTGTCTCTAACTACAGCAAATTCGTACATCTCATTATCAATACATAATTGTTTTTTTAAATGATAATTAAATGGGTGCTTGCCCCCTCTAAACATAACAAGTTTCAATTTCCAAAGAGGGTATAATATCTTTAGTATATCCTCTTCAATTTTTTCTGCAGGCTCATTATATTTATTACACATCAAATCTCTGATTACAGATATAGATCTGCTGCCATTACAGTACTCAGTAATTTCGTGGCTCGTTCTATTTAAATAGATCGGCCTCAATAGCTTATGAGAATTGATACTAAATCTATCTCCTTTCTCTTGAAACATGATATTCCTATTACTAGTAATGACTGGATAACAATTTTTACTTTCTATAATCATATGATTTCCTCCACTGTTTTATCAATATAAAAACAATCTGTCAATAATAATCGCAATACTGTATTTTTAATATCCTCATCTCTATCCAAATTATTTATAAGACATTTGCCAGAAGATACAACTTCTTTAAGAATCCATTGACTTTTTTCATTAGAAATATTATTAATAAAGTATTTTCCATTTGGGTAAGCATTAACACAAACGTATGTATTCTCTTCTATAGTAATATAAGCAGAATTTTTCAACTCTAATACAAAAACTGTGGCACCTGTTACCAATTTCTTAATTTTACTCATATAAAAGTTACAATCATCAATAATCTGAACAACTTGCTCCTGCTCTTTTAACTGACAAGGTTGGCATTTCAGATTCAGCAAACAAGATGGGCATAACTTTTCCATATTGAAGATTCTTTTTGACTCATCGTGAAACTTTTTATTTTGACTTAGAAATTCAGTTATATCGTCTGCCTGCAGTGAATCACTATTCGGAATTTGAATAACCTTTTTATCATTACGTTCAATTTCATTATAGTTGTTTGAGCATGCGTAAATAGAACCCTGTGCATTCAATGAAAACGTTTTATGTAATGATATACAGGACGGATAATTAACCATTAGATTCAATTTATATTTTATGTTGTAATAGATGTATGCAAGTGGCCTTAATGAATTTAATACTATACTATATTGGAGATTCTTAATTTGAGAGTAGGAGCTTACAAGCACCTCAACACAGTCACTTAATTCTTTGTTACTTAGCTTTATACCAGTGTTATTTTTAGCATTCCCCTCCAGAGTAATAGCATTGAACCTCACTTCGTTGATACCTAAATTCTGGAAATACATAGCCATATCTTGTACTTCATGCATATTAAATGTATTTAGTGTTAGCTTTATTACTATCGGAATAAACGTTCTCCTACGATCACATTCATTTTGTAATAGTTTAATATTCTCAATAACCTTATTAAATGTCCCTTTACCTCTAATAGAATCATTTGTTTTATCCGAAATGCCTTCAATACTTATATTAATCACTGTAATTCCGGATTCGATGAGTTGCCCTACATTTTCTTTACTAATTAAGGTTCCGTTTGTAATAATTTCTGTTTCCATTCCACTATTACTACAATACCTAATAGCCTCAAAAATATCAGGATACATCATAGGTTCCTTCAGAATAAACGCTACTTGTTTTAACCCATAATTTTTTAATTTAAAAATTGTTGATTTGAAATCTTTCAATTCCATACTTTGAGTAATCTGATCGGATTCATATGCGACGCAGTGACTACACCGAAGATTACATTTATCATTAATCTGAATGGATGTTGCTATAATAGAATTATTCATGGTCCACCTTCATCACCTTCATATTACAGAAAGAACGCAAAAGTTAAACAATCGCTGTGAGTGTCATTATCTTTAGCACTGTATACTACTTCAGACTGAAAACCCAGTTCTTTAAAAACTTCTTCATTTCTTTTGTTTAGTTGCCTTCTCATAATACTTGTTACAATTTTCTGAATATTCATTGCCTTTAAATGCTCTAACATTTTATTAAAAGATGTTTTCACAAACTCTATATCACTAATTGTTAGTAGTTCGATCCTCACTATACTGTTACTTCTTTGATTCGTTGTTCCTTGAAATAATAGTATATCACTTATATTTCCGGCTTTCTCGAATGATGCATACCCTATCATCTGATAGCTGAAAAGGGAGTTTCGTATATCTAATTCTGTAGTATTAAGGATATCTATATTGTATGCAAACATGAATGATTCCTCATCATAAACATCTTGACCCTGTAGTAATTCAACAACTTCTTTAGCATCTCTGCTTTCTAATATCCGGTTCATGGTTCTTCTCCTTTACTAAAAAAATTTATTAACTAATTCTTGCGTTCTTTTTTCATAATTAGCACTTAGTACATCTAATTCTATAGGGGAGTCTGTGAAAATTTTTGGTAATCCTAATGCTGCAAGATCCATATTATTTGTATCACTAATTTTCTCAGCCATTTTTTTTAAAAATTCATTTGACCAAACATCCAACAAGCCACCTTCTAAATACTCCTGTAATGAATGTTTTTTAATATTGCCAAAAATCAACGGTAAATAAGGCGATACAAAAAGATCTCCGTAAGCTCCAATCGTTACATATGACAATTGCCCCGGTCTTATCCTTCCTCGAACTAGATGGTCTAGTGGATCACCCCATTCTATATACATATCAGGATACTTGATTTTTTTCTGCTCAATAATAGTTGCTATTGTTCTATAGTTTTCATACGTAGGAATAAAATCTTTTAAATATTTTTCTGCTCTACCTAATAACATAAGTGGTTGACATCTAAAAATACGAACACCCATGTTATATAGATAATCTACCAGCTCCTCCAGATCACTAATATTAAATGTAGTCGGTGCAAATGAAACAGCCGTACTTACATTGACATCAACCAAACATTTTATTGCATTTAACGCCCTATCAAATCCTCCGTCCATTTGGCGAATACGTTCATAATTTTCCTTAAACCCATCAACACTAATCTGCACACTTTTAACATTTGCAGCAGATAGTTTTGCTGCAAGATCTTCATCTAAAAGATATCCATTACTCACCATCGCAATCTCTATTTCACTTTCGGTACTCTGCAACTTATAGGCAATATCTAACAACAAATCTTTACGTACTGTAGCCTCTCCTCCTCCAATACTTAACTGACCAACATTCAACTTCATTATGTCATCAGTAGCAGATAACCATTCATCATCTGTCAATTCAGTAAATTCTTCTGGATGTTCCCCACTTGTGTTAAAACAATGCAAGCACCTAAATGGACATTTGTACGTCAAGTCTATTGCTACAGTTCCTAAATAATAATTGTTTTTCATCTTAGTCCTCCTGTTGAATAATTTCTAATCCGTTGCATTTTCCTTTGTAGTGTTCTAAGTATCCATTATTTCCAAAAAGAATTGTTGCATTTGGTAGGTATATTATCCTCTTATTTTGATATGATTTCTGGCAATACACATAACCAATATTTCTTTTATCCAAATACAAAACTTTATAATATCCTACTTCATCAACCTGGCATTTGTATATGAAATAATCCATAATAATAAACGGCCCATTGCATGCAATAATCTTATCTTTAAATCTAATATTGTTATCATTTATTTTAATATTTTCATGTACAGTAGTATTTGCTACTGTATTTTTTAGAGCTAAATTGGTAATATCTCCTTCTCGACTTTGAATAACTTCTTTCACCGAATTACCAAGTTCTATACTGAGATATATTTGGTTACAATCTATATTTTCTGAAAATATACTATATCCAATTACACTATTTTTGTACTTCATCTTATAATTCATAAAAATTCTCCATATTATAATTTAAGAAGGTATTTTGAGATCATATCCAAACTCTGAAAACGACTCAATTACACCATTTATCTCATCATATTCTTTTTCATTTATTAGTGGGTGAGCTTTTAAAAATACTTCCCGGCTCGTCATCCAAGTTGCACTATCGAATAGGCTTTCATCAATCTCTGGCTGCATACTTCTTAGAATTTCAAACTCGGGTGATGGTAACGGTAGCCACCAAGAACAGTTAACAGTTATATTATAATCGCATACTAGAGCCCCCAAAGTCTTAAGGGTAAGCAATATTTTATCCTTTGTTTCCCATGGAAATCCAATGATAAAGGAGAAAAAAACATTGGTATTAAGTTGGTTCTCCAATATTATTTCAGCGACATCAAAAATATCTTTTCTCAATATTCCCTTTTTAATTTTGATAAGCCCTTCATCATAACCACTTTCTACACCTACTTGCACACTGATTCTTGGATATTTCTTTATTGCATTTAATATCTTTTCATCTTTAAGCACTTTTAGTTTTGATTCAACTAATAATGCATAATTTGAAATATCTGTCTTGTAGAGCCTGTCAAGGATTTCTATAGCTCTACCCTTATTCTCAAAAAAATGGTCGTCTGTAAAAACAATACTTTTAGAACTGACCTTATCTTTCATCTCCTTAACGGCTCTAAACGTTCTTTCGACAGCTATATCTACACTATATCCTCTCCAACATTTCTTGCTTAGGATTGAGCAAAATGAACAATTCCCACTACAACCCCTTGAAGACTCTATCGTAAATGAATCATACACTCCGCTCGGCACCAAATCGTATGCAGGAAAAGGGATTTCATTGTCAAACTCTCGATTTATCGCATCAGGGGTTTCGACAATCTCTTCACCAGATCTAAATATTATTCCTTTAACATCTGTTAGTTCATTTCCACTCTCAATAGCATGGATTAACTGAGGTAATGTCGTCTCACTATCACCTTTAACAATATAGTCTATCGGTGTTGTTTTAAGTAAATACTCTCCTAGCCTGCTGGGGTGCACTCCTCCGAGAATTATTGAATTGTTATAATCATTTTTTCTCAATTCCTCAACATATTTTTTTACATATGACCATGTAAAAGTGTTAACAGATATAGCCACTGCTTCTTTATCTCTACTCATATTTATAATTTTTTCTATTAGGCTGGTAGAATTATTGTCTTGTATATATAGATCCGGATCTATAATTTCTATAAAATGCCCAGCCTCCCTCAGTACACCACCGATATGATACATAGCCAATGTCAAGATATGATTATTATCATTTTCGGTTCCGAATCCGCCATTTATAAGAAGTATTCTCATATTTCCCCCTCCATTAGAAATCATAGAATTAGTATCTCTTTCATTAGTAAATTTACTATTGATCTGCGCTTATGTTCCTATTTTGATAATTCCTTTACTTTCTAGCTGCTCAATATATTCAAGCAGTTTAACAGTGGTTGTACCATCAATTAAGAATCTATCTGCCAGTACATTACGAATTATGTCTAACGTACTAATCTGTCCATTAATTTCAGCTAGAATAGTCATACCTGTTTTATTAATCTTAAAGGTCTCCCCTGTACGTTTACTGACTAGCCTATTATCCCGTAACTTCCATAGTAACGATCGTTTAGGTACTTGCTGATGGTATGGTCCAAAGTTAAATGCGGCTTCTTTTATTTCATTCGCAGCAAAGGCAGCGTCTTTCATCCCATAGCCCGCAATGTAAAATCTTGCATCCTGGTAGAAAAAGTATTTGACATATCTTTCCCACTGAGGACCAACTGTGTTTTCAAATACTGTTTCATATGTAGGTAAAAAATAATATATACCAATACCACCACTCTCACTGATGAAGAGTCTATTGAATGAACTATTTACTATAATTGAGTTCAATAATTTCTTATTGTTCTCTATGTGGATATTTCTGTGATTTTTTCTTATTCGCGAGAATTTGGTGATAAAATCAAAGAAACTAACTGAATCCAATTTATGTGGCCCAATAGTATCAATAGCTAAGGTGGCATCATCAATTTTACACAAATTAATACTACTTAATATGTTATCTAAATCCGAATAGTTTTTTTTATTAATCATTACATAGGCATCAACATATTTATCCAAATCATACAAGTATCGAATTTCTGTAATTAAACTATCATTAATCTGAAATGTCTCCTCAATTTTTAAAGTAATCACATCAAAATACTCTGTTAGATCATGACTATACTTCTGCCATTGAGATATAGAAGCAACTACTGATAAATTGCTCATTCTTATTTTTATGAGCTGAGTTAAAATTGATATAACTTTGGGACTTGTTACTAAACTAATGTCGATCGTTAAACTGCTAATATTGCTCAAGTCTAATATAGCTGCATAAATATTATTGAACTCCGTATTATCACTTACTTCCCAATAAACGTGTCTTATACTTTTATTTGTAAGCATGTCTAAATCTCCTATTTTGACTTTTTGGGGGCACCAACTGGACAGCTAAAAGCACAACTACCACAGCTTATACACTTAGCCTGATTAACTTCATACTTATCATTTACCAGAGATATTGCGTTTCCAGGACATTCATCTCTACAAGTTCCACAATTGATACATTCTTTGCCTATTGCATAAGCCATATAATTTCCTCCTAAGTCTTTCATTGATTAGTTGATTTGAATTACCACATCGCACATGTTTTCGATATATGGTTCATGGGTTACTATAATTACAATTTTGTTCTTCTTAATTTCGCTAATTTTTTTGGTAAAAAAATCTCTTCCACTTTTATCAATAGCAGATGTTGGTTCATCCAGAATTAACACATCGGGATTCTTATATAGAGCTCTAACTAGCGCGATTTTTTGGCGTTCACCTCCTGACAAATTACCATTAACACTATTTTCAATAACATTAATTTTCCCTATATCTTCATCAGTTTCAAACCACTCTACCATTGAAGTATTTATACGGATCGGATCCGGTTCAGCTGAGTATAAATCAATATTTGTGTAAATACTATCGTTGAGAAGTTCGGGATCCTGTTCAACAACACTAATTTTATTTTTTCGTAAATCTAATATATCAATGCTCTTTATGTCTATACCATTATATTGAATAGATCCGTTATATTTATCATACAGACCTATTACCATATTAATGAGTGTAGTTTTACCAGAGCCATTCTCGCCAACAATTGCATAGCTTGTCCCCATTTTAAAAGTGGCATTAAAATCATTGAGTATTTCTCTGTCTCCATATGCAAATTTCACATTAAATAATGAGATTTCGTTAACTGTTTCTACTTTAAAACCCCCATTCTTCTGTTCTTTGTATTTTGCAAATACCTGCAACCGCTCATAAGAGACTTTTACATTTTGTATCTGCTTACCTATGCCAAAAAAATACCGAATCGAGTTAACACTTAAGCTAAAATAGCTAGAAATAAGTGTAAAAATACCTATCGTCATTCGCCCATGAATTACTAATGTACCACCAACTAGAAATAGAAGGATCTGTCCCATTGACATAGTAAAGGTGTCTAAGCCCGAGTATATATATTGTATTCGCTGCAAACTCAGGAGTGTTTTAAGCATTTCAATAAATGGGGTGTCCATTCTTTTATGAAAAATGTCATTTATGCCGTGTGTTTGTATAAACTTTATTTTTTGTAATTGTTCATGTATTTTAGAAAAATAATATGTCTGATTTTCTTTCAATTCATATGCAGATTTATAAATTTGCTTTCTAAATATCTTATAGCAAATTATGTATACAACCATCAGCAAAACCAGTATCAACATAATCATATAGTTAATAAGACATATAACTATAATCGGAATAATCAGTTTTAGGATGTTAGTAATTCCATTTTGAATAATCTCAAAACAAAAACCAGTTACCGTTTGAGTATCACTATTTATTTGTTGTGCTATTCGAGATACATCTTTTTCGCCTAATTCAGATATTCCAAACTGCTGCGCTTTTCTAATGATGTCTTTGTTCATTTCCTGATTAATAATTGCACTTAATTTTACATATATTCTATTAACAATATAACCAATGACTAGTCCACCTATTGTTACCCCAGAAAACATCATGCAATACTCGAATAACTGGCTTTCTTCTTTTCCCCCTACCAGAAAATCTATAAAATGACTGGTAATTACTGGTACCCAGAAAGTAAAGATTCCCGACATAATAACTGCAAATCCAAAAACACATAATTCTCTTATATGGCCTGTAAAATACCTTTTACAAAACTTTAAAATTTTGATCATATGCCTTTTCTCCTCATGTGATAATTAACTTATGTGTGTATTATATTTTATTGATTAGCATTTTCTGTTAACCTGCTGGCTCTGTTTGTACTTGGTATTGTTCTTATAATATTAAAACCTGGAGCCAATGCATCTACGCCGTTTCCATAATTCGAGAATTCTGCTATATTTCCTTGGTTATCAATTGCTCCTACAGAAATTACATTTTTCAAGTTATAACACGCCGGATAAAATGGGCTAACTTTTGTATCTGTTCCTTGGTTCCCAGCAGCACATACAAATAAAATACCACTATTGCTGCTATAATTCCTGCAACATGCGTACCCGTGTATATCATCTGCGAACGAATCATAGATTGTATTATCATCGTCCAGAAAATCCCATCCGTTCACATCGTCTATGTATCTTTTTTATATCATCAATATTATTATTTGATATCTCTTTATGATTTACATAAATATTATTTTCAAAATCCGGGTGTGAAATATCTATTCCAGTATCAAGTACTTCTACTATAACGGCATTACTTCCTTTAGTTATATTTCACGCTGGTAATATATTTATGTCTATACCTTCAACCCCTGCTTGTCCGATTATTTGACCTATATTGTATTTTTATTCGGATGAATTGAGATAACATCTATGAATAAACCATTATAATATGGCATTATTATGGAAAAAATAGTTGTAACAAATGATATAATAGCGAAAAAAATTAATATCTTTATTTTTGTTTTTATATAATATATAATCATCTTAAACATAGATAATCTCCTCTAGCCTCCTTTATCAAGTCTTTCCATATTATACTATCTATATTATACATTTTTGATATTCTGTTACAAAATGGTACTTATATGTCATAGGATGTCATTGTCCGATATATTATTCGAGGATTCGACGATTAAAATTTGAGAGACATTTAGATATTCGGTATCAAATCTAATATGGATATAGTTCAATCATTAATAATTAAATGTCTCCAACACAGTAAATGTCATATCTGCAATTATCTGTTGTATTTGTTCCTTTACAATAGCCATAAAAGAAGGCCCCCCCTTGATAAGAATTATTCATATCTAATTCTTGCCAAGAAAGACCCACTTATTATCAAATACAATATTAATTACAGAACCTTGCAAATCACTACCTAATCTTTTGTGCTAATTTCAGATTCTATTATACTTATGACTGGTGAATTATCCTGATGTTTATAGAAGTATTTACTTTTCAAGCCAATTTAACTTTCTTTGCTACTTAATCTTATATATAGCAAATCCAATAATTACAGCTATCCAGCAGTTGATAACCTCAGCATTTTCAACTACTAAGGCAAAGATTCTATTAAATGAATATCAACTGACTGAGGTAATAACCTATTTAGTGGTTACATTAAAATTAAATTTTTATGAGTTACAGCGATAATCAATTTCATTGTCTATAACAACTGCTGGGATGCACAAAATAATTGACACTCTGGCATTTGTTGTTTTAATTACTTAGTAAAGTATATAATATTTAACAGAGCATTTTTCCTATTTGTTACATCTTATTATAAGTATCTTTCTAGTAATAAATTAAATATGTTATAAAATTGTAGTAATTGTAATTGGCAAAGGACACCAAGTTACTGTTATTGTTAAAAATGTAATTGAATCAACACCAGCTTGGGAAGACGCCATTTCTTCATATTCCATTTCTTCAAATGTTTCTCCTATTTTATATTCTGTCATATTAACCACTTCCTTCTTATTAATTATTTGCTCTGTTAAATATTATTAATAAGTAACAAATAAGTATTTTTTACAAACCTTTCTACTACTTTTCTAACTTCAATTTATATAATAAGTATTCATTAAAGGTGAAAAAGTCGAACATATTATTATCCATCCAATAATCATGTTCATAACCCGCTTCTTCTATCAAATTCATCCTTAAGCT
This sequence comes from Lachnotalea sp., assembly GCA_041821265.1. Classification (GTDB taxonomy): domain Bacteria; phylum Bacillota; class Clostridia; order Lachnospirales; family Lachnospiraceae; genus Lachnotalea. The sequence goes on along the minus strand of JBGUEQ010000005.1, from coordinate 93,734 downwards.
TTTATATGAGGTGTGTTGGAAAGCACTTGTATTAAGATAACTAAAATCATCAAAAGATTCCAGTATAATATTATTAATACTATTGCATTTTTCCTCTATTTCTTCACTTGCTGTCATATCATCTACAATTATTTCACCCAGCGTTATTCCACCTAAAGCAGACATGATTTTTTTTAAATAACTAATTACATATTCGCTACCAGAATTACTTGTAGATGTGCATACTACAATGCGTTTTCCTATTAAATGAAATGTATGTGTCCAATAGGATATTCTATCTAACAAATTTTTCATAAACCCTGATATGTGATGTATATACACAGGAGATGATACTATAATTAAATCTGCTTCTAATAAATTCTCTTTTATGCTCTTCATATCATCTATTGAGTCTAATGGACATGTACCAGTTTTAAAACATGAACAGCATCCTCGGCAGTATTTAACATTTTGTAAATCTGCTGTGATTATTTTTATATCCGCATTTTTATATTGTTCGGAATCAATAAGTTTTTTAATAATTTTATATTCTCTTGAATGCTCACCATTCATACTTCCAATAATTCCAAATATTTTCATGTTCCCTCCCTATAATATAGACTCATTATGCAATCAAATATTACTTAATCAAGTACTAAAACACTTGGTATTTCGGCTGGATAAAGTGATCTTAACATGGAATATCCAACTCCAGACAAACCTCCAAACAATCCGTAATTTCTGAATTGGGGTAATTCATCAATTAAAGCAGTACCATTAATTTTATAAAAATCAATAATTTGATTTCTTTTTTTTACTATCAGTTGATATATCAACGGGTCATCTTTACTTAATAATAATGATGCTAAAAAATCTAATTCACCCGCTAATCCATTACACAGACTCATATCATCAAAGCTATAGTTCTTTATTACCTCAAAGGTTAAATTAATATAATTATCTAATCTGTAATCTTCCATATATTTCTTGCACGCAAGTGCTCCTATACCCAAGCCTACAATTCCATCCCCCCATGATAAAGGATTCTTTGATACTTCTGTGATTCTTTTAATGTTTAGATACTTTAATTTGTCTTCAAATAAATCTAAAATTTTTTCTATTTCAGCATTATAATTCTTTTTCAACAATGACTGTCCCACTAATAATGCATATAGTAATCCCATTGCACCATGTCCAAATCCGAGCTTATATGTTTCAAAACTTTGGTTTTTCAAACTATTGCAAATCGATTCCATTATTTTATTCGTAACTTCTAAAGATAAATTACTTTTATACTTTGTTTGATTGATATTATATATTAATTTTATTAAACTGGCACCTCCATCTAGCCAATCAATTTTTTTCATTTCAATACTATTATTGCTGATAGTAATAATAGTATCTTGTACTATTTTTAAATTACTATAGCTTGTATCACATTTTAATAAGGAATACAGGCTACCCGCTGCTCCTTTAAACACTGTTGTTTCAATAGGCTCTTTATAAAATTTAGTAGCTTGCATTAAATTATTTGTAAAAGTTGACATGGATTCATTTTTTTGTTTATTATTCAAGTAAAAAATATATAAAAGAATGCCTGATCTACCCGAATATAATCCATTATTTAAATATGTAAACTTTGACAACTCCATGCTGTTATCAACATGTTCCCATGATATACTTTTTTTATCTGTTATAGCTGCTTTCATCATATTTTCTGCTATATCATTACATGTCTGTAGCACTTCTTCATTTTGATATATTCTTAGATTACTTTTTATTTTTTCTTTAATAAGATTCTTTTTATTATCATTTGCTAAAACTTTGTAATCACCTAATAGCAAACATAATTTTGTTTTTTCTTTTTGAATCATTTCCCTTGTTAAACTAGATATTGTACTTATTGTTTTCGATAAGACATCTTTCTTAAAATAATTATTGATATAATTTCCGTTACTAGTTTTTAAATATGTTTGTGAAGTATTTGTATAGAATATAGGTATTTCTAAATGTATCATATCCATAATTTCATATTTAACTAGGCGCTTATCATTATATGAATAAGCCCAATTATTTTCTAATAATTTTTCAATTTTTACCATATCTTTCAAATAATGTGGATGATCCATATACGTTATTAAATTACTATATAGAGCTGTATCTTTCATTACTTGCCGTACAAGTAAATTATTAAATGTTTCTTTTATAAAATATTTAACTTCGCTAACATTCTTGAATACCCATTCAAGAGTAGCATTAAAGCCATCATAAATATCCTGTTTATAATTTTTGAATTCCTCAAATTTTCCATTTAAAGTTGGTCTGTTTTTATTTTGCTTTAAAATATAACTATTCTCATATTCAAAACACATATTATCGGTATATACATTTTTAGCAACCAATACTTTTTTTGATATAGATTGCGATATTCCACCTGCTAAAGCACTAACGTCAATCTCATCACTCTTATTATCAAGACGAAAACTCCTTGGGAGCAAACCAGTTTCATTTAAATTAAAAACTTGGTTGTCCAATACTTTAATATTTGCATCAGACTCATTATGTAAAAAATAAAATTGTGTAAAAAGTGTTTCAAAATCAATTATACATGGATAATGATTATGCGCGATAATATTTTCAAAATGCATATCTGATCCATTTAATAAGCTAACCAACAATGTTATCATACCAAATCGATAATAGTAATCTTTTACTTCTTCTATCGTTTTGCAAGATTGTGCCTCAATAAATTGTTCAATAGTAAACGTTTTTGTATAGTAAACTGTGTTAATAAATAAATCCTTAAGATCACTATTTCTATTTATAAATTCTATCATTTTATCAAATGCTTGCCCGATATAAGAGTTTCTTGGTTTATACATATAATTTTTATTATTATTAAATACAATTTCTGATACTGATTTTCCATGCTGATGTGTATCTCCTAGCGACATCTTGATGTCTTTAATTATATTTGTACCTATTTTAAACAAATTATCAATTTCTATAAAATCTATATCTATATTTGTAAGCATATCATTTAATGATGTTAATAAATCCAACATTTTTTGTGTAATTAAACGATTTAAAACTGGATATTTATTGTAAAATGATTGTATTTGTAACGGCGACTTATAGCAAATATCTAAAAAACTTAAATATTTTTCTTCTCCATCTATTCCTTTTAAAATGTTTTGTTTTTTGTAATCACTTATTTCTACTATAAGACATTTCCAAGTTAACTTACTTAATTGATGAACAATAGATTCGCATAATTTTTCAATCAAATCAACTCCAATTTTAATATTCTCAAGATTCATCTCCATATTATATATTTCTTTTTTTACAAATAATTTAAAAGGTAATACTAATTGTTCACAAATTACAGTTTCATCTGCATAAAACTCTTCAAATTCTAACATCAAGTTTTTATACACTGTAAACCAATCTTGCTTATCTAAATATTCTATAAGAATATTTTCTTCATCATCTGTAAAGGTTTTTAGCGCATATGCTAACTCCTCCTTTTTAACCTCTATATGTTCTAGCTCTTCTATGAACACTTTAGGAGATACAAGACTTTTAGTATTAAGCCAATTATCATCTAATATTGTAGTATCTTCAATCGGTATAAAATGCTTATCATTAAATGCACATAATCTTTCTTTGATAGTTAGTGTGTATATAAAACTTTTCATACTTATGTTTAATTGCTTTACGTTATTCATTATGCTCACACCTCTCATTTTTGATATACATTTACTATATAACTGCATAAGCAGATACCATTTTTATATATTGCATAATTAATGACAAGTCTGTAATCATCAAAAGTAAGAATATCATTATAAATCTATATATAACACTTATTAACTTATTTAAGGAAATAAAATCTATAAAACTGCTCGTATAATAAGAAAAAAATATATTTATCATCCTATATTACTGCAAATTATATTTATGTATTACATATTCTAGAGCTTTATTTGCATCTACCCTTCCAGATGTATTTACTTTATTATTCAGCTCATCCCCCACAACGACATGCTTAACAATAGCTTTTTTAATGTCTTTGTATGTACTGTCTGGTTTTACGCTTTTAATAAGAGCAGCAATTCCTGTAACATATGGAGCTGCAAATGATGTTCCTGATCCAAATAGATATCCATTTCCTGGCGTAGTTCCAACCACATTCATACCAGGTGCTACAACATCCACATCATCACCGTAGTTCGAAAATGATTCCATCTCTCCCCTATGATTAATAGCACCTACTGTAATAATATTATTTATATTGAAGCACGTTGGATAAAACTTGGTCACATTCGTATCATACCCTTTGTTTCCGGAAGAACAAACAAATAAAATTTTACTCTTCTTCATTGCTTTTTTTAGTGCCTTGTTGTATTCAGTACCGCCCCAACTACAATTAATAATTTCAACTCCTTTATTTTGGGCATATTCTATTGCTCTAATAGCATCGGATGTATTACCTTTATCTCCACTAATAAATTTGAGAGGCATTATTTTTACATTTGGAGCCACACCGCAAATACCAATTTCATTTTTACTTGCTGCAAGAATTCCAGCTATAAATGTTCCATGAAAATCTAGATATACATCATCATAAACCGAATTGTCATTATTATAAAAATCCCATCCATTTACATCATCTATGTATCCATTATTATCATCATCAATTCCATTATCAGGTACTTCTCCTGTATTTACATAAGTAGCATCTTTCAAATCTTCATGATTAATATCAATTCCTGAATCTAACACACCAACAACCACCTGTGAGCTTCCTTCTGTAATCTGCCACGCTGGTAATATATTAATGTCAACACCTTTGACACCATAATCTCCAATTAATTGACCATCATTATTTAATCCCCACTGATAGGTAAAATAAGTATCTTGAGGTTCTATGCTGTCAGTACTATAATCATAGCTTAAATTATAATCTGGTTGAGCAAACTCTACACCACTTTCACTCTCAATCTTTGCAAGAATGTTATCTAAATTTCCTTTTCCCTTTAAATTAATCAATGTCATTCCAGAATCATATTGATGCAATACTTCGATATCAACATTATTAATTGTCACTGATATCTGATTTGCTAAAGTATCCGCCTGTATTTCACTTCCAACTATCACATTACAGTTCAGTTGGCTTTCTGATTCTTTGTTAGAAGCATTAACATTAATCTTTACTAATACAATCGCAATAACCATAATAAGTAGATTCCCTAAAATTTTGCTGATCTTATTTCTCAAATATTTTTCCTCCGTATCATTAATAGTATTACATTAATACTATCTTTCTCCTCTAACTAATGCTCGTTGCTTATTTCTTATCATTGCTATAGCCACTGTCATCACGAACAGCATGCTACATATCCCAGTTACTTCTTTGTTAGATAGTCTCCTTTATATGTGTAACTATATAAATTTCACCCCATTAACTAGATTAATTAATAGCTTGAAGATATTTCTGATAGATTGACTGTCTATAATCTTCTATATACAGAGATACCATTTTCATAAAATCTTCATCAGAAAATATTTTATGACACAATTCGCATTTTCCAGTATAAATATCACTGTTAAACATTGAATATTCAATTTTATTTGCAATATCTAAATACCATTTTAGACCATATTTATGTAGTATTCTAATATGTATATTTGAATTATAGCTTTTTCTTATCTTTTCTAGTGAATAATCATTCACATTACCAAGACATAATTGTGTATTTTGTCCTAATTGAGAACAACAAGAATAAACATTACCATCTGGAAAAACGGCTAAAGTATTCGTATTATAACAACATAAATCAGAATTCAACAAATCTTCAGCATAGAATAAATCCGATGAATCTATATTTTTTATAGCGGCACCAGCCGGTAAACATCTTGAAGTAATATGCCCAATCCCCTCCATTAATTCAAGCAATTCGGAATATAAATAAGAAATGTCACTTGCTTTTTTAGTTATTATACTTCCAATGTTTATAATTATATTTAACTTCTTAGCTGCCTTCACAATATTAACAATTTTATGAATATATCACATTCAGCAGTACATTTAAATGTTGTTACAAAAACTAAATCCTGTGGTTTTACTTTATATTTCATAATTCACTACCTCCTTTGTAACTGAGATAACCTTTTCAATATTTATTTGAAAGTACTTATATTTGTTAATACATAATTTTCAATTAGGGTCAAATATGTTTTTACTCGTTCTATTGTTAATAGCAGCATCCTCAGTATGAGAATGCCACAAATATTATTTTAATACCTATTAAATTTATACAATTTTACTATTCACTTACTCATACATGTAAAATTTTTACTTTTAAAATCTGACAATTGCAATTAAAATTTCTAATACTTATTTAAGCTATCCAACTTCCACCAGTTGCTACAGCAACATTGGTACTTGGATGGTAAATCCAGTTCTGATTAACTTTTGCTTGGTCTAAATCATCAATTTCGCAATCAAAATCTGTTTCCAGTAGTTCGTCCATACTAAGATGTTTTTTCATTTCTGTTTTCATTTTTTCACCCCCCTTACTCTCAAGTTTAATTTCCCCCAAAAAAGTAAAACCGAAATTATTAACAAACTTGCTAATATTGCAAAGGCATAATCGGATTTTTTCCATTTAATTAGCAAAAAGTAAATAATTACTTGGAATAAAAGTACAAAAATGCTTCTTTTCCTAAAATACATTTTTTCTTCTACGTCATACTTCCTCTTTATACACTCAACTGGGTTCAAAAATAAAATTATTAAAACAACCAATCCAAACAATGCTAGTCTATTCGTACTTGTAATAAATTGGTAGTAAAATTTATTTCCGTATAACGGTAATATTAAAATAACATTTGAAAATAAATAGCATGTTAATTTATTTTCTAAATGAAACCCTCCTGCATATATTCTTAAACTAATAAATGATAATAAAAAAATTATTATAATACTCAGTTTGCCAGAAAAAATTCCAATAATCACGGCTGTAATCATATTAGCCAATATTGCCATCCCATTTTCCAACCCGTACATATATATTTTTCTATCTGCTTCTTTGATTATTTGATAATCGATCATTTTTTTTGTAAGGCTTTCAACATATCCCATTAGAATTTTCTTAATCTTTTTGCTTCTTCTGGAATTTCATCTTGGTGCATAATATACCAACATGCCGTACTCACATTTAGTGTTGTTAACGCTAATGCAATGCTGGCAACCAATGACAGCATATTTTTATATACTTTTTTAGTTAATACTTTGTTATTCATTGTAACATACCTCCTAAGATTTAATATATAAAATATACCATAATAACAAACAGTTAAATTTAAAAGTAATAAAATAGCAATTATCTGTAACAGAAAGTACTTCCTATTCTCGACGGATTATTTGGGTATTAATTTGAGGTATTAATTTGAGGTATTAATTTGAGGCGTATTAATTTGAGGCGTATTAATTTGAGGCGTATTAATTTGACGGTATTAATTTGAAATTTTTAGAGTATGCATAGTAACCTCTTTTTCTAATACACGAAATTGTCTCAGTTTAACCAAACTGGTGGAACTTGTCTGCCACACAAAAATACAGGTCCCAAAGGACCTGCATTTTTGTGCTATTTCTATAAATACTCGTGCTTAAACGTCATAAAAATTCTTGAAAATCAAAATATTAAAATGAACACTAATTATATTTCTTTCGTCCACGTAACATCCAAATTACAAGAAGAAGAATTAAATAAGCAAGGAATAATAAAGCTACTATCGTTATTTCATTGGATATTGCAGTGATGTCAGTTCTAGATTCAACTCTTACGCTTACATATATTCCTAATGCTATGAGACCTATATCAACAAATACGAGAAAGAATCCAGTATCCCTACTTAGTTTCTTTTTATCAAATTTATCTTTCTGCTCTTGAGGTAATGTGTTAAAACCTGCAACAAGGTTACTTCCCTTTCCACTTAATAGTATAATTGTTAAAACAATAAAAATCATTATAATAATCCACAACACAAACATAATATTATCTCCTTCAAATCTTTGAAATGTTATTCGAGCTTTAAACACGGATATTACTATATTATAGCCTAATTTTAATTATTGAGATATTTTACTTACATAATACGTGTATATTATTGAAACGATTAAATCACACGCCATTAATAGAGCCGAATAAATAATACAATAATAACCACGTATAAAAAGTGAATTTCCAAATAGCATTAATATTCCTGTTAATATAAAGCAGATACCACCAAATTTTTGAGATTTAGCCCATGTTATTTCATTTTTCATACTCCACGTGGTTCTCAATCCTATCAAACTATTGTACTTACATTTTGGCATATAATTTCCAGTGACTATTAATGTAATTCCAGTAACCACAAATAACATACTATATAAATCGATAGGTAAATCGTTTAAATTTTTAACACTTTTAAAGTCAACATATAGAAAAAAGAGAGTTAATATATTAAATACAAATAACGCTCCCAATCCTGAAAGCATAGCTACTCTTTCATTATTATTATTTTTTTCAGACTCTTTTTTACTAGCTATTTTTCCCATTTCCATAAGAAAAAAACCAAACATTATTGTAATAAGTGGTAAAATTAAAGATTCAAATTTGCTCCCCCAACGTGTCACTTCATTCAAATTGAAATGTGCAGGTATTTGTTTCGGTAAAACATAAGACTAATACAAGTAACAAATAAAGGTATAAACATTAAGGTATAATAAACTTTTTTTATTTTATTCATTTTTTATTTCCCCCTTTCAATTCCACCATCCATAATAAGATATCATCAAAAACCGTAGTATCTAATTCATAATAAACATAGTTCTTATATTTAGTTTCATAAATTAGTTGAGCAGATTTTAATTTTTTCAGATGATAGGATAATGCAGCAGGAGTTATATTCAATTCTTCTGCAATATGGCCAGCAGACATTTTTTCATTTTTTAATAATGTAATTATACGCCGCTTTCTGTGTCTGATAATACCCAAATTCAGATTATGATATAAATTTTATTCCTATTTATCTGTTATTGGAATATCATCCAAAAACCTAATAGTAAGGAAATGATTGATAAAATGCGACATACTATGATTGATTTTCTAATTCCAATACTATCTATAGATTGTGGCGTTGCCATTGGTAAAACGAAGATAAGAATAGCTAACATAGCCACACCAATACCTACCCATATTAATGGTGAAGGTATGAATGCACCAATAGTAATCACACAGGTACATACTAATATTAATATAAAAAATAATAGTTTGAATTTTATTGCAAATTGATTAAATTTAATACCTTTCTCCTTACATGTTTCAGAACAATATTTAGAGTCGTCATAATTGTAATATACATCATCAATCTTTTTGCCACAATATGTACATTGGTTCATAAATACACCTCAATTTATTATTTTAATTTATTATATTATTTACGTTTAAGCTCGACTATTTCTGTTATACGAAACTCATTACATAAAAGTAAATTGTTTTCTCATATATCATTGTCAACCATCAGTTCTCACATTTATTCCGTTGTTCTTAATATTTCGCGGAATGTTATTATTATGAGTGTAAAGCCCAATTTTGTCGGTAGCAGTTATTTGCATATTCAAAAGTATATCATACTACTATTGAAAATGGTATAAACTTACGATTAATAAAAATGCTACATGTTGACTTAATCATGAAAATTTGCTCTTATTAATCTTAATACATTTTACTTACGATTTAAGACTTATATTATTGTCAGTGACTAAATCCGTAACTATCTTCAATATTTTTGAATAATTGCATCATTATTATCAAGATATTTCTTTTCGTAAAAAAACATTTGTAACAGCTCTGATATATCATGAACTCCATCTATCAATTCAAGAAAAGCCATGATATCATCATCCACAATTAGTGATTTTCCGTTTTCAAAAATTATCTTATAAACTTTATCAGTAGATAATTTAAATTTAGGCACACTTAATATATGATTTAAACCAGTCTCACTATTCACCTCAATAACGTTAATTACTGTTGGTTGGTTATCATTCTTCTTTTTTACAAATAGAGAAAAAACATATTAATGGGTACATTCTAATTTTTTATAAAATTTTATCCATGTCTCATAGTACTTTAGCTTATCATTAATATTTTCTACTTCTCTACAAATACTTGTCATGTTGTTCGCTAATGTACTTACATCAATTTTAGAGTGTTATATTATATCTACTTTGTAATTCTGAGGAAGTATTTTTTTACAGTGTTTATTATCAATGGCTCGCAATGATTTCCTATTGATTCACCACATATTATACCTAATCATACCATTTTTAAATAAGAATTATATCCAACTAATATTTCATTTATAATCTGTAGTCCATCTCCCCCCCCCACCTCCTGCGTCATATTTCCTCCTTATACTCTCAACTGGGTTCAAAAATAAAATTATTAAAACAACCAATCCAAACAATGTTAATTTATTAGTACTTGAAATAAATTGTAAATAAAATTTATTTCCGTATAATGGTATTATTAAAATAAGATTTGAAAATAAATAACATGCTAATTTATTTTCTAGATGAACCCCTCCTGCATATATTCTTAAACTAATAAATGATAATAAAAAAATTAATATAATGCTCAATTTACCAGAAAAAACTCCAATAATCATGGCTGCTATATCATGAACTCTATCTATCAATTCAAGAAAATCCATGATATCATCATCCATGATTAGTGATTTTTCGTTTTCAATAATTATCTTATAAACCTTATCCGTAGATAAGTTAAATTCAGGCACACTGAATTGCAATTACATTGCTTCCATAAGAAGTTGTCTGCTATTCCAGATACATGACACAACGAAAGCCTGTTCCGTTATTTTCACCATTTTCTCCATTTGCATTTCTGTAGGAGGAACGTGCATTATCCGGAAATTCTCCCCATCCTCCGCCTCGTACCACATGGGAATCACCCACTTCTGGACCCGCTGGATCAACAGCCTCTGTTTCTAAATACGAATTTTGATACCAATCTTTACACCACTCCGAAAGATTACCGTACATATCATAAAGTCCCCATGCATTTGGCTGCAACATTCCTACTGGATGCGTTGTTTTTTGAGAATTAGAATCAATCCATCCATACAGATCCGCGTTATTTTCATCATCCCCAAAAAACCATTTTGTCGTAGTTCCTGCTCGACAAGCATATTCCCATTGTGCTTCGGTAGGAAGTGTAAACTCCCTACCAGTAATAGTCTTAAGTTCTTCTGTAAATTCTATGCAGTCATTCCAACTGACCGTATCAACAGGATTTTTTTCTCCTTTTAATTCACTTGGATTATTTCCCATCACTTTTTCCCACTGTTCTTGTGTTACTTCGTATTTTCCAATATAAAATGGTTTCGTAATTGTAACCTTATGTCTTGGTGTTTCATCACTGTCTCCTTCCTCCTCATAGGACCCCATCAAGAAAGATCCACTGTCTATACAAACAAACTCCATTGTAATACCGTCACCTAGAACTATGCTTAGTTCTTTTGACGCTACATTTATTGCTGAAGTTTTATGTATGGACTTTATGAACCCCAAAGAAAAGATCCCTATCAATCCAATTAATATAAAAATAAAAAGTAGGTTCGCAATTTTAAATCTTTTTAAGCTATTTCTCATAAGTGTACCTCTTTATCATTATTCCACACTGAAATTTAGATACTATTTTCTAAAATGCGCAATCAGTTAAAACATCCCAAACCACTTAAATCACTATTACTATTTAGATGCATAAATGTAATGGTAGGTAATACACCGTTTGCACCTCTGGAATTTGTCATTTGACTGGCATCTAAACTTTGAAAATCTGCACTAGAAACAGTAACTCCACTCTTTGTCCAAGAATTATTTGTTACATTTGCCGCCGCAAGGTTTGCATACTCAATAATAGTTCCCGCATATGCTATGTTGTAATGTAATATTTCTCTAGTTCCTGAAATATCGGTAGAATCTGTAGTACTTACTCTTTCTAACATATTATAATTACCATGTGAATTATTGTATGCCGTATTGTAAGTCCAGGTAGCCGATTGTCCTGGCTGATGATTTGCATAGAAACCATGTGCATTGTTATTGGCAGATAAACAGTATTTAACGGTATGTACAGGAACGGTACTTGGAACGGTTCCAGTTCCATATCCTCCAATTTTAAATCCATTGGAATCTCCACCTGCCGTCATATTATATGCCCAACAAGTATCAAACGTATTAGATCCTTTTGAAGTGATACAGTCATAACCATCATCACTACAATACCATGCTCGACAATATTGAAACACTACCCCATTTCCATGTGCACCAAATCCGTCTGTATTTCCAATGGATGTACTAGTTGATGCAATATTATTATAAGAATCGCACTTAATACAATTTCCGGTTCCATTATTTGTAAAGTAAAAACCGTTTGCTTCATTATTATAACAATATACTTGATTAAAAGTAGCATTTCCCTCGATTCGAAAACATTCCGATTGCTTTTGGCTACCGACAGGTACGTTCGTAACTTTCATGCATAAAAAAGTAACATTACTTACATTACTAGCTATGCGAAAAGCAGCAACACGTTTGGATGTCGTTATGTTGGAAAAATCAAAAATAGGTGGTGTTGTTGAAGAATATGCTCGATAAGTTATTCCACTTTTTGTAATGTCATTAACATAATTGTAATTGCTATCAGAACTTGCAATGGTAAAATCGCTATAGGTGCCTCCAAGCATATATACTGTATCTCCCGAAGTAGCTGCTGCTTGAGCTTGGGTAATGCTTTTGTAAGGTGAACTGTAGGTACCTTGGTTACTGTCACTTCCAGTTGGTGAAATATAATAATTTGCAGCTCTTACTGTAGTGCTTGTAGCTAAGAGCATCATCATACTAATGAATATGCCCACCCCTAAATGTATGGCGGTATCTACCCCATGATTCCACTTGCTAAGTTGTATCTTTTGGATAATTTGCATAAAACTCCCCCTTTGATTTAATTGATTAACCCCTCTTATTCTATTATTTTCAATAAAAGAATAGCTATGTACTTTATATAATACATACATTTTGATATATCAACAATGTAATTTATTATTTTCGTATATATTATGATTTTATCGGATTTTTTTTGTTTATTTTTATCACAATAAAAAGACATAAATAAATGCCCTCTAGCATACATGACTGTCTATTCTTTCTTTATATACTCAAAAAAAGGAGACCTAACAGGAAATTTTGCTGTATAAGCAATACGTTTCCTGCAGTCACCCTATTCTTTATGTCTATCATTATTTATTTATTAGTTAAATTTCTATGAAACAGCTTATGCTCTTTTCCCTTAATGGAAGTTGCATACATTTGCATTAAAACTGGATTCTCATCGGAATAGCGAATATTTGACATGACATCTACTTTGTAAAGTCCATCCATTCTGCTCTTCTTTGTTCTGCTTCCAGCAAATGCAGGTTGTCCGCCACCCATGATACAGCCTCTACGACAGGCCATAACTTCAACAAAATCATAAGTAACTTCACCTGACTTTATTCTATCTAAAAGTCTACCAGTTTCACCCAAGCCATGTACAACAGCAATTTTAACTTCTCTGTCACCTAAAGTAACGGTAGCTTCTTTCACTGTTTCTTCACCTCTGACTCCAATATAGCTAATTTCTTTCAGATTCTGATAGCTCTTCTCTTTGGCAAGTCTACGAAGAACTGCTTCTGTTACACCACCAGTTGTTCCGAAAATTTTACCACCACCAGACGCAACAGCAAATGGCATATCACCTGCTTCTGCTTCCAATGTTTCAAACTGAATTCCAACCTGCTTTATCATACGAATCACTTCTTGTGTCGTGATAACATAATCGGTATCCTGTTTGCCCTCTGTAAAATTATCTGGTCTTAAAATTTCACCTTTTTTAGCTGTACAAGGCATAATCGCAACCACTATTGTTTGCTTATTATCTTTAGCATCTTTTTCTTTGAAGTAATCTTTAATAAGTGGAGAAAACATTCCCTGTGGTGAACGACACGTAGAAATATTTTCTATAAACTCTGGATATTTACTTTCGCAGTATTTCACCCAGCCTGGGCAACAAGAAGTAAATAATGGGAGCTTCTCATTTTTCTCAAGACGTTCTCCTAACTCCTTCGATTCCTCCATAACCGTTAAATCAGCTGCAAAACTTGTATCATAAATTTCATCAAATCCCATCACACGTAATGATGACACTAATTTTCCAAAGCTATTCTCACCTTTTGGAAGATTGAAGCTTTCCCCAATTGCAACTCGAACCGCTGGTGCTATCTGTGCTACCACTCGAATATTAGGATCATCAATTGCATCCCATATCTCTGTTACATTGGTTCGAACAGAAATTGCTGCTGTTGGACATACTGTGACACACTGTCCACATCCAACACAATCTGTTTCTGATAATTGTCTATTAAATGCTGGCATAACTTGTGTATTGGAACCTCTAAAAGCGAAATCAATTGCACCTACACCTTGAATTTCATCACAAGTACGCACACAATCCCCACATAAAATACATTTATTCGGATCACGAACAATGGATGGTGAACTCATATCAATAGGTATTATCTTCTTATTATTCAAAAAACGAACCGCATGTACTCCAACACGATATGCCAAATCCTGTAAAGAACAGGAACCGTTTTTCTGACAGGTTGTACAGTCTCTACAATGTGAGGAAAGTAAAAGTTCAATAATCAATTGACGATATGATTGAATTCTCTTGGTATTTGTAAAAATAATCATTCCTGCCCTTGGTTGTTCAGAACAAGAAGCAAAAATACGTCCGCGATCATCTTCCACTACACACATTCTACAAGCTCCATAGATGGAAAGCTCAGAATGGTAACAAAATGTTGGTAAATCTATACCAGCCTTACGAATCAAAGAAAGAACATTTTTTTCTCCTTCAATGGGTATGCGCTTTGTATCTATTGTTATAAAATCCATAATAAACTTATCCTCCTAGTTTTCTGTATAAATTGCACCAAATGGACAATTTTCCACGCACGCGCCACACTTAATACATTTCTCACTGTCAATCATAAATGGTTCTTTTACTTTTCCACTAATTGCATTAACCGGACAATTACGTGCACATTTTGAACAGCCTTTACAAGTTTCAGGGTTGATTTTATACTGAATCATTGCCTGACAGTTCCCTGTTTTACAACGTTTATCAACAACGTGTTCTACATATTCTTCACGGAAATTCTTTAATGTACTAAGTACTGGAAGTGCTGCACTTTTTCCTAGACCACAAAGCGCCGTTGCAGTGATTGCTTCTCCCAACTCTTCTAGTAAATCTAAATCTTCTAAAGAACCTTTACCTTCTACAATACGTTCTAAGATTTCTAGCATTCTCTTTGTACCTTCACGACAAGGTACACATTTACCACAACTTTCATTCTGTGTAAAATTCATAAAGAAACGTGCTACTTCTACCATACAAGTTCCTTCGTCCATAACAACTAGACCGCCAGAACCAATCATAGCACCTAATTTCTTTAGCGAATCGAAGTCAAGTTTAACATCTAAGTTACTTGTAACTAAACATCCACCAGATGGGCCACCAATTTGGACAGCCTTAAAAGCTGCGTCATTCTTAACTCCACCACCAATATCGAAAACGATTTCACGTAATGTTGTACCCATTGGTACTTCAATCAAGCCAGTATTATTTACACTTCCGGTAATAGCAAATGCTTTTGTTCCAGAGCTTCCATCTGTTCCAATTCCTTGATACCATTTTGCACCATTTTTAATAATCATAGAAACATTGGCATAGGTCTCCACATTATTTAATACGGTTGGTTTTGCAAATAGTCCCTGTTCTACCGTTCTTGGCGGTTTCGTACGAGGCATGCCTCTTTCCCCTTCAATCGATGCTGTCAACGCACTACCTTCACCACAGACAAATGCTCCTGCACCACGATTAATATGTATACGGAAATTATAACCAGAACCTAAAATATTGTCGCCTAAGATTCCACATTCTTCTGCTTGCATAATTGCTAGTTTCAAACGTTTAATTGCCAAAGGATATTCTGCACGAACATAAATATATCCTTCTTGTGCTCCTACCGCAAACCCTGCAATAATCATACCCTCAATCATCTTATGAGGATCACCTTCCATAACGCTTCGATCCATAAATGCTCCTGGATCTCCCTCGTCACCGTTACATACAACATAACGAGTCGTTTCAGGCTGTTTTGCAACTTGCTTCCATTTATATCCAGTTTGGAAACCACCGCCGCCTCGTCCACGTAGATTTGCTTCCATTATTTCATCTATAATTTCAACAGGTGACATCTCGAACAATGCTTTTTCCAATGCTTCATATCCACCAGATGCAATATATTCATCTATGTCTTCCGCATTGATTTGTCCACAATTTTTAAGTACAAGTCTTGTTTGTTTTGCATAAAATGGAATACTTTCCTGTTCAGGATATACTTTTCCATCTTGTTGATACATCAAACGTTCTACTGGTTGACCTTTTAAGATTGTTGTATTAAATATTTCTTCACAATCTTCTTCTTTTACTTTGATATAAAGATAATTCCAAGGCTCAATACGAACTAAGGGTCCCAACTCACAAAAACCATGGCAACCACTTGGATGAACTCCTACATGTGCAACTTCTGGTCCAAATTCTAATGTAACACCTTCTACACCTTGTGCTAATTCTTTTAATTTATTATAAATTTTACCCGAACCACCAGCAAGACAGCCAGTTCCGGCACAGATTAAAATACGACAATCTTCTTTTTTCATTTTGTTAATTGCACAATCCCTAGCTGCTTGCAGATCTGCTCTTGTCTCTAATCTCATACCTGCTCACCTCTCAATTCTGCTAATAACACACTGACTTTTTCTGGTGTCATGGCAGGATAAACCTCATCATTTACAGTAAGTACGGGAGCAAGCCCACACGCACCTAAGCAAGAAACTGTTTCCAATGTAAATTCCATGTCATCCGTTGTGTGTTTTTCTTTTGTTAATTTAAGTTCTTTGTATAGCTTGTCTAAAATAATTGCTGATTTTCGTACATGACATGCCGTGCCATCACAAACACGAATCACATATTTTCCTTTTGGTTCAAATGAAAAGTTTTCATAAAATGTTGCTACACTATAAGCTTTTGCTTCGTTTGTTCCTAGTTGTTTTGCAACATAAGTTAATAATTCAGCTGGTAGATATCTATAATGCACCTGAATATCCTGGATAATAGGTATTAACGATCTTTGTTGTCTACCATGTTGAGCGATGATTTCATCCGCTTTGTCATAAAATGATTGTTCTAACATTTTGTACCTTCCTTTCCCAAAACATAAATACATTTTACTATAACATCCGAAATAAATAAAGCTTTATCGATAGATTTTTATCGATTACTTAATTTAGTACATAAGGATTTTTTTATTACCTTGATTTTTTATTATTTCCTGATCAAAACAACTGGATTTGCAGTATCTATTTGTAACTATAAGAGTACTGAATCGTTACATTTTTTAATAATTTATAAGTAACAAAAAACTCCATAAACTTTTTTGAAACGTTTATGGAGTCAATCTACTAAATTCTTTTTATTTTAAACTCTTTCTGAAAAATATTTGTTTTTTATTTTTTCTGCTGTACGTGTTGCAAGTGCTTGCGTCGTAAGTGTAGGATTAGGCCCTCCTAATGAATTGTACAACACACTATTATCTGCTATAAATAATCGTGCCACTTGTTTTGCTTCGCAATCATTGTCCGTTACTAAACCAATACGCATTGTGCATTGAATATGAATAAATAAATTGTTTGGCCAATTTGAGCGAATAATCGTTTTTGCACCCGCCTTCTTTAAAATATCAGCTGCAATTACCGCTAGTTTATCTCTTTTTCTTCCAGTATTTTCACTAGGTTTATATCTGATTTTCGGTATATAGCCATTTTCATCTTTATTTTCATAATCTAAAGTCACTTCATTACTTTGAACCACTTCATCATCTGTAAATATGACTAAACTTAAAGTTTTTGTGTAATTTCTCATACATTCTTTTAACTGTTCTCCTACGATTGCTCCTTCGAAATTCCATGGTGCATCTGGATTTGTACTATTAAATGCTGCAAAGCCTTTGTCACTTATAGAATAAGCCAACGAAGCATATAAACCAGGACTCATTCCATATGTTTCAATAACACCTAGTCCAGGATAGTCAAATCTTGCCGCTGCATTCTGTCCAACAAACGGATTAATATTATCTTTTCCAATTGCATTCATTAACGCTTCCTCTTCATAGATACCTGTAACATTATCAAACCAATGATTCACCAATCCTTTTCCCACCCATGGGTTTTTCGGTAATTCAGAATTCAGCCACAAACGCGGAGTTTCAATTGCTCCCCCTGACATAACAACAACATCCGCTCTTATTTCTATCCTCTCACCTGTCCAAGTGTCTCTATAGATAACACCAACCGTATGCAAGCCTTCTTCCCCCTGTTTGGTCAACACTTTTATTACGAAAGCATTCGGCCTTATTTCTATATTACCGGTTCGAAGCGCTGGTGGAATATAACTTACAAATGTTGCTCTTTTTGCTACAGTCTCTATACTTGGCCCAATGTGACAGCCATTCACACAATTTCCTCTTAAGGTACAACCATAGGGACCATCTCTTTTTCTGTCATAACCTGGAATATCGATTGGATAACTTCCACGTAAAATCGCATTGGGTTGTAGGCGATAGCCCGGTTCTGTTACATTATTATCCGACAAAGGATTCCAATTAGCTTTTTTTGCCCCATAAAAAAATAAATTTTCTTTTGCTGTTGCTGGCGCCTCCATGACCGGCAATGTTTGTTCAACTTTTTCATAATATGGCAAAAGTTCATTATAGGATATTGGCCATGTATCATCGATGGCAGAGGCGTAAGCACGTGGTGAATTCCCAAAATAATGTAGTGTACTACCTCCTACACCGGCTGTTTGCCATATTAAACCTCCGTTTTGAATATTTCTTTTCCATGGTCCTTCATTACGATTAGCCGGCCCCCATCGAAATTTACCAACGATGGAATCATTCATATCATTTTCTAAATCTGTAAAACTTTCTTTTAATAAATTTATACTTAAATCTTCATAATCTGAACTGCTCACTTCACCCTGCTTTGAATTCGGACGTGGCCACTTTATGTTACCGAACCAAGGTCCTGCTTCTAAAAGCAATACTTTTAAACCCTTTTCGCACAGTTCCTTCGCTACTACAGCGCCCCCACCTCCTGCCCCTATAACAATAACATCCGCACTATTCTTCATACTTTTCCTCCACCTGTTTGTTTTCTCCACATAAATTTATTGGTGTAGCTATAGCATCTATATACACTGTTTTTCAATTCTTATCATTACATTATTTTATCTACTTTGAGAACCCGGATACTCCACTTGTTCCCAACTTAATGGTTTGAATTCAAATATTCGTTGATTTGGTCCTTTTAAACGAGTGGTTCCATACCCAAACCATTCGGAATAATATCCCATCATCGTTAATCGAATTAATGAATCTGTTATTGCAACTTGATTGTCTGATGAGTTTGTTTCATACTGCTTCATAAGATTGATTGCTAATAACCGATCACTCGGTGCTAGATCGGCAAATATTGTTCCCTTTGATACATTTGTTATATTCTTATTATCTTCATTTACTATTATCTGTCGTGCAATTGCATCTAACGTTTTAGCAGTTGATACGACCAATGAACTGCCTCCATACTCATTTAATGATTGAATTATGTATTCATATGCAAGTAAATCAATTGCACCATAATATTGTAGCTCACCATATTCAGCTGCAAGTTGAGGTGACCATGGTATAATCACTTCTACAAAAGCTTTAAACGTATTTAAAATATACTGCATCGTATAGCTATTTCGCTCTATTGGGTTTATCATATTAAGAATATTTAGCATTTATTATTTGCTCCATTCAAAGTCTTGGTATATTATATGTTGTTTCATTTTTATGTATAACAAATCATTTTAATAAAACGGCTACTGGTTGACACTTTTGCTCCAACGCATGTTACAACGCAACATGCTTCTACTCTGCACTTTTTGTATCTCCTGATTGTATAAGTTCAAATAAACATATTCAAAAAATTTTATTGTATACAAAAATAAGCCTAATTGATTCTCCCGTATTTCAGAGTTCAATTAAGCTTATTCCCTATTATTTTATGGGATTTTTAATTATATTTCATCTTTAGTATCATCTTTTATTTCATCTTTTATTCAATACTATATTTCACTTTTAAAGTTTATAAGATATTTTTGAGTTCCTAAAATCATATCCTCCACTAAGGCACGTATCTCCTCTTCACTACATTGTTTTCCCTGAATCAGCGGATCATTTAAAAAAGCTTTTATTACTAATTCTTTATTACCTGTCAAGGCAGCTTCTAACGTATATTCGTGATTCTCAATATGTGGCATAATCAAAGCTTTCACCTTTTCAGGAACTGCACCAGCCACAATTGGACGAATTGCATTATATTCAAACACTGCATTGGTCTCAACAATTGCATCTTTGGGAAGATTGGATATCTGAAGGTTCGTATTTGGAATATTAACATTACTAACCATTCGTTCGAGTCCACAAAGTGCCTTAATCAATAGAATTCCTTCTTCTCCTGTTGGTTTTAGTTCTACTTCCTCTTCTCCCACCATTAATTTATGGCTTTTATTCAAACGTTCTTGAAGATCTTCTTTTCTCCAGTCTACACTTGTCAGACCAAATTTCCAAGAAGTTACTGTATCAGGATCATTTAGATATTCATTTCCTGGCATAAATTCCGCAAGATGACGATCCCCTGCTGCTGCAATCAAGCCATAACGATTGAATAAATCAAATTTTACGCGATGGGAGCATGCAAAGCAACTATTGGCCCAATTTGTATCTCTCTCATCGTATCCTTCCTCAAAATGTTCTCCAATATATTTCTTATAAATTGGAAATATATCAATCCCTTTATAAGAAGCATAATCAAACCAAGTAAAATGATTGATTCCTAATACATTAACTAAAATATCACTACGTTCAATGTTTTCAATATCTAGCGTTTCTTCTAAAATATTTTTTAGTACTTTCTGCGTCCCAAATACTTCATGACAACATCCAAATGCTTTAATTTCTGGAAATACTTTATATAATGTTTTTACACATAATGACATTGGATTTGTATAATTAATGGTCCATGCATTCGGTGCATATGTTTTGATTGCTTTTGCAATTTCCACAAACATTGGAATAGTACGTAAGGCACGCATGATACCTCCTGGACCAGCAGTATCACCTACCGATTGGTACACTCCTAACCGTTGTGGCATATGTACATCAATCGCCATTTCATCAAACGTCCCAGGTAAAATAGAAATTACAATAAAATCAGCTCCCGTCAATGCAGATTCTATACTGTCACATGTTTTATAGTTCCATTTTCCAACGGCATCTTTCCTTTTAGATACCTGATTACCAATTATTTCATTTACCTTTGCAGCTTCGTGATCAATATCATAGAGTCGAATTGTCCCACTCATATCTGGTTCAAGCGCTAAGTCCGTCATCAAAGTCCAAGCCCATCCTCTAGATCCACCGCCAATATATGCAATTTTAACATCTTCTACTTTATTATTTTGATATTTCATATAAATACCCACCTTTCACTATACAACTATACATTAAGTTACATTTTAATTATATATAGACATTGTACTGTAATATAGTATAATATTCTTATATTATTTTGCTTTTATTTGTATTTTTCGAACTATTTTATCTTTTATTCCATGGAGGAGGGAATTATGCAAAAAGTTGTTTATGAAGAATCAATGGATGGCATCACCATCGAACGCATTGCTCGAGATTATGAATTCACCATGCCGTCCAAACATACCCATGATGAATTTGAAATCTACTATCTAGTGGAGGGTGAACGCTATTATTTTATCGACACCAAAACTTATCACGTAAAAAAGGGTAGTCTTGTTTTCATCAATAAAAATCAAATTCATAAGACAGGTCAATATGGAAATTCATATCATGAGAGAGTCGTCATCGAATTTAGTTTAGAGCCTTTTTCATCCTTTCTTTCATCCACCGGGGAACTTTCATTAACTGAATTTTTCAAAAAACCCGAATTGATTTTGGAATTAAATCTTCATGATCTGAAACATATTCTTTCTTTATTAGACCACATCGCCCTAGAAATACGTACCTGCGACCCTGGCTATCAAATGATGACCATGTCAAATCTCGCACGTCTTCTTTTCTTTGCACTACGTGTCTGGCACAATAATACATTAGTTTCCAATACCGTTTCCTTATCTACCTCCGCTACCCATCAGAAAGTATCGGAAGTAGCTTCCTATATTGCTAGCAATTTGCTAAAAAGCAGAAGACATTTATCGTTTCATAAATGTCTTCTGCTTTTTATTAGATTAGTATCCGAAGTCTATTCGCTTAATTTACATTCAAAGCAACACTAACACTCTCTCTAAATGAGGAGCTTAATTGCTGCAATGGCTGTCATACCAATAACAAGGTATCGAAAATATGTTTCATTTATTTTTTTCAATATGAAGGCTCCTAAAATTGCTCCTACTGCGATGACTGGTATCATTAAAATAGCAAGTGCCAAAGATTTCAAGCTCATATTAGCCAAACAAAAATTTGTCCTTTCTTTTCTGTATAAACTAAAACGATTAAACATAACAAAACAAGTATTCCAATTAACGTGATGAATGTACTATCACTTATATAATTTCCAACTACAACCCCCAAGACCAATCCAATAATTGCCCACGGCAAAGGCATGATAACATTTCTCCAATTTGCACTGCGATGATAATACTTAATTGCAAAAACATCACCAACGATTAGCATTGGTAACAAAATACCGGTGGAATCTTTACCTCCAAAGGTGCTGGCAAGAATGGGGATTGCCAACATCATCACCCCACCAATTCCTGTTTTTAAAATCCAACTAAAAATGCAATTAAAATAATAATTACCCATTGTACCAAACTAATATCTATCATTTGAATAAAATTTACCATTGCATCCCCCATCTTTTATTCCTTTACTCTGCCATTACCCGTAACTCCTAGTTACCGCTTCGCATTATGATATATTTTTGCATGTCTTTTTTTAATTCCATAAGCTGAATTTTAGTCATTTCATTCTCCGAATCAAAACTAAGTATTTGATTTAAATACCCTTGCTTTTCTACAATTTCAAAACTAATTGGAAATACCAATTCAAATGCCAATGATACATGACCTACAACATGATCAATCGGACTTTTTTTCAAACTGTAATCAACTGCCTTATGTTCTAAGTAGCTTTCTATTACCTCTTTTGTAATGGCCGCTTGTTTCATTTGCTCAATCGTATAACCGTAAATTGTTTCTAATGAACCACTTGCACTTAATTTCAAAATATCTATTTTATCTGCATCACGTATTAAATCACTAAATAACCTTGTTCGCACATCCAAATCATTCGGTAGCACAAACAAGTTATGATTAAGTATCGCAGCACAAATCAACTCATCATAACAGTTACTTTCAATATAATTTCTGATATATCCCTTATCGAACAAAATTTCAGTTCCATATTGTGCATGATTCATAGAGTCCGCATCCTTAAAAGTTCCATACCTCTTTACTTGATCAAATCTTCCTACATCATGAAGCATACCAATGAGCCATGCAAGCTCTACCTCTTCTTTATTAAACTTAAGATGATTTGCTATTGTTTCACATAGTGTAGCAACACGGTATGTATGCGCGATTTTAAGCCCGATTCTTGGATCGTTATGATCATAACCTTTTAAATAATTATTAAATGAACTAACTACTTTTTCTCTATCTATTAACATCTTTTCCTCCACTATATGTTTTTCATCCTTTACCAATCATATTCTAAATTATTAATCTAATAGGATAGTAAAGGGTCCATCATTACATAAATCTACTTTCATATCTGCTCCAAATTCTCCATGTTGAACCACGGAAACATATCCTTTCCATTCTTGTATCCTATTAATTGTTAATCTTTCTATCTTTTCAATTAATATGCTTTATTTTAACACTTTTAGCTGTTTTTTTACACAACAAATTATAAGCACACGCCAAAGTATAAATATGTATATCAAAATATTTCCTTATATATAGAAGTAAGTTTAACCAATTTACATACAACTATATTCCTATCATTCTGTATTCGTATCTATTTTGTTGCAGAATAAATAGTTACATATAACTTTTATATAAAATTCTTAAATTTGATTGTATTCTATCTGAAAAAATGATAACATATTCGAGCAATTTAAAATCAAGCACATGCACTGAAAGGATTATATCGAATATGTCAAATCAATCAAGTATTGCAAATCCAGCGCCCTTGGGCCTTTTAGGATTTGGTATGACCACCTGCCTCTTAAACTTACATAATGCAGGATTTATTCCTCTTTCCATCGTTATTGTTGCAATGGGTTTTGCGTTAGGCGGCGCTGCTCAAATTATAGCAGGTATTATGGAATTCAAGAAAAACAACACATTTGGAGCAACTGCATTTGCTGCTTACGGATTTTTTTGGTGGTCCTTAATCTTAATCTGGATTAATCCATTTTCCCAAATTGAAGCTGCTGATCCAGTAAGTCTTGGGTACTACTTAGGTCTTTGGTGTGTTTTTACTTGTTTTATGTTCATTGGAACATTAAAACATAACCGCGCAAGCCAAGTTGTATTTGGTTCTCTTGCCTTATTATTTTTACTTCTTTCTATTGCAAACTTTACAGAATCCACTACAATCCACATTATTGCTGGATATGTTGGAATTTTCTGTGGTTTATCCGCTATTTATAATGGAATGGCCCAAATTATAAATCAAGAATTTCAAAGAAATGTACTACCTTTATAATATTTAGATATTATGAATAGCCTTAATCATTACCTTTAATAATACAGTTTAACAAATGATAATATAATACATAACTTTATAGAATTAATTTTAGCGCTTACTGTTTCTTTCACAAACAGTAAGCCTTTTTTATATAATAGGAAAGTTCTCCGAACTTCCCTATTATATAAAAAGGCACTACGTGCCATAATGCGCACCTCGTGGATAGGAAGTTTATTGCTACGCAATCCACTCGGGCGCGAGAGTGTCTGCAAGCAGACACTTTGTTCTTTAACAGGAATGTTCTATGAACTTCATTGGTAAATAAAAGGCACTATGTGCCAAAATGCATACCACGCGTGTGAATGGAATTTTTTGCAGCAGCACTTTTTCTTTACTGTTCACACAGCAACACTTTTTTTTGAGAAAATAAAATTTTTGCAAAAAAGACTGTTAAAAAATTAATAAATATATTAAAATATTATTTGTTAATGTGAAATACAAGATTTGATAGGAGGATTTATTTGAAAGTAACGTATATATATCACAGTTGTTTTTCAATAGAATTAAATCATATAATATTAGTTTTCGATTACTTTAAGGGAAAAATCCCCGATTTTGATAAGAATAAAAATATTTATGTGTTTTCAAGTCATAAGCATCATGATCATTTCTCGTTGTCCATGTTTCATGAATTTGAAAAATATCCAAAGGTGAAATATATTTTGTCAAACGATATTAAGTTAAATGAAAAATATCTGGCAAATCATCAAATAGATCCAAGCGTAAAAGAAAATATAATAAATGTACAGGCAAATAAAGAGTATGTGATTGACGAATTGAAAGTAGAAACATTGAAGTCAACAGATTTAGGTGTTGCCTTTATCGTGCATGCAGAAGAAAAAACTATTTACCATGCAGGGGACTTAAATTGGTGGTATTGGAAGGCTGAATCAGAAATATATAATACTAATATGGAAAATAAATTTAAGAATGAGCTAGCACTCATCAAAAATAGAAAATTTGATTTAGCTTTTCTTCCAACAGATTCAAGGCAGGAAGAAGATTGCTGGTTGGGATTTAATTATTTTATGAATATTACAAATACGTGTTGTGCATTCCCAATGCATTTTTGGGAAGATTATTCGGTGATGGACCATTTAGAAAAAATAGCGATTACAAATGGATATAAAAATAATGTTTTTATGATAGAAGGGGATGGACAACAATGGGAAGTATGACAGTAAATTATATTGTAATCGTTGTAGCGATTATATGTATTATATTAATTTATTTTAAATATTTTGAGATAAAAAACAAAAAAGATTTTATTAAAAAGGTAAAAAAAGAATGGGGGAAAGTTCCAAGTAGAAATTGCAGTTATGAGCAGTTAGAAGGGATTAGCAGATATTTTATCAATAAAAAAGAAGATGAGTTCTTTATAGATGACATTACATGGAATGACTTAGATATGGATGCTATTTTTATGTTGTTAAATAATACAAATTCATCAATTGGTGAACAATATTTATATTATATGCTTAGGACTCCAAGATTTAAGAAGGAAGAACTACAAGAAAGGAAGAGAGTAATTGATTATTTAGAACAAAACGAAGAAGTAAGAATTAAAATGCAATGCATGTATGGAGCAATTGGAAGAACAGGATCTTATTCATTGAGTGATTATATTTATAATCTTGCGGAATTAGATAGTCAGAGTAATTTAAAACATTACGGTATGCTAGCACTTGGAATTTCATCTATTATTGCAGCACTTACCATTCCTATTTATGGTGTATTAATAGTTATTGGTGTCTTGATATTAAATATTAGTCAATACTATAAAAATAAGAGCGTTGTAGAACCATATTTCGTATCAATAGCTTATATTAATAGCCTCTTGGTGGGAGCAGATACATTTGTAAAAACCATGCCAGCAGAGTTTAAAGCGTATACAGAAAAAGCAAGAGAATTGAAAGACCATTTTAAGAAGTTTAAAAAAAATGCCAAATGGGTCAATGCTGGGAAAAAGGCGACGGGATCCGTTGAAGATGTATTATTTGATTATATTAAAATATTTTTTCATATAGATTTAATTAAGTTTAATAATATGCTAGCAGATGTCAAAGCAAAAATTGATGATATTAATTCGTTAATAGAAACGATGGGATGTATAGAGGCTTATATAGCAATAGCGTCCTTTAGAGGTACGAGAGAATATTATTCCATCCCAGAACTAAGTAATGAAAAATCCGAGTCATTTATACTAACTGATGTTTACCACCCAATGATTCATAATCCAGTCGTTAATAGTATGAAGGAAGAAAAAAGTGTATTGATAACAGGTTCCAATGCATCTGGAAAATCAACATTTTTAAAAACAGTTGCAATCAATGCAGTTTTGGCTCAAACTATATATATGACAATGTCAAAACGATATAGTGCTAATTTTTATAGAGTATACTCCTCTATGGCACTTACCGATAATTTAATGAGTAATGAAAGCTATTATATTGTTGAAATTAAATCATTAAAGAGAATACTAGATGCAAGTAAGGATGAGACACCGATACTGTGTTTTATTGACGAGGTATTAAGGGGCACAAATACAATAGAGAGAATTGCTGCATCAGCACAGATTCTTAAGAGTTTGAACAAAGAACAAGTAATGTGCTTTGCAGCAACTCATGATATTGAGCTAACACATATTTTAGGTAATGTTTTTAACAACTATCATTTTGAAGAAGAAGTGAAGGATAATGATATATTGTTTAATTACGAGCTTAGGAATGGAAGAGCAACAAGCAGAAACGCAATAAAACTTTTGAGTATCATTGGATATGATAAGGAAATTATTGAAGAAGCTGAAACGGCAGCAGCAGAATTTACACAGAACAATAGTTGGAGGACATTAGAGTGAACGTAAATATATATACAGACGGAGCAGCTAGGGGAAACCCAGATGGTCCTGGTGGTTTTGGAACCGTAATAACATATAAGGATTCAAAGGGAGAACTTCACACGAGGGAGATATCAGGAGGCTATATAAAAACAACGAATAACCGAATGGAGCTAATGGCTGCAATAAGAGGTCTTGAAGCATTAAATAAACCATGTACGATAGACTTATATTCCGATTCCAAGTATCTTACAGAAGCATTTAATCAAAAGTGGATAGATGGATGGATCAAAAAAGGCTGGAAGAGGGGAAAGAATGAACCAGTCAAGAATGTTGATTTATGGAAAAGAATGTTAAAAGCAAAAGAGGAGCATACCGTGAATTTTATTTGGGTAAAAGGTCATGCAGGCCATGAGATGAATGAAAGATGTGACTATTTAGCAACAACAGCAGCAGATGGCAGTGATCTGATAGAGGATGATATTTCTTACTAAAAGTTTAATATTCTTACTATTATCTACGAAGTATTTATTTATAAATAAATTTATGTTAGCATAGGCTTACGATATAGGTATATAACTATGAAGGTACTGAATAGTACTTATAATTTAACTAACAATAAATTTTATTTGATTGGAAGAGAAGTTAATATATGAAAAAAAATATGATAATTATATTTGTTGTTGCTGTGATATTTATAATATCGGTTGGTGTGCTTGGGATGATAAGAGGGAACTATTTTACGGGTAATAGTTATTCTTCTAGTAAATTGCGTGCAGATAATGATGGTACAGTTCAAGAGGATTCGGGTCAGGAAGCTGAAGTTCAAACAAGCGAGCAAGCACAAGAAAGTAAAAGTGTGACAACAGGTCAGATAACAGAGGATAACGAAAATACTGAAACACAAGACATACAAAATGCAGAAATAACACAAGCAGAACAAGGATCACATAAGCAAAAAACAGATAAAGAACAATATCTAACAAGACTAGATAGTATTAAAAATTATTATGAAGATTTATGGAATCAATCGGGCTCGTTTGATATGGCGGGTATGAAAGAATTAAGAAACCAAGAATATACAAAGTGGGATGACGAACTTAATACAATCTATCAGCAAATCAAGAAAAAGTTTTCTGAGGAAGATTTTATTACTGTTAGGGATGAAGAGCGTCAATGGATAACGGATAGAGATGAAAAATCAGCATTAGCTGCTAGTAATTATACAGGTGGAACAATGGAAAGTTTAGAATATATGAGTTCGATGACAAATATTACAAGAGAAAGAACATAT
The DNA here is from genome assembly GCA_041821265.1 of Lachnotalea sp. Taxonomy (GTDB): domain Bacteria; phylum Bacillota; class Clostridia; order Lachnospirales; family Lachnospiraceae; genus Lachnotalea. The sequence continues at coordinate 64,488 of JBGUEQ010000005.1, read as the reverse complement.
GAACTTGTGGAAATATATTTTGAAGAATAGTATTGAAAACGAAAAAGGCATGTGTTACCATTAATGATAGTAAAGTTAAGGAGGAGTAACAATGTCGACAAACGTATATGACATTTTGCTAGAGAGAGGATTTGTAGAACAAGCCACTCATGAAGCAGAAATCAAAGAATTATTAGGTAAGGAAAAAGTTACCTTTTATATAGGATTTGATGCAACGGCTGATAGTTTAACTGCAGGACATTTTCTTACAGTAATGGCAATGATACACATGCAAAGAGCGGGACATGTGCCGATCGCTTTGCTTGGGGGCGGTACGACTATGATTGGTGATCCATCAGGTAAGTCGGACATGCGTACAATGATGACAAGAGAGACGATTGATCATAATGCGAAGTGTTTTCACGAGCAACTTTCCCGATTTATAAGTTTTGATAACGATAGTGCTATAGTAGCCAATAATGCAGATTGGTTATTGGATTTGAATTATGTGGATTTTTTAAGAGAAGTAGGAGTTCATTTTTCTGTAAATAAGATGCTTACTGCAGATTGTTATAAACAGAGAATGGAAAAAGGACTTACATTTTTTGAATTTAATTATATGCTGATGCAATCCTATGATTTTTGGAAATTGAATCAATTATATGATTGTAAATTAGAACTAGGTGGCAATGATCAGTGGTCAAATATCATTGGTGGTGTGGAATTAATTAGAAGAAAAGAACAAAAGCCTGCGTTTGGACTAACGTTAAAACTATTAACAACCAGCGAAGGTATTAAAATGGGTAAAACAATGAAGGGTGCCGTTTGGTTGAATCCAGAGAAGACATCACCATATGAGTTTTATCAGTATTGGCGAAACATAGAAGATGTTAAGGTTGAGGAATGTTTAGGTCTTCTTACTTTTTTACCAATGGAGGAAGTGAGACGATTAGGCGCATTAGAAGGTGCTGAAATAAATCATGCAAAAGAAGTTCTTGCTTATGAGATTACTAAAATTGTTCACGGTGAAGATGAAGCGGCTAAGGCACAAGAAGCGGCGAAAGCATTGTTTGCAGACGGTGGAAAGAGTGATGATATTCCAACAACCATCTATAAAGAATCTGAACTTAATGAGGGTATTGATTTGATTACTCTTATGGTGAATGCAAAACTAGCATCTACTCGCTCAGAAGCACGACGCCTTATTCAACAGGGTGGTGTAACGGTGAATGATATAAAAGTTACAGAAATTGATAGGAAATTTACCTGTGCGGATTTAGACAGTGACGCAGCTTTATTAATTAAAAAAGGTAAAAAAGGATATCATCAGATAAAAATAGGATAGGAGGCGATGAAATGGATTTTATAAGAGCATTTGATACATCAGCACTTGAAATGGTATTATTTTTATGCGTAATTACGGGCGCTGTTATAGTAGGCAAGAAATTGAGAGACAAGAAAGATGAAAAGGATGCAACACAGCAATAGGATATAGTGGCTAATGCGTCTGATTTTGCAAGTAGTATGTAAACATAATTAAATAAGGGTATGTATATTGATGTAGGATAATAGGGCAAGTGCCTTAACGTTCGCTGTTCATATACATATCCTTTTTGTTTACGTATTCGTTGTTATTATTTAGAAATTGCGGCAGTCTAAAATATATCAATATAAATTAAATATTTAAGATGTTAAGGAAATAGTAAGAAATACTGGATTGACATTTTAATCCACAAATAGTATATTGAGTGTATTAACACTAATAGTACAGTTGGTACAGAGCTAAAATTATTTGAAAGGAGTTAACAGTATGATTGTCATTGATTATAAGGATAAAAGACCTATTTATGAGCAAATAATTGAAAAGTTTGAGAATCTAATTGTTCGTGGCGCGCTGGAAGGCGGGAGTAAGTTACCGTCTGTACGAAGTATGGCGATTGAGATGTCTATTAATCCTAACACAATACAAAAAGCTTATATGGAGCTGGAACGAGCTGGATATATTTATTCAATCAAGGGAAAAGGAAATTATGTTGCTGATGATGAAGATATAGCGAAGAGAAAGAAGGAAATGGTTATAGAGCAAACTAAGAAATTAGTATTGCTTACCATGGCATTAGGTATTACAAAAGAAGAATTTATGGAGAATCTTAGTTATATATTTGGGGAGGTAAATTATGATTGAAGCTGTAAATGTATCAAAGAGTTTTAGTAATATAAAGGCAGTTGATAGTATTTCGGCGAGCATTAAGGAAGGAACAGTTTTTGGGCTTATCGGAACGAATGGAGCAGGCAAGAGTACATTTCTTAGAATGGCATGTGGAGTATTAAAACCAGATCAGGGCGAGATTATGATCGATGGTGTTTCTGTATATGAGAATGAAGAAGCAAAGTCGAAGATATTTTATATATCAGATGATCAACATTTTTTTGCAAATGCCACGAGTAATGATATGAAGAATTATTATAAATCATTTTATAAGAATTTTAATACAAAAAGATATGATGAATTATTGAAAAAATTTGACTTAGATGCGAATAGAAAAATTAATACTTTTTCAAAAGGTATGAAAAAACAGGTGTCCATACTTTGTGGTATTTGTGCAAATACAGAATACTTATTTTGTGACGAAACGTTTGATGGATTAGATCCAGTCGTGCGTCAGGCGGTGAAGAGTATTTTCGCAAATGACATGGAGGAGAGGAATTTAACACCAGTTGTCGCATCGCATAATCTAAGAGAACTGGAAGATATATGCGATCATGTGGGATTACTTCATAAGGGTGGAATTCTTTTATCCAAGGATTTAGAAGAGATGAAGTTTAATATTCATAAGATACAGTGCGTTTTAAAGAATGAAAAAGAGGAAGAAGTGCTGTATGCCAAACTAGATATTTTAAAGAGGGAGACTAGAGGTTCACTTTTGACAATTACAGCAAGGGGAACACGTATAGAAATTGTAGATGCAATAGCAGAATTGAAACCAGTATTTTACGAAATACTTCCTCTTTCATTGGAAGAAATATTCATAAGTGAAACGGAGGTAGTTGGTTATGACATCAAAAAACTTATATTTTAATTTATTGAAAGAAGATATGAAGCAAAGACTTTGGACGGTAGCATTGGCTATGCTTGCCTTTGCGGTTGGTTTACCAATTTATGCAATGCTAAGACTTAACAGAATAAAGGATTCAATCGAGTACGGCGGGATTGAGGCGGCTCGTAATTATTATGCAAGCATTGCGAATACCAGTGGAATTGGAGTTTTAATAGTAATAACGATAGTAGGAGCCATTATATGTGGAATAAGTGGGTTCGCTTATCTTTATTCAAAGCGTAAGGTGGATTTATACCATAGTATTCCTGTGAAAAGAGAAAAGTTGTTTATGGTGACATATATCAATGGAGTCATAATATATGTAGTGCCATATTTAATAAATTTAGTAATATATATCATAATAGGAGCTGCCAATGGATTATTGTCTGGAAACGCAGTAAGTAGCGCAATTTTAACAGTGGGTATAAATTTAATTGGATATTTATTAGTTTATAGCATTACCATAATAGCTGTAATGATGACAGGAAATTTAATAGTAGGATTACTTGGAACAGCTGTACTTATGATATACGGGCCAGCGGTATTAACCATTAAGGTATCAATTTGTGAGTTGTTTTTTAAAACATATTATCAATATGGAGATGTACCAGATCAATTTGCATATGTATCACCGATATTTGCATATATTAAGTTGGCTGTATCAAATAATATAAGTAGTTTTGTGACTTGTTTTGTCGGAACAATTGTAGTAACGTTACTATCTATAGCTCTTGGGGTGGTTTTATACAGAATACGTCCATCAGAAGCTGCAGGTAAATCAATGGCATTTAAAAATACGCAGGGAATTATTAAAATTTTAATCGTATTACCGACTGCCCTAGTGGGAGGATTATTGCTTATGAGTATGTCCGAAACTACCTCATTTGCATGGATGCTGTTTGGGATTGTGTTTATAGGATTTTTAGCACATGGAATTATTGAAATTATATATAATAATGATTTTAAATGTATGATTGCAAATAAAATTCAGTTAGCGGTATGTATCATAGTATCATTAATAATAGCAGGGGCAGCAAAAACAGATTTAATTCAATATGACTCATATATGCCGAAGGAAAGTAAGGTTGAGTCTATGAGTGTAGATTTTGAAGATATAGAACCAAATTATGAGTATTTTGATTTGAATAATGAATATTACGATACCAATCAATTCAATCCATATAATAAGGTATCATCAAGTAAATATCGGCTAGATCATATTAATATGACCAATTTTGATAGTGCATATCAATTGGTTAAATATGCAAAAGATAATAATTATTATGAAACCGATTATTTATATGAAAATAGTACGGATAGATTTACTACGTTTACTGTAAAATATATTTTAAATAACAAAAAAGAAATATATAGAGTTTATACAGTAAAATTAACCGATATTATGAAATATGTTAATAATATATATTCAGATGAAAACTATAAAGAAGGTACTTATCAAATTATAAAAATGGATAGAAGTTTAATTAATTTAATTAAATATTATAATGTTGCAGAAGATATGGAAGTGGATTTGAAATTAACAGAAGAACAGAAGCAGAAATTAATCGATATATATGTGGCTGATTTAAAAACACTTATAGGGAATGAACTAGTAGATAACATTCCAATTACCCAATTGTCATTTCGGGTTGGAGGCGATGATGACAATTCACTACAATCTTATTATGTATACCCGCAGTTTACGAAAACCATTGAGTATATGAAGTCATTGGGAGCTAATTTAGAGATTACAACGGTTAATTCAGATAATATAGATTCAATCACAATTACGGATTATAGTAGTAATGTGATAAGAGCAAATGGTGATGCTGTAAAGGTGTATACATTTACAGATATGAAGCAAATCGATGCAATAGCTAAGGCAATTATTCCAAGGGAACTTTCCCGAGGCATTATGATTCATTCAAATATTGAAAGAAATTTAGATGTAAGTATATCTTACAAGTATGTTGGACAATATGATGAATCAGTTTCTATAATAATGGATAAATTACCGGCGGATATTCGAAAGGAAATTGGATATTAGATTTAGTTTAAAAACTAAGTTAAGAATTAATAATCTTTGTGAAAATTTAAAGAGAATCTATATGAATAATAAAGAAAGAAAACAACAATTATTTACAAGAAGCTTACTAGCAGTGTATTTGTGCATATTAACTTGGATCATATTATTCAAAATGCAATTTTCATTTCAAGAATTAGACCGTTACCATGGTATTAACTTGATTCCATTTCATGAATCAGTAATAGTGAATAACAGAATTCAATTTTCAGAAATTTATAACAATATACTAATATTTGTTCCTTTTGGAGTATATATTAGTATGTTGAAAAGCAATTGGACTTTCCTAAAAAAGGTTGTTATGATAGCAGGTGTAAGTTTATTCTATGAAATAATACAATTTCTATTGACAATAGGTGCATCCGACATAACAGATCTTATAGGAAATACTCTTGGAGGAATTATAGGAATTACAATTTATTGTATTCTTTGTAGAGTATTTAAGATAAATTATAAAAGGAATAAGATTATGAATAGTATTGCCTTGGTTGCAACAATTTGTATCGTGTTACTGTTAATACTTTTAGTTATAGCTAATACTTAATCACTCTATTGCAGTTAATTTGATTATTCATATGTTACTGTGAACGGAGTGAACAGTAACCAAAAGTGGTATAAAGTAAGATTAAGTTTGTATCTAACAATTGACAAAGAAATTAAATAATTTTATAATAGAAATGCTAGCTTAAGCTGGCATTTCTATTATTTATAATTATTTTAACGGACAAGTAGTATCCATCTTAATTTATGGAGTAAAACTTTGACTATAGAATAAATTAGTGTAACGGTTTGGTAGATTGGTTAAATTCATTAGAAGTTAGAGCTTTAGCGACAAAACATGAGTATTACAACATGTTTAGTATGTATCGGTTCGTGAGTACCGCTGTGATGAAACAGTCGCAAATTAGGAAAATAAATATAACCTAGGAGGAAATGTTGTGAAGAAGTATGGTGTTAATGAACTAAGAAAAATGTATCTAGAGTTCTTTGAAGGTAAGGGACATTTAGCAATGAATAGTTTTTCTTTAGTTCCTCATAATGATAACAGTTTATTAATTATTAACTCAGGGATGGCTCCACTTAAGCCTTATTTTACAGGTCAGGAGATTCCACCAAGAAATAGAGTTACCACATGCCAGAAATGTGTACGTACCGGTGATATTGAAAATGTAGGTAAGACAGCTAGACATCTTACGTTCTTTGAGATGTTAGGAAATTTTTCATTTGGAGATTATTTTAAGCATGAAGCAATTGCCTGGAGCTGGGAATTTTTAACACAGGTAATCGGTCTTGATGCGCAGAGATTATATCCATCTATTTACTGTGAAGATGAAGAAGCATTTGATATATGGACCAATGAAATAGGGATTGATGGTTCTAGAATTACTCGTTTCTATCGTGATGAAAATGGGGATTGTGATAACTTCTGGGAGCATGGCGCAGGTCCTTGTGGTCCATGTTCAGAGATATATTATGATAGAGGAATTAAATACGGATGTGGCCAACCAGATTGTAAAGTTGGATGTGAATGCGATCGATATATGGAAGTATGGAACAATGTATTTACACAATTTAATGGAGATGGTAAAGGAAATTATACAGAACTTACTCAGAAAAATATTGATACCGGTATGGGTTTAGAGCGACTAGCAGTAGTAGTTCAGGATGTAGATTCTGTATTTGATATTGATACGATGAAGGCAATTCGTGATAAAATATGTGAGCTATCTGGAGCGGCTTATCAAGTAGACGATGCAAAAGATGTATCCATTCGTTTGATTACAGATCATATGCGTGCATCTACATTTATGATATCGGACGGAATTATGCCAACCAATGAAGGTCGTGGATATGTTCTTAGAAGATTAATCAGACGTGCTGCTAGACATGGACGTTTACTTGGAATTGAAGGACAGTTTTTAGCAAAATTAAGTGAAACTGTAATTAAAGAATGTAAAGATGGATATCAAGAACTAGAAACAAAGAAAGATTTTATTTTAAATGTATTGACACAAGAAGAAAGCAAATTTCATAAGACAATTGACCAAGGGCTTACTATATTATCTGAAATGGAAGCCGAAATGGAACAGTTAGGTCAGAAAATACTTTCAGGAGAAAATGCATTTAAATTATATGATACGTATGGATTTCCAGTAGATTTAACAAGAGAGATTCTAGAAGAAAAAGAATTTACAATAGATGAATCTGGTTTTAAAGCTGCTATGCAAAAACAAAAGGATAAGGCTCGTAATGCACGTAAAGTAACAAATTATATGGGAGCTGATGTAACGGTATATGAATCAATTGATTCAGGTATCACATCAAAATTTGTTGGTTATGATAGATTAACCCACAACTCAAAGATCATAGTGTTGACAACAGAAACTGAGATAGTGGAAGCGTTAACAGACGGTGAAGTTGGAACAGTAATTGTAGAAGAAACTCCTTTTTATGCAACGATGGGTGGACAAAATGCGGATACTGGTATTATTAGAACAGCAGACGGAGAATTCAAAGTAGAAGATACAGTCAAATTGCTTGGTGGTAAAGTTGGACATGTTGGTAAAGTGACAAAGGGTATGTTAAAAACCAATGATTTCGCTGAATTAATTGTAAATGGTGAGAACCGTTTAGACACATGTAAAAATCATAGCGCTACACATCTTTTACAAAAGGCATTAAGAATGGTTCTTGGTTCTCATGTTGAACAAGCGGGATCATTTGTGGATGCAGGTAGATTACGTTTTGATTTTAGTCATTTTTCAGCAATGACAGAAGAAGAAATTGCTGAAGTTGAGAAAATCGTAAATGAAAAGATTGCAGAAAGCATAGAAGTTAATACGAATGTTATGAATATCGAAGAGGCCAAGCAGACAGGCGCAATGGCTTTATTTGGTGAAAAATATGGTGAAGAAGTACGAGTTGTAAAGATGGGCGACTTCTCAACCGAATTATGTGGTGGTACGCATGTGAATAACACCGGTGTGATTGCGACGTTTAAAATCATTTCGGAGAGTGGCGTAGCAGCCGGTGTAAGACGAATAGAGGCACTAACAGGCACAGGAGTGTTGGAATACTACTCTGATATAGAAAATGCCTTAAATGAAGCAGCTAGGCTGGTTAAAGCTACACCTGCAACATTAAAAGAAAAGTTGGAACATTTATTAAGTGATATAAAAGTTCTTCAAAGCGAAAATGAAAGTATGAAGAGTAAATTAGCAAAAGATGCATTGGGTGATGTTATGAATAACGTCATTGAAGTGAAGGGTGTGAAAGTACTAACTGCTAAAGTAGAGGGTGTCGATATGAATGGTCTAAGAGATTTAGGCGATCAACTCAAAGATAAGCTTGGAGAAGGGGTAGTCGTGATAGCCTCAGCGGTTGATGATAAAGTAAACTTGATGGTAACGGTTACGGATGGTGCTGTTAAGCTTGGAGCGCACGCAGGAAACGTAGTAAAGAGTATTGCCGCATTAGTTGGTGGTGGCGGCGGTGGACGTCCAAATATGGCACAAGCAGGTGGCAAGAATCCAGCAGGAATTGATGCAGCACTTGCCAAAGTAGAAGCGGTAATAAATGACCAAATCAAGTAATCTTACAAAGATAAAAGGAATGTTGAATGATAAATAAAATTTTTTTATTAAGAAAATTGCAAAAAGTTATTGACATATAGGCTTGTAGGCAATATAATCATAATAGTGCAATAAAAATACCCAAACAGTTGTATTTAGCACAATACGCAACTGGAGGGAGGTTAGGTGTGAGACTATGTCAAATGTAATCGTAAAAGATAACGAGACTTTAGATAGCGCTTTACGCAGATTTAAAAGGAACTGTGCCAAAGCTGGGATCCAACAAGAAATCCGCAAAAGAGAGCATTACGAAAAACCAAGTGTAAAACGTAAAAAGAAATCTGAAGCAGCTAGAAAACGTAAATTTAATTAATATTATACGAAAGACCTCAATCATTTTGATTGAGGTCTTTTTTTTACGCTTTTTAATTGAATAATCATTTGCTTTTGATCGTTTGTAACATCATGAAATTCTAATATTTTTTCAAGAGTTTTATTGTAAGTCCAATTATCAAGTTTAGAATCTGTTAAATACCCATAGGTTATTCCAGGATATTTTAGATAAGAGAAGGATACTAACCATGCAAGAGCCATTTTTACACAATAGTGTTCCTGGCGAACGTAGTCAATTTTGGATAAGATGGAATTAATATAATTATCATTTAAATAAAAATTAATGATAGTAACAAGTCCAACTCGTATTTGCCAAGGATTCTTAGATTTCATTAGTGATTCAAGGTAAATGAAAAATTCAGATGGATAATTACTAATACTTTTTAAACCAGTACAAAATGTATCACAAGTGACCCAATTATTAATGATAGATGAAAAATTATCAATTAAATGTGTATATTCCATAAATGACACATTACACATTCCAATTATAATTCCTTTGAGTGTCGTTTCTTCATAATATGTATTGGAACAAAGTTCCAAAAAAGATCTCCAATTTCCCTTTGAAATTTCATTTGCTAGTTTACGAAGAATGGGTAATTTAACACCTAGAATTCTCTTCGCATTGGGTAGCAGTGTGCTTTGGAAATTACGATATTCACTGTTGGAGAATGTTTTTAAGTATTTCAAAAATTCCGCATATTCAATATTAGTCCAAATATCATATACTAAATTCATGTTTCTTGTACTCCTTTATCTATAGTATAACTATTCAGTACCTTCCTAGTTATATTATAGTTTATCATTAAATGTTTAAAATGCATATCAAGAATTTATAAAAAATAAAATCGTAAAATAATCGTAAAATTCGAATGGTTTTAGCTACTAGTATTATAGGAAAAGCTATGATATAATGGCATAAGCATTTTGGTTAAACATCATAATTAATTCTAAATGGTATATGCAAACGGTGTATTATTACAATGAAGTTATGGTGTTACTATTCACTGAACTAATGTATTTAGTAAGAATGTGAAATAACGTTATGGTAGTAAATGAGATCGGATATTCTACTAGTTGATTTAGATACAAAGGGGGAACTTAGTATGTGGGGTAGAGAATTGCTTGGCACAGACGTTTATCATGTAATAAATTGGTTTTTTGTATATAGTATTTTAGGTTGGCTGATTGAATCAACTTATATGTCTATTTGTAACAAGAAGATAACAAATAGAGGTTTTATAAGAGGTCCGATTTGTCCAATATATGGTGTTGGTGCACTAACGGTGTATTTTTTATTAAAACCAGTTAGTGGTAATTACATATTACTTTATTTTTATGGAGCGACATTAGCGACCACAATAGAGTATTTTACTGCAAAGTTAATGATAAGAGTGTTTGGTGAGGTTTGGTGGGACTATAATGATAAACCTTTTAATTATAAGGGGATTTTGTGTCTAGAGAGTACGCTAGCATGGGGATTTTATACGATATTTATGTTTGCTTTCTTACAAAGGTTAGTTGTTTCTATTGTTGAACGCTATTCTTTTGAGACGGGAATTAGAATAGGAACAGTGATGATAGGCTATTTTATTTTAGATTTTACCATTAGTTTGGTAGATGCTAAAATTGAAAGTGTACCTAGATCAGTATATGAACTTCATGAGACGATTCGAGCAGCGATATATAAGAATTAGAGAGCATGTTATAGAATAAAATAGGATAACTATTCAGAACCCCACTAAAGCGAGGTGTTTTGCAAAGCAAAATCCCGAGTTTCATAGCGCTAAAATGCAAGCTTCTTGCATTTTATGTGCATCGCGTAGCGGTAACTATGAAGGTACTGAATAGTTACTAAAATAGATTGTATTAGGAGCATCTGCAGAAATGTAGGTGCTTCTGATACGTTAAGTGGTAATTGGAGAATGAGCAAGCACAAACTAGGACAATATCAATATTCCCCTTAGTTGCTGATACAAATAAATATATTGATTATGATTTTGTATATTACAATCATGTTATTAAGCCAGCATTAGTAGGATTAACTGATCCCTGGATTTCAGGAGGAATTGAATTTAATTGGCCACAACATCATCGCCCAACTACTTTTATGCCAGTAGATTATTTACTTACAGATAATGAAGATGGTAGTAAATCCGTATTAATCAATGATGTAGACCAGATGTATGGAACAAAAGGAATTGCAGGATTTACTTTGTATCCAAACAAAGCTTACATTGAAATAAAGGGACAGTTATACAATAGAACTGCCCTGCCACAGACTTTTTATGGTGGGCGAATCCAGCAGTAGCAGTAAACGAACATACACAGTCTATTTTTCCACCAGATGTTCATGCGGTTATGGACCATGGGAAAAGAGATGTTTCAAGTTTACTAATTGCAACGGGTACTTATTATAAGCATGATTACAGTGAGGGTGTAGATATTTCCAGATATAGAAATATCCCTGTACCAACTTCCTATATGGCTGAGAAATCAGAGTATGATTTTGTTGGAGGATACGACCATAATTTAAGGGCTGGTATTTTACATGTTGCAGATCACCATATTTCACAAGGTAAAAAACAATGGACTTGGGGATGTGGTGATTTTGGAAAAGCATGGGATCGGAATTTGACGGATGAGGACGGCCCCTACATTGAATTGATGACGGGAGTATATACAGATAATCAACCAGATTTTACTTGGCTGAAACCCTTTGAAGAAAAGACCTTTAAACAATGTTTTATGCCATATAAGGCATTAGCGGCTGTCAAAAATGCAACGATAGATGCGGCAGTTAATCTGGAAATACGAAAAGAAGGTATCTACATTGGTGTCTACGCAATCCAAAGATATGAAAATGCAACGATTAAACTATGGAATGAGAATCAGATTATTATAAATGAGAAAGTTATCATTTATAATAATCTGATATTTATGAGAAAATAGTTGAATTAACGGTGGAAAAAGAAATTGATTTAAAGATTGAAGTATTTCATGATGCGCGTTTATTGGTTCAATATTAACCCAAGGAACATATAGAAGATATTTTTGTATTAAATTTTGCAATGGAACAAAATTCATCTGAAGCAAAAGCTTATTAGTATTTGGGTAATTTATTTTATGATAAACAACAATTTGAACGTGCAACAAAACTGTGGGAAACATCTAAATCATACGATGATAAGTTTACCATAGTACTTCGTAATTTGGCATTGGCTTACTATAATAAATATTATAAACAACATAAAGCAAGAGAATTATTAGAAAAAGCCTTTACATTAAATACAAAAGATGCAAGAATATTCTTGGAGTTAGATCAGTTATATAAAATATTAAATATCTCTTTGAAAGAACGCTTAAAAAATTACGAAGTTTATAAAGAAACATTTATGCTACAAGATGATTTGTTTATTGAATATGTTACATTGCATAATATGTCAGGTCAATATAATGAGGCGTATCAGCTGATCATGAGCCGGAAATTTCACCCATGGGAAGGCGGAGAATTAAATTGGTAGGCTCTAAGGATAATGATATCTTTTATTATCTAGGGTGTGTTATGGAGAAATTGGGAGAGGAAGGATTAGCCAAGCAATACTTTGAACAAGCATCGAGTGGCACGGATGAACCAGCTGGGATGATGTTTTATAATGACCAAACAGCAGATATGATTTTATATCAAGGACTTGCCAATTTCAAATTAGATAGAAAAAAAGAAGCGAAATTAAAGTATTTAAAATTAATTGAGTACGGTAAAAAGCATAAAGATGATCAGGTTTGTATCAAATTTTTTGCAGTTTCACTCCCAGATTTTTTGATTTTCAATGAAGATCTTGATATTAAAAATCAAGCACATTGCTATTATTTAATAAGATTAGGGAATCTGGGATTAGGAGATAGAGAGAAAGCGAAAAAGGCGTTTGATATGGTTCTTAAACTGAAACTAAATCACATCAATTGCAGACGATACATGTAGTAAATATAGGTATGGCTAGACGGAGGAAAAGATGGACAGTTATGGATATCGTTCAAAATATTTAATTAAGAATAATAAACCCTGGTTTCCAATTATGGGGGAGATGCATTATTCAAGAGTACCAAAGGATTGTTGGCAAGATTACTTATATAAGATGAAGGCAGGGGGTGTTAATGTTGTGTCAACCTACTGTATTTGGATCCATCATGAAGAAATAGAAGGCCATTATGATTTTGATGGGAATAAGGATTTACATCAATTTGCTAAGACTTGTGGCAAATGTGGCATAGAATTAATTGTAAGAATTGGACCGTGGTCACATGGAGAAGCAAGAAACGGGGGCTTTCCAGACTGGCTGTTAAAGAAACCGTTTCAACTCAGAGTAAATAACAGTGAATATTTTGAAACAATAAGAACCTATTATAAGAAATTATATGAACAAGTGGATGGCTTATTATTAAAACAAGGTGGGCCAATCATAGGGGTGCAAATTGAAAACGAGTATGGTCATTGTGGTGGACTTCAAGGAGAAGAGGGAGAAAACCATATGAAGATACTGACAGATATGGCAAAGGAAAGTGGTTTTGATGTGCCAATCTACACGGCAACTGGTTGGGGGGGGGCAGTTACGGGTGGATTGCTACCGGTTATGGGTGGTTATTGTGAAGCTCCTTGGGATGCAAGAATAACAGAAATAGAACCAAGTGTGAATTATATTTTTACACATGAGAGAAATGATCATAACATTGGAAGTGACTATGGGTTCGGTCATGGTATCACTTTTGATATAAACCAATTCCCCTTTTTGACAGCAGAATTAGGTGGCGGATTACAAGTAACAAAACATAGAAGACCGAGAGTAAAGGGTAGCGACATTGGAGCAATGTCTTTAGCAAAGATGGGAAGTGGTGTAAATCTTCTTGGATATTATATGTATTGTGGTGGAACGAATCCAAAAGGAATTTTAACAACACTTCAAGAAACAAAGGCAACTGGATATCCCAATGATTTACCAGAATTATCATATGATTTTCAAGCTGCCATAGGCGAATATGGACAGGTATCAGATACCTACAAAGAGATAAAATTATTAGCAATGTTTATCAGAGATTTTGGTGAAGAACTTTGTGAAATGCTAGCGGTAATACCAAGTGAAAATCCTACAACACCAAATGACTTAAAACATTTAAGATATTCTTTTCGACATAATGGTAGTAGAGGATATATTTTTGTAAATAATTATCAAAGACGAAGGATAATGAGCGTACATCATAATGCTATGTTAGAAGTGAAACTAAGTAACGAAAATCTTAAATTCCCATCAATGGATATTGAAAACGAAGAATATTTCTTTTATCCGTTTAACATGAAGATAGGAAATACGATTCTTAAAACTGCACAGGCTACACCTTTATGCATCATAAATAAAAAAAGCTATGTATTTTATACAGATAAAGAAGCTAACTATTGTATCGAGGGAATGTTAGAAGATTATGAAATTATTACGATAAGTCGAAATGAAGCCCAAAATGCCTGGAAGATTACGTTAGATAAGGAGTATATAGTCATTTGTGAAAATCCAGTCATTCAAAAGGAAAATACGATAGAGATTTTAACACAAGGGAAAGCAAATCTATGTGTATACCCAGCATTTAGCAATATACCAACAGGTTTTCGCGAAATTGGAAAACAAGAGGAATTTACTATTTATGAATCTGGTGAAACTTGCAAAAAAGCCACTGTAAAATTTGATTTAATAAAGCAAAATAAAAATAGTGCTTTATATGAGATATCGATTGATTATTTGGATATAGCAGATGATTACTTTCTGGTAATGAATTATGACGGTGAAAGTGCGCAACTTTCTATAGACAATGAAGTGATTGCAGATCATTTCTATTATGGAGATGCATGGCGAGTCGGATTAAAGCGTTTTGGCTTTCCAGAAAAATTAATTATGGAAATTAATTCATTGGATAAAGAAGCACAAATATTTTTAGAAAAATGGCCAGTGATAGAGGGAAACCGGATTATGAGATTGCAAGAGATAACAATGGATGCCGAAGTAATAAAAACACTTTAACTTTAATCAGAAGGTATAATAGAATCAATCAAAGTTTATTAAGAAGTAATAATAGAGGCGTTCTAAATTTAATCAGAAGTAATAAAAGATTTCTAAATGTGTGTGCTAAGGTATAAATACATAATTTAAACATAATATAGTAATAATCAATATAAGTCGGAGTAATGCTATGAAAAAGCTTAAGGCATGGGCGATTGTTTTTATATTAGTAACTATATATACTTTATGTCCAATGGAACAAACTTATGCGAATAATCTTGAAATGCAGTCAGAGAGTCAGACTACTGAGAGTGAAGAACAACAAGTAGAAGAAGGAGCAGAAACTACAGATAGCACAGCATTAATTGATGATGCGGGTGTCATGGTTTCGGCTCCTTCCGTTATTTTGATGGAAGCATCAACGGGAACTATTATTTATGAAAAAAATTCTAAGGAACAATTAAGACCAGCCAGTATCACAAAGATTATGACTTTGATATTAATATTTGATGCACTTAAGGCAGATAAAATATCACTTGATGATATCGTTACTGTTTCAGAATATGCAGCTAGTATGGGAGGCTCACAGGTGTTTTTTGAAGCAGGTGAAACGCAGACGGTAGATACGATGATAAAATGCATTTCGATTGCTAGTGCGAATGACGCGTGCGTAGCGTAGTAATAGTGGATACATTTTAAAATAGATTAAAATGATTTTTTAACTATTCAGTACCTTCATAGTTACGTAGTTTTCACAAATTCTAGGTCCTGAAGCATTATTTATTCGTATTAATTAAGTATGAATATATTCAGATATATTCTTAATATATTGAAATATAAGAATATTAAGGAGATACAATGAAGGTCAAAGCAACTAATAATACTAATTTGGATAAAAGAAAGCAATATTCAATTAGCATACATTATGGAGAGAAAAGGCTAGTTGATTGTATGAGAGCAGTAATACTTACCACATTCTGTAAATAGAATAATGATATAGTAGGAAAGAAGTTATGCAAATTATGCATAACTTCTTTCGAAATGGAGAGACGTAATATGTTTAAAGTAGGAATATACGCTAGGTTGAGTAAGGAAGATGGAGATAATGTACAAAGCGAAAGTATTCATAATCAAATAAATTTAATTAAAAATTATTTAAAAAACAAGGAAGATATGAAAGAAGTAGAGGTCTATACGGATGATGGATTTACTGGATTGTATTTTGAAAACAGACCAGATTTTATGAGGATGCTCACTGATATCAAATCAGGTAAAATCAATATGGTTATTACGAAGGATATCAGTAGATTAGGAAGAGAGAGTATTGAAACTTCCATATATTTAGAAAAATATTTTCCAATAATGAAAGTTAGATATGTAAGCATTCTTGATAATTATGATTCCTATACTGGGTCAAACATAGAAATGGCTCCATTTAAGATTTTATTCAATGACATGTATAGTAAAGATATATCGAGGAAAGTGAGAGGAAGCTTTGATGCAAAAAGGAGCAAGGGTGAATTTATTGGTTCTACATCTCCATATGGTTATGCAAAGAGCAAGGAAAATAATAATAAACTGGTGATTGATGATTACGCAGCTTCAATAGTAAGGCGTATCTATGCTTTGTATATAGCGGGAAATGGGAAAGGTGCTATTGCAACTCTATTAGAAAAGGATAAAATACCAACACCCTCTTATTATAAAAAAGAAATTTTAAAAGAAAATTATTATAATCCACATATGAGTTATTCTAAAGTATCCTGGTCATTTCAGACTATTCATCAAATACTAACAAATGAAGTTTATATTGGAAATATGGTTCAGAAAAGATGTGAAACCATATCATATAAAGTGAAAAAGAAAAGGAGTATACCGAAAGAAGATCAGATTAGAGTAGTAGGTACACATGAACCCATTGTCTCAAAGGAGATATTTGATACCGTTCAAGAACTATTGAAGTATAGAACAAGAAGTTCTTCGGGAAATAGTGCACAACTCAACTTATTTGCCGGAAAACTAATCTGTGCGGAATGCGGACGTACTTTTTCGAAGGCATATGATGCGAGAAAGAAAAAGTTTATAGGATATGTTTGTTCGCAATATAAGAAACATGGAAATTTGTACTGTACGAGTCATTATTTGAACAGAGATGAATTTGAACGATTGATATTAGAATTAATAAAGAAAGAAGCAAAGAAATTATTAAAAGAATCTGAAATTCAGGAGTTAAATAAATTTCAGTTAAATAATATGAATGAAAATAATTATGATTTACAGATTATTGCACTAAAACAAAAAATAGAAGAATTAAAAAAATATAAAAGAAAAGCTTTTGAAAAATTTTCTGATCATATAATTGAGAAAGAAGACTATGTAGAATACATAAATGAATATGAAAAGAAAATAGCAGAAAATAGTTTGCAAGTTACAGAGTTAAAAAAATTATTTAATTCTAAGCAAAATCAAGTAGAAGAACAAGAGCATTGGATTGATAAGTTTAAAAACTTTATTGATGTCGATATGCTTACTAGGGCTATGGTGGTGGAGCTAATTGATAAAATAGTTGTGGATAAGGATAAAAACATTGATATTTATTTTAAGTTTGGGGATAGGTTTTAAAGTATAGGTGGAAGTGAATTAGAAAACTTAAGTAAGATTGTTAGTGTTCATAATACATAAAATAGACCTTCTAAATATAGAAGAATTGAACGAAAAAAAATATCCATAATAGGACATATGACCTTTTTGTATGACGAAATATATAATATAATTCATACTTAAAGGTCATAATAGAGTTTAAGGTTATGATTTGAAAGGAGCTGAACTTTATGAATCAGGTATTAGACATTGTTACATCAAAAGGATTGACTTATGAACAAAAACTTGTCTCATTAGCTAGGGAAGCAGAGAATACATTAAACGTTTTAACGATACCAGACAATACGAAGTACTATATGAAAATTGGTGCTATTTGCGATTTGGGAGAAGGACAGGCACCATATCGTCCAAGATATATAATGCCAGATTATGAGAAAGCAGTTAAAAACGGAAGTGAGTTTTTACAGCTAGAACCACCAAAGGATTTAGACGAATTATTACAGTTTCTGATGATTATTTATCGACATGTTCCTTCAATAACAAGCTTTCCAGTATTTCTAGGTGATCTTGATAAATTAATTGAACCTTTTTTGGAGGGAGTGTCAGATAAAGAAGCACTTAAAAAGTTAAAACTTTTCCTGGTATATTTAGATCGCACCATTACCGATGGTTTTTGCCATGCGAACCTCGGACCGGAAGAAACACGAGCAGGACGGTTGATTTTACAATTGGAAAAGGAACTGCAGAATGCAGTGCCAAATCTGACTTTAAAGTATGATCCAGATGTTACTCCAGATGATTATGCTCAGTTAGCATTGTATACATCCTTATATTGTGCAAATCCTGCCATCTGTAACGATTTAGCACATAAAGATACCTATGACAGATATGGAATTTCCAGCTGCTATAATATTCTGCCGATTGGCGGAGGCTCCTATACCTTGACAAGAATTGTTCTTCCAAGGCTGGCAAAAGAGGCAAAGAGTAAAGAAGAATTCATAGAAAAACTACTGCCAGAAGCCTTAGGCTGTATGGCGGATTATATGAATGAGCGAATTCGATTTTTAGTTGAAGAATCTAACTTTTTTGAATCTTCCTTCTTAGTGAAAGAAGGGTTGGTTGAAAGAGATCGCTTTTTGGCAATGTTTGGTGTAGTAGGATTAGCAGAATGTACGAATATGCTCATGGGAGATCAAACACAAATATATGGACATAGCGAAGAAGCCGACAATCTGGCAGAAGACATCATGACAGTAATTTCAGAATTTGCAAAAGCATCAAATGCATTATATTCTGAAATTGCCAAGGGACATTTTTTACTGCACGCGCAGGTAGGAATTGATACTGACCATGGAATTACCTCGGGTGTGCGTATTCCAATAGGGGATGAACCAGATAGTATGTATGATCACTTGAAGCATAGTGCAAGATTTCATAAATTTTTTCCAACTGGTTGTGCGGATATATTTGCATTTGATACAGCGGGAAGAAATAATCCCAAGGCTATTCTAGATATTGTAAAGGGAGCATTTGCTCTGGGAGATAAATATATCAGTTTCTATGCTTCAGACAGTGACTTGGTACGTATTACGGGATATCTGGTAAAGCGAAGTGAAATAGAAAAATTGGATAAAGGGGAAACTGTTCTTCAAAATACAGTACAGTTAGGCAGTGGCAATTATAAAAATGCCCACTTGGAAAGAAGAAAGGTGAGAAGCTAGGTTGAAAAATAAAATTTTTTGCCCTAACACTGTGATTTCACCCTTGCAAGCAAGTAAAATTATGCGTGTTAATATGCTAGCACCTGTAAATAAAATCATTCCGTTAAGTGTTGTAGACGGCATAGGAAATCGAACAGTAATCTTTTTACAAAAATGCAACATCGCCTGTGCTTATTGCCATAATCCAGAAACACAGCAGATATGCAATGGGTGTGGATATTGTGTAAAAGAATGTCCAAAGGGTGCTCTAAGTATGAAGGATATAGTGGAATGGGACAGTGGAAAATGTATACAGTGTGATCATTGTATTCAGATTTGCCCAAACTTCTCTTCTCCAAAGATTCAATATATGACAGTAGAAGAAGTACTAGAACAAGTGAAACAGAATATCCCGTTTATCCGTGGTATCACGGTTTCAGGAGGAGAATGCATGCTCTATCCAAAGTTTCTTTGTTCCTTGTTTGAGGGAGCGCATAAAGTAGGCTTAAGTTGTTATATCGATAGCAATGGAACGATAGATTTTTCAGAGCAAAAAGAGCTTCTTGCATTTACTGATAAAGTTATGCTAGATGTGAAAGCCTGGGACGAAGATGTATTTCGTAGGCTAACAGGTGGAAGCAATGAAATTGTTAAGAAAAATTTGAAATATTTGGCAGAGAATAATAAATTGGAAGAAGTACGTATCGTATGTCAAGAGACTATGGTTGATGTAGAACGTATCATCTGTGAGGTTGCCAAAACAGTTGCAGAAAAAAAGAATGATTTTACCTTGAAGTTAATTCGTTTTCGAAATCAAGGGGTAAAAGGAGCGTTAAAGAAAGCAGATACACCAACTATGGAACAGATGAATCACTGGAAAAAGATAGCCAATCAACAAGGCTTCTTACATATAACTATTGTGTAGTATTGTACAGTAGAAAAATTATTTGTCACTATTAATTACAATTTATTTAGGAGGAAAAGATTATGAAAGTAAAGAAAGTATTTGCATTAGGTTTAGCAACAATTATGGCGTTATCATTAACAGCATGTGGAGGAACATCATCCACAGGAAGTGATACTTCAAAGGAGAGCAGTGAAACTGCGTCAACAGAAAGCACTGACACCTCATCAACAGAGAGCACTGACACTTCAGCAGAGGGAAGCAGTGACTTTTTTGTAGCAATGATTACAGATACTGGTGGAATTAAGGATCAGTCTTTCAATCAGTCAGCTTGGGAAGGCTTGGAAAAATTAAGTGAAGACACAGGAGTAGAAGTAAAATATATTGAATCAAAACAAGCTTCCGACTTTGTAACCAATTTAAATAATCTTGGTGATAATGGAGCAAATCTATTGTGGGGAATTGGCTATGCTTGTGCGGATGCCATCTTGGAAGCGGCAGGAACCAATCCTGATATTTCTTATGCGATTGTAGATAATTCTTATGAAGAAACACCAGAAAATGTAACAGGTGTAATGTTTAGAGCACAAGAACCATCTTTTATGGTAGGATATATTGCAGGAAGAACCACCACCACAGACCAGGTAGGATTTATTGGTGGAATCCAAAGTGGATTACTGGATCAATTCCAATATGGTTATGAGGCCGGCGTTCAATATGCAGCAAAGGAATTAGGTAAAGAAATTACAGTATCTGTACAATATGCAGAAAGCTTTAGCGATGCAGCAAAAGGAAAAGCAATTGCAGCTAAGATGTATACAGATGGATGTGATGTTATATATCATGCAGCAGGAGGCACAGGAACTGGTGTTATTGAAGCAGCACAAGAAGCTGATAAATGGGTAATTGGCGTAGATAGAGATCAAGCTTATCTTGCTCCTGATAATGTATTGACATCTGCTCTTAAATTAGTAGGAAAAGCAGTAAGTGATGTATCACAAGAAGCAATAGATGGGAAAGAAATCGGCGGAAAAACATATACATTTGGTTTAAAAGAAGAGTGTGTTGGTATTCCAGAAGAAAATCCAAATTTAGCAGATGATGTTTATACAGATACACTAGCTATTGCAGATAAGATTATTGCAGGAGAGATTACACCTCCTGATTCAGAAGTTGCATTTGATCAATTTGTAAGCGGTTTATAAGTATCAACTAAGAAGGAGAAAAAACATGGCAGAGGTTAGTTCAAAATATGCAGTGCAAATGCATGGAATTACCAAAAGTTTTGGGTCATTTTATGCATTGGCAGATGTGAATCTGGATGTAAAAAAGGGTACAATCCATTCTTTGTTAGGTGAAAATGGTGCTGGAAAAACGACTTTGATGAATGTTCTCTATGGTTTATACCAAGCAGATACAGGTGAAATATATATCAATGGAGAAAAAGTAAATATCAAAAATCCGAATATTGCAATTAACCATGGAATCGGAATGGTTCATCAACATTTTATGTTGGTGGATAACTTTACGGTAACACAGAATATTATATTAGGGAATGAAAAAACCTCAAAACTAGGTGTCGTGGATATAAAAAGAGCCAGAAACAGTGTTGTGGAAATCGTAGAAAAGTATGGGTTGGAAGTAGATCCCGATTCGAAAATTAGCGATATTTCTGTTGGAATGCAACAAAGAGTAGAAATATTAAAAGCATTGTATCGTGGTGCTGAAATATTGATTCTGGACGAGCCAACTGCCGTGTTAACTCCACAAGAAATCGAGGAATTGTTATCTATTATGCAAAACTTGATTCATGATGGAAAAACAATTATAATTATTACACATAAACTAAAGGAAATAAAAGCATCTTCGGATGTGTGTACGATTATTCGCCGTGGAAAATATATTGATACAGTTGCTGTAGACAATGTGACACAAAATCAATTAGCCACTATGATGGTTGGACATGAAGTAAAGCTGGTAGTTGTTAAACTGCCAGCTACTCCTAAAGAGGTAGTATTTAAAATTGAAAATCTAGTTGTACAAAATGAACGAAAATTAGATGCAGTGAAGGGCTTAAATTTGCAAGTACGAAAAGGAGAAATTCTAGGTATTGCAGGTATTGACGGAAATGGACAAAAAGAATTAATGGAAGCAATCAACTGCCTGACAAAAGTAAGCAGTGGAATGATTCAGATGAATGGAGTGGAAATTCAAAATACAACTCCAAGACAAGTAATTGATAGTGGAATTTGTACAATTCCAGAAGATCGACAAAAAAGAGGATTAGTTTTAGAATTTACGGTAAATGAAAATGCAGTTTTAGAAAAGTATCGAGATCCTGAATTTTCCCCCAAAGGAATTCTTGATCGAAAGAAGATAAAAGAATATACAAAACAATTAATTAGTAATTATGACATACGTCCGGATGGTTGTGGAGAGCAACTAGTAGGTGGGTTATCAGGTGGTAATCAGCAAAAAGTAATCATTGGACGAGAAATTGAAAATGAACCCACTATGTTAATTGCGGTACAGCCTACAAGAGGTTTGGATGTAGGAGCAATTGAAAATGTACATAAAACATTGATTCGTGAAAGAGATAAAGGAAGAGCAATCCTGCTTATTTCTTTCGAACTAGATGAGGTAATGAGCTTATCTGATACAATTGCGGTTATTTATGATGGGAAAATACAGGATACATTTAAACAAGGAACTGTGGACGAGAGTACCATTGGATTATTAATGGCTGGAGGAAAAGTAAATGGATCAATTTAGAACAATAATTAAAAAACCTATTTCACTCACTCTAATTGCCATTTTCATGGGTTTTATTGTCGCTGCAATCATACTGGCAGCAGCTGGATTTCCACCAATTCGCTCTGTAGGAGCGTTGCTAAATGGTATTTTTTCAAGTCCGAAACATATCTCTAATGTAATTATAAAAAGCACACCCATTATCTTTACTGGTTTAGGTGTTGCATTTGCATTTAAGACAGGACTTTTTAATATTGGTGCAGAAGGACAGTTTATTATGGGAACCATAGCGGCAACAGTCGTAGGAATTCTATGTGATTTTCCACCAGTGATTCAAATTCCATTGGTATTAATTGCAGGAGTTACAGCAGGTGCCATCTATGGTGGACTTGTGGGTGTTTTAAAAGCAAAATTTGGAATCAATGAGGTAATCACCAGCATTATGCTGAACTGGATAGCTCTTTATTTTGGTAATTATATATCTTCCTTAAAGCGGTTTCATAAGCCAGATACAATAGGTACTTATACAGTCAATTCGTCTAGTTACACTATGATTTTTGGCAATTGGAAAAAAACAAAAGAAGGTATTGCATTCTTAAAGGAAAATCCATTTTTGAGAGATTTTCTTTTGAAAACGGATGTAAATATTGGATTTATTATTGCGGTAATTGCAGCAGTGTTGATATCGTTTCTTCTATTTCGAACAAGAAAAGGTTATGAGTTACGTTCTGTGGGATTTAATAAAGATGCTGCAGAATTTGCAGGTATTAATGTTGGAAAAAATGTAACACAGGCTATGTTGATTTCAGGAGCACTTTGCGGGCTTGGTGCTGCACTTTATATCACAGGATGTTCCCCTCATAGTATAGGAACGTTGGCAGGATTTGAAAATGCTGGATTTAATGGATTATCAGTGGCGTTTATTGCGATGGGGTCCCCAGTTGGTTGTATCTTTGCAGGCTTTCTTTTTGGAGGATTACTGTATGGTTCACAATCCTTGCAGTATGAAGTGGGAGCACCTTCTGAGATTATTAATATTGTTATTGGAGTGATTGTATTTTTTGTTGCTCTTAGCTATATTATTCCTCAACTAGTGGATAAACTTGCAAAAAGAGGTGGAAAACATGCTAAATAATATTTTTTTATTTATTGGAATTACCTTGATGTACTCAGCACCGTTGATACTTGCGGCTCAGGGAAGTGTTATCTCTGAGAGAGCGGGAGTCGTTAATATTGGAATTGAAGGAATGATGTCAATTGGAGCATTTACAGGAGCAACGGTAGCATATTATTCTGGAAACCCATGGCTAGGATTTATCATGGCCGGTATGGCAGGTGGATTACTGGCACTTTTACATGCATTTGCATCCATAACTTGCAGAGCGGATCAAACAGTTTCTGGTATTGCACTTAATTTAATTGGACCAGGGCTTGCGTTATTCTTTTGCCGAATTTTATTTGAGGGTGCAACTATGACAAAACCAGTAACTAATAAACTTCCAAAATTATTTGGTGATTCAAAAATAGGAATTTTGGGAATTCTAAATATTGATACAACTGTAGTCATTGCTTTGGTGTTATCAATATTTATGTGGTTTATTCTTTATAAGACAAAATGGGGATACCATATTCAGGCAGTTGGAGAGCATCCAGCAGCAGCGGACACGTTGGGAATTAATGTATATTTAGTTCGTTATGTTTGTGTCATTCTTTCAGGAATATTTGCTGGATTTGGTGGTGCAGCTATGACTTTGGCAATTATTTCGCAATTTACACCGACAGCAATTAGTGGGCAAGGATTTATTGCAATAGCAGCAGTTATTTTTGGAAAATGGACTCCTCATGGAGCGTATAAGGCGTGTCTATTGTTTGGAGGTGCACAAGCATTAACCGTTATCTTAGGTGGCGGAAGTTTCGCAATTCCATCACCGATTCTTGCAATGCTACCTTACATACTTACGATTATAATATTAATTTTCTTTGTTGGACATGCTGTTGCACCAAAAGCAAGTGGAGTACCATATGAGAAAGGTGCTAGATAGTTTATGGACAAAGTAATAAAACTAATCGATGGATTGGAAGAAAAAGAAAAAGCGCATTTGGAAAGCTACTTAGAGAATGCACCGCTTTGGTTATTAGAGGCATTTCAAATTGTAACGATTGGAAAAGGTAAAGTGCTTATTCAGGAAAATGATCCAGCTGATACGGTATTTATATTGGTAAAAGGAATGGTAAAAGCTACTGATTACAGAACTTTTGAATTTGCTTATGACTACACCTGGTTTTATCCGATAGAAGTGTTTGGAGCTATGGAATTCTTAATGGAATTGGAACAATACAAGACCACCCTAATTACAGTTACAAATTGTACTTTTTTGAAAATTTCCAGAGATCAGTTTGAAAAGTGGATGATTGGAGATATACATGCGGTGCTTATGCAGACGAAAGCAATGGGTGTCTATCTATTAGAACAGGCAAGAAAAGATAGGCTTTTCTTATTTTGCCAGGGAGAAGATAGACTTTCACTTTTGCTACTAAGACTTTATAAGCAAGGCAATGTAAATGGTGTTGTAGAAATTTCGCTAACACGTAATGATCTAGCCAGAAGCACCGGGCTTAGTGTACGCACCATAAACCGAGCAATTACAAAATTTATCGAACACCAAATTTTATCAAAAAGTGGAAGAAAATTAATTATAAATGAAGAACAAAACAGAAAATTAAAAGAAATGATTGAAAATAAAATTGATCAGTTGTAAGACTAGAGTATAATTATCATGTAGCTGTGGAAGGAATGCATAGATTAATCCGAGAAGAGGAGAATATAAGAATGGGGAATATACCAACGGCTCATAATGGAGCGAATACAGGAGAAATTGCAAAAACAGTATTAATGCCAGGAGACCCATTAAGGGCAAAATATATTGCAGAAACGTATCTGGAAAATGTGGTACAATTCAATACAGTACGAAATATGTTTGGATATACGGGGACTTACAAGGGGAAGAAGATTTCCGTTATGGGTGGTGGAATGGGAATGCCATTGATTGGTATTTATTCATATGAATTATACCATTTTTATGAAGTGGATAATATTATACGAATTGGTTCTGCAGGTGCATTTCAGGATAATATACAGTTAATGGATATTGTGATTGCAATGGGAGCATGCACCAATTCCAATTATGCGCATCAATATCAATTGCCTGGAACATTTGCTTCGATTGCAGATTATGAATTGGTGAACCAGGCCGTTCAAATTGCAAACAAACAAGGTACAAAAGTATTGGTTGGTAATGTATTGTCTTCCGATGTTTTTTATAATGAGGATAGTACTGCAAATGATGCATGGCGTAAAATGGGAGTATTGGCAGTTGAAATGGAAGCAGCAGCACTTTATATGAATGCAGCACAGGCAGGAAAGAAGGCACTATGTATGCTTACGATTTCAGATCACCTTTATAAGAGTGAAGAATTAACTGCAAACGAGCGACAGATTGGTTTTGGTAAAATGATGGAGATTGCTTTAGAATTAGGAGAATAAAGTTTAGCAGAGTAAAAGGTTAGAAAATAAAAATTAGGATATAAAAGATTAGGAGTATTACAATGATAGCAGATCAAAAAGAAGTAATTCAAGAAATGATAAAGAATGCAAAAGAGCAATTGCAGTATTCTTATACTCCTTATTCTAATTTTAAAGTGGGAGCAGCATTGCTTGCCAAGAATGGAAAAATCTATACTGGCTGTAATATTGAAAATGCAGCATATACACCTAGTAACTGTGCAGAGCGCACGGCGTTTTTTAAAGCAGTTAGTGAAGGAACGAAGGAATTTGATGCAATTTGTATCGTGGGTGGCTTACATGGTGAAATAGATGCCATTTGTCCACCTTGCGGTGTATGTCGACAGGTTATGATGGAATTTTGTGACCCAGAGACATTTCAGATTATTCTGGCATCCAATGCAGAGAATTATGAAGTATATACGCTACAAGAATTGGTTCCGCTTGGATTTGGACCAAATAGCCTTAAGTAGCAAACATAGGGAGGAATTCGGTATGAGTAAATTTAACAGAGTATTTGTCATTGTAATAGATTCTTTAGGAATTGGAGAAATGGATGATGCAAAAGATTATGGAGATGAGGGGACGGACACATTGGGACATATTTCTGAGTCTGTGGATACGTTTGATATTCCTAATTTACAGAAGCTTGGAATCGCCAATCTTCATCCATTAAAACAGGTAGAGAAAGTGGAGAAGCCACTTGGATATTATACGTCAATGAGAGAAGTAAGCGTAGGAAAAGATACCATGACAGGACATTGGGAGATGATGGGTCTTAAAACAACTAAACCATTTGTTACATTTACAGATACAGGATTTCCCAAAGAGCTGTTAGATGAGCTTAGTCGTCGTACCGGACGTACTATTATTGGAAATAAAAGTGCAAGTGGTACTGAAATTCTAGACGAACTCGCAGAGGAAGAGATTGCCACGGGACACATGATTGTATATACATCTGCGGATTCCGTATTACAGATTTGTGGAAACGAAGAAACATTTGGATTAGAAGAACTTTACCGCTGTTGTGAAATCGCGCGAGAAATTACGATGAAAGATGAGTGGAAAGTTGGACGAGTAATTGCAAGACCTTATATGGGAATGAAAAAAGGTGAATTTGTTCGAACCAGCAATCGTCATGATTATGCAATTAAGCCTTTTGGAGAAACCGTCTTGAATGCATTAGAAAATCAAGGATACGATGTCATTTCTATTGGAAAGATCAATGATATTTTTGTAGGTGAAGGTTTAACAAAGTCGTTAAAATCAAAGAGTTCTGTGCATGGTATGGAACAGACTATTGATGAGGCAAAAAGTAATTTTAAAGGTCTTTGTTTTGTAAATCTTGTGGATTTTGATGCAAAATGGGGACACCGTAGAAATCCTGCTGGTTATGCAAAAGAAATAGAAATGTTTGATGAAAAACTAGGATTACTTCTTGAGAATTTAAACGAGGATGACTTATTGATTCTTACAGCAGATCATGGGAATGATCCTACTTATGTTGGAACGGATCACACTAGGGAGAAAGTTCCATTTCTTGCTTATTCCAAATCCTTCACAGGTAACGGAAAATTAGAAGAAGTAGATTCTTTTGGAACAGTAGGAGCTACCATTGCAGATAATTTTGGAGTAGCTATGCCAGAAGGAACAATTGGAACTTCCATACTTGGTAAACTGTTATGAGTTTGAAGTATCCGTTAATTGATTTACATTGTCATTTGGATGGTTCACTTCCTCTTTCCATTGTACAAGAACTCCTTGGAAGGCCTGTACGAATTGAAGAACTGCAAATAGCACAAGATTGTCGGAGTTTAGCCCAATATTTAGAAAAATTTGAAATTCCATTACAATGCTTGCAAACTCCGGCAGGCTTAGAAAAAGTTGCGTTTCATTTTCTGGAGGAAGTAGCAAAGGATGGAGTCAATTATATTGAAATACGATTTGCTCCAATGCTTTCTGTTCATGACACACTTTCCTGTAAACAGGTAATAGAATCGGTAGTAGACGGATGTAAACGAGGAAAAGAAGCATTTGGAGTTTCCTCTAATGTGATTGTATGTGCGATGCGTCATCATAGTGAAGAACAAAATATGCAGATGATACATTGTGCAAAAGAATTCTATGGTGTGAGAGGAGTGTGTGCACTCGATTTAGCAGGAAATGAAGCGGCTTATCCAATGAAGCAATTTCGTGATCTATTTGCTATGGCAAAGCGAATGGGATTGCCCTTTACCATTCATGCAGGAGAATGTGGAAGTGTAGAAAATATAAGAGAAGCGATAGCTTACGGAGCAAAAAGGATAGGCCATGGAATTGCAATGAGTAATGATAAGGAATTACAAGAATTGTGTGTGAGAAATAAAATCGGTGTGGAAATGTGTCCAAGTAGCAATCTTCAAACAAAAGCGATTGCTGAGATATCACACTATCCATTGAAAGAATTTTTGCAGCGGGGAATACTGGCAACCATCAATACGGATAATCGAACAGTAAGCAACACAACAATTTATAAGGAGATAGAACTCGTTAGGAAATATTGTGGCTTAAAAGAAGATGATATCGAGATACTTATGAAAAATGCGTTAGAAGTGTCTTTTACTGATGATGATGAAAAAGAAAGATTAGTCAAGCAAGTGTAAATAAATAGAGAATAATAATAACAAAGTGTCTGCTTACAGACACACTCGCACCACCACGTAGCATTTTGGCACATGGTGGTATTTTTTTAGTGCATTAACATAGTAAATCAGCAAAACATATTATTACACAATGTGGAACAAAATAAGAAAATTTGTGCGAACCAATAAGTACTTGACAAATATAAAACAATATATTAATATACAGTATAGTTGCTATACAAAAAAGAGAGAGGTAAATATGAAAGATTTTAGAAGTATGTCTGCATTAACAGAAAGAATCATTCATAAATATAATCAGGTTGAGAAGAAGAAGCGTTCTTATGGCGCAGATATCTTATTGACAAGGGCAGAGATTCATACAATCGAAGCAGTTGGAAATCAGCAAGGGATTAATGTGACGACATTGGCAGGGAAACTTGGAATCACCAAGGGAGCTGCATCCCAAATGATATATAAACTTGTCGATAAAAACTTAGTGCAAAAGACGGTATCTCCAGATTCGGATACTGAAGTATGTTTGTATTTGACCAATTCCGGAAAGATTGCATTTGATGAACATAGGAAATATCATGCGACTCATGACGCTAAATTTTTTGATGCAGTTCAAAACTTGCCAGAGGAGATGATTGAACAGATGGTAAGTATTATGGAGAGATTTGAAAAAGAATTGGATGATAGTTTGAAAAAATGATGGCTGCTAAGCAGTCATTCTTTTGACTAATAAAGTATAGTAGCTAAACTGTATATATACATTACGGTGTAAAAACAAAATCATATAGTATAAAACAAATAACATTAAATATTATAAAAATAAAATGTCAGAAGCAGTGTAATAGGCTGTATCTGTAAATTTAAGAAAGCAGGAAAGAGAAATGAAGAGTAATACAGATAGAATTTATTTATTAGAAGAGGAAAAAGTACCCAAAGCACTCTTAACATTAGGAATTCCAACGATGATAGGTATGATGGTATCTGCCTTATATAATTTAATAGATGCGTTTTTTGTAGGTCAACTAGGTACAGCACAGATTGGAGCGGTATCTGTGGTATATACACTAGGGGTTATTCTATTAGGAATTGGATTATTATTTGGTTCAGGAGCATCTTCTTATTTATCTAGATTACTTGGTCAGAAACTATATAAAGAAGCGAGTGATTGTGCAAGTACTGCATTGATTACAAGTGTAGGAGTTGGAAGTGTTATAATCCTATTATTACTTGTATTTCTAACACCAATTTTAAGGCTACTCGGTGCAACAGATACCATTTTACCCTTTGCAAAAGAATATGCAGTGATATTTATCATAGGATTAGTATTCAATGTATTTAATATTACGGTTAACAATATTATTACGGCAGAAGGTGCATCTATGATTAGCATGATAGCAATGCTTTCTGGTGGGATTGCTAATATAATTTTTGATCCAGTGTTGATATTTGGATTTCATATGGGTGTTAAAGGAGCGGCAATTGCAACATTGATAGCAAGAATAATATCATTTGTCATTTACCTTACCTATCTGTTGAGCGGTAAAAGTATTTTCAAATTCAAAATAGGTAACTGGAAGCCAAGTAAAGTAGTATATAGTGAAATTTTCAAAATAGGAATACCAATGCTAGTATTTCAACTATTAAGTAGTCTTACACTGGGAATTACCAATAGTTTAGCAGCTAGATACGGTGATGCGGCAGTGGCAGCTCTTGGTGTAGTTGCTAGAATTATGAATCTTGGTGGTATGATTATATTTGGTTTCTTAAAAGGATATCAACCGTTTGTAGGCTACAATTTTGGTGCGAATCATAGTGAGCGTGTAGAAGAGGCAACGAAGACAATTCTAAAATGGGGGATGGTATTTTGTATTGCAACAGCTACGATATTAGTTGTGTGCCGCATACCAATTATGGAATCGTTTAGTAAGAATGATGAGATGGTTGTTTCAATTGGGTCAAGAGCGCTTATTGCAAATGCACTTGTGTTTATTGGTATGGCGTATCAAGTATTACATGGAACAAGATTTCTAGCACTTGGTAAGGCTAAGCAAGGTGGTATGATTAGTATCGGTCGTCAAGGTGCTTTTTTTCTTCCACTAGTATTTTTATTGACGGCTATATTTGATTTGAATGGATTGATTTTAGCACAGCCGGTTTCTGATATTTGCTCTATTTTAATGGTGGTTATTTTAGTGCAAAGGGACAAGAAAGATGTGTTGATTGCGTTGAATCATAACTGTGAATAACATATAAATCAAGGAAAAAGGAAAAGTAAAATATTTAATAAAACTAAATAAAATACTAAATTATTATGCAACAGACTAGTAAATCAAGGTTAGTCTGTTTTTTTATTCTATAAATAAATTCTTTGGGCTTCCCTATAAAATGGAACTCTAGAGAAAATAGAAATATAGATATTATGTCAGAAGTATCGGAACAATTAGCAATAGAAAGCGAACACCAAAAGACAGTAAAAAAGTTATAAAGTAACATCATATGTAAATATTTTCTCGTTATGATATAGTAACTTAAAAGAAAATACGGTATAATCGTTGGTAGCTATTCAGTATTTACACTATATGAGGTGTTTTGCAAAGCAAAATCATGAGTTTTATATTATCAAACTGCGATTTTATGGCGATTCACATGTAATGTAGCGGTAACTATGAAGGTTTGGAATATTTACGATTCTTGTATTTAAAGGTATTAGTGGGGGTAGATTACTATATGTACGAAAATAATAAGAAAATGTTTGGAATATTGATTTGTAGTAGTATAGGGATCATCATTTTACTTGCGAGCTTATTTTTTTCCAAAGTAGATCAAACGCCACTTACGGGTAACGATCTGATAGATTTTGGAGATGGATGGCAGATCAATGTAACTGACCAGATTGATAAAGAAGTACAATTACCTTCTCGGATTAAAAATGTATCTTTTGGTGATACCATGGTATTGACAAAAATTTTACCATCAGATATTGATAGTAAAACCTGTATATTTTTTAGAGCAAGCCATCAAAACGTTAGAGTATATGTTGATAAAGTGCTTGTGTACAGCTTTGGATGGAATGAAAATCGATTGTTTAGCAAAAGTCCAGCATGTGTTTGGGTAGAAGTTCCGATGACAAGCAATCAAAGTGGTACTCAAATAAAGATTGAATTATTGGGTGTATACGAAAAATACGCAAATAGGATTAATGGCATATATATTGGCGATCATGGTTCTATTATTCATAAAATTGTAAATAATAATTTAGGGAGTATATTAATATGTGTTGTTTTAGTTGTTATTGGAGTTTGTATCATTTGCATAAGCGTTATAATTAGAAATAATAAAATTACTACTTCTTTTCTACGACTTGGGATTTTATCGGTTCTTATTGGAATTTGGAGTGCTTGCGTTACAAATACTCTTCAAATTTTATTTAACAATGTATACTTTTTGTTAAATATGGAATTTTTATTATTTAATCTTTTATTGCCTATTTTTTTGTGGTTTTTGTTATCTTTTCCATATTATAGTGAACAAAAATGGATGAATATACTTTTTTGGACAACTATTATACAATTTTTAATGATTGAAGGGCTACAGGTGATAGGAATAGCAGATTATATGGAATCTATTAAAGTGACCCATATTACAATCTTAGGAGGAATTGGTTATATTATTATTACTGGAATTAGAGATTTAATTCAAAAACATGCAATGAGAGAAGAAAAAATACTGGTTGCTTCAATTGTACTATTATTAATTTTTATAGGAATTGATTTAATACGATTCTATCAATTTACTGATAAGGATGAGGGATTTTATTCACGTATAGGGATGTTGGTTTTTATTGGTTTGTGGGCGATTGAGGTTATACGAAATATGTCGAAGCGATTTGTTAGTTTGGCTAGAACAAAAGCATTGGAAACCTTAGCTTATGAAGATTTAATGACGGGACTTAAGAATAGGACAGCCTTTGAAGAGCGGATGAATGCATATCAAAAGGACTCTAATATGGAAGAACTATATATCATTATCTTTGATATGAATGGTCTTAAGCATATTAATGATAATTATGGTCATATGAAAGGTGATCAGGCGATTATTGAACTTTCATATATTATAAAGAATACATTTATAACTAAGGGAATTACCTACCGTATCGGTGGAGATGAGATTTGTGTAATCGGCTCAGAGTCTGATTTATTAGATAATGAAAAGTTGCCAATGATGCTTCATGAAATAGAAATAGCAGTGGAGATGAGTAGTAAAAATTTGAAAGTAGAATATTCCGTAGCTTGCGGCTATGCGAAGGTTGCTGGTCAAGATGATAAAGATATTTATCAGGCTTTTAAAGAAGCGGATCATAACATGTATGAGTCTAAACAGAGGATGAAACAAAGGGAAAGGTAGAATTTATTGATAACTATTCAGTACCCATAGTGCGTGAGGTGTTTTTCGTAGCAAAATCCGAGTTTTATAGTGCTAACCTTCAAAATTATTGCATTTTTGAAGGTTCCTATTTTAAAATATAGTAAAGGGATTGTCACTCCAATGACTATAAATTTGTCATGTTGCAACAATCCCTTTTTGCATAATTACTATTTGCTTATAATATTCTCAACTATCCCCATAATCTAAAAATATAGTAGGCCTTAATAATAACATTTATTTTAATGTTTTCAACCTTTCCCAATTCTAATCGTTGGCCAATCCTCACTTATTCTATTCAACAAAGCATCAACATCTTGTTCCAACTTAAAAATGCATTGTTTTTCTTTGTTATCATCGTATACTACAACTAAGTAGGGAATCGATGCCTTAATAGATCCTTTTGCTATTGCGACTCTTTTGAAAGCTCTTTTTACGTCGGTCAGCGGAATATAATAACATCTCTCGAAATAAAAGCTATTGAGATAAACAGCTTTGGTTCCGATTCCAGCGGGACCATATTTGGCGCAGGTTTTTTTATCTATCTTGATATCTTGAAAAGGTAAACTGTTACTGCCTAATTTCTTTGGTGGTATTATCATAAGAACCTCTTTCTACGTTTATGCTACGCTTTCTTTTTTATTAAATAACGTCTTAGATAAGAATAAGCCAAGACAAAGAAGGGCTGCCAAGATTCCGATTGGATATGCCACTTTTGTTCCAAGGTTCAAACATTCTTTTGCATAGAAGAAATAGGTAACTGAAACCGCGGTCATAAATGTGGCTGGAATAGCGGTAATCCAGTAAAATTTCTTGTTTTGATACAGATACATGGAGGCTGCCCACAATGCCATCATAGCTAATGTTTGATTAGACCAACTGAAATATCTCCAAATAACAATGTAATCTAATTGGCTGATTACGGCACCTGCTAATAACAAGGGGATACATATGTATAAACGTTTTTTATAGCTTTTCTGGTCAATTTTAAACCAATCAGCAACTACTAGTCGTGCAGAACGAAAAGAAGTATCTCCAGATGTAATTGGACATGCAATTACTCCTATCATTGCAAGAGCAATACCAATGCCCCCCATTGTTTTTGTACATACATCATATACAGTTGCTGCTTGCCCTGAACTTGTAAGCATATCAGAAAGCCCAGTCATTAATCCACCCGTCTTTTCGTAAACGGCTGCACCGGCAGCGGCCCAAATCAAGGCAATGACACCTTCTAATACCATGGCACCATAGAAAACCAATCGGCTTTGTTTCTCACTCTTACAACAACGCGCCATGAGAGGAGATTGTGTAGCATGAAAGCCAGAGATGGCACCACAAGCGACTGTAATAAACATAACTGGCCATATAGGCGTTTTAGAAGGATGTAAATTATGTAATGTGATTTCAGGTATTGTAAAACCATGAGTTACGATACCAATGGCTACACCCAATGCCATAAAAATTAGGCAAACACCAAATACAGGATAAATTTTACCAATAATTTTATCAATTGGAACAAAGGTTGCAATGAAATAATAGATTAGAATAATAGCAAGCCAGAAGTAAGTATTGACCAAAAGTCCACCACCTCCATTATTTCCAATCAACATTGCAATTAGTGATGCAGGTCCTACAGCAAATACAGTTCCAACCATGATCAGTAGCACAACACTGAATAAGCGCATAACTTGTTTCATGAAGGTTCCAAGATAAATACCTGTGATTTCTGAAATAGAGGCTCCATCATGTCTCATACTAATGAAACCTGCTGAGAAATCGTGTACTCCACCTGCAAAAATAGTACCAAAGGTAATCCAAAGGAAAACAACAGTTCCCCATTGAGCACCTGCTAGTGCACCATAAATTGGTCCTAGTCCTGCAATATTTAATAATTGTATCAGAAATAATTTCCAAGTTGGCATAACAACATAATCAACACCATCGTTTATCGAGACGGCTGGCGTTTCTCTGTCATCAGGACCATAAATTTTTTCGACAATTTTACCATAAACAAAATATCCACCAATTAGTATTGCTAAACAAACAACAAACGATACCATAATTGCCCTCCTTTTGGCTATTACACTTTTAATTGTAAGTAAGTGTAATATGTATAATAGTTACAATAAACCATGAGTTTATTATAATAAAATATGCAAATTAATCAATACTTGTTGCATGAAGTGCGAAAAAACATGTATAAACTGTTTCAATAATTGATTTTACAATGCAAATAGGAGAACATTTGATAAGATTATATTTCAAAATAATCTCGAAGTTCTCGATATTGATGTCTGCCAATTGGAATTATCAAATCTTTTACATAGTCGAGGCGGATGGCATATCCATTATTGTAGCTTGGAATTAGTTCTTTGATAAAGCGTAGGTTTACAAGAAAGCTTTTATGAACACGGAAAAAAGAAAACAATTTTAATTTCTCATCATAAAAGTTCAATGTCTGATTTTGATAAAATTCTAGCTCAGATGTGTAAATACTACAGCCTCTGTTAAATGATTGTATATATATGATGGAACAAATATCAATGACTTTAATGCATTCACCTAAGGATAATATCATTTTTTCTTTATTTGCTATATTGCTTATGGGATTTATATCTTTTTTATTTTTTAAGCTTCTAATCTGTTCTACTTTACGGATACATTTATCGATTCGTTCTATTGAGTATGGTTTTAATAAATAATCAATTGCTCCAAGTTCGAAAGCTTTTACAGCATATTCTTCATATGCCGTTGCAAATACTATAATAATATCTGGTTGTTTTTCGAGAATCAAAGAGGCCAATGTTGTTCCATTCATATCACCTAGTTGAATATCCACAAATATTACATCAAGTTTTTCAAGTTGCAATAGTTCTAAAGCCTTATGACAAGAATTTGCCTCGAAAAAAATTGCATCATTTATCTTTAATTGTAATAAATAGATTAATTCACTTCTTGCAGGGCGTTCGTCATCTACAATACCTATCTTCAATGTAACTTCCTCCTCATTTCCACATTATAACGGTAACTCCATTTTAACGCGTGTTTTGCCATTGATATGTTCAATTTCAAGCTGAGTATCGTCACCATAGATACTCATTAATCGTTCATTCACATTCCAAAGACCTATTCCAATATAATTCTTTTTTCTTGTTTTTAATGAATCCAAAACATCTTCAGGAAACCCCAGACCATTATCCCATACTTCCAGACAAAGTTTTTGTGTAGTCGAGTGATAGATATGTATGATTATCATTCCTTGATCCATAACAATTGCACCATGTTTTACGGCGTTTTCTACAATTGGCTGTAGAATAAGATTTGGAATCTTATCATTGTTACAAAGTTTGTCAACATCTAAATTAATCTGAAGTTTCTCTTCAAATCTTGCTTTTTCAAGTTCAAGGTAAGCTTTAATGTGTTGTAATTCTTTTTCCACCGTAACCATACTAGTAACATCCTGAAGAGAATTTCTAAAGTAAGTTGTCAAATCGATAAGAAGTTCCCGAGCACGTTCCGGTTTTTCCCTACAAAAACATGAAATTGTATTGAGTGCATTAAAAAGGAAATGTGGATTAATTTGTGATTGAAGTGCTTGGAATTCAGCTTTTCTTAATAGATTTTTTTGTCTCTTAAATTGAGCGAGTGCAAGCTGCGTTGAAAACAGACTTGCGATTCCGTTAATGAAGCTAAGCTCTACTTGGGGGTTATACTCTCTTCGCCTTACTAGCATAATAAGACACCCCAAAATATCATCCGATACAATGAGTGGTGCTGTTATTGCAACGTTTTTTTGAAGCAAATCATGAAATATATCAGTTTCTTCAATTTCTAAGAAATAGTCGTCGCTATTCCTATCCCAAATTCGTGCAATTTTATTATCCATGGTTAAACTAACAATGGAGGGTACGTTTTCTGCCCATATTTTTTTTTCAAATACAGTACTTTTTCCTAAATATCCTGTTTTATTTGCAATGGCAACACCTTCACAGTTGTACTTACTCATTATGATATCAATTACCTTTTGGAAATTTTCAGTTCCTTTTAAGGCTTTTTCTAGGTAAGGTAAAGATTTTTCAGCAATTTCAAAAGCCAATAACATTTTATGCGAGAGCTGTTTATCCTGTTGCTTGTAAACATTTCGAAAAACACTAAAAAAAACTACCATTCCAACCGCATTAAAAAGCACCATTGGGACAGCTATTGTTTCAACAATAACCCTGGCCTCGCTAAAGGGTCTTGCTAAAACAAATATGATTCCCATATGCATTGTTTCACATAAAGCGGTAAAAATAAATAGAAACATACTTTCATATCTTTTGTTTTTACTTGTAAAATAATACCACACTACTATACCTATTAGACTTTCGCTAAAAGTAGCTACGCAACAGGCAATTGTTGTGATTCCATTGGGTTCTAAATAATATCTATGTATAATACCGATTGATGCTGCAATAATTCCAGAAACAGGACCTCCGAGTAAGGATGCACCTAGGGCGCCTATTACTCTGGAATTTAGAACAGCAGCGTTGATTTGTATTCCAATATAATTCGAAAAGATGCAACCGCCTCCCATTATGATTCCCAAAAGACACTGTTCGTGAAGCTGTAAATTTTTCTCGTGTAAAATAATTTTTTGGAAAAATGGAATATTTACTAATAATGTAGCAAGCATAACAAGCATACTAATATTCAAAATAATATTAATAAAGGTATTGTTCATAATAATTTTTCCCTCTCTAACGGTTACTGTTTTTTTAAAAGCACAACAACAATTACACACATAGCTTATTCATTCTACATAAGTTCGCACATGAAAAACTTGTGTTATTTCATTACAAAATACCTTGTGTTTATTGATAAAAATCGTTACATTCATTGTATCTATATTTAGTAAATTATTCAATCACTATTCATTTAAAATGAATTAATAATTTTTACTAGGTAAGATTAGTTTGTAGTTTTATTGTAAATATTCAGTGCCCATAAACGCGAGGTGTTTTGCTTAGCAAAATCCCGAGTTATGTCGCGCCAAAATGCAATTTTTAAGCATTTTGCGTGCATCGAGTAGCGGTAATAATGAAGGTACTGAATAGTTACGTTTTATTTTACATTAAAATAATATTTTGTAAAATAAATCTAATACCATTTTTAAAACAAAAACAATAGAAATAATATCCAAGGAAGATAGTGACAGTAGAGAAAGGAATTGATATAATAAACGAACAGTAAGGCTGTATTCATTAGAATACACATGTTACTATGAATATATAATTGTATGAAAATGAGGATAATACTGATGCAAGATAATTTTAATTATTTCATGCCTGCGGAATGGGAACAGCATGAACGAACAATCATCGAATGGCCGGTGAAAGAATCTCTGGTTTGGCCTCAAAATCACGAAGAAGTGATGAAAGGTTATGCAAATGTAGCAAATGAAATTTCTATATTTGAACCGGTTACACTTATTGTGAATGAAGATACCTATGAAGAGGCAAAATTAATGTGTAAAGAGCAGGTTGAATTGCTTTTGATTTCTCATAATGACGCATGGTGCAGGGATAATGGTCCTACGTTTTTGTGGAATGAAAAAAAGCAATTGGCGGCAATGAATTGGAAATTTAATGCATGGGGAGAGCGATTCATTCCTTATGATTTAGATAATGCGGTAGCCTCGAAAGTGTTAGAACATTTTAAGGTTCCTTGTTTTGATGCAGACCTAGTACTAGAAGGTGGGTCTATTCATGTAGATGGAGAAGGTACGTTAATAACGACACAAGAATGTCTTTTAAATGAAAATAGAAATCCACATTTAAGCAAAGAGGAAATTGAGAATCAAGTAAAACACTATCTTGGCGTTAAGAAAATAATATGGCTCAATCATGGTCTTTTTGGTGATGAAACGGATGGACATGTAGATAATATTGCTTGTTTTGCAAAACCAGGAGTGATATTACTTCAAACTTGTAAAGAAGCTAAAGATCCCAATTATGCCATTACAAATGAAAATCTTACTATATTAAAAAATTCTACAGATGCGTTAGGACGAAAATTAGAAATTATTGAAATTCCACAACCGCCAGCAAGATATTATAAGGGAGTACTTTTGACACTAAGCTATTTGAATTTCTATTTGGTAAATGAGGGGCTTATTCTTCCCATATTTGGAGAAGATGCGCAGCAATTAGATCAACAAGCGCAAGAAATTCTTCAAAAGGTTTATCCGAATCGCAAAATAGTCACGGTGGATGGAATGGCATTAATTAAAGAAGGCGGAAATGTACATTGTATTACACAACAGATGCCAGATACAAAGAGATAAAGTAGTTCTAATCTATTTGTAGATAGTAAAAGTTAACAAAGCAGAGACAAGATGGCTACAGTTTAAGTGAAAACGGAGGTTTGGTATGAGATTAGTTAAAGTTGCTGCAACGCAGATGAGCTGTGCTGATAGGATAGAAGATAATATTATGAAAGCAGATGGGTTCGTAAGAAAGGCCGCCGCACAAGGAGCACAAATAATTTTAGTCCAAGAGTTGTTTGAAACGTTATATTTTTGCCAGAAAGAGAAAGAGGAATATTATAGATATGCTACTGAGGTAAATCAAAATAAAGCAATCCTGCATTTTAAGAATGTTGCAAAGGAGTTGGGCGTTGTACTTCCGATTAGTTTCTATGAGAAGAAAAATAATGCCAGATATAATTCGCTAGCAGTCATTGATGCAGATGGTGAAGTGCTTGGAGTTTATCGTAAAAGTCATATTCCAGATGGACCAGGATATGAGGAAAAGTTTTATTTTACCCCTGGAGATACAGGATTTAAAGTATGGAATACCAAATACGCTAAAATTGGCGTGGGAATTTGTTGGGATCAATGGTTTCCAGAAGCAGCAAGATGTATGGCTTTGATGGGAGCTGAAATCCTCTTTTATCCTACTGCAATTGGTTCAGAGCCAGAAAATGCTTCGATTGATTCAAAAGATCATTGGCAACGTTGTATGATTGGGCATTCTTCCTGTAATTTAGTACCAGTAGTGGCATCAAATCGAGTTGGAATTGAGACAATGGAAGATTCCACCATTCATTTTTACGGTTCTTCTTTTATCACCAATGGAACAGGTGAGAAAATTGCAGAAGCAAATAGAACAGAAGAAACGGTACTAGTAGCAGAATTGGATTTGGAGGCTATCGAAGATCAGAGAATAGAATGGGGAATTTTTCGTGATCGTAGACCAGATTTATATCAAGTGATTTTGACATATGATGGAGTAGTAAAAGAGTAAGTATTAAAAAATGGCATATACATTATATGAGACAAGTATAATGTATATGCCATATATTATTTTCTCTGGTAATGTTGGAGCTATGTATCCCATACCGCTACGCCACATGCGTAGCAATGGCGGAGTACATATGTGGTAATGAAACCGAATTTGTGAATCAAATGAATGAGAGAGCAAAAGGCCTTGGAATGGAAAATACGCATTTTGTCAATTGTAATGGACTTGACACGGATGGACACGTGACATCAGCTTATGACGTGGCATTAATGTCTAGGGAATTAATTACTAAATATCCACAAATACATGATTATTGCACAATTTGGATGGATACAATAACACATGTAACGAAAAAAGGATCAACGGATTTTGGATTAACGAATACTAACAAATTAATCAAGCAATATGAATATGCGACTGGGCTTAAAACAGGTTCAACAAGCCTTGCCAAGTATTGTGTGTCAGCGACTGCATTAAAGAATGATATAGAGCTAATTGCGGTTGTTATGGCGGCACCAGATTATAAGGTACGTTTTACAGATGCAACAACTTTGCTTAATTTTGGTTACGGTAAATGTCAGATATATTCAGATGACAATCGAGAAGAATTACCTGTATTAACTGTCAAAAAAGGAATAGAGAATTCGGTATCTTGTCAATACAAGGAAGATTTTAAATATCTGGATGTGACAGGTGCTGATTTGACAACCATTCAAAAGGAGATACAATTAGCGGATACGGTTGAAGCACCTATTAATGAAGGAGATGTGGCAGGTAAGATTGTTTATAAATTAAATGATAATGAAATTGGTTATACACCTATACTATATACCTCATCTGTAGAAAAAGCGGAATATATGGATTACTTTATTCGAACGCTTAAGCTCTTTGTACTATAGACATATATTACCTCAATATGGTATTATTGTTTAGCTAATAAGGTTATCAATATTAGCAGGAATCTAATATCACAAGGAGCAAATATGCTGAAATACATTTTGATTACAGTAATAATAATGGCGTTCATCATGATGATTTATATCGCTCATGAGAACAGGGTATTTACCATTACTAGATATAAAATAAATTCCAATAAACTAACAGGT
The DNA here is from genome assembly GCA_041821265.1 of Lachnotalea sp. Taxonomy (GTDB): domain Bacteria; phylum Bacillota; class Clostridia; order Lachnospirales; family Lachnospiraceae; genus Lachnotalea. The sequence continues at coordinate 22,354 of JBGUEQ010000005.1, read as the reverse complement.
TTGAATGAAACGATAAAAATTATAGTGTTGGCGGATTTACACAATCACATATATGGAAGTGATAATGAGACATTAATCAAGGCGATTGAAGAAGAAAATCCAGATTTGATTTTAGTTGCAGGCGATTTATTGGTTGCAAAGCCTGGTAAAGAAATTCATACGGCCACATCTCTTATGAAACGATTATCACTTAAATTTCCAATATATTATGGTATCGGGAATCATGAATACAGACTCAAAATATATCCAGAGCAATACAAAGATATGTGTGAACGTTATTTTGGAGAACTTAAGAAATGTGGCGTTCATATTTTAGATAATAAATATGAAAAAATTCAGATTAAAAATACAGTATTAAACATCTATGGAATTGAAATAGATAAGGAGTATTATAAGAGGATGGTTTCCACTGAAATGACCTCTCAATATATAGAATCGTTACTTGGACGACTAAATGAACAAGAATATAATATATTACTGGCACATAACCCAAATTATTTTAAAACATATGCAAAGTGGGGAGCCGATTTGACCTTGTCAGGACATATTCATGGAGGTCTTGTCAGACTCCCTATATTTGGCGGAGTTGTATCGCCACAAGTAGAATTTTTCCCAGAATACGATTCGGGATTGTTTCAGGAAAGTGGGAAACAAATGGTGTTAAGCCGTGGATTAGGTACGCATACAATAAATGTTAGAATTAATAATAGAGCCGAATTGGTTTGCATAGAACTCGGATCAAAAGAATCTAATATATAAGAAAAGATTGCGAAACATATATCTAAATAATAATCTTGAAATTATTTCATTTTATTGTAAAATAAAAGTAGTAGAAAACCGGAGTAAAATAGGTAAAAGGGAATGAGAAAATGGGAATACCAGTAAAATTGCAAGCGTTTGAAGGTCCACTTGATTTACTATTACATTTGATAGATAAAAATAAAGTAAATATATATGATATCCCTATTGTAGAGATTACAAAACAATATTTGGAATATATACAACAGATGGAAAAAGAAGATCTTAATATCATGAGTGAATTTCTTGTAATGGCAGCAACCCTCATTGCTATTAAGTCGAAAATGCTTCTTCCAAGAGAGAAAAATGAAGATGGCGAAGAAGAGGATCCAAGGCAAGAATTGGTAGAGAAATTGATTGAATATAAGATGTACAAATATATGTCTTATGAGCTGAAGGACAGGCAGGTAGATGCCCAAAAAGCCTTATATAAAACACCTACCATTCCCAAAGAAGTTCAAAACTACAGCGAGCCTGTGAATATAGAAGAATTATTGGATGGAATATCCTTGTCTAAACTGCACAGCATATTTAAATCAATTATTCGAAAACAAGAAAATAAAATTGATCCAATAAGAAGTCAGTTTGGTAAAATAGAGAAGGAAGAAGTAAACCTTTCGGACAAGATAGAATTTATCAAATTGTATGCTTGTGAGAATATTAAATTTAGTTTTAGAAGATTGTTAGAAGCTCAAAGTAGTAAAATGGAAATTATAGTTACTTTTCTAGCGATACTGGAACTGATGAAAACTGGTATGATTGCTATATCACAGGAAAATATTTTTGATGATATACTGATTACCGCAGTGGATGCAGCGTAGAACATAAAGAGGGGTTACAGAGTGGAGATACAGAAAATAGAAGCTATCATAGAAGCAATATTATTCACCATGGGAGAATCGGTAGAACTAAGCAAAATAGCAGCTACGATTGAACATGATGAAGAGACAACTAAGAAGATAATACATAATATGATGGATCGATATGAGGAAGAAGATAGAGGGATTAAAATACTTGAATTAGAGGATGCCTTTCAGATGTGTACCAAGAATGAAATGTATGAATATCTGATTCGAATTGCCAAACAGCCCAAGAAACATATTTTAACGGACGTAGTGTTAGAAACTTTATCCATTATTGCTTATAAGCAACCAATAACTAAGCTAGAGATTGAGAAGATTCGTGGAGTGAAATGCGATCATGCTGTGAATAAATTAGTAGAATATAATTTAATCATTGAGCTAGGTAGATTAGACGCGCCAGGAAGACCACTTTTATTTGGGACAACCGAGGATTTTCTCAGATGCTTTGGTGTCCAGTCAATTGAAGAATTACCAATGGTAAATCAAGATCGAGTGGAAGATTTTAAGGCAGAAGCAGAAGAAGAAATTCAACTAAAGCTAGATGTTTAAGAGGCTAGTATTTCGTCACATAGTTTGGTATCAACAATTCAATAAAGAAGTTATGCGATATAATACGAGGATTTTAGAATAATATATCTAATAGTTTGCTTTATATAATTAAAATAATATAAACATTCGTAAAGTTTACAATTAATATTGAGAAATATCACCAAATGTTGCATAATATAGGTAGGGATGTAACAAAATAAGATTTGGAGGTATTCATTATGAGTAAAGTATTGGTTATGGGACCTATTTATGTAGAAACTACGGTTAAAGTTCCAAATATTCCGTTACCTAGTGACATGATTATAGATGATAAATATGGCATAATCACTAGCTTTTCAGGCCATGGATATAATGTTTCAAGAGCATTAACAAAACTTGGAGATACTATAAATTTCTTATCGTTTAGTGGAGATGATTTATTAAAATTAATGTTAAAGGAGAAGCTTGACAAAGTAGGAATTGTTTCTGATTATGTAATTCCATCGTTGAGTGCAACGCCGCATACTGTTGTATTATTTGCGGATGAAAATAAAAGACAGATTATCAATGATTTAAAAGAAAGTCGCGAAGTAGAATATAATGAGACGCTTTTTGATGAAGCAATCAAAGAATGCAATACAGCGGTATTATGTAATTCAAACTATGCGAGACCCTATTTAAAAAAGGTTAAGGAATTAGGAAAAACTATCATTTCGGATGTTCATGCTATTAGGGATTTAGATGATAATCATAACAAGGATTTCATGAAGTATTCAGATATTTTGTGTTTGAGCCATACATATTTGAAGGAGCCATACGAAGATGTTATAAAGGAAATAGAAAAACGGTACGGAAATGAAATTATCATAATGGGAATGGGCGAAAAGGGAGCAATGATGTACGTGAAAAAGGATAATTTTATTGGTTCTTTTCCAACTGTTCGTACACGTGAGATAGTGAATACTTTAGGAGCGGGAGATTCACAATTATCAGCATTTTCACATTTTTATGAGAAAACAGGAAATCCATATTATTCATTAAAAGCAGCAATTTTGTTTGCCTCGTACAAACTTGGAAATCAAAGTGCAGCACATGGATTTTTAACCGAAGAACAGGTTGAGACATTTTATAACACAATATGGAAATAGATTAATAGATATAAGAGAATACAGTGAAATATACGTATTCTCTTTTTGCGAGTACATTTATTCATAAAATAATTACCAAAATATTTGGTTTACTTTAACAAATCAACGTTTTATTAAGAGAAATTTCGAGAAATTAAAAAAAACACTTGCAAAACTTCTGAAAATGTGGGATTTTATTATAGAACGCATTTTTTGTAAAAGGGATATGGAGGAAGTACAAAATGAAAAAAGTAGTTAAGTTTGGTGGAAGTTCGTTAGCAAGTGCAGAGCAGTTTGAAAAGGTTGCAGCTATCATTCGTGCGGATCAAGATAGAAAATATGTTATTCCATCAGCACCAGGTAAGCGTTTTTCAGAAGATACTAAAGTTACCGATATGCTTTATGATTGCTATAACACTGTAGTAGAAGATAAACCATTTGATAAGCAGCTTGCAGATATTAAGGCTCGTTATGATGAAATTATCAAAGGCTTAGACTTAAAGCTATCTTTGGATAAAGAATTTGAAATTATTAATGAAAATTTTCTTGAGAAGGCAGGAAGTGATTATGCTGCATCACGTGGCGAGTATCTGAATGGTATTATTATGGCTGCCTATTTAGGATATGAATTCATTGATTCTGCAGAAGTTATCTTTTTTGATCAAAATGGAAATTTTGATGCAGTGAAAACAAATAATATACTTTCAGCTAAACTTGCAACGGTTGAAAGAGCAGTAGTACCAGGATTTTATGGTGCAACAGCTGATGGAGTTGTTAAAACATTTTCACGTGGAGGATCAGATATTACAGGTTCCATCGTAGCAAAGGCTGCTCACGCAGATTTGTATGAGAACTGGACGGATGTATCAGGATTCTTAGTGGCTGACCCTAGAATTATTGAATCAGCAGAAGTAATTGAAACAATTACTTACAGAGAACTCAGAGAACTTTCTTATATGGGTGCAACGGTACTTCATGAAGATGCCATTTTCCCAGTTAGAAAAGAAGGTATTCCAATTAATATAAGAAATACAAATGCACCAGAAGATAATGGTACCATGATTGTTGAAAGCACATGTCGTCAACCTAAATATACAATTACAGGTATAGCAGGTAAGAAGGGTTTTGTGGCTATCAATATAGAAAAAGATATGATGAATGCTGAAATAGGCTTTGGAAGAAAAGTGCTAGAAGCTTTCGAAAAAAACAACATTTCATTTGAGCATATACCATCAGGTATAGATACTATGACAGTTTTTGTTCACCAACCAGAGTTTGAGGGAAAAGAACAACAAGTGTTAGCAGAAATTCATAGAATGGCTTCACCAGATTTTGTTGACATGGAAACTGATTTGGCTTTGATTGCAGTTGTTGGTCGTGGTATGCGAGCAACGAGAGGAACTGCTGCAAGAATTTTTTCTGCATTAGCACACGCGAATGTTAATGTAAAGATGATTGATCAGGGGTCTAGTGAGTTAAATATTATTATAGGTGTTAAAAATAGTGATTTTGAAGCTGCGATTAAGGCAATTTATAATATATTTGTATTAGTGCAGTTATAGAAGTTATTTAAGCTGGTATCAAGGGCAATTTCTTGCCCTTGATTTATGAAAGCATTCATTCATAGAAAATAATTGGTTAGTTATAGCAAAACCTATATTTTCTCATGAAAGAATGCTTTTTATTTCGTGGATTCGTTCCTCAAACGTTGATATGGAACAAAAGGTATTATTTCCCACTAGGAACAGCACGTGGAGAGGAAGTTTATTGCTACTCACTTCACTCGAACATTAAAATGTCTCTAAGCATACCTTTATTCGAAAAGAAAAGATTAACGTACTAATTCTGCGTAGATAGAGCCTAGTTCTTTTAAAGCATCCGCGATGAGTTTAGCAAAAATTACTGAGCCGTTATGTTGCAAATGGGCATCATCAGTGATTCCATCAGGATATGCATTGTATTTTCCTTTTTCAAGGTTCATAAACCAACTTTTTGATTCAATTAGTGGTGTATTAAGTAAAAGTTGTCGGCTGAGCTCGCATAGATCGATGCAGGGAACCAGAAGTTCTTTGGATAATTTAATCATTGCATCAGGATAATCAAAATGTACCTTCTCTTTTAATATACCATTATCATCAAGAAAACGGCAATAGAGTGGGGTGATTAGCACTGGATAAGCTTCTTTGTTCCATGCCACCTGTACCATTTGCTTTAAATTGGACTTGTAGTCATAGAAAGGCTCAGTATGTCTTTTGGGATCATCATTCCAGTCATTGTGTCCAAATTCAATAAATAAAAAATCTCCTTTTCCAATCTCAGCATTAATGTTGTCAAGTCGCCCTTCCTGAATAAAATTCTTTGTGCTTCGTGCATTTTCAGCATGATTTCTAATCTCAATATCCGAATTAAGATATAAGCGTAGCCCCTGTGCTAAGCCAGTTCGCGGATACGTGTCAATGTAGTTATCTTTTACAGTTGAATCTCCAGCCCAAAATATTTTTGTCATCCGATGTGCCTCCATATATGTGTCATTTATATATATCTTTCCTATAATACAAAAAATTACAAATTTATGCAATACTACTAAAGAAAAATTTGTTTTATAAATATGACTTTATTTTTTTTTATATATTGGATATAATAGATAGATATGTATTATGCCAAGTTGGTAAAATGCCAGAAATGATTGGGGATTGAATGAAATGATTGAAATATTAAAAAATATTAATTATAAAAATAGAATATTGTGGTACTTACTATTTATAGTATTTGCACCTATCATTATTCTAGGAATCTTCTCTTATAATACATATGTTACCGAAATAACAAATAATGTGAATTTATCAACACAAGCAACTGCTAGTCAAGTGAAAAATAGAACAGATAGTGTCTTAATAAATATAAAAAAGGACTATTTGGAAAATTATGAATCAGATGAAATACAATGGCTCTTAAGTACAGTTATTAAATACTCGGATTATTCAGAACTTGTGAAAGCTACGGATGTTTTAGATGGTTCCACTTATTTATCTGAATATATTGATGGATTTACTTTTATTAATTTTCAAACTGGATGGGTATTAAGCAACAGAGGGATGTATGAATATGATCAGATACAGAATCAAGCGGACATTGAAGTTCTATATAAATACAAAGCAGATACACTAACGCGAAATTTTTGGCTCAATCGAATTGGAATGACTCAATTAAGTAATCAAAAGCGTGAAATGATTAATTTAGACAATTTATCTTTTGTAAGTAAATTACCGGCCAAAAGTAAAAATCCCTATGCACTGGTCATTGTTAATATTAATCAGGCCAAATTGCAACAAATCATTGCGAGTGATTTAGGAGATAATGAGGTCACCGTAATTGATAGTAGTGGTAATTTGGTATACTCTACTGACAAAGATATTCTTTCCTACTGTACTGCTAATAGCGATCAATTAAAAAGTGATGAAGTTCAAACCATTAAGTTACAAAATGGTGAATCTTATAATATTGCCGTAGTTGACTCAGAGGTAATGGGCTGGAAATATATCGTTAGTTATGATGTGCAAAACATTATGTCTAAAGCAGATAATATTTTATCTTTTTCCATTGTTATGGGTGGAATTGTTGTATTAGGTGTACTGTTGTCAATTTTTACAACAAGGAGAATATATAAGCCAGTTTCTAATTTGACCAATCACATTTATGAACTTGCCAATGAAAATAAAACCCCACAGCGTCAAAATGAATTTGATTATATTGCACACAGCATTGATAATTTGTTTGGAAAAAATACAGCATTAGAGAAACTAATTGCAAGTCAACAAGGTCAGCTTACGGAATTATTTCAGTTAAGATTGATAAGAAGTGAAGTGAAACCAGAACAAATGGATTATTATTTTGTTCGATTGAATTTAAAGCGAAAAAAATATTTTTCAGTGATATCAATTAATGTTAGATCACAAGAGTCATTTGAAGAGTATGATGAAGCTAAACAGGATGCAGTTCGAATTGGTGTAGTAGAAAATCTTCCGGAAAATATTTCACAAGAATTGTTTATGCCTGCTATTTGTAATGCAAGAACGATAACAATGGCATTAACTGAAGATGATGTTGCAATCTTAGATGAGAAAATATTTCAGATTTATAACAGTATAGCGAAATATGTATATGAGCAATATAATTTATTGATCAGTGCTGGAGCAAGCAACATATTTGAAGATTTAATGCAGTATCGAACGGCTTATTATGAAAGTGTCGAGGCACTCAAAAATAACGAAGTATTTTATAAAGAACAAAATGAAGAACAAAATAAAGATGTAATAAATACTGAAAATGAGATTCCAAGTAGTGTTATGTTTTATTCGGATATTATGAATACAGCGGAAGGATATATTTACAATATTCTCCTGGAACGACAAATTAAAGAAGCAGTGGACTTGTGCGACATACAACTTGCATTTAGCATTATAGATAAATTCATGGAGGAGTTGAAAAACAAAAAGGTATCAGCCAATGAATGTTCCTTCTATTTGCACAGATTTATGATATCGATTATTCTGATCGCGAGCAATGCTGGGTTGATTGTAAATGATGTGTTTGGAAATGAAGCCAATAATATATTTTTGAGCTTTAATCAAATATATGACTTAGATAAAATGACTAGTTTTTATAAATTCAGAGTAGTTACACCAATCATTCAAGAACTTAGCCAATTTAGGACAAGTAGAACATCAGAGATTATGAGTAGTATTCAAGCGTTGATAGAAGAAACCAAGGGAGACATTACATTAACAGAGTGCGCTGAAAAGTTAAATTACCATCCAAGCTACATTTGGAAAGTAATGAAATCGGAACAAAATATTACATTTAGTGATTATATTGCAGAATATCGAATTAATGAAGCGAAAAAGCTCCTTACGACAACTAGTTTAACGGTAGCAGATATTGCGGCAACTTTAAATTATACGAATACGCAGAATTTTATAAGATTTTTTAGTAAAAATGAAGGAACTACACCAGGTAAGTATAGGCAAAATTATAATAGACTTTTAGATTAATAAATGGTAAAAGGTTAAATATAAGATTATTTAAGTCTATTTAAATGTAAATCAGATCTTATCTATATCATTGTTTTGGTGAAATGTTATATTATTATAATTATTATACCGTATGCTCGGTCAATTTTATGAGTATACGGTATTTTTGTGTTAAATGTTCGTGAAAACTAATAATCAATTTATTTCTAATTTAAAAATGCAGAGAAATACGATGATTATTATGGCATGAAAACCATGGAGAATTCAGCGTTGAACAAGAAATGAAATGAAAAAACTTGAAAAATAAGCAAAGTATATATATTGATTATAGATGTAATGTAAGTGTAATAGTATAGTTGCACTATAAACAAGTCACATAGAGTGGTTTGGTATACAAAACATACAAAATATATACAAAAAATATCAAGGAGGTTATTTATGAGCAAGGTTGCAAGTGCACAAGTACAAAAACCGATAAAGAACAAAGGTGAATTTAGTAAATATTTCAAGCAACATAAATGGTTATACATTATGTTATTGCCTGGATTACTATATTTTATAATATTTCGGTATATTCCAATGGGAGGTATTATTATTGCATTTCAGCAGTATAGTCCTTTTACAGGTATTATGGGAAGTAAATGGGTCGGATTAACACATTTTAAAATGTTTTTTCAAGGTAGTGATTTTTGGATGCTTCTAAGAAATACATTAGGAATTTCAATTTTGAGTTTACTTTTTTATTTTCCAGCTCCAATCATTTTATCATTATTACTGAATGAAATTAAAAATCAGAAATATAAAAAAGTAGTTCAGACTTTTATCTATATACCACATTTTATTTCGTGGGTTATTGTAGCAAGTCTTACATATACATTATTCAATATAAATGATGGAATCATTAATCAAATTATTAATTCAGTAATAGGACACACCGTCAACTTTTTAGGATTACCCCAATATTTTAGAGGCTTAATTGTTGGGCAAAGTATGTGGAAAGAAACTGGTTATGGAACAATCATTTTCCTTGCTGCATTATCAGGAGTTGATACACAGCTTTATGAGGCAGCAAGAGTCGATGGAGCAGGAAGATGGAGATTGATGTGGCATATTACACTTCCAGCTATTAAAGGAACGATTATTATAATGCTTATTTTAAAAGTTGGAACGATTCTTAATACAGGATATGAACAAATTTTCTTAATGCGTAATGCACTGAATGTATCAACCTCAGAAGTGTTTGATACTTATATTTACTATAAAGGTATTACCAATGCACAGTATTCTTATAGTACGGCATCAGGTTTATTTAAATCAGTAGTTGGATTAATAATGGTACTTGGTTCAAATTGGCTTGCTAAAAAATCTGGAGAATCAGGAATATATTAGAGAGGAGTTAAAAACTAGATGGAAAATGTAGTTAGAATCAAAAGTAAAAATAAAATAAAAGCAAGTACAGGTGATAGGATTGTTCAGGTACTAATTTATGCATTTGTTGGGACCGTTGGTATTATAACATTGCTACCGTTCTTGTATGTATTGGCAGGATCATTTGCGACAGAGAAAGAACTTACAGAAAAAGCATTTTTTATAATTCCGACAGAATTTTCTTTAAATGCATACCAATATATTATAAAAACAGGTGAGGTTTTCAAAGGACTTAGAAATTCAATTTTTTTGACTGTAGTAGGAACTACAGTACAAATGTTTTTTACAACAACATTTGCATATCCTTTATCAAAAACGCACTTTAAAGGTAGAAATACAATTTTAAATCTTGTTATCGTAACTATGTTGTTTTCAGGTGGTATGATACCAACATTTCTATGGATAAAGCAGTTGGGTCTTTATAATTCCTATTGGGCATTGATTCTCATGGGAGCAATTAGTCCATTTAATATGATTATAGTGAAAAAGTTTTTTGAAGAATTACCAGGAGAACTTGATGAAGCAGCAAGAATGGATGGGGCTACAGATATAGGGATCTTTTGCAAAATAGCACTTCCGTTATCGAAACCTGTGATTGCATCAATATCACTATTCTATGCAGTAGGACTCTGGAATGATTACTTTAATGCAATGATTTACTTAAATGATGCAAAAAAGGAAACGGTACAAATTGTACTGAGACGAATTGTGTTGCTAACGGGTAAAATTCAATCTGAAATGATGGATTTTAGTGCATATGGAGCACCACCAGATAAAGCAGTTAAAATGGCTGCAACAGTAGTAGCAACCGTTCCAATTATTATGATATATCCATTTGTTCAAAAATATTTTGCACAGGGTGTTATGGTTGGAGCTGTAAAAGGCTAGAACTGTTTTACTATAAATGAAAAAAGTTTAAGGAGGAAAAGAAAGGTATGAAATTGAAAAAGGTTACAGCACTAATGCTAACAGCAGTAATGTTGGCGGGGATTTTAACAGGATGTGGAACATCATCAAGTGAGGATACATCTTCTACAGATGCAACAACAACAGAAGCAACAACAGAGGCGGGTACAACAGACGCTGTTTCAACAGAAAAACAAAATATTACCATGATGACTTATGATTATTCGGGAAGTCCATTATCAGGGGATAATGCAGAAGCAGTTATTCAACAAATGGAGGATTTTACAAATACACATGTTGATTTTACATGGGTACCAGATGATAACTACGAGGATAAATTAAGCTTAACATTAGCTTCACCAGATGATATGCCAATGATTATATCAGTTAGTAAAATGTCAGCAGTAGTAGTTGGCGCAGCAAAAGCCGGTGCATTTTGGGATTTAAATGATTATATGTTTGATGCAGAGAAATATCCAAATCTTGCACAAGCAAATGAATCAGTTAATGAAGGGGTTACAATTGATGGACAACTAATTGGTGTATATAAAGCGAGACCAATTGGAAGAAATGGTATGGGATATCGTGCAGATTGGGCTGAAAAATTAGGAATTGGTGTACCAACAACAATTGAAGATGTATATAATATGATGTACAAATTTACATATGACGATCCAGATGGTAATGGTGTTGATGATACTTATGGTTTGGCTTTATGTAAATACACAGGACCTTTTGATATTATTCAAACATGGTTTGGCGTTGGTAATCAATGGGTGGAACAAGATGGAAAACTTGTACCAGTATTTCAGACAGATGAATACTTGGAAGCACTCAAGTGGATTAAGAAAATGTATGATGATGGTCTAGTATACGAAGATTGGGCAGTTCGTGACACAGCTACATGGTCAGATAGTGTTAAAAATGGAGAATGTGGTATGTATATTGATGTTCTTGACGGATCAAGAAAAATTTGGGATTATTTTGTTGAACAAAATGTACCTTCCGTCGTAGATCCAAGCGTGCCAGCGTCTATGAATCTTATTGGTAGTATAGAAGGAAAAACACTTGCAACAACAGGAAATGCAGGATTTTTTGCAATAACAAAAGCAGCAGATACAGAAGAAAAATTAGCTGCTTGTTTAACTTATTTAGATAAAATGTGTTCGGATGAAATGATTACATTGTCAAGTTATGGTCTTGAAGGTATTGGGTGGGAACGTAATACAGATGGTTACTTAGTTGATATTGATGCAGGTGATGAGGTGGCGGTTAAAGCTTACCAAGGACTTAATCAGACGGTAGCCTATATTCCTAATTTAAAGGCGATTAGCCCTGCAATTGCAATAAATGAAAGACTAGGACTTGAAGAAAAAATCAAGAAAGAAAACGAAGCAGTTGCAGTATTTAATCCTGCTATTGCATATCTTAATAACTCAGAAACTTATTCTTTAAATGGAAGTACATTAGATAAGTTAATTGATGATTCAAGAACACAATATGTTTGTGGACAAATTGACGAAGCTGGTCTGAAAGCAGCTTGGGAAAGTTGGTTAGCACAAGGCGGTTCAGCAGTTATTGATGAAGTAAATGCACAGTATACAGCAACAAAATAGTAATAGAATAACAAGTGCCTTTGATTAAATAGAGAGAAAGTTTATTACTATGTAATCCACTCGGGCGCGAAGTGTCTGACAAGCAGACATTTTATTAGTAAAATATAACGGGTAAAGGGGTGTCCAAGGACAGCCCTTTACTGTTAAAGAATTTGACAGTAATAGATAAATAGTTACAATTTATCGTTGGTTAAATAAGTGGAGGAAGTATAATGATAAGCAATTTAAAAGTTAAAACGTTAGAAGATTCCTATGTGAGTATAAGTTGGGAAGATAATAAGGATGCACAAAGTTATAAAGTATATTGGGCAGATAAGAATATACCAACAATGAAATATAAATGTGTTGCAGAAACAACCGATACAGAATACAAATTAGATAAAAGCACACATGTTCCGCATTTCTTTAAAATAGCGGCTGTAGTTAATGGCGTAGAGAATGAAATGTCAGATGTATTAAAAACAAACTGTAAAAAAGTATTTAAGGAACAAAGAGAAAAATTATCCAGAGGGCTAATTGCGGTGAAAACCAAAACAGGAGTATTCTTAAGCTGGAGATTAATGATAGATGAAGTGAAGGGTTATACAAAAATGGGATTAACAGGGGCAGATTTTGTTGTTTATAAAAACAAAACCATGCTTTCGATTGTTACAGAAAGTACTAATTATTTAGACAAAGATGGAAGTGAACAGGATTCTTATCAAGTAGCAGCAAGAATCAATGAAAAGGAAGAAAATAAATCAAAGGAAGTGAAATGTTTTAGTTCTAATGATAATTATATAGATATTCCAATGCATATACCTGAAGGAGGTAACACTCCAGGTGGTGAGTTATTTAGCTATAATGCAAACGACATGAGTGTGGGTGATGTTGATGGTGATGGCGAATATGAATACATAGTAAAGTGGGATCCAACGAACTCACATGACGTATCGATTAAAGGTTATACAGGAAATTGTTACGTGGACTGCTATAAGCTGGATGGAACGATAGTGTGGCGACTTGATATGGGAGTTAATATACGTGCAGGAGCACATTACACTCAATTTATGGTGTATGATTTCGATAATGATGGTAAAGCTGAGATGGCAGTAAAGACTGCACCTGGAACAAAAATGATTACGTATCATGCAGATGGTTCTATTAAGAGTGAAACATATATTACTATGCCCAAAAGCGATTTGATGAAAGGATTTTTCCATTCGGATAATTATGTTTGCAATTCTGATGACTACTATAATCATTTGGTTGAACTGTTCAAGGAATGGGATAAGCATACAGAAGTAGTAAATGGCCAATGGCCGAGTACTTTAGAGGAATGTTTTGGTATAGATAAAAAATATTCTTATCCGCTAAAGGAAGAAGATGCGAAATCATTAGTTGATTATTTCATTTATGAGTATGCAAAAATGAGAAGTCCGAAGAATGAATTAGAGAAGTTTGAAGGATTTGTCTATAAAGGTCCTGAATATTTAACTATGTTTGCGGGAGATGGAAAAGAAATAGAAACGATACCATTTAAGTATGATCGAGTGGATGATGGGCTTATGTGGGGTGATTATTCTATGCCAAGAATTGAACCATGTAATAGGGTTGACAGATTCTTGTCAGGAGTTGCATACTTAGATGGGGAAAGACCTTACTTGATTATTTGTAGAGGATATTACACAAGAGCTACCGTAGTTGCCTATAGCTTCTTTGAACGAAAGTTTGAAGAATATTTTAGCATTGATTCAGGCTTTGTTCCTATGGAAAATCCATTTAATGACAATGCGCATATACGAAAAGGCTCGGATGAACAATATGGAATACTTGCAGGACAAGGAAATCACAGCTTATCAACGGCAGACGTGGATGGAGACGGGTTCCAAGAAATTATTTATGGAGCGGCGGTGATTGATCATGATGGAAGTATTTTATATAGCAGCTATGGAAATTTACCAGATGGAACGTATGCGAAGTTTGGACATGGAGATGCCATGCAGGTAGCAAATATTGACCCAGATAAGCCAGGTCTTGAGATCTTCAATGTATTTGAAGGAGCAGAGCAGGCACCGTATGGTTTTGCATTAAGAGATGCGGAGACTGGGGAAGCGATATTTGGAGAATATGCGGAGGAAGATTTGGGACGTTGTATGATAGGTGATGTTAATCCCAATGTAAGAGGACTGCAGGTATGGGTGAAAGATGTTCGTTCTTGTAATGGAGAAAAGCTAGAGGATAAGTTACTAGGTACCAACCAATGCATTCGATGGGCAGCAGATATGTCAACACAGGTGCTCGATGGTGCAGATCTATTTGGTAATCATAGTGGTGTGATTAATGATAATACACATGGTGTTATGTTAATGCCAGAGAATATGGCAACCAATAATGGAACGAAAGGAAATCCTTGTTTGATCGCGGATGTATTTGGAGATTTTAGAGAAGAGCTTTTGATTCGCAAGGCAGATAACAGTGCAATTCGAATTTATACCAATACAGAAATCACAAAGCACAAATTATTTACGTTAATGCATGATATGCAGTACAGAACCAGTGTTGCTTGGCAGAATAATTGTTATAATCAACCAGGATACACCAAATTTTATTATGCTTCGGATATGGAGTGGGAATATGTACTTCCACAATTGATAAAATAGGAGGATTAGATGATGAGTAAATTATTAAGAAACATTTATACCTGTTTTCCAGAGGGAAAACATAAAGTGCTTACCATGAGTTATGATGATGGTAGAGTAGAGGACAGAAGGTTAGTTTCTATTTTCAATGAGAATGGAATAAAAGGTACTTTTAATATCAACGGGGGTTTGAATTGGGACGAGATGGTTCCATATCAAGAATATAAAGAATTATATCAAGGACATGAAGTGGCAAGTCATACCTATACCCATCCTACGATTGAGAGATGTCCAATGGGGCAAGTTGTAGCACAGGTTATGGAAGATAGAAAAGCACTAGAGAAGTTAGTGGGATATCCAGTAAGAGGAATGGCATATCCAAATGGCTCTTATACCAAGCAAATTCAAGACTTATTACCAGAACTTGGAATTAAATATGCAAGAGTAGTAGGAAACTCTGATAACTTTGCTATGCCAAACAATTATATGGAATGGAAGGCGACCTGTCATCATAATCATAATTTATTAGAATTAGGTAAGCAGTTTGTTGATTTGTTTAAGAAACAGTACTTATACATGATGTATGTATGGGGGCATAGTTATGAATTTACTGACAAGGATAACTGGGAAGTAATGGAGGAGTTTTGTAAATTAGTAGGAAATAGAGATGATATTTGGTATGCTACCAACATCCAGATCTATGATTATATGGAGGCTGTAAGTCGGTTACAGTATGCGGCAGATGCAAGCTTTGTGTTTAATCCTTCTGCCATGTCAGTTTGGATTAGTGTAGATGAGAAATTGATAGAGATTCCAGGTGGTAAGCAGATAGATTTATAATTTTAGAGTGGAAGCAAAAGAATATAGAAATGGCGAAAATGGAGTTGAATCCAATTTCGCTGTTTTGATATAGTTACGAAGAAGTGTGCGAGAAACGCACCATGGAGGATTAAATGGAGAAGGTTAACTTACATTTTTTGGAAAATAGAATGGATTATGGATATGTAAACTTTGGTACAATGTGGGACAAAGGCAAAGTGTCAACGAGTGATACATTTAACCTTAATGTGGAGGGAGAAGTTTCATCCTTACAGACCAGAGTTACTGCGTATTGGCCAGATGGTTCAGTTAAGTGGGCGGCTCACTGTGCAGATATTAAAAAAGATGTAAAAACGATTGAAGTTGAAGCATATAATGATGAAACAAGTAAAGCTAAAATAAGTAATGACAAGATGAGTGCTTCAGATTCGATTCAGATAAGCGAAGATGAACAAAAAATTGTGATTGATACAGGTGAAATGAAAGCTTCATTCCAGAAAAAAGGAAGCAACTTAGTCGAAGACATAATTGTAAAAGGAAGAAATACTGCATTAAATGGACAACTGATATGTATTTTAGAAGAAAGAGTCCAAGAAGATAATTGTCTAGTTAAACGCGAAATTTCTTATCAAACTAAAATTCAAGATGCAATTATAGAAGAACAAGGAGCTTTAAAAATAGTTATCAAAGTAACTGGTATTCATAGGAATGAAAGTACAAAAAGAGAGGTTTTACCGTTTATTGTACGTTTTACGATGTACTTAAACAAAGATGAAATACATATTACACATACCTTTTTGTATGATGGTGATCCTCAAAAGGATTTTTTAAAAGGACTTGGAATTAGTTTTGAATGCCCAATAGAAGGCGCTATGTACAACCGACATGTCAAGATGCTTGGTGATAATGGAGTATTTCATGAGGCAATGCAGTTACTTCTTAGCTGGAGACCACCTGTAGAGGAATCAATCTATAAGGCTCAATTAGCGGGAGAATTTCTAGAATTGAATCGTGAAACTGATAAAACAGTATTTGAAGCAATTGATGATATGACAATATGGAGTAACTACCATATGCTTCAGGAACATGCAAACCATTACTTGATTAAGAAGCGTACAGGCAAGAAAGAGTGTTGTTATATTCACAGTGTAGAGGGTGAGAAGGCAAAAGGCGTTGCCTATGTAGCAGGTGAAAACGGTGGAATTGCGATTGGAATGAGAAATTTCTGGGAAAAGTATCCCTCTTCACTCTGGGTGGATGATGTAGAACAGGATACATGCAAAGTAACAGCGTGGATATGGTCCCCAGAAGTAGAAGCGATGGACTATCGACATTACGACACATTAGGACATGCAAGCGCCTATTATGAAGGCTTTGATGAAGTTGGTGCAACGCCTTATGGAATTGCTAATACCAATGAAATTATATTCAAAGGATACATTGGAAAAATAGTAGCAGATGAAGAATTAGAACAATTGTCAGAAATGATTCATAAACCAGCAGTGCTTGTTGCTAAACCAAAGTATTATCATGATAAGAAAGCCTTTGGTATTTGGAGTCTCCCATCCTATGAAAGTAAAGTAGAACAATGGTTAGAAAATCAGATGAATTTGGCAATAGAATTCTATAAAAATGAAGTAAAGGCAAGGGGCTGGTATGGTCTTTATAATTATGGAGATTTTATGCATACTTATGATAAAGCAAGACATTGCTGGCGATATGATATGGGTGGATATGCATGGCAAAATACGGAGTTAGTTCCGACTTATTGGTTGTGGTACGCCTTTCTTAGGACAGGGAGAGAAGACATATACACATTAGCTGAGGCAATGGCTAGACACTGCTCCGAAGTAGACGTATACCACTTGGGAGATTTCAAGGGGATTGGCTCCAGACATAATGTGATTCACTGGGGTTGTTCTTGTAAGGAGCCTAGAATTGCTATGGCTGGACATCATAGGGTATTTTACTATCTTACGGGTGATCATAGAATGGAGGATATTTTTGAAGATGTAAAAGATGGTGATTTATCATCTCTTACAATTGATCCATTGAGATTCTTCTATGATAAGGATAAAATGGTTTACCCAACCCATGCACGTTCAGGGCCAGATTGGTCAAGTTATGTTGCAAACTGGATGACACAATGGGAACACAACCAAGATGAATATTATAAGAATAAAATACTTACAGGAATAGAGGACTTGAAACAGGCACCGATGAAATTAGCATCGGGTTCCGATTATGAGTATGATCCAGAAAGTGGGCATTTAAGATATATTGGTGAATTTGCAACGGGAGGATCTCATTTAGCACTTTGCATGGGAGCAGCGCAAATTTGGACGGAGCTTGCAGATATCATTGATGATGAAGAGTGGACTAAAATGATTGCCGATTTTGGAGTGTTCTATTTTGATACCCCAGAAGAAAGGCAAAAGAAAAGTAATCATACAATTGGGGATAGGGAATTTGATCATGGCTATATGGCGGCTTCCATGGCAGCATTTGGAGCTTTCTATTATAAGGACAAAAAGCTTGCCCAAAAAGTATGGAACTCACTTTTTGATATTATGTGGACGATTGGTGATAAAAATGGGTTTGAACCAATCAAAGTTTCTGATTATGTGAATAATGAAAATATGCAGGAAATATCATGGATTAGTACTAATTATACATCACAATGGTGTTTAAATATTATTGTAGCATTAGAGCTTATAAAAGAATTTTTGCCAGATAAAATCGACTAATAAAATTACAACGTAAATTACTAGAGGGGTAGGGGAAACTTTGAAGCGGATAAAAAATAATTTTTATATGTTGAAATTAATGTGGTCTGCAAGTCCCAAAAGGCTAATTTGGGAGTTGGCAGATGTATTAATTGGAGTGTCGATAGAAATTTTATATACATTGTTTTTCTTGCGATTTATTATTGAATGTATGCAAGAAAGTGTAGGTTTTAAAACGGTAATATTTTATATTTTCTTATATTTTGTGGCAAATTCCATATCACGAGGAATTAATGCATATTTAAAAAATGTAGTAGTTCCAGAAACAAATGTTTTAATTCAATCAAAATTAATGGATATGATATACAATCAAGCATTAAATGTGGATTTGTCTTGTTATGAAAATCCTGAATTTTATGATAATTACACAAAAGCAAATGAGGAGATACTGGATCGAGGAAATAGTATTTTAGAAAACATGTCATCTTTATTTTATATTATCATATCAACAATTTCCTATACGGTAGCGGTGTTAATTTATGAACCTATTATTTTGCCAATTCTTATTCTATCGCTCATCGTTGTCAATTATGTTAATCGACATTATGTAGGCGCAAAGTATGAACGTTATAAATCATGTGTAGGAGAACGAAGAAAAATGGACTATGTGAAAAGAGTAGTCTATTTACAAGATTTTGCAAAGGATATGAGATTAAGTGATATTTTTCATCCAGTACTTAAAAACTTTCATGTAGCGGCAGAAGATATGAGAGTAAAAACAAAAAAATACGGAAAAACAGCAGGAATTTATAGACTTATCAACGCCTTGGTAGCAGGGTTGGGAGTGTTTTTAGTGGTACAAGGAATTATAATTTATAGATATCTCACCCTCCATACGTATTCGCTAGGTGTATTGACAACGGTAATTAATGCGGCAAATAGTTTGAATGATTCCCTTTTAGGCCTTGCATGGGAAAGCGCACGCTTTAGTGAAAACGGAGCGTTTATTGATAACTTTAGAGAATTTATTGAGTATAAGCCTAAGATGGTTGATAATCTTGAGGGACAAAGGCCAAAAGATATGGGAAATAACATCAGTCTCTGCAACGTATCATTTACCTATGAAGGTGCCAAGACGGCAACGTTAAATCATATTAATATGAATATTTCGGCTGGCAAAAAGATTGCATTAGTAGGTCATAATGGAGCAGGGAAATCAACACTAGTTAAGTTGTTAATGCGTTTATATGATGTGAGTGAAGGTGAGATTAAGGTAGATGATGTAAATATTAAAGACTACTGTTTAAGCAGTTATCGAGCAATATTTGCAACCATATTTCAGGACTTTAAAATATTTGCAGCTACCGTAACAGAGAATGTATTATTAGCGGAAAGAACAAGTGAAGCGGATGAAAAAAGAGCGATAGAAGCCTTGAAAGCAAGTGGTTTATATAGTAAAATTGATAATTTTCCAAATAAGATGAACAGTATACTTACAAAGGAATTTGACGATGATGGAATATCAATGTCAGGAGGAGAATTTCAAAAACTGGCAATTGCCAGAGTGTTTGCGAAAAACTGTTCGATTGCCATTCTAGATGAGCCATCTAGTGCACTTGATCCAATTAGTGAATATGAAATATTCGAAAATATGATGCAAGCGTGTGAAGGAAAAACGGTCATATTTGTATCACATCGATTATCGAGTGCAACGCTAGCGGATGTAGTATATATGATGGAAAATGGAGAAATCATCGAACAGGGAAGTCATCAAGAGCTTATGAACCAAAATGGTAAATATGCTGAAATGTTTAGCAAACAGGCAGAAAAATATAGAGAGGAGGGTGTTTTATGGGCATGAAACGAAACAAGAAAAAAGAACGCCTCTCTATAAAAAAGGTATGGAGTAACAATGTGTTTATTTTAAAATACTTCGTAAAGTTTGTACCATTTTATTTTTACAGCTATACAGGCTTTACTATATTGGTTTCACTTGTGTGGGTGATAACAGGCTCAATATCTTTGAAATTTATATTTGATGCACTGGAAAGTGGGAAAAGTTTTAGCCAAATCATGACTTTTCTAGTATTTGTATCTATGACAACCATAGTGCGAAATGTAGTAGGTAGTTATGTGGTAGAATATTTGGAACCAGTAGCAAATGTAACCATGAAAGAAAAACTTCGAGAAGAGCTTTTTGAAAAGGCCTCCAAAATGGATTTGGAATATTATGAAACACCTAAATTTTATACCGACTTTGTATGGGCAGCTTCACAAGCAGATAATAAAATTTATGAGGTCTTATGGGCGTTTATGAATTTTACTGCGAAAACATCGGAATTACTATTTATGGGTGGAGTAATGGTCGTGTTAGACCCAGCACTTCTTGTTTTTGCAATAGCAGCAGTAATCCTAAGACTTATTTTTAATTCCATTATAGTAAAGAAGAAATATGAACTAGATGTGCAGGCAAAACCAATTGAGCGAGAAAGAGATTATAGTCAAAGAATTTTTTATCTAAAAGATTATGCAAAAGAAATTAGATTATCTTCTGTACATAAGATTTTATATGCTAGATTCAATCGTGCTACGAATCAAATGCAAAAAATATACCATGATGGAGGCAAGAAGCTTGCAGGAATAGGGATTTTATCAGGAATATCTCAAGAATTTCTTTTGTCATTTGCGATGATGGTATATTTGGCTTATAAAATCATTGTGAGTAAAACTATTTCACTAGGTGATTTTGCAGCACTCATTTATACTACACAACGTTTTGCAAGAAGAATGCGTGAACTGGTTGATGTTATGACTAAATTCACAGAAACGAGTATGTATATTGAAAAATTCAAGAGCTTTTTAGCATATACGCCTAAAATAGAAGAGCATACGGGTAAGGCAGTGAAAGATGAAGTTCAAGAAATAAAATTAGAAAATGTTTCATTTACTTATACAGGAGAGACAGTCCCAAGTCTTAAAAATATTAACATGACAATTAAACCATATGAAAAAATTGCGATTGTAGGCTATAATGGAGCTGGAAAATCAACGCTCATTAAGCTTTTGATGCGTTTATATGATGTTTCAGAAGGTACGATAAGTATGGGAAATGTTAATATTAAGGAGTATGATACCGCGGATTATAGAAAGAATTTTGGGGCGGTGTTTCAAGATTTTCAAATATTTGCAGCCACGCTTGCTGAAAATGTTGCAATGGATTTTGTAAGCGAAAAAGAAAAGGTGCAGGTAGTCAATGCATTAGTACATAGTGGATTTAATGAAAAGCTAAAATCATTACAAATGGGAATTGATACACCGCTTACCAAGGAATTCGATGTAGAAGGAACTAATTTATCGGGTGGGGAGTCCCAAAAGGTGGCAATTGCGAGGGTATTTGTTAAGCCATTTAAATATGTTACGATGGATGAACCTTCTAGCGCGCTAGATCCTATTAGTGAATATAATCTGAATCAAAATATGCTTGAAATTGCAAAAGACAAAACGGTAATCTTTATTTCTCATAGATTATCCACAACCTGTATGGCCGATAGAATATTTATGTTAGAAAAAGGGGAGATAATAGAACAGGGGACACACCAAGAACTAATACAATTAAAAGGAAAATATGCTGAGATGTTCTTAAAGCAAGCGGGTAAATATCAATAAGTAATGTAACTTATTTGTAATGATTCAGTACTATCATAGATACGAATTAATTACAACACTAAAAAGGAGACGACAGAACTATATGGACGTCTCTTTTTTATATAATAGGAAAGTTCTCCGAACTTCCCTATTATATAAAAAGGCACTAAGTGCCAAAATGCGCACCTCGTGGATAGGAAGTTTATTGCTACGCAATCCACTCGGGCGCGAGAGTGTCTGCAAGCAG
>JBGUEQ010000004.1:0-131294 GCA_041821265.1 Lachnotalea sp. | reverse complement strand
GCTTAAAGAAACAACGTTGACCGCTATCGCATTATCTGTATTTGTGACGAATCTTTTCAAGATTCAGGCACAAATACTTTTTGCGCTATTTTTTCTTTTGGAAATTTTCACGTGCAATACTGCTGAATTAAGCCCAAAAGTTGCTTAATCAGCAGACACTAATTACTGCAATAATAGTTTTAAACCTTCTAGGAATGTCGGTTTACTTAAAAGTGCAACCATATATGAAGATTAAAGAAAATGGAAAGCAAATTACTATTTATGAAAAACTAAAATGGGTGCCCGTTTCTAAAACAGATATTTTTAAGGTAAGGTTGAAATATTTAATTAAGTATTGTATTAAAATAGAAATTATAATAATGATTTTGCAGCAAATAGGTGCATGTATTTATAAATATTGGGATATAACAAATGTATTATATCCGTTAATTATAATAATTTTACTAGTGTTTTTAGGGATACTAGAGATTAAACCTAGCAAAAATTAAAAGAAAATATGTAAAATGTTAATATAAAAATTTATATTAACAAATCGATGAAAATGTGTTAATATAACGTTATATGTAAAAGCAAAATTGTTGTAAAATGGCATTTTAGTGACTAAATTGTTACTAAAAATTATAGGTACAATTGTAACCTATAATTTGATTAATTTATAAATGTTTATGGAGGAAGTTGACATGAAAAACGAGAAATATGTTGCATATGTAGGTACTTATACACATGGAAATAGTTTGGGGATTCATATTTATGATTTGGATGTAAAAGCAGGAACAATGGTAGAAAGAAGAGTTGAGGAGATAAACAACCCTTCCAATATGACAATATCGTCGAATGGAAAATATTTATATTCTATCGCAGATGAAGGTGTTAAATCATATTCAATTTTACCAGATGGTGATCTGAAAGTAATTAATGGAGCTACAACGGACGGCATGAGAGGATGTTATCTGGAAACTGATATTGAGGATAATTACTTATTTGTTGCAGGATATCATGATGGTAAAGTAACCGTACTTAAACTAAATGAAGACGGGAGTGTTGGGAAAATATGTGATGATATTTTTCATAAGGGACTTGGAAGTATAGCAGAACGTAACTTTAGACCACATGTAAGTTGTACTACACTAACCCCAGATTCAAAATATTTGTGTGCGGTAGATTTAGGTGTTGATCATGTTAAAATATACAGCTTTAATAAAGAAACAGGTAAGATTAAATTAGTTGATTTCTTAAGATGTGAAATAGAATCAGCTCCTAAAATGTTAACTTTTAGCAAAGATGGTAAGTATGCATATTTAATATGTGAGCTTAAGAATTATATCAATGTATACAGTTATTCTAGCACAGAAAAAGGTCCTGATTTTAATTTAATACAAACAATATCAACGGCGGAAGCTCATTGTGATGATGGATGTGCGGCAGCGGCAATTAAATTTTCACCAGATAATAACTATCTATTCTGTTCTAATGCGGGGGATGATAGTGTCGGAATTTTTAAAATTGACCATTCAAATGGAATGCTAGAAAAGCTGAATGTTTTACCAATCAGTGGTGAATATCCAAAAGATATTGAATTCTTTCCAGATGGAAAGCATCTAATGTCATTAAACCATGAATCCAATACTATTACGATATTTACAGTAGATTATCAAAAAGGTGTACTCATAATGAAAGGCAAGCCAATACAGATTGATACACCAAATTGTGTTTTAGTGGCAAAAGTTGCTGAATAGTATTGGAATCAGATAGAGAAGTTATACACGATTTATTAGAAAACGTTGTATGACTTCTCTATCTGGTAAGTGTATTAAGAAAATAAAAATAAAAAAACAGCTAGACTAATTGTCGAATTTATGAGAAAATGAATACAAGTGTGGTGTTAAATAAATATCAAAGTTAATATCATGCAGACGGTTAAATAAATCCCTTCACAGAAGGTAATATTATCAACAAATTGATTACATATTTGAAAGGAGTCTTATAATGATTTATTCACATGAAGTAGAAACAATGTGTACAGTAGCACAAGGCGTTAATCATGGTGCTGCACCAATTCCTGAAGAAGGAAAATGGGTTAAATCGAAAGAAATAACAGATATATCAGGTTTAACACATGGTGTTGGTTGGTGTGCTCCACAACAGGGAGCTTGTAAATTAACTCTTAATGTTAAAGAAGGTATTATTCAGGAAGCATTAGTTGAAACAATTGGTTGTTCAGGTATGACACATTCAGCAGCTATGGCAGCTGAAATTTTACCAGGAAGAACATTACTTGAAGCTTTAAATACAGATTTAGTATGTGATGCTATTAATACAGCAATGAGAGAATTATTCTTACAGATTGCTTACGGAAGAACTCAGTCAGCTTTCTCAGAAGGTGGACTTCCAATTGGTGCTGGACTTGAAGATTTAGGAAAAGGTCTTAGATCACAGGTTGGTACGATGTACGGAACACTTAAAAAAGGCCCTCGTTACCTTGAAATGGCTGAAGGATATGTTACAGGAATTGCTCTTGATGAAGAGGACAATATCATTGGTTACCAGTACGTAAGTCTTGGTAAGATGACAGACTTTATCAAAAAAGGTGATGACCCAACAACAGCTTACGAAAAAGCAAAAGGTCAGTATGGTCGTGTTGACGATGCAGTTAAGATTATTGACCCTAGAGCAGAATAGTAGAAGGAGGAAATAAAAAATGGCTTTATTTGAATCATATGAAAGAAGAATTAAACAAATTGATGAAGTATTAAACAGCTATGGAATTTCTTCTATTGAAGAAGCTGAAAAAATAACAAAAGATGCAGGATTAGATGTATACAGCCAAGTTGAAGCAATTCAATCTATCTGTTTTGAAAATGCAAAATGGGCTTATGTTGTAGGCGCTGCGATTGCAATCAAAAAAGGATGTAGAAAAGCTTCCGATGCAGCAGCAGCTATTGGAGAAGGACTTCAGTCATTTTGTATTCCAGGTTCCGTTGCAGACCAACGTAAAGTAGGTTTAGGACATGGTAATCTTGGTAAAATGTTACTAGAAGAAGAGACGAAATGTTTCGCATTCTTAGCAGGTCATGAATCATTTGCAGCAGCTGAAGGTGCTATCGGAATTGCTGAAAAAGCTAACAAAGTACGTAAAGAGCCTTTACGTGTAATTTTAAATGGTCTTGGTAAAGATGCAGCTCAGGTAATCTCAAGAATCAACGGATTTACATTTGTAGAAACAAAAATGGATTATTACACAGGTGAAGTAAAAGAAGTATTTAGAAAAGCATATTCAACAGGTCTTCGTGCTAAAGTTAATTGCTATGGCGCAGATGATGTTACAGAAGGTGTTGCAATTATGCATAAAGAAGGCGTTGATGTGTCTATTACAGGTAACTCAACTAATCCTACAAGATTCCAACATCCAGTTGCAGGTACATACAAAAAAGAATGTATCGAACAAGGAAAGAAATATTTCTCAGTTGCTTCAGGTGGTGGTACTGGTAGAACGCTTCATCCAGATAATATGGGTGCAGGCCCAGCTTCATACGGTATGACTGATACAATGGGACGTATGCATTCAGATGCACAATTTGCAGGTTCTTCATCAGTTCCAGCTCATGTTGAAATGATGGGACTTATCGGCGCTGGAAACAACCCAATGGTTGGTATGACAGTAGCAGTAGCAGTTAGTATAGAGGAAGCAGCTAACGCTGGAAAATACTAAGAAATACAGTAGTTACAAGGGTTAGCGAAAATGTAAAATAGTATGAAATAGGGCGAAAATACACAAGTAACTAACAAATAACTAATAGGTAACAAACAGAGGTAACTAACAAAAAAGGTATGCACTTTTACGAGTGTATACCTTTTTTTCTATGATTTTATTTTAGCTATTTCGGTGTGAAGTTGTTCTATTGTTCGGTGCGTATAGGTCTTTTCGGTAATATCTGTTATAGCGTGTCCTACTATCAATTTTATTATATATTCGTCCATAGAAGCAGCTTTAGCCTTTGTAATAAATGAGTGTCTGGTATCGTGCGGCTTATGCATTATCTTGAATCGTTTCATAATTTTATTAAAACGTCCGCGGTATTTGTCATATGTTAAAAAAGTTCCTTGCTGACCGTCTTCATCATTAAATAGATATTCGCTATTCATAGCAACCGCTTTTTCATAATTTAGCTTAACTAAGTCTAAGATTATGGGGTGTATTGGAACGATTCTATTTTTACCAGCATTTGTTTTAAGTCCCCCCTTAAAAAGTTGTTCGTCTAAATCTATATCTTCGATTCTTAATATAGCTAGTTCCTGGGGACGCCAGCCAGAATAGACACCAATTAGAACCATATCCACGAATGGAAAATCTGTATTATTCCAAAGTAAAGTTAATTCATTATCACTAAAAGGGATTCTAACAATCTTTGGTTGTGATTGCTTGACAGAATCACAAAGCGCGGCGTAGTTTTTATCTACTATTTCATGCTTCATAGCATAGCGATACATTAGATTAAAAAGACTTTTCATACGTGATTTAGTACTGTTACCGACTACGGCATCTTTAATTGTTTGTTCAAGGTGGTTTACTCTAATATCTTTCATTTTCATTTTATATAAAGGTTTACAATGATTATAAGCAGCGGTTACAGTACGAATACTGGATTGGCTACCTAGAGTAGAGAAATAGCCTTCACTCCATTCTTCGTAGACTTGTTCAAAAGTTATCGTGTCTGTTTCTAAATCGTATGGGTTTTCATTATAATTTACAAGAGCCGTTAAGGCTTCTGGTCTGGTAGGATAATAGCCAATAGGCTTTTGAACTTGTTTGTATTTATCTTTTTCTTCGTCATAGTCCCAGCCGAATGTCTTAGCAGCAACCCAGGGATTGCGGCGTTTACCAGAAAGCTTATAGACAGAGCCAAAGCCGTTAGGTAGTTTCATATTACACAACCTTTCCTAAAAAGGGTATAAAAAATAAGCCCTTTGATATAATACGGGCTTATGGTATAATTATCGTGTGTGCGATATGTTATAAGCCCAGTGTTTATAAGGTATCAGACAAACCGTTCCAGGTGACCGCCTGGGGCGGTTTTTTAATACTAAATGTTTAAAAGTTCAGCTTTTTTAGCCTTAAATTCTTCTTCGGTTATTGCACCAACGTCTAAGAGTTCTTTATATTTTAATATGGCATCGGCAGCAGCCATTGAATTAGTGGATTGGACGGAAGAGCTTGAAGCAGTAATAGAATCAAATATAGCAATAATTTTATTAGCGGATTCTGTCATTAAATTATACAACAAAGAGCCTTTTTTAGTATCTGTAGTTATAAGGTTAAGTTGTGCGTAAGTATCATATGTATGATTTAGCGATATTTTAATATACATCTTTTTAATTACTTCTTTTTGTTTTCTTTTGCCAGTACTTCCACCAATGATTGCACCAACACCACCAAAAAGAACACCACCGACAACGGCGCGTCCAAGGCTTGCACCACCTTTTGTTATTGTTTCACCATCTAAAGAAACTTCATAATCTAAAATGTTATCAAAAGAATAGACAACAGGTATTTTATTATATAGTTTAAGCGTAGAATCAGAAACATAAAATAAACGGTTGATTTTATCTACAAATAAGAGTTTTCCTACTGTGTCTGTAGCTTTAAAGTTAGAATATAAGGACTGGTTATCTTTCATATAGTCCATATGTTGCTTGATGTCTTCTAAAGATTTGTTTTGTATATTACTCATGTAGTTAGGACTACAAATAGAAAGACAAGACGAACAAATAGAGCCACTAGCACATTTTGCTTTTGTTAATGCGTTCAATTTACCGCCGCAAGTAATACATTTTTCATTATTGAATAAACCCATATAAACCACCTTTCTTAATATTTAGTACCATTAGTCTATCACTTAATAAAGGAGTATAGTACTAATGATTATCAATCTATGGGAAATTAGAAAAGCGAAAGGCTTAAAACTAGAAGCCGTAGCAATTCTTACAGGAGTTAGCAAGTCGACAATTAATAACATTGAAAACGGCAAGACTGACCCCAAAATAACGGTCTTAGAAAAAATAGCTAAAGGTCTAAACTGTCATATAAGTGACATCTACGAATCAGAGTACAAATAAGTATATCATATCAATACCTTACATAGTTTCACTAAAAGAATATTTCCAAGATTCTGGAAATAAAATCCAAATCAATGACAAATCAATTGAAATTAAGTATAATGAATAGCATTAAAGGGGGAGTACAAATGAAGGAAAAGCTACACGACCTTATAGATACTATTCACGAAGAAAGGTTATTAAGGAAAATATATTATTTTATACTAGGGTTAAAAGGGTAGACTATTAAATGGTCTATCTTTTTTATTTTGTACTGTCTAAAGCTGCTCTTTTTAAAACTTCCCACACTTCGTCTGGTAATTTGCAAAGAGCAAGTATAGCCTTCTTTTTAAATTCATTATCACTACCAGCAAGTTTTCCAACATATAAAGCTAACTCGTCGTCTTCGGACATTTCGTTAAACATTTCCCCTTCGCCAGTTCTCAACCATACTTCATTGACATTAAAGCAGGTTCGTACAAGTTTGATATGTTTTTCGGTTACATTTCTATTACCACTTTCTATAGATGAAATACCAGATTTTGAAAGTCCTATGTATTCTCCGAATTTTTCTTGACTAATATCCAAATGTTCCCTTAATAATTTAATTCTTTCGTTAGCATCCAAATCCCCACCACCTTTCACGCCTAATATACTACAAAAAGTTCTGTTTGTAAACAAAAAGATAAAAATAGTGCTGACAAAGTTCTGTAAGTGGATTATTATGTACACATACAGAACATTGTATGAAATAAAAAAATGACCGCCGTATTAATATACGGCAGCCTAAGGCTTGTCTTTGGTGACTGAAAAGATTATTTAAGCGGCTTTACCCTGGAAGATTCCTTAGCTTCTAATATTGCATTGGGCGCGTTACAAGAAGTGTTATGAGAATTTACAGGGAAAGAAGTCGTTCCATAAGACTTAACAAAGGCTACAGGATTAGTAATCTCTTTCTTATCTAAAGTAGACAAGTATTACAGCAAAAAAAAGTGGAAGGAGAAGTTAAGAAAATGAGAAAAGATACAACATTTAGTGACAGAAAATTAACATTAGATGAATTTTCAGAAAAGTATTGGATGGACGGCGACCCGAATTATATTTATCAATTTCATCCTCACTATAATTGACTAAAATATAATCTAATAATTCAAGTTTATGAAGTTCTTTTTTGGTAGAGGTGTTAATTGGAAATAAAGATGAAAATGCGTCAAGGTCAATAGTATCATCTTTTCCACCAGATAAGTCTACTAATATTTTAAGTAATTTTGTATTCAAAGATAGCTCCCCTTTCTCTAAAGTATTGTGGTCTTCCACAGGAAAATTATAACAATAATTTAGAGAAATGAAAAGGGCGGCAGCAGTCGCCCGCGTAATGTAGCCTACATCATGCAGCCAGTCCAAGCCTGGAAAAATACAGAGGACGTAAATACAAACCAGAAAGTGAGGGAAAGAAGTGAGAGAAGGCAAAATAAAGCCAGTAGAAGCGGCGGCCATACTAAGAGTATCGCCACAATATGTAAGAATTGGATTACAAACAGGAAGATTGCCTATAGGTACGGCGGTTAAAATGTCTTCTATATGGACATATAACATTATTCCTAAGCAGCTGGAAGAATACAGCGGTAGGGATATAGAAAAAGAACTCGAAGAAATTAGGAGTTTAAAATAATAGTACTAATTATTACATATTATCGGTAAATAACAGTTTGTGTTAAAGAATACCAGTGAACATTCATTGCAAGTACAGTAGAAAGAAGGGAATACCAGTGAAGAAATTTATTGTTAACGTAGTAAGTAACGGAAAAACACAGCAAAGATTAATACCAGCAAGAAACGAAACTACAGCTAAGCAGTATTGTACAAATGAAGAATCCCAGGTTACTTCTTGCGTCCCTTATAGGGGACAAACAATACAGGAAGTCACCCAAGAAGAAGCGCGACAAGAAAGACTATACAGGGGCTGCATTGCAGCCAACAGAAGAAAGGGGCGATGGAATGGAAATGGCAGTTAAGCAATTAAAATCATCAGTAGCACTAAACAGAAAGAAAGCCAGAGCGGACGAAGCTAATAGCTTCTTAAGTAACCTGGACGGAACAACACAAAAAGCTATCTATATCGCTACACAGATGTTTTTAGCCAAAGAAGACGCGGAAAAGCAGAAAAATTAAGAACTAGGGGCGGCAATAGTCACCCCAATACATAAAAGGAGAGTAATACAATGAATAATTATATTTTAGTATATGGAGAGGTGCTAGATTATCCACAACAAGCAAGTATAGATAAAAGTGGTAATGCTTATTATAAATTTAATTTAGCAGTAACCAGAAATAGCGGGATTGTAGACATATTACCAGTAATAGTACAGGAAGATACAAAGTCATTTGAAGTATTAGCAGATATTGACGAAGAAGGCGAAATTATAGGTCAGAAGCTTCTTGTTTCTGGAGAGATTAGAACCAGGAACTTAGATGTAAAAGAACACAGTAAGGTAGATGTTTCTATAAGAGCCTTCAACATAGAAGTTAGGGAAGAATACTTAGGAAAGACGAACCAGGTTATTATTAACGGTCATATATGTAAAGGCATTTGTACAAGGGAAACGCCACGCGGAATTAAGATAGCAGATGTTACGTTAGCAGTGAACAGAGAGGACGGAAGCAAACAAAGTGACTATATACCTTCTGTCATGTGGAATGGAACGGCTATAAGGGCTACAGAACGCCTAAATGTTGGAGAATGTATAGAAGCTACAGGTCGATTACAAAGCCGCGAATACATAAAGAAGCTGGGTAGCGGGGAAGAAGAACCGCGTACAGCGTTTGAATTATCAGTGAATAGTTACGAACCACTTAAGACAAAAGAAACCGTATAGACAAGAAAATAATTGAAAATACGAATAGACATACACCCGACAAAAGCAATATATAAATACAAAAAAACGGCTAAGTTATCGGGAAAATAACCTAGCTGTTTGTCGTTTACTCTAATATTTCTCACAAGAATATTATAGCAAAGTAAACGGCTAAAGTCAACTAATATCAAGGGGTTTAGCCCTTTTTATGGCTTGATAAAAGTATTAACTATAGAAATACTTAGGGGGTTTACTTTGCCGTACATAATCGAAATAGTGGAAGCTGGAAATACTGTAGAAATATTAAAGTACTTTAGCAGTAGATTTAATAAAAGAGGATACAAGAAAGGGAAAAAGAAAAACTTAACAAAAGAAGAACAGAAGAAAGTTAATAAAAGAGCAGCAGAAAAAAAGTTAAGAAGAATAATTAATGCGAACTTCCAAGAAGGGGACACACATTTAGTACTTGACTACACCTTAGAGAATCGACCAGCAGATAAAAAAGCAATGAGAGAAGATGCAAACGACTTCTTGAAAGAAATGAGAACGCTATATAAGAGTTTGGGTCTAGTGTTCAAATACATACATGTTATGGAAATCGGGAAGAAGGGAGCGTTACATCATCATTTAGTTATAAATACACCAGAAGAAGTAAGTACCAGGGCGATAGCCAAAGCCTGGAAGGGTAGGGGAAGAACTCACTATAACCCGCTAGACAACACAGGACAATATAGTAAGCTTGCGTCATATCTGATAAAGCAAAGTGACGGAATGTTGAAAGACCCAGAAGCACTACAGGGAAAACGTTGGAACAGCAGTAAGAACCTACGTAAGCCTAAAGTTATCCGAAAAGAGCCAATCAAAGATAAAGGCTGGTACAACAGAATAGCGAAGCTTCCTAAGAAATTAGAAAATGGCTATTACCTGGATAAAGATAGCGTAAGCGAAGGAATCCACGAAAAGACTGGATTTACATATTTTACTTACACATTTATAAAAATAAATCAAACATGGAAGGAAACAGAAACAATATGGGAAAATCTTTAGGATTAGACAGAGACACAGCAAGACAGATTAAAAGAATGAATACAAAGGAATTAGATAGATATTTAACCAGGGTTACAAGTAGAAGTTATGACAATGGATACGAAGAAGGGTTAATTAATGGAATTGCTTTAAGTGGGCAAGCATTGGACAAAGCTTTAGAAAAATTCAAAGACAAGGGAGTATTAGAGCAGCTGGGAATAGATGAAATTAAAAGGGGAGTTGGAGAATACATAGCCAATACAGCAGTAGGACAGGAACAAATAGAAGAAATAGAAGCGGCAGAGGTTAAAGTCGTCCAGGAAGGGGGTACAAAATGAGTGAGACAACAACGGTAGTATGTGGAGTTAAGAATTGCAAACATTATAGTAACAGCGGTTGTAAGAAGAAGGTCGTTGTTATAGACCTAGTAGGAAAATGCTTAACAGTGGAAAAATTAACAGCAGTAGAACAGGCGAAAGCAGTCGCGATCCAGAAAGCAGCAGAAAGGGCACTAGAGTATGAAACTTAAAGGTACAGAGGATGAAGCGCAAATAGCAGTGTTTGAGTGGGCGAAGTGGAAGCGGTCAAAGTATCCAGCACTTGAAGCTATGTATCATGTCCCTAATGAAGGAAAACGAACGAAGGCAGCTGGGGCGAATTTGAAACGCCAGGGAATGAAAGCGGGAGTTAGTGACATTTGCTTACCTTGTGCAGTGGGGGAATACAATAACCTATACATAGAACTAAAAGTAGGAAAAAACGTAGCGACACCAGACCAGTTAACTTTTATAGATACAATTAATAGTGTAGGCGGTAAGGCTTTGGTTGTCTATGAAGCAGATAACGCGATAGAAGTACTTGCGGCGTACTTAGAAGGGAGAATAGATAGCCTGGAAGTAAAAGATAACACTTACCCAGCGGACAAAGCTAAGAGAATCAATGCAAAGAAATATTTAGGATTTTGTGGCGAGGACTGTAGGGTGTGTGACAATAAAGGCTGCCTAGGAAGGGCAGCCAAGAGAGAAAGTTGATTAGTTTGAATTTAGTATTAATTGTTAAAGGCAAGATAATGTTGGAGTACAAAAATATTATTTATACTATGGTAAAAGGATAGTAAAATCAATCAACTGTTTTAGTATGCCGTAAAGTATGCTTAAAAAACTACTTAATCCAAGCAGAATACCTAAAAAACTTTTTATTTTTTGTTTGGTACTATTTTGTGGCAAGGATTTTATGAATTTTACTATCTTGGATAAATTAATTAGTAGGTACGATATAGCTGCTATTAAAAATACAATCATAATATAATCAGCAAATAGTGGAATTTTTTTATTTATAGAAGAAATGCTTAAAATAACTTCCAACATAACAAATAAAATACTTGCAGCAAATAATAAAAATGTAGTAATAATTTTCGGTGCTTTTTCTGAAACAATTGTTATCAGCATTAAACCTACAACAGAAGATAGATAGCCAATAAACTTTCTTTGTGTTGAGTTAACATCATTTGTTGCAATATCTTCAAATATGGTGAAAAAAAGACCCACAATCAAAAAGCTTATACCTATTAAGAATATTTGTTGTTTATATTGTTTCAGTGGTGCTAATTTGTTTATAATTGCAGAAATTATTTTTTTTATCATTTGTTCCTCCATTGTTTTTAGATAATTATAATTTGTAAATAATTGGTAGTCAATAGAGATGATGGAATTAAAATATTAGTTTTATATAATTAGTCAATTAAGGTTAATTTATTATAGTATTAAATTCAATTACAGAATGTAACGAAAAATAAAACACCAGCCAGTAGAGCTTTTAAGATGCTGGCGAGGAAAGGTAGGTTAGAAAAATGAGAACAGCAGCAATAGTTAATTTAAAGGGTGGAGTAGGAAAGAGTACCACAGCTATTAATATGGCTTCGAACCTGGTAACTATCCATAATAAAAAGGTGTTACTTGTAGACGACGATATACAGGCGAATGTATCAAAGTTTTTTGGGGTACATGATTATGACTATAAGAGCATGGAAGATATTTTAAGAGAATCGGAGATTATTACAGAAGATATTATAAGGACGACAAACAGAAAGGGGCTAGATGTAATACCCGCTAATATGAACCTGGACGCGGCAGCAGTTGACTTGATGTTAGATAAGACACAGGAACAGACAGCAAAGCTTAGAAATGCATTACTACAGGTAGAACACTTATATGACTATTGTATAATTGATTGCCCCCCAGGCGTAGGAATTAATGTACTTAATGCGTTGGCTGCTGCTAATGACATTATTATACCGATTAAAGTAGATAAGAACGCGCTAGACGGTATGGAAGAGTTGGTAGAAGTAATAGAGGAAATGAAGACGTACAATAGCGGACTAGAGTTAGTAAAGTGCTTAGTTACAATGTTTACAAAGGATATTGTAACAATAAAAGGTGAAGAAGCATTAATAGCCAGTGGATATAGCACATTTAGTACGCATATCAGATACAGTAATAAGGTTAATGCCTGGACGTTTGAAGAAGGAAAGAGCCTTATAGAGACTACACCACGAAGTGCGGCTACAAGGGATTATAAGAATCTGGTATTAGAATATTTAGACATGACAAGAAAGGATTAAGTGTTGTTAGATTATATTAAGATAAAAGTGATAAGAATGTTAATAACGATAGTATTTGTAGTGTTAATAATATTTGTATACATAGTAGTTTATTATGTTAAAGGAAGGAAGAAATAACATGGCAAGATTAGGAATAGGCGATAGATTAAATGATAATAGTAAAATGGGTGTAGTATTTACGAAGCAGTACAGGAAGGTACAATTAGACCCTAGAACGTTAATACCAAGTCAAGCAAACAGTTACAGCCAGGACAATATAGAAGAACTGGCTGACAATATGTTATTAGTGGGTCAGTTACAGGAAATTATAGTAGGACGAGTTGACGGACAGGACAGAATTATAGTAGGGCATAGAAGGACTACGGCAGCAGTACTAAACATAGAACGCGGTCACGAAGATTTTAAAAAAGTAGACTGTAAAATAAAAGAAATGTCAGAAGCTATGTTTATGCTAACACTTCATAGCGCGAACATATTTAGCAGAAAGCTTAAGGACTGGGAATTAATACAGGGTGCTACAGAATTTAAGAAATATCTGTTAGAAGCAAGAGAAGCAGGAGACGTGATTATAGAGGGTAAAATGCGAGATTATGTAGCGGACGCTATGGGTGTATCTTCTACCAAAATGGCACAGATGGAAAGCATTAACAATAATTTGTGCAAAGAAGGAAAGGAAGCACTTAAGAACGAAGAAATAAACTTTACGACAGCCTATGAAGCTTCCAAGTTATCAGAAGAAAAGCAGAAGGAAGTAGTAGCTGATAAGGAACTACTAAGTAAAGATGTTAAGAAAATGGTAGATGATGAAAAGACGGCAGCAGTTGAGAAGAAAGAGCCAAAGCCAACAGCTGTAAAGAAATTCTATGACCTTACAGCAAGTAAATACGATAACGACAGAAGTAAGCTTAAAGAATTACTTATAGAACATTGTGGAAAGTCATATAACGGCGGTTCACAGGGTGGACTTAATTATTCATGTAGTCCAAAAGGTATTAAGCTAGAGGCAGCAGATGAAATAACCTGGGCTAGATATGTACAGATGATTAATGAACTATACCCAAGGGACGAAAAGGACAAGGAAGAAGAATTAGAAGGGCAGCAGATACTACCAAGTGTAGACATAAAGAAGGACACAGCACATTTTAAAATTGAAGGTGTATTAAATCCAGATTATACACCTTGTGGTCTTTCCTATGCCTTTTATATAACAGCAATACTACATTCGGGGATAATGTCAAAAGACTTCATAGAAGCATATAAGGGAAGCAGAGGAGTTAACGCACTGTGTAATCTTATAGAGGATTATAGAAGTAACTTAATGAGAGAGAATGAGAAAATAAAGTTTTGTAGCAACGATTATAATTTTAAGCATGAAGGAAACGATTGCGAAGCTTATGCAGATGAAAAAGGCTGGCATGTAGACTATGTGAATGGATACTATAGGAATCATATTAAGGATTATGAGTTAATGGAACTAATGGAAGCTATGTTAGAAGCTGGATACTTTGGAGTAGTGGAAACATTAAAATATACCATTCAGAAAGCAGCTAAGAAGGTGTCAGAATCTGACACCCACAAAGCAATAGGAAGCAAGTTGCAAAAAGGAATTGCAGAAGGGATAAAAGGGGCAGCAGTAGAACAAATTGTAAGCCAGGTGGCAGCAGTTGAGAACCAGGAAGAAGTATTAGATATGGGAGAAGCTACAGGCATGATGTGTACAGACTTATTCCAGATTAAGGAATACATAAGCGAAGATGATTTTTACTTACTACAGGAAATAGTTATTAATTGTGAGGTAAGGGCAAGAAAGGGTTGCATTAGTACAATGAATAAATAGTTTTCAAGTGTAACAGAAATATAATAAAAAGGATGCTGAGTAAGCGGTGTTATTTATTAAATGTATAAAATTGGTATTATTGAACATTGAATATTGTATATTAATTGAAAGTTTGATATTCTTAACGTATATTATAAACATAAAGATGAAAGGGGGGAAAGTTGTGCTGATAAAAGGACAAATAAAATTCAAAGAAGCTATTACTGTAACGCCAGAATTTCTTAAAGATATTTCAGAAGTAATATGTATTTATTATAATTATGTTAGTTATAAAGCAAATTTGAAGAATAATGATATTATTATGTTTGAATCTTTAGATGAATTAATAAAGTACGATAATTTTAATGATAATAAATTGGCTACATTATCTATTTATAGCGATATTAAATTGAATTTAGAATTTGAGACAACTTCTTCTACGTTACACAAATATAACTATACGCTACATGGGAATTATAGCATGAATAGTATGGATGATAGTATATTATTTAAGAAAAAACTTGATGATATATTAAAAAAGAGAGCAGAAGCTAAGTTTTATACATTTATTTCAAAAATATCAATGGTATATGGATTGATTATTGTAGTAGCTCTCTGTGTTTTGGGAAGTTTATATTGCTCAATTTTAGGAATAAGTACCAATGGAGAAATATCAATATTTGATTATATAATCTCATGGTTTTTAAGTATGGTTGGAGTAGTTACATTTTCTAAAATATTTAACAAATTTCAAAGTGTATATTTTCCACCAATAGTATTTTATTGGGGTGAGGAAATACAAAATTATGACAAAATAAAACAATTAAGAAAAAATGTATTTTGGGGTGTAATTGTTACACTCCTAGTTTCGCTTTTAGTTTCTCTTATTTTATAATTTATATTTTAATAATTTTATTACAATTTTCAAAAATATTGACAAAATATACGGAGGGGTATTATGGACAAAAGATATCAAGTTTTCGTAAGTTCTACATATGAAGATTTACAAGAAGAACGAAAAGAGGTAATGCAAGCCTTATTAGAATTAGATTGTATACCAGCTGGAATGGAACTTTTCCCAGCATCAGATGAAGACCAATGGACTTTGATTAAAAGGATAATTGACGATAGTGACTATTATATTTTGATTTTGGGTGGTAGATATGGTTCTTTAAATCAAGATGGTATAGGTTATACAGAAATGGAATATAGGTATGCTTTAGATACCAAAAAGCCAATACTTGCATTTTTGTATGATGATATAGGTAGGATACCTAGTGATAAAACGGAAAGAACAGATGAAGGAAAAGAAAAATTAAAGAGTTTTAGAGAGTTAGCGCAAATGAAAATGGCTAAATTTTGGACTAATCCTAAGGATTTAGGAGGTGTTGTTTCAAGAAGCATGGTAAATCTTATTAAGAATTTTCCCGCAGTAGGTTGGGTAAGAGCAGATAATATTATTGATGAAAAATCCATAAGAGAAATAATAAAACTCCAACAAGAAAATGAAGAGTTAAGAAGTAAAATTGAAGTAAATAAAACACAAGCACCAAGTGGAACAGAAGATTTAGCACA
Organism: Lachnotalea sp.; assembly: GCA_041821265.1. Taxonomy (GTDB): domain Bacteria; phylum Bacillota; class Clostridia; order Lachnospirales; family Lachnospiraceae; genus Lachnotalea. The sequence goes on along the minus strand of JBGUEQ010000004.1, from coordinate 115,309 downwards.
AGGTGAAGATAGTATTACCACTACTATTTTAGTTAGATTTATTTTAACTGATGGTTTAATAGATAATGTTGAAATGAAAGTTAAAGTAACTTGGAATTGCATTTTTGAATTTATTTCTCCCCACATGATTAATGAAGTAAAAAATCTTCAATATAAAGAATTAATATCAGATTGTATGAATAAATATGCAAAAAACATGATAAGAAGGGAATTAAATTCTAATAGGCGTTATTATCATAATGTTGATTCGGTAACAGTAGATGACCAAGATTTTCAAAAAATCAAAATTCAATTTAGAGCATTAGGTTTAATTAAACAAATTACAAATAAGAGTGATTTAAGTTGTTGGATTTTAACTGATTTTGGGGATTACATAATGACAAAATTAATCGCAAATAAAAAATAATTTTTGTAATAGTATTAAATGCCTATATAACGAAAAAGTTATATGAAAACTTTTTAAAAACTGGAATTATCGTACAAAGAATTATATTTACAATTAAAAAACTATATGCTACAATAGCACCATAAACGAGAGAAGAACCAGGTAACGGATAATTAAGCCGCTACCCAGTTCTTCTCTTTTTTTATTTGCATTTTTATAATCCCCTGGCGGAGTATGAAACCCAGGACACCGCTATAAGAAAGAAGGGCAGCAGTTGTTAAAGAAGTTATGTAGTTATCCTGGCTGCCACAAAGTAGTAGAACATGGTACGAGGTACTGTGAGAAGCACAAGGAAGCAGACAGGAAGAAGTATAGAGAGTACAAGCGTAAGCGTATGGAAGACCAGGGAGAAGCCAGGCGGCAGCAGTTCTATAATGACAAAGCATGGCTAAGCTTTAAGACTGGACAAGAAGCCAGACAACTAGGAATGGACATATACGAATACTATACGACAGGTAACATCATAGCAGCAGAGAACTATCACCACATAGAAGAAGTAATCGAAGCCTGGGACAGAAGGTTAGATGTGTACAATGTCCTAGGACTAAGCGAAGCGAACCATAGACGAATACATATAGAATACAATCGTGGAGAAGCAGCAAAAAGGAAGTTACAAAGGAATTTTTTCAATATGTTAGAGCGATTCTATAGGGAGTTCACAAGCGGTGGGGGGATATAAAAGGTTAAAAGCTTTATTTTAAAGTCTCGAGTTCAACATGACGTGAGAAAAAAAGCAATTTTTTACTATAGGGGGGGTCAAAGGTGGACACATGGAAAATGAAATACATAAAGCGATCAAAAAAATTAAGCCGATACCTTGCCCGAAATGGTTAAACGATATTGCTAAAAAAGAATGGCGAAGGGTTGCTAAAATATTCGCCGAAGAAGGTAAGGAATTTACAGAGAAGGACACAAAAGCGTTTGAAGCCTACTGTATCAATTATGCGAAGTGGAAAAAGTGCGAAGAAGTAATAGACACGAAAGGCTTCACGATGGAAGTGGGCGATAACGGTTACGAACAACAAAGACCAGAAGTAAGCATAGCGAATAAAGCACAGACAGAACTAAGAGCCTGGGCGAAAGAATTAGGACTAACACCAGCAGCAAGACAAAGAATGAAAACAGCTAACCTGGGGGACGAAGGAATAGACCCAGAATTAGACCAAATGGTAGCACATGATTAAATATGAATTATTGTTAGATTGCTGGCTTACTAAATTACAAAAGAAATGGGATACAGACGAATACTACTACGACGAAGAAGAAGCAAAAAAATTATTTAAGTTCGTATCGAAGTTGACAAATGACAGAGGAAGTAGCCGAAGCTTTGAACTATTAGAATTTCAGTTTGAAATAGTAACAGAGATTTTATGTGTTAGAAGACGTTCGGACGGCTTAAGGAAACACAGAGAAGCACATATAAATATACCAAGGAAAAACGGTAAATCATTTTTAGCCGCTATTATTGTAGTTTATTTATTCTTCTGTCAACGTCATATCTTCGGTGCGCTTTTTATTTTAACCGCCAATACGACGAAACAGGCGGGTGAATTATATGGGACTGTAGAACATTTCATTAAGACAAACAGAACGTTACGAAGATATGTAAAGATTACAAGTAGCACAAAGACAATTATACGAAAAGATAATGGTAATAAGCTTATGGTTTTGTCGTCTGACGCAGATAACGCAGATAGTTTTAACGACTACGTAGCAGTCCTAGACGAAATACACCAGGCAAAGAACGACGAAATGTACGGTAAGCTTAGAACAGGTCAAGGCGGCTGGGACGAACCGTTAATAATGACAATTACAACGGCTAGTAGTGGGGAAGACCCAAGTAACCCAGAAATGCAACTTTATACAATGGCTAAAAAAATAGAATCTGGAGAAGAACCACCAGACCCAAGCTTTTACTATAAAATATTTGAAGCAGATAGGCAATGTAATGTAGAAGATGAAGCACAGTGGTTTCAATCAAATCCAGCATTAGGAGTGTTTAGAAAATTGGAAGATTTAGAAAATTTTGCAAAACGTATTAGACTTATGCCCATGCAAGAAAACATGTTTCGGCGTATGTTCCTTAACCAGCATGTAGCACTAGACCATGAAAAGGGTGCTATTAATATGGATTTATGGGACAGTTGCACGAAGAAGGTAAACTTAGCCGAATTAAAAGGCTGGAAGTGCTGGGGCGGATTAGACTTATCAAGCAAAAATGATATAACAGGTTTTGTATTGGTATTTTACGAAGAAACAACAGGAAGATTTATAATAGTGCCGCACCTATATACCCCAAAAGAAACAGTAGCGTACAGACAACATAAGGACAATAACCCATATGATTACTGGATTAAGAAGGGCGATTTAATAGCATTAGATGGAAAGTATATTAATTTTGAACGTTTCTTAGACCATGCGACAGAGTTGGACAATGAATATAGGATAGAGCAAATAGGCTTTGACCAATGGGGAAGCCAGACAATCATTAACAGGTTAGAAGATAAGTGGGACGTTATACCACTAGGTCAGGGAACTAAGACAATGACACAGGTAATTAGCGACTTTGAAAACCTTTTAGTAGATGAACGATTAATAATAGCGGATAACGAGTGTTTTAGATTCATGGCTAAGAACTGTATAGCTGTATACGACGAAATGCTAGGAGTTAAATACTCCAAGAAAAAATCCAAATTCAAAATAGACGGTATTATAGCTATGCTTATGGGTTTGTTGCTATGTATCGAAGAAAATGGAGTAGAACACTATAACCCAGTAGACTTCCTGGATAATTTGTAGAAAGAAGGTTAACAAGTGTTTAAGAAAATCAAGAAATGTATAGATAAAGTAAATATACGCGAGTTAATTGCGGACGTGCTTCTAATAGCAGCCCTGGCGGTGCTTTTCTTCAACACTTACGACATTAGTAGCCATTATGGGTTATATGTATTAAGCATAGAACTGGCAGCAGTTGCAATTATGCTAGTAAGGAGTGGTAGGACGTAATGCTATTAGATTTTTTAGAGAGAAGAACAGAAGAATCAACAGAGAATACATCACTGACAGATGAAGAAAAACTATTTTTACGAGTATTCGGAGTAGATGAAAACCAGGCGGGTGCCGCTATGAAAGAAGCTACCTACCTTACATGTCTTAAGCAATTATCAGAAGGAATAGCGAAAACACCACTTTATCTAGTGCAAGACACAGAAGACGGAATAAGAAGGGCAACAGAAGACCCACTTAATGAGTTATTAAGCTTAAGACCTAATCCATATATGACAGCGGTAGACTTCTGGAAGGCAATAGAACTAACAAGGCAGCACGAAGGAATTAGCGCAGCGTATAAGCAGTACGACAGAAAAGGAAATATAGTAGCACTTTATCCATGTATGGTAGAAGGAATCACGATAGATGATGCGGGATTATTACAGTCGAAGCTTAAAAATAAAGTGCTGGTAGATTTTAGAGTAACAGGAAGCAGCAGCACACAACAAGGCTTCTATGATGAACTTATGATATTCAAGGGATTCACTACAGACGGAATTAATACAAAGCCAATCAGAAGCCTGGTAAAAAGTACGATAGACGGTAATATAAAGGCGCAGAATTACCTTAATACACTATTTGATAATGGTCTAACGAATAAGCTTGTAGTACAGCTTACTTCTGACATTAAAGACAATAAAGAACTGGAAAAAGTACAAAATAAATTCACCAGGCTTTATAGCAAGGGAAAACGTATTTTTACTGTACCAGCGGGATTTACGGTACAGCCCATTAATTTAAGCCTGGCAGATGCACAATATGAACAGATTCGAAGAATGACAATAAGCCAGATAGCCGCATTGTTTGGTATTAAAATGCATCAGCTAAACGACCTTAAGGACACGAATAATAATTCTTTAGAACAGCAGCAATTAAGCTTTTTAATAGATACCCTATTGATACTATACGAATCAATAGAGCAAGAAGTTACTTGGAGTGGATTAACCAAAGAAAAAAGAAGTAAAGGATTCAAGGTAAGATTTAACACGAACGTAATATTAAGAACGAACGCAGAAACACAGCAAAAAATACTTTGTGCTTATGTCTCGAATGGAATTTTATTACCAAACGAAGCAAGATTAGAAATACAAAGACAAACGCTGCCAGAAGGAAACGAATTAATAGTAAATGCGGGCGTGTTAAAACTTAAAGACCTGGGAAAATCGAAAGAAGGGAGCGAGACAAATGCCAGCACAAGTAACGAGTAACGAGGAAACAAAAGTGGAACAGAGAAGCTATGTAGGATACCAACAGATACCGTTGGAATTAAGAGCGGCAGCAGAAGGACAGGAAAGTAGAACAATAGGCGGATACGCCGTTAAGTTCAATATGCCAGTACTTATACAAGACCGCTGGGGCGACGAATATTTAGAAGAAATTGCTACAGGCTGCTTTGATGAAAGCATAAGGGATTGTAAAGAGGTAGGAAAAGAAATTAAAGCGTTATGGAATCATGATAGCAGTAAACCTCTAGGAAGCACAAAAATAGATACATTACGATTCAATACATCAGATACAACAGGGCTTAGCTACGACATTGATTTACCTAACAATACCTGGGGAAGTGATGTAAAAGAGAGTGTACAGCGTGGTGATGTTGACGGTAGTAGCTTCGGGTTTATTTGTTTAGAAGACCAATGGAGCAAAGTACAGTATGAAGGTAGAGAAATATACAAGAGAAGCATTGTTAAGGCAGAATTACACGAAGTAAGCCCTTGCACGTTCCCAGCTTATGACAGTTCTCAAATTAACTGTAGAAGCTTTGATAAGGTGAAAAAAGAAGCCAAAGACGAAGTAAGACTAAAGGAACTTGAAGAAGAACTTAAATTATTAGATTTAGAAGACGAATTAGAAAACTAAAGGAGTATTACAAAATGGATTTAAACGAGTTAAGAGCATTAATCGAGACAAAGAAAACAGAAGTAAGAAGCAACTTACAGAACAAAGAAGCGGATAAGGCAGCGGTAGTTATGGAAGAAGTGAGAACTTTAAAAACGCAGTTAGCTATCCAGGAAGAATTAGACGAAGACGAAAAAGACGAACTTCGTGACCAGGCTACAAAGAAGAAAACAGAAGTTAGAACAAAAGGAACAATTAACGAAATGCGCGCAGCTGTAAAGTATGCATTAAAGGGTAAAACGGCACTTACAGAAGAAGAAAGGGCAGCAGTAAATATTGATAATAACGCGGCTATTCTTCCAGAGCAATTTATTAATGACATTCAAGTTTTGCGTGAGGGATTCCCTTCTCTTAAACAACATTGTCACATTGTAAAGGCTACTTCGAATCATGGTAAAATGCCATTTGCTAAAATTGGCGGTAAAAAGTTAACTAAGTATAAATCGGGTACGAAACTAACAGGTGAAGCAGCAGCTACAGAAGAAATTACTTACATTATCGAGAACTACGGTTCTTTAGTGCCAATTGCTAACGACCTACAAGAAGACGAAGCGGTAAATATCGTACAGGACGTTATTAAGCCAGATTTTGCAGAAGCAGCAGTTAATAGTGAAAACGACGAAATTTTAACAATTGTAGAAAGTAGTATGGTAGATAAATCTACAGGTGCTACAGACTACAAAGGAGTTAAAAAAGTAATTGACGGTGTATTACCTACACTTCGCGCTAAAACGATTGTTATTACAAACCTTAGCGGGTATGTATACCTTAAGAGTCAGAGAGATAAGAACGACAGGGACTTAGAATTAGTTAAAAATGTTAATGGGGTAGATTACTTCGAGAATAAGCCACTTGTTACATTATCAGATGAAGAATTAGCAGCAACAGAAGGTAAATTAGTATTTTATGTAGTTAACCTTTATGCACTTGTTAAATTCTTTGAAAGAAAAGGTTATACAGTTTCTACGGATTCTTCTGTATTCTTTGAATCGGACGAAGTAGCACTTAAGGTACAAGAACGTTTTGACTGTGAGAAGCTGGACGACAGGGCTTGCTTTAAGGTTGAATTTACAGCAGCCTAATAACTACCTGGAAGGGGTGGCATAATGGCAGATGAAACGACCACAATTACTTTAAAAGATGCGAAAGAGTATTTACGTGTTGGGTTTGATGAAGACGACGACCAAATTGACGACCTTATATTAACAGCAGAAGCCTATATAGATAGTTGTGTAGGAACAGCATATAAGGATAAGTCAAATTATGAAAGCGAAGAAGATTATAAAAAAGGACAAAGAATAGCAATCCTTCTACAGAAGAAAATTATCAAAGATATGTACGACGAAAGAGGAACAGAGATACCAGGAAGCACGAAGGAAGACAAAATAACCAGGACTATTTTAGATAAGTTGGCTAATGTGGGGGCGGAATAATGTACTTAACCATTCAAAAAAGGAAAAAAGAAGTAGTAAAAGGTCGCTCTTCGGAAGAATGGACGGACTATTATAGCCCCTGGTGCGATATAAAAAACCTTTATGGAAAAGAGTTATATAACGCCTTGGAAGTAGATTTGAAGAATGTAATTAACTTTGAAACACGATTTTGTAACAAGTTGGACGCGTTGAATACAAAGGAATACCGTATTAAGTGGGGAGAACGTATCTTTAATCTTATTAATGTAGATTACTTGAACTATAAGAAAAACAAAATAGTACTAAAGGGACAGGAAGTAGTATAAATGGCTTTTATAAGTACGGAATTTTGGGGATTGAATGAGATACAAAAAGAGTTAGAAACACTTTGTACGGATTCAGAGTTAAAAAAAATCAATAAAAATATAGTCAAAAAAGCGGGCGTAATAGGACAAGACGAAGCAAAAAAAGAAATGAGAGCAAAAGCATATAGTAGCAATCCCATTAAAAGCGGTAGAAGGGGTAGCAGAACAGGGGAACATGCCGCGGATAACGTACCCAAAAAACCAAGTACGCAAAGCGGAAACTATGGAGAAGTAATAGGCTGGGAAAAGTCAGATACATCACCCTATTACTATGTGAAGTTCCATGAATGGGGTTCAAGTATGCACAAGCCTAAAGAATTTATGTTAGAAGCAGCTAAACCGACATACATAGCACTTAAGAGTATAGCAGAAGAGGAATACCAAAAAGTATTACAAGAGAAGTTGGGGGGCTAGTTATGGCGGTTCTAAGTGACGAAGAATTATTGAAAATGAAAGAGATTGTTGTGGCATCAGAAAAAGAAGCGGAAGACCTGGATTTAACGGCTTACCTGGCGGATATAATCGGAATTACAGGGGTACATGTAGAAGAAGGCTGGTATAACCAGGAGATAAACGAAACACATATTACGTTTTACTACATGGAAGATAAAGACGCAGATTTTTGCGACGACAGCAACGAAAACGAAGAATACTACATACAAGTAGATTTGTGGAGTATGGAAGACGTTTATAAACTAAAGAAAAAGGTTAAGAAGCTTCTTAAGAAAGCTGGGTTTAACTATATTGTTGGTAATGACCAATTCGAGAGCGAAAAAGGTCTTTATCACAAGTCTATGAGATTTTATTATTTATTGAAAGTGGAAGGAGATAACGAATAAATGGCAAAAGTGAAAGAAAATGAAAAAACCATTGAAAGAAGCCGCCTAGTAGGCTTAAAAGATATTTGTGTAGCAGCAGTTGAGACAAACGACGAAGACGTATATTCGGCTGCAATACCAGTAAGATTAGCTAAGGCATTAGCAGCAACAATTAAGGATACTTTTACAGTTGAATATACTTATAGCGACGACGAAGTAGAAGATACAGTAGAAACATATGAGAAGACAGAAATAGAAGTAGAGGTAAACAGATTGACACCTGGTGACTATGCGCTACTATTTGATACTCTTTACAAATATGGATTTTTAGCAAAATCTGAAAGTGATAAGGCGAAGGAAGTAGCGTTAGGATTTAGAGCAAAACAGGGAAATGGTAAATATGAATTTGTATGGTATTATTGTGGAAAATTTGAAAGACCAGACGTCAGTTATGAGACTGTAAAAGACAAGAAGACAGTACAGACCATTAAAATTAAAGGCACATTCTATGCAAGAAAGAAAGAAGACTTAATAGAGGGAGAAAATAAGAAACTTTTCGCCCTTGTAGTAGATGAAACAAATTTAGTAGTAACAGATACTACGGCAGCAGAAGCGATAGCAAGTTGGTTCGGAGAAGTACAGGAATATGTACCAGTCCCAGTAACAGAAGGCTAATAGGATTTGGGTGTCAGAATCTGACACCCAAAGTTAAAAAGGAGTTGTAAAAATGAAAATATGCATTAATGAAAAAGAGTATGAAAGCGGAAATATCACCAGGGAAAAGTATAGAAAGTTTAGAGAAGTTTTTGAAGGGCTTCTAGGTAAGGACAAAGATAAACAGACTTTCACAGATGAAGACCTAGATAATATGTTAGACGTTATCGTAGCGGTATACGAAAATCAATTTTCTATTGATGAAGCGAACGAAGCGTTAGACGAAGTACCAGATATTCTATTAAATTTTTCACTTATCAATGCGGAAGTACTTAATAAACTTAATATTCAAGCGGAAGATATGGCGAAAAACCTTAATACAAACAAGATAAATATTAATGGGATTACATACGAAAGCGGAAAAATTGGAAGAAAGAAATATAGTAAGTTTAGAAAGGTTTACGACGAAACAGTAAAGCCAGAAAAGCAGACTTACACAGATGAAGACTTAGACAGAATGTTAGAAGCTATTGTAATAGTTTATGATGAACAATTCACTTTGGAAGAAGCGAACAAGTCTCTTAACGATGTGTCAGAAATTATCTTCAAGTTTGCTATGATTAATGCAAATATTATTAAAAAATTAAGCGAACAGGCAGAAGACGTAAAAAAAAATTTGAGTTCACGAAAGTAATAGATATAACGCTTCGTTGTGAAGGAAAGTTAAAGCGGTTTTACAGGGTTACAACATATGCTTACAGGAGATATACAGAACTTATGGAACTGATAAGCGAGACCGAAGAAGAAAACGACTTATTATTCCTTTATCAAATGGTGATTAGAACAGTTTTTAATGACAGGATAGAGGACGAAGAAATAGAGCAGCTAGAAGTACAAGAAATAATGCAAACTTTTCAAGCTATTACGCAAATCATTGACGAATCTGTAAATGAGAAGATACGACTATTGAGCGATATTCTAAACGGTGGACAGGTAGAAGAAGACCAGAGCAGTATATTTGATGATTACGACAAAGAAAATGGATACATAGAAGAAAACGAACAGGTAAATGCCTGGGAATCGTATAAGCGGGTATTAGATAACTTGCTACAGATATGTATTAAGAATATGCGTAACAGTTATAAAGAGTGCTTAGAATCAGATTTAAGTGACCTTCTAGACTATGTTGTATTTCAAGTCGAATATGACAGAGAAACAAGACCGAAGGAGTAAGTAATTAATGGCTGGTGCTAGTCTACGAGTTGGTGCTAACACAAGCGAATTTAACAGTCAAATGAAGTCAATGCTTACCCAGATGAAGCTTGTTACAAGTGAATATAAGGTAAACGCTGCACAAGCGAAAGCATTGGGAAGCCAGGCGGATTTACTTAAGGCGAAGCAAACAGAATTAACAGCTAAAATAAATCTACAGAGTGACGCTATAAAACTACAGACTACACATATTACAGACCAAAAGCAGAAGCTTACAGACTTACAAGATAAGGAGCAAAAGCTAAAGGACAAAATTGTAGAATTAAGCGAAGCCTATAAGGAAAGCGTTAAGGCGACTGGAAAAGATAGCGAAGAAAGTAAGAAATTAAAGGCACAGTTAGACGAAACGAGAGAAACACATGCTAAGGCAGAAAAAGCGGTAAAAAGTCAAGAAGAAGCAATAGCCAAAAACACGATAAAGGTAAATGAGAACCAGGCAGCTTTAGTACAAAACCAAACTGAATTAAGAAATACAGAAGAAGAATTAGAAAATGCGGAAAAGAAATGGACTGTCTTCGGGCATGAAATACAAACAGCTGGCGAAGACATGGACGGAACAGGCAAGAAAACACTTAGCCTGGGAGATATAATAAAGGCTAATCTTATATCGGACGTTATCATAAGCGGGGTAAAGGCATTAGCAAAGACAGTCAAGGACTTAGCAGCAGCAGCCATAGGCGTAGGCATGGACTTTGAAAGTGGAATGTCACAAGTAGCAGCAACTATGGGAATAACTACAGAAGAAATTGCAAAAGGTAGTGAAGAATATGATAAGTTAGAACAGGCGGCGAAGGACGCTGGAAGCACTACACAGTTTAGTGCAACAGAAGCCGCAGAAGCCTTAAACTATCTAGCCTTAGCGGGATATGATGCGGATAAGTCCGTAGAAACATTACCAACAGTATTAAACCTGGCGGCAGCTGGCGGAATGGATTTAGCTACAGCTTCTGATATGGTAACAGATTCTATGAGCGCATTAGGCGACATGGCGGGGAGTACTGAAAGCTTCGTAGACAAAATGGCGAAGACTTCACAAAAGAGTAACACAAGTGTCAGCCAGTTAGGTGAAGCAATACTTACAGTTGGTGGTACAGCTAAGTCATTATCTGGCGGCGTTGATGAAATGAACACAGTATTAGGAATATTTGCAGATAACGGAGTAAAAGGAGCAGAAGGCGGTACAGCACTTAGAAATGTTATTTTGTCCCTAACAGCACCAACGGATACAGCAAAAGCAAAAATGAAAGACTTAGGCATAGAAGTATTCGACGCAGAGGGGAACATGAGACCGTTAAACGAAACATTTAACGACCTAAACGGAATCCTTGGAGATATGACAGCGGGTGAACAGACCGAAGCACTTAACGAGATATTCAATAAAACAGACCTAAAAAGTGTAAATGCGTTACTCGCAAATAGCGGTGAACGATTTGACGAATTAAGCGGATATATAGGTAGCGCAGACGGAGCAGCGGCAGATATGGCCGCAACGATGAATGACAACCTAAAGGGAAAATTTACAATCATTAAAAGCAGCCTGGAAGGTGTAGGAATTGCAGCCTATGAGAAGTTCAAAGAACCACTAAGTAATGCAGCAGAAAATGTGATAGCTACAATAGGTACACTATCAAGCGATCTAAGCGATGGAACATTAAGCGGTGCTATGGATAAAATAGCGGAAGGCTTTGGAAACCTTGTAGAAAAGGCAAGTGAAATTATAGTTACGGTTCTTCCTAAAGTTATCGAAGGCTTAGGCTGGGTGATGGATAACGGAAATACAATTTATAGTATTTTGTTATCAATAGGAGCTGGGTTCGCAGTATTTAAGGTGGCAGCGTTAATTGGTACAGTTGTAAGCGCAGTAAAAGGATTAACAGCGGCAGAAGTAGCATTTAATATAATACAGAAGCTAGTTAATTTGACAATGGCGGCAAATCCAATCATATTTGTAGCTACGTTGGTGGCTATATTAGTGGCTGGAATAATAACATTTGTTGCAACTAATGAGAACGCAAGGACAGCGGTAACTAAGGTCTGGAATGGTGTTAAAGAAACAATAGGAAAAGTGGTAGGTTCAATTGTAACTTTCTTTACACAAACAATACCAAACGCTTTAAATTCAGTTATTAATTTTGTTAAATCAAACTGGCAAGGATTACTTCTTTTATTGGTAAATCCGTTCGCTGGGGCTTTTAAATTGCTATATGATAATTGCGAAGGCTTTAGAAATACAGTAGATAATTTAGTAACAAATATTAAGACAGGCTTCGGAAATGTAGTAACATTTTTCAGAGAATTACCAGGAAAGATATGGAACGCGATACTAGGTGCAGTAGATAATATTATTACCTGGGGCGAAGATATGAAAGCGGCAGCAGTAGAGGGAGTAACAAACCTTATTACAAATGTTGTTTTGTTCTTTCAAGAATTACCTTACAAAATGGGTTATATTATCGGATTGGCACTAGGAAAAATAATACAATGGGGCATTGATTTATATAATTGGGTAACGGTTGAAATACCAGCGTTTATTAAACAAATTATAACGTTTATGAAAGAGTTACCAGGTAAAATATGGAACGCAATAGTAGCAGCGATTACCAATGTAGCAACATGGGTTAATAACATGAGAATTACGGCTGTAACTGGTGTAACAAACTTAGTAACAAATGTTATAACTTTTATGTCAGAACTTCCTAGTAAAATCTGGAACGCAATAGTACAAGCGGTAACAAATGTCTATACCTGGGGCGAGAATATGAAAGCTAATGCCGCGTCCGCTGCAACGTCATTAATAAGTAATGTGTTTACCACACTTTCACAAATGCCAAACAAAGTAAAAAATGCGATACAGGATGCAATAAGTCAAGTGGCAACCTGGGGAACAAATTTAGCAAAAAAAGGAACGTCGGCAGCGTCTAGCCTGGTGTCGGCTGTAGTAAATGGAATAAGTGGATTACCTGGAAAAATGGTAGAAATAGGTAAGAATATTGTCAATGGAGTATGGCAAGGAATTTGTAACGCAAAAGATACCTTCACTTCAAATGTTAAAAGCTTCTTTTCTGGAATTGTAGACGGAGTTAAGTCGACGCTAGGTATCCATTCACCTTCAAGAGTATTCAGAGACCAAGTAGGTCGTTATATGGCAGAAGGTGTAAGCGTTGGTTTTACGAATGAAATGGATAACGTAAACGACGAAATGAAAGACAGCTTAAACGGATTAACAACAAAGGTAGTAGCAGACATTAATCCAGTAGCAGCAGTGAAACAAACAGCTAAGATAGTTTCGTTAGACAAGACGGTAAATACGCAGAAAATTACAGATAATTCAAATGTAACAGTTATTGTATACACAACAAATACTACAACCTTAGACAAGAAAGTAATAGCACAAGAAGTTAAGAAGGAAGTAGTTAAGGGAATCACAAAAGACCAGAATAATAAAGATAAATGTAAGGGGGCGGCATAATGCGGAGCAATTTCCATATATGGTTTAACGGACAATCTTGTAAAGATGTAGGGCTAAGCTTAGTAAGTCGCCCTACAATTCCTACACCAGAAAGAGAATACGAAGTAATAAAGGTTGAAGGTAGGGACGGAGAATTACACAAAGATAAAAAGACCTATAAGGATATTGAAATAAATATAAAGTTTAACTTTGTTTCAAAGAATCCGAATACCTGGGCGGAAGAACTTAGGAAAGTCAAAAAGTGGTTATATTGCAAAGAAGATAGTAGATTAATTTTAAGCGACGATCCCGAGTATTACTATACTGTCAAAAAGGTTATTATGAGCGATACCGAAAGAAGCGCAAGAAGAAAGGGAGAATTTACAATAGCGTTCACTTGCGAAGCTTATATGTTTAGGATTGACGGACAGGAAGAAAAGAAGTTAAACGAAAGATTATATAATCCATATGCAGAAACGCAGCCTATATATGTTATAGAAGGTAGCGGAATAGTAACGCTAGAAGTAAATGGAAATACGGTTAAAGCTTCCGTAAAGGATACATTGTTCATAGATACAAAGCTAAGTATATGTTATACAACCGAAGGAACACTTAATAACGCGGCATTAAATGGTGAATATGAAAGCCTGTACTTGTTAGAGGGCGACAATAGCTTTATATTCACAGAAGGATTTACAGTAACACTAATACCGAACTGGCGGGAATTATGATACAGGTATATAAAAGCGGTAATAGTAATTATGAGTGGAATGGAGATATAACATTAGCGCCCTTAAGTTGTATCTTTGAAATAGAACTTAATGGAATCTGTCAGATAGAATTAAGCCACGAATACGACGATATGGGACGCTGGGAATATTTACAGAATGATAATGTGATAGCGTGTCCTACTCCATATTCTGAAAAGCAACTATTTAGGATATACGACAGAGTAAAGGAAGAAGATAGCATAACAGTTTATGCAAGGCACATATTTTTTGATAACCTTACAAACGTATTGCTAGATGCGAGACCTATAGGAAAGAACGGTAAGGAAGCATTAGAAATTATATTAGCTGGAACTGGATACACAGCGCACAGTGACATAACGACAGTTAATACCGCCTATTATGTAAGAATGAATGTAGTAGCGGCAATCGCTGGGGACGACGACAATAGCTTTATTAATCGCTGGGGCGGAGAACGACTTTATAATAATTATGATGTGTATATAATGCGGGAACTGGGAAGCGACAAAGGCGTAAGGGCAGAGTTCGGGCATAACTTAGACGGAATCCAGGAAGATAGTAGCATAGAAGAAGTTCTTACAAGGATTATACCAGTAGCTTATAACGGCTATATATTAGCTGGTAGCAGTCCCTGGGTAGATTCTCCCAACATAAGAGAATACGAAAAGGTAAGAACTGGCGTTGTTGAATTTGGCGAAATAAAACTACAGGAAGATTGCAACGAAGGCGAAGAAGGTTACACAGATATAACGACGCTTCGGGCGGCGTTGGTAGAAGCTTGTAACAACCAATTTGAATTGGGAATAGATGCGCCTAAGGTTAATTATGTAGTGAATCTTATAGAACTTTCGGAAACGGAAGAATATAGGAAATATAAGCAGCTGGAAACAGTAGAAATAGGCGACACAATAACATGCAGACATAAGAAAATAAAAATAGATGTAAAGGCACGTTGTATAAGAATCAAATGGAATTGTATAACAAAGCAGAACGAAGAAGTAGAATTAGGTAACTTCTTACAATCTTATTTTGACAAGACGACAAGCAATATACAGCAAGCAACAGCAGCTATAGAAGGAACGGTTACACAGGTATTAGCAGCAAAGCAAATAGCAGCAGAAGCAGCTACGCAAGCGATAAAGTCAGAAGTGGCAGCACAAGCAGCAGCTACTACAGCTTCTGGGGCTGCCATAACAGCGACAAACCAGACAGCAGCCGCAAAGAGCCAGGCGGAGATAGCCGCAAATAAAGCTATAGAAGCAGCTAGTAAGGTTACAGATGCTTCTAACCAGGTGAAATTAGCGACAGCGGCAGCAGAAGCGGCAGTAGCTGAAAAGGTAGCCGCTGGGGAATATGCAACACAGGCGGCAAGCCAGGCTAATTTAGCAACAGGAGAAGCGGACAGAGCGCAAACACAAGCTACAGCAGCTAGTGAGTATGCAACAGCAGCGAATAACCAGGCTGAGGCGGCAGATACGGCTAGAGCAGAAGCGGTTATAGCGAAGGAAGCAACACAAGCAGCACAAGCGGAAACGGTAACAGCCCAAGAAAAAGCTGAAATAGCAGCAACTACGGCAACGAACCAGGCTTTATTAGCAACTAATAAAGCTACAGAGATAAATATCAAAACAAAAGAAGTACAAGTGGCAGCAGATAAAACGGCGACCAATGCAAAAGCCACTAAGAACTATTATGAATTAACGAAGGAACTTTACGAAAACGCAAGTATAGCAACAGGTGGAATTAATGAAACCTGGCTAGAATTGTCTTATATTAATAATTGCTACCTAAGCAAGTAAAGGCGGTGTTCAAAGTGGTAGTAGGTAGGCTTATATTTGATTTTGCCAGACATGCGGTAGAAAAAACAATAAGAGTAAAGCAATTTGATAGTGAAACAAGACAGCTTTTAATCGTTCTTCTTAATGACGGTGAAGCTTACGAAATGCCAGACGAAGCAATAGTAAGAATCGAATGTAAAAAGACGGACAGTGAAGAAATCTTAAATGACTGTACATATGTAGAAAATCTTATTACAGCAGAAATAACGGAACAAATGACAGCAGCGGCGGGTATGGTAGAATGTGCGATTAGCGTATATACGCAGACTAGCTATATAGCTTCCTGGACTTTCAATCTTAAAGTAGATACTTCTGTAATTCTAAGCGATAAGATAGAAAGTACAACAGAATATAAAGCAATTATTAACGCACTACAGGAAGTAGAAACGGCAAAAGATACAATAGAAGAAGCTGTAGTATTAGCTTCTACAGCTATGAAAACCGCGAACGATACCATAGGAATAGCTGCCCAGGTAAAAGAAGAAGCAACGGCAGCGGCAGCAGCCAGCGAAGCAGCGGTTAAAATAGCTACAGTAGCAGCCACGACAGCCCAAAACTACAAAGAACTAATAGAAGACATTTACAAAAACATAGGACAATTAAACGACTTCGCAGAAGAAGCGTGGTTAAGTAAATCATACTTAGGTTGTGGATACTTAGGAGAATAGAAGAAAGAAGGTAAAACATGCAAGGTATGCCAAAGGTAATAGGAACAGGTCAGGACTTATATAACTTATTAGGATTGGTTCAAGCGGGTGCGGTTACACCAGGAGAATTAGGCTTAGCAATTGAAGGAATCGAAGCGCGAAAGTATATTTTTACACTTATTGTTTCAATATCAGAAGACAAAAGATATATTACAACAAATTACATGGCGGAAGCGGCTAAAGGTGCTTCTTTAGTATGCCAAGGCAAGGAATACACAATTAAGAGCGTAGAACATGTTACAGAGCCAAGAGAACAAACAGAAGTAGCCGAAGAAATTCAGATAATAGAGAATAAAAAGACGATAATAGGAGTTGATGCAGATATAGAAGAAACAGCTATTACATTAGGCGTTGAGAATCCTATTAACGTACTTGAAAATATGGGAATTATCCAGGACGATATTAATAATATTAAAGGAGTGTTAGCAAAATATGAGTAGATTATTAAGCGGCGTCTTTATTAATAAAGACCCTAGAGCAAAACTAACAGTAGCAAAAATGGCAACTATAAGTGACCTGGTAGCACCAAGCGCGGAATATATGACAGCAACAGGAGATACAGAAGTAACGTTAGCTTCTGACTGTGTAATAGCAATCGGGACTACAGGGGTATTTAAGACAGACGGAGCGGTCATATCTATAGCAAACCTAGATACAGGTTCAAGCTTCACATTAGGAAAAGATTATTATGTATATATTTGTGACCCAGGAAGCGAAGACTTAGACGAAGTATATGTAATTAGCTTAAATAGTACATATCCTACAGGATACACAGCAGCGAACAGTAGAAAGCTAGGTGGCTTCCATTATGGCATAGTAAGGTGCGTAAGTAGCAAGTTGAATCCTATCAATACAGGCGGAACAGAAAAAGGAAGTGGCTGGGAATCAAATGTTAAAAGTGCTATTGTTCCACGTTCTGTATGGACTACACACCATAGACCTAAATGTAGCCCAGAAGGTATGGTATATGTAAGTAGTGGACTTTGGGTAGATATATATTTGGCTTCTTCAAATGGAATAGGTGGGGTACAGTCGGTATACAACGCTACACCATTAACAGGAACAGAGGGCTATAATTCATATGATTTTATAGATATGGGGTTGAAAACTGGAAAACGTTTATTATCATATTCAGAATGGCAACAGGCAGCATATGGAAGCCCACAAGGGGAAGATGGAAATAATACAAATGCTTGGACGGCTACAACAAATGCAGCGAGAACGGCTACAGGTATTGTAGTTAAATCGGTATCAGCTATCGGTTGTAGAGATTGTGTGGGTAATGTAATGGAATGGTTAGATGAATTAAGTTATCGGTACGACGGTACACAGTCTTTTAGTTGGAAAGATGTATTAGGTGAAAAGAACGGACAGATATATACGGAAGGAATTTGCGGACTTACTCGTCTCATTGCAGGTGGTTACTGGCAACATGGTGTTCATGCGGGCTGCCGTACTGTTACTAATGACTTCGCTCCTTGGGCTGGCGCAAGTGCCATTGGTGCACGCTTCGGCTGTGACAGTCTGTAGTTTTTTGATGTTGCGAAAGCCCACATAAGATACTAATGTAGCAAAAATGGAAGGAGTTAGTAAAGTGTGAGTAATGAATTTTGGATTGGTTTAGTTATTCAAATGGTAGCGTATGGAGTATCAATAGGCACTATATACGGAATTATTACTACAAGGCTTAAATACATAGAACAGAAGGTAGACAAGCATAACAATGTAGTAGAAAGGGTATACGCCCTAGAAAGAGATACAGCAGTATTAACAAAAGAAAAAGAAGTTGCGAACCATAGAATAGATGACCTGGAAGACATAACAGGTACAGGAAGGAATCCAGCTACTACATGAGGAAAAAGGTAGAATTTAAGAAGAAAGTAGTCATAGAAACTAGCCTTATATTTATTTTAGCTTGTGTAATGGCTTTAGTCTTTAGCTGGAATGAAAAACCTACAGACGTATTTGTATATATAATACCCAGCGCAAGCGGCGTATGGGGCGCAGCTATTATATGGTATCTAAAGGCAGTACAGCTAGAAAATGGTATTAAGATACAATTAGGAATGATAAAACAGCTTATTAAGCTGGGAGAAACAGACCAGATAGGGGAAATAAAAGGAAGGGCTATAGAACGTGTAAAAGAAAAAGCAGACGCGATTATAGACGAAGCCTTAGAGCCTACAGATATACAAAATTATTAGAAAGAAGGTATAACATGCAAATGTTAAAAACAATTTTAGAAAACTGGTTAATTATCGTTATTATAATTCTTATGGTATTGGAAGCGGTGTGGTTTATCCTGGTATTTTTGAAACTTACACCGAAACAGCAGATAGAAAGAGTACAACGTGCTTTATTATATCTAGTAACGGAAGCAGAAAAACAGCTTAAGAGTAATACAGGCAAGGCGAAACGTTCCCTTGTGTGGAACTGGATTAAAGAGAAGTTCCCGATCATATCTATTTTTATTACAGAAGCGCAGTACGATACAATTTTAGACAAAGCATTAGAAGAATTAAGAACTTTACTAGAGACAAACAGTAGCCTATACGACTATGTATACGGAACGACAACAATTACAGGAGAAGAAACGGAAGCAGAATTATTAACGAAAGCAGTTGAAGGGAAATAATTCACATGAATATTTTATTAATTAGCGGACATGGCGCGGGAGATAGTGGCGCAGTATCAAAATTTGGAACAGAAGCAACTTTAACGATTGAAATGGTTAACATGATTAAGGAGAAGCTTAACAAGTACGCAACAGTTTCACTATACCCAATAGATAGAAACGCATATAGCGACTGTAAAAATGGCAAGTTGCAAGTTGACTTCGCAAATTACAGCTATGTACTGGAAGTACATTTTAATGCTTGTGTAAATGACACAACAGGCGACGGTAAGACAACAGGTACTGAAATCTATGTAACCAATGCTGAAAAAACTGTAGGAGTAGAAACAAAGATTATTTCTAACCTTGCAACGTTAGGCTTAAAAAATCGTGGTGTTAAACGAACTAATTTTACAGTAATTGCTAGGGCTAAGGCTGCTGGTGCATCTTCGGCACTATTGGAAGTATGTTTTATTGATGATAAAGACGACATGGACGTATACAACGACAAAAAGGATAGTATAGCAGCGTCAGTAGTTAATGCTATTGTTAGCCATTTTAAGTTAAGTGCTTCCAGCCTACAGGCAGCAACTATACAAGTTGATAAAACTATTAAAGTTGGAAATGTAGTAACTATTAATAGCGGGGCTACATATGGTGGGTTATCTTCTACAAGGGGAAAAACTGTACCAACGTCACAAATGGCTGGCAAGAAGCACACAGTAGATAAAATACAGACCAATAAGGGAATATCAGAAGCTAAACTAAAAGAAATTAACAGCTGGGTAGCAGTATCTAGCATTACATTGGTATAGGAAGGGGATACATAAGAATGAGTAAAGCACAATTTATTAAACAGGTGGCAACACTTGCGTCCGCCGATATGAAGAAGAATAAAGTATTAGCAAGTTTGACAATTGCACAGGCTATTTTAGAATCTTCTTACGGTGAAACAGAATTAGCTACAGGTGGTAATGCTTTGTTTGGTATTAAAGCTAATTCGACCTGGAAGGGAAAAGTATATTGTAAGGATACACAAGAATGTTACGACGGAGTAACAATGGTAACGGTAAGCGATGCTACATTTAGAGCCTACGATAACTGGGAAGATTCTATTAATGACCATTCCGCTTTTTTAATAGCAAATAAGAGATATAAAGCAGTGATAGGGGAAACGGATTACAAGGAAGCTTGTACAGCTATTAAAGCTGCTGGATATGCAACAGACCCTAATTACGCTTCAAAGCTTATCAAATTAATTGAAGAAAACAAACTAACACAATATGATAAAACGGAGAACCAGGCGGTAGCAGTTGAGACAACTACAGAAATAGCGGACGAAAACAAAAAGTACTATAGGGTACAGGCTGGGGCTTTTAGAAATAAAAGCGGGGCTAATGCTATGGCGGAAAAGGTAAAGAAGACAGGCCATACGGATGTATATGTAAAATTACTTAGCGGACTTTACAAAGTACAGGTAGGAGCGTATAGTGTGAAAAGTAATGCAGAATCTACAGTAAAGAAGTTAAAGGCTTCTGGTATTAGTTGCTTTATAACATATGCATAAAATCGATATAAAGTAGGAGAAACATGATTGAAAAATTTTTGAAATAGGCGTTATAAGTTACAAAACAAGATAAATTAACAATTTTATATACAATGTAAAAAAGTCCACAATAGTTTATGGTTGTGGGCTTTTTTGTAATTGAAATTATTACAACACTACATGAAACATATTGAACGTTATTTTTGATTGCAAATAGTAAGATAATAAATTTGATTTTTCTGGTATTTTCTGTTAAAAAGAGATATAATAACAAAAAATGTATTATGACAAGGAATAAATAATAGGGGGAGAGAAAATGTATTATCATATTTTGATTGAAACAAATGAAAAGATTGGAACGTCAAATTCGAATAAAAATATAACAGAAATAGATATACTTAATAGAGAAGAAATTATTTGTGATATAGCAAAACCGTATTTGTCTAATGAGGAATTTACAGTAAATGGTTATATTCTTAAAAAACAAGATATTATTAGACTGAAAATAATGACAACGGAAGTTTCAGCGAGAGTACTTTCAAATGCCGAAAATAGAAGTATGCCATCAGGAGTTATTATGTACGTAACGCCAGAAGATATATTGAGTTATGACAAATATATTACTGATATTACAAAACAGATATTAGTTGAAGCTAAAGGTAATGTGACTAATAATAAAGGTGATGAAAATATAAAGAAAAAAAATATTTTGGATAAAAACAAAGTTTTTATAGTTCATGGTCACGATAACGAGGCAAAAATTGAAGTAGCTCGCTTTGTAGAAAAACTAGGAATCGAACCTATTATATTACATGAACAAGCAAATGATGGAATGACAATTATAGAAAAAATAGAGAAATATTCAGATGTAGGTTTTGGTATTGTTTTGTATACACCTTGTGATATGGGTTATAAAAATGGTGAAGCGGACAAAAAAATGTTTAGAGCAAGACAAAATGTTGTTTTTGAACATGGATTTTTATTATCTAAAATAGGAAGAAACAATGTTAGTGCTCTAGTTAAAGAAAGTGTTGAAACACCAAATGATATTTCAGGGGTTGTATACATACCTATGGATGCAAATAGTGGATGGAAGATTCCGTTAGCAAAGGAAATGAAAAGTTCTGGATATAATATAGAGTTTAATTTGATTATGTAGTTGCCAAATAGGATTTAATAGCTATTACTTAAATAGGTAGTTAGAAAAAAAGAAAACAGTTTAAAACAATAAAATAGTGTATAAGTAATAGTCTAGCAACTAACAATAGGGACGTTAAGCCCAGTAAATAGAAGGGGGACAGTTTCTATAGAGGAAGCAGCTAACGCTGGTAAATTCTAAGAAATACAATTAAAAGGGCTTGACAAGTTGAAATATTGCTTGTTGAGCTCTTTTTTATTTTGAAATAATGCGTTGTCTCATTATAGTCAACGCAATGATTTCACACAAAATGAAGAGAAATTTATTTTGTACGTAAATTACTTGCGAAATTATGCCGGATAAAATTTAAGTTCGTGGGACGTTGGTTAGTCAACAGTTATACCTACTAAATAGTTGGTGAGTCAAGATTTACTTATAAAGAATCAAAATTTGCATTCTTAGACTAACAGTAAATGGTATAAATCCAAACTATCAATACTTTTTTATAGATTATTTTAATATATTTATATATATTAAAATAAAAGGGTGTTATCATGAGTGATTTTATAAATGCATTAATTTTTATCGGATTTTTAGGATTTATTACTGGATGGTTGGGTATTTTCATAGGAGGCGTATCCTCTTTCTTTATAAAAGATAGAGGAATAAGGATGAAAGGGTCTGTTTTAGGACTATTAGGTGGATTAACACTTGGTATTGTTTTCTTTGATTTGCTGCCAGAAGCGATGGAGTTTGGAAATGTTTATATTTCCATTATTGGTGCTATTTTAGGGCTTATTCTTTCTGTAATATTAGATGGTAAATTAGAAAGCCATGAAGCACCTAGTATGGACGATAAGAGTAATAGTTTTTTTAAAGCAGCGATTTTTATGGCAATAGGAATTGGTATACATAATTTGCCGAGTGGATTAGCACTTGGTTCGCTTTTATATCATTCACCAGAAAGCGGTGTTTATCTTGCGGTTGCGTTAATAATACACGGAATTCCAGAAGGACTTACATTGGGAGTGCTTTTTAAAGAATGTGAAGAGAGTAAAATTAAATTGCTACTTTTATCAATTATAATATCTATTCCTTTGGGTGTTGGTTCATCGTTGGGTTGCATACTTAGGACACCTTTTATCTTATGTTTGAGTCTTTCTTTTGCAGGCTCGATGATTCTTTATGTAACTTTACGAGAAACGCTTCCTACCGCAAATGATTTGTGGAAAGGAAGATTAACTACAATTGGTAATGTATTAGGAATTATTTTAGGAATGTTATTTGTGTCAATTTTAGAATTATAATTTGAAGGGATAAAAGAAAATGATAAATTACAACAAAGCGAAATATGGATGCTATCTAAGCAGCATGTCGCAGGCAGCAGTCGCAAATATTACGCCTATTTTATTTATACCATTAAGAGAGATTTATGGGATATCTTATACTTTGTTAGGTTCTTTAGTTCTAATCAATTTTATTACTCAATTAATTATTGATATATTGTTTACACTATACTCTAGTAAATTTAACATAGAACTTACCGTAAAATGTACACCAATTATTACAGTAATAGGAATGTTTCTTTTTGCGATGTCACCTGTACTATTCCCAGGATCAGTCTATTTTGGATTGGTTCTTGGAACGGTAATTAGTTCTTCTTCAAGTGGTTTGATAGAAGTTCTGGTAAGTCCTGTAGTTGCAGCTATTCCATCAGAAAACCCAGATAGGGAAATGAGTATTTTACATTCCGTATATGCGTGGGGAGTAGTTGTAGTAGTTATCATAAGTACTATTTTTCTCAAAATACTAGGAAATGATAAGTGGCAGTGGCTTCTTGCTATATGGGCATTGATACCTTTTGCTTCCATTGTATTATTTATGAATGCTGACATTCCGTTAATGTCCTCGAATGAAAAAGAAAACAACGTATTTAATTTATTAAAAAAGCCATACTTTATATTATGCTTATTATGTATATTTTTTGGTGGCGCGGCGGAATGCACGATGGCACAATGGAGTTCAGGATATTTAGAAAAAGCTATGGTTATTGATAAAATGTGGGGTGATATTTTTGGTGTAGCAATGTTTGGTATGACACTTGGAATAGGACGAACATTATATGCAAAATATGGAAAAAATATTTATAAAGTATTATTTTTAGGTGCTATTTTTGCAACGGTTTCATATCTGACAATAACCATTACAAATATCCCAATCATATCGTTAATAGCATGTGCAGGAACTGGATTTTGTGTTTCGATGATGTGGCCAGGAAGCTTGATCGCAGCCTCAGATCGATTTAAGTCAGGCGGGGTTATGATGTTTGCACTATTAGCGGCAGCAGGCGACCTGGGTGCGTCGGTAGGGCCATGGTTTGTTGGACGTGTCACCGATGTCTCGATGCAAAGCGATTATATTGTTAATCTGGCAACAAAATGGAATATGAATGTGGAACAAGTTGGTTTAAAGCTTGGAATTTTTTTGGCAACAATATTTCCTCTAATGGCAGTTTTAACATTTGGTATTTTATTGTATTTTAACAAAGATAAAGTTAAAGATAAATCTTGGTAACTATAAAGTCACTGAATCAATTGTTTACTGTTAAGATTTCTTGATACTGCACACAAAAAAAATTTTTTCTGCTATGATTTATATAACTAAATATAATAAATATTTAATGGAAAATCAAGAGGTGGAAAAATGAGATATGAAAAAAAAATTGTTTTTATTGCAACGATTATAGCAGTATTGATAATGTTTGGTGGATGTAAGGAAAGTGTTAAAACGGTTGAGACAGCTGTAGTTCAAGAGGATACTACAACAGTTATTTCAGAAGAACCCTTAACACAAGCAACAGTGTCAGAAGACATACCACTAGAAGAGGAAATTATACAAGTATCATCAGAAGTTGGCGAATTGTATCTGAATCAAGCGCTTATGCTAGAGGCGCTTGTAAATGAATCCTGTGTTATTCAGGAATCAGGTGATGGTTTGACAATCACGACTCCAGATAGCTTGGGATATATAGGGATTAGCTTTGTACCTGGAATTCAAAATCTCACAGCTACAGCTTCTTTGCTCCCGAGTCTTTTAGAAGAAAATTATAATGCTGTTCCAGGAGAAGTAACAGATGGGTATTTATTTGGAGCACGAGCAAAACTTTGTGATTATTCTATAGCAAAGGAGGATGGGAGCGAGGAACAAGGGATTGTAGCTACTGCAATTGTAAATCAATCGTTGTATTTGGTGGATGTGGCTTTTGCATCAGACTGTAGCCAAGAGGATGGAGCACTCATTTTAAATGTATTTTCATCTATGAACGTTCTTACACCAACTAGCGTAAATCAAGAAACTAAAACGGCTACTTATGAATCAAAATATCCCGAAGTCACACCGTTGAAAACAACACAGACAACCGATGTACCTGTAACAGAATGGGTATATCTGCCTTATTATTATTATGATTGGGATTCTGATACTGATTATACAGCTTATGATTCCAACTATTATCAGCCAGATTGGGATTACTATTCAAATGGAAATTGGTGGAACTGGGATTGGGATGATGAGAGTGACTGGCAATTCTATGATGCGTATAGTGACTATTATGATGAAGATTATTATGATAATTACGCAGATTATTATGATGATTATAATCCATACAGTGATTCGGGTGATTACTATGATTATTATAGTGATTTCGGTTACACATATGATGATTATGATGTATACAGCGATCCAGGGGATACGTACGATGATTATGATGTATATAGTGATCCAGGGGACACGTACGATGATTATGATGTATATAGTGATCCAGGGGATACGTACGATGATTATGATGTATACAGTGATCCAGGGGACACATATGATGATTATGATGTATATAGCGATCCAGGGGACACATATGATGAGTACTAGAGTGATTTTAATACGTCGAAAGATAGTTAGTGGAAATGATAAGCAAGATATTTGTTGTGAAATTTCTAACAGACTTAAGTGGATTTAGTAATTTTATGGTTATTTATAAGAAAACCCTAACGGTGCAAGTAATGAGTAACGTTAGGGTTACTTGTTTAAATAATCCAATCAGTTATTGTATGCAAATTTGTTGATTGCGTTAAGTTATATCTAGTATAACTAATAAATATAAAACAATAGGGCAGTATTATTGACAAAGAAAACAATAGTTGTTAGAATAAATAGAAGCGAACCAAGCAATTATATCAACGAAGAGAGTAGGTTTTTAGTATGAAGACAAGAGTTTTTTCCATGCTAGTAGATAATACATCTGGTGTACTGAGCCGCGTTGCGGGAATGTTTAGTAGAAGAGGATACAATATTGATAGTTTGACTGTTGGTGAGACGGCTGATAATCGATTCTCTAGAATGACAGTTGTTGTTAGTGGAGATGAGCCTATTTTAGAGCAAATTGAGAAACAGCTTCGCAAATTGGAAGATGTTCTAGATATTAAGAAACTAGAAGAAGGTGAGTCAGTATGCAGAGAGCTTATTTTAGTGAAAGTGAAAGCAGGTGCGAAAGATCGCCAGGCAGTCATAGCCATTGCAGATATTTTTAGAGCTAAAATAATAGATGTTGCGAAAGAATCTTTAGTTATAGAATTGACTGGTAACCAAACAAAGTTAGAAGCATTTGTAGCGTTATTGGAAGGATATGATATTCTGGAGCTTGCAAGAACAGGAATTACGGGATTAACTCGTGGAAGTCATAATGTAACATATTTATAGTCAACAGCATAGCTGTTGGTAATTACTAATAAATATATTTAATTGGAAAAACCAATAAATACTAAGAAATTCAAATATTTAAGCCTTGAATTTCTAATAAATTAATTCTGGGAGGAATAATAAAATGGCTAAAATTTATTATCAAGAAGATTGTAACTTATCATTACTAGAAGGTAAGACAATCGCTGTTATTGGATATGGCAGTCAAGGACATGCACATGCTCTTAATGCAAAAGAATCAGGATGTGATGTTATCATTGGACTTTATGAAGGAAGCAAATCTTGGGCGAAAGCTGAAGCACAAGGTTTTAAAGTATACACAGCGCAAGAAGCAGCAAAAAAAGCTGATATTATCATGATTCTTATCAATGATGAAAGACAAGCTCAAATGTACAAAGAATCAATTGAACCAAACCTTGAAGATGGAAACATGTTAATGTTTGCTCATGGTTTTGCAATTAACTTCAAGCAAATCATTCCACCTGCAAACGTTGATGTTACTATGATCGCTCCTAAAGGTCCTGGACATACAGTAAGAAGTGAATATCAAGTGGGTAAAGGTGTTCCTTGTTTAGTTGCTGTAGAACAAGATGCATCAGGAAGAGCAAAAGAAAAAGCATTAGCTTATGCTTTAGCAATTGGTGGAGCAAGAGCTGGTGTTCTTGAGACAACTTTCAGAGTTGAAACTGAAACAGATCTTTTTGGTGAGCAAGCAGTACTTTGTGGTGGTGTTTGTGCACTTATGCAAGCAGGATATGAAACCTTAGTAGAAGCAGGATACGAACCAGAGAGTGCTTATTTTGAATGTATTCATGAGATGAAATTGATTGTAGATTTAATCAATCAGAGCGGTTTCGCAGGAATGAGATATTCAATTTCTAATACTGCAGAATATGGTGATTATATTACAGGATCTAAGATCGTTACAGCTGATACTAAAAAGGCTATGAAGCAAATTTTAACAGATATCCAAGACGGAACATTTGCAAAGGATTTCTTGTTAGATATGCAAGCTGCTGGACAGGTACATTTCAATGCAATGAGAAGAAATGCTGCTGAACATCCTTCAGAAAAAGTTGGAGAAGAACTTCGTAAATTATATAGTTGGAATAAAGAAGAAGAAAAATTCATCAATAACTAAGTAGTTTAGAGTTTTATAGAAAGTATTATAGTAACTATTCAGTACCCATAGAGTGCGAGGTGTTTTGCGTAGCAAAATTACGAGTTGTATAGCGCCAAAATGCAATACTATTGCATTTTGTGTGCATCGGCGCGTAGCGGTAACTATGAAGGTGCTGAATAGTTACGTATTATAAACACAAAGAGCTTCTTTAACTTGTAGATCAAGTTGAAGAAGCTCTTTTAAAATATTAGCATAATATTATTTATTCATATGATTTATAAAAGTCAATAAATTTTTCTACGGAAGAAGAAGGTAGAAGTGTTTTTGAAAACGCAAAGCCAATTTCGCGTTTGTGAATGGGAATATCCATTTTGATTTCGGTGAGGGTACCATTAAGCAAATCTTCTGATACAAAATCTTTGATAACGCAAGCAATACCGAGACCGATTTTTGCAAATTCAATTAATAAATCCATTGTACTAATTTCAATTAAATTATTAATGCCAATATGATTTTCTATAAAATAATCATCAATATATTGTCTAGTCATATTTTCTTTATTAAGAAGCATTAAAGTGGCTGATTTAAACAAATCAGTATTTTCAGCAACTTCTCTTATCTTTAAATTATTAATATATTTTTCAGTGGCAACAAAAATATCTTCTATTTCTCCTAGTGAATAAAAATCAATGTTTTTCATATGGTATGGTTTTCCGATAAGGCCAATATCAATTTTGTTTTCTTCTAAAAGTTTTAATGTTTTATTAGTGGATTGACATTCAATGGTTATTCTTATATGTGGACATTTTTCAATAAATTCTTGTAAATAAGGCAATAATATATACTTACACAAGGTAGTGCTGACGCCTATTGTGATATGTCCTAAATCTAATTCCTTTATTTTTCGTAATTGATCTTCGGCTGAAGAAATAGTTGAAAATGCAGAATCCAGACACTTGAATAGAATCTGACCCTCCTCAGTCAATTGAACACCTCTTGAATTTCTTAAAAATAAAATAGTATCAAGACTTTGCTCTAGTTTAGTAATGGATTTACTAATAGCAGGTTGGCTTATGTATAGTTCTTTCGCTGCTTTAGAAATATTTCCGGCAATCGCAACAGTATAAAAAATTTTGTATAGTGATAAATTTTGTTCCATAGGATCTCCTTATAAAAGTGTAAATAAATCTGAACGCCATTCCTTAGAAGGATATAACACAGTGTTATAACAAGTATTCATATTATGTATTTTAATTATAACAGCTATTATGCTAAAATATCAATAACAAATAGTTTATAAGAAGAAATTGATTAAATTTGGTAGATTTGCTTATATTTTAATACAAATATGTGTTAAAATTATAACAGGATGTAACATTAACGAAGCGATTATAAATATTCGTTTTGCTGTAGAAGGAGGAATTTTTAATGGGTATGACCATGACGCAGAAAATTTTAGCTGCACATGCTGGACTTGAAAAAGTTGAAGCAGGACAATTAATTGAAGCTGATTTAGATCTTGTACTTGGCAATGATATTACTTCACCAGTTGCTATTCATGAGATGGAAAAAATGAAGGTGACCACAGTCTTTGATAAGGATAAGATTGCGTTGGTTCCTGACCACTTTGTACCAAATAAGGATATAAAGTCAGCTGAGCATTGTAAATGTGTAAGAGAGTTTGCATCAAAACATGATATTACAAATTATTTTGAAGTAGGGGAAATGGGTATTGAACATGCGCTTCTTCCAGAAAAAGGCTTAGTAATTGCAGGTGATGTAGTAATTGGGGCTGATTCCCACACGTGCACATATGGTGCATTAGGAGCATTTTCAACCGGTGTTGGAAGTACAGACATGGCAGCTGGTATGGCAACTGGTAAAGCATGGTTTAAAGTTCCATCTGCTATTAAATTTAACTTTGTGGGTAAGTTTACAAAATGGGTTAGTGGAAAAGATCTTATTCTTCATATCATAGGTATGATTGGTGTAGATGGTGCACGTTATCAATCAATGGAATTTACAGGGGAAGGAATAGCAAACCTTACTATGGATGATAGGTTTACTATCGCTAACATGGCAATTGAGGCTGGTGCTAAGAATGGTATTTTTCCTGTAGATGATTTGGCAGTTGCATATATGAAAGAGCATTCAAAGAGAGAATATACGGTATATGAAGCAGATGAAGACGCTGAATATGAAAGGGAAATCACGATAGATTTAGCAGAATTAAAACCTACTGTTGCGTTTCCTCATTTACCTGAAAATACAAGAACGATTGACGAGGTTGGAGAAGTTAAAATTGACCAAGTGGTAATTGGCTCTTGTACAAACGGAAGAATTGATGATATGCGAATTGCAGCACAAGTATTACAAGGAAAAAAGGTAGCAAAAGGTATTCGATGTATTATTTTGCCAGCAACTCAAAAAATTTATTTACAGTCAATTGAAGAAGGCTTAATTCAAATATTTATTAAGGCTGGAGCAGTTGTAAGCACTCCAACATGTGGACCGTGTCTTGGCGGCTACATGGGGATTTTAGCAGAAGGTGAGAGATGTGTATCCACAACTAACCGTAACTTTGTAGGACGAATGGGTCATGTGAAATCAGAAGTTTACCTTGCTAGTCCAGCAGTGGCAGCAGCAAGCGCAATCACAGGTAAAATTTCATGTCCTTGTGAGCTTGAAGTATAGGAGGAAATAGAATGAAAGCATTAGGAACAGTTTTCAAATATGGGGATAACGTGGATACGGACGTTATTATTCCAGCAAGATATTTAAATTCATCAGATCCTGCTGAGTTAGCCCTTCATTGTATGGAAGATATTGATGGAGAATTTATTAATAAAGTAAAAAAAGGCGATATTATTGTGGCAACTAAGAATTTTGGTTGTGGATCATCGAGAGAACATGCTCCAATTGCAATTAAAGCATCGGGCATAAGTTGCGTCATTGCAGAAACATTTGCAAGAATTTTTTATAGAAATGCCATTAATATTGGACTCCCTATTATTGAATGCATAGAAGCGGCAAATGGAATTGAAGTGGGAGATGAAGTTGAAGTGGATTTTGATAGTGGTGTTATTAAGAATATAACCAAGAATGAAACATATCAGGGCCAATCTTTTCCAGAATTCATGAAAAAAATTATCGCATCAGAAGGTCTTATTAACTATATAAATAATAAATAATGGGTAATTATAAATAGATGAAAAATAGAGAAATAGAAAAACTATAGTCAAAATGTGTAAGATAATGTAACAAAATTGTTTGAAAACAATACAAAGATACTAAAATGTCAAGGCAAATAGCCTTGACATTTTTATAACAAAATGAGATAATAAGTTAAAATCGGAGGAAATTCGATTTTGAAATAATGGAAAGATTTACATACTTTTCATTGAAAATCTTTAACTTCAATTGCAATTTAAAGCGATGAAGATACACTACTAATATTTTAATTATTAAAGGAGGACACAAAATGTCAACTAAAGCTTATTATCCACACAGTGAGATTGGCGCAGGCAAAGTTGGTTTTGCTACAACACGTTCAATTATTGAGGCACCTTTTTATGGAAACAATGTAATTAAAATTAATACACTTAGAGAGGCATATGAATTAGCTAAAAATTCGCCTGGAACAGTAGTTACAGATATGCCAGTATATAGAGGAGAAGAATTTGGTCTTGATAAAGATGCAAAAGTTCTTTTATTTAACGATGGTGCTATCACTGGTCGTTATGCTACTGCAAGAAGAATTGCAGGAGAACCAGGTGTAAATTGTGCTGCTCTTGATAAAGTAACAATGGATGCTGTATATGAAACACGTTGGAAAACAATGTATCATGCAGAAGCATTTGTAGGTCTTGATCCAGAATTTATGGTTAAAGCGCATCTTCTTATTCCAGAAGGTGAAGAAAATATTATGTATAACTGGATGTTAAACTTTCAATATATGTCAGATGAATATGTAAGAATGTATAAATCATCTAAAGCAGTAGGTGAAGGAAAAGAAGCAGATGTTTATATTTTCTCTGATCCACAATGGAATGGATCTGACCGTCCAGGTGTTGATTTATCTTGTCTTAGTGATCCAAAATGCTTATGCTACTTTAATACAGAACAAAACTGTGCTGCTATTTTAGGTATGAGATATTTCGGAGAACATAAAAAAGGAACACTTACAATGTCTTGGGCTATTGCTAATCGTAATGGTTATGCTTCATGCCATGGTGGACAAAAGAAATATACATTAGATGATGGTTCAAAATATGTTGCTTCTGTATTTGGTTTATCAGGATCAGGTAAATCAACATTAACACATGCAAAACATGGCGGAAAATATGAAGTTACAGTTCTTCATGATGATGCGTTTATCATTAATACTGATACTTGTTCATCAGTAGCATTAGAGCCATCATACTTTGATAAAACAGCAGATTATCCAACAGGATGCCCTGATAATGAGTATTTAATATCAGTTCAGAATTGTTCTGCTACATTAGATGAAGAAGGTAAAGTTCAAATCGTAACAGAAGATATTAGAAATGGTAATGGACGAGCTATCAAATCTAAATTATGGTCACCAAATCGTGTAGATAAGATTGAGGAACCAGTTAATGCAATTTTCTGGATTATGAAAGATCCTACAATTCCACCAATCGTAAAATTGAAAGGTTCTTCATTGGCTTCTGTAATGGGTGCTACACTTGCTACAAAGAGATCATCAGCAGAAAGACTAGCTCCAGGAGCTGATCCTAATGCTTTAGTTGTTGTACCATATGCTAATCCATTTAGAACATATCCATTAGCTGGTGATTATGTTAAATTTAAGAAATTAGTTGAAGAGAAAAATGTTGATTGCTATATTATTAATACAGGGGATTTCATGGGCAAGAAAGTTCAACCTAAAGATACATTAGGAATTTTAGAAGCTATCGTAGATGGAAAAGCTACTTTCAAACCTTGGGGACCATTTACAGATATCGAAATTTTCGAATGGGAAGGATTTGTTCCAAATCTTGAAGATGCTTCCTATGTAGATCAATTAAAAGCACGTATGAGTGATAGAGTTAAATTTGTTGCAGATACTGCTACTGTAAAGGGTGGATATGACAAACTCCCAGAAGATGCTTTAGCAGCACTTCAGAAACTTGTTGAAGAACTTAAATAATTATAGTAATAAAATTTGTCTTTAGATTTTATTAACAGAAATAAATGACTAATGAAGCGATTAATTATGTTAGTTAAGAATCAAACAAGAAACGGCAGATATGCCGTTTTTTGTTTGTAAAATATTACATAGTGTATTTTAATATATTTATTGAAATAGCGGACATAATATAGTATACTTAAAATATAGTAATTCCTGAGGTGTTCGATAACCTGCTTTTTTGAACCTACATTTTATTTTTTGGGACTCCTAAATCTCTATTTAGATGTCAAGCCGCCTTAGACGCGGAAGACAGAAGAATAGGTGCGGATACCCACCTAGCGTAGCTAGGCGTCAAAATTGTAGGAAACGGCATTTTGGGACATACAAAAGAACAAAACATAAAGTACAAATGAATTAATAGATACTAATGATAAAAAGCAACGATTCGTCGTTGCTTTTTTTAAAGAGTTTAGTTGAGGATACACATAATGAAAAAGTTAATTAGTATTATTATTCCTTGTTATAATGTAGAAAATTATATAATAAGATGTATAGAATCATTAATAAATCAAACAATGCACATGGATGAGTTGGAATTGATTTTTATCAATGATGCATCAACAGATTGCACATTAGATATTTTAATACAATATGAAAAAAGTTATTCATCTAATATAATTGCGATATAGTACGTTGCAGAAGTGTTCGAGATGACGGTAGAGGTACAATAAAATATGAAAAGAAAACAAATAAGAAAGATTCATTAATAAAGATTGAAAGCGATGAAGAAAGAAGCGAATTCATTGCATCAAATATTATTAGTGTGGGAGTGTGGGATAAATTATATAAAAGACAAATTATTTTTGATAATAATATTTTATTTCCAGAGAATTTAGCCTATGAAGATATGTTTTGGGGTGCGATTTTTTATTTATATGTTAATAAAGTATATATTCTTGAAGAAAATTTATATCATTATTTTATTAATAGTGAGTCAACTGTTCTTATGAAAAATAAAGAATATCACTTTGACATGTTAACGGCAAACTATCTTAAGTGGGAAGATTATATTAGAAGAGGTGCATTTGAAAAATATAAAGAAGCCTTAGAATATGATTTTATTATTACATACTATTTCACTGGAATTAAGATGCTCTTTTTGAGATTTGATGAAGTACCATATGTCAAATATATGGAAATACAAAATACAATTTTAAAACTGATACCAAATTTTAAACAGAATAAATATTTAATAAAAAATACATCTGATTTAAGCCAAATTCTATTAGACCTTATTGGTAAAAAAATATCGAAGGAAGAACTTGAACTGATTGCTAAATCATTTCGTGAAATTAGTGATATGAAGCAAACTATTTAGATGATTTAATATTAAATTCGCATAAATTAAAAATCCTCTTTTATAATATCTTATTGTAAGAGAGGATTTTTAATTTATGCAAATCTCTCGTAATTGTTTGATTATCATTTAATGTTAATAAGAACTGATTTGTCAAAAACAAATTATCATGATAGAATTAGATAAATTTGTTATATTATTTTTATTACCCTAATATATTGAGATATATGAAATAGGAATAAAAAGATATAGTTGTATGGGGGATAATATGGTTCATAATAAATTCCGTATTAAAATTAAAATAGCTTTAATATTAGCTGGAATTATCATATTAGGTATTGTTATAACTACAGTTAGCATAAAAGATAAGTCAAATGAATTAGTACAAGGTATGTTGATTGAAGAAGTAGCGGATATGTTGACCTTTACGGGATATGATGCATCTCAATGGAAAGAAATATTAGATAGCACAAATGAAGAATATCTTTCTTATCAAGATATAGTTACAA
The DNA here is from genome assembly GCA_041821265.1 of Lachnotalea sp. Taxonomy (GTDB): domain Bacteria; phylum Bacillota; class Clostridia; order Lachnospirales; family Lachnospiraceae; genus Lachnotalea. The sequence goes on along the minus strand of JBGUEQ010000004.1, from coordinate 80,460 downwards.
TATTAAATAAATTACAAATATTGAGTGAAGAAAGTGATGAATATTCAAAAATTAAAGGCAACAAAACAGTTCCACAGGATGTATGGTTTAATATATTTGACAAAATCGTAGAAAGTTTGGATTCCGAAAATAAAGTTGCTTATAGTGAATTATTTATATTAGCGGACTATAATAATTGTGATGAGTTGAATGAAAATGAGATATATTCGGATAAAGGAATATTTGAATGGAGTAACAGCAAGGATATTTCAAGTTATATGTTTCAAAGTTGTAAAGTTATCTTATTTGATAATAATATTGTATATGTCATAGAGCGCTCAGATAAAGAGTATCAAATGAATAATATTTATTTTGTTTCGGGGAATGAAAATGGTTTTACTATTTTTATGGATGATAAATATTTTAATTATAATAATAGAGCGGTAGAAAATGAAATGTCATCTGAAATTGGAGATATTGTTTTTAGTAGCGGTGAAATTAAACAAATTAAAATGAAAGGGGACAAGATAAGCGGTAAGTTGTTATCGATACAAGAAAATGGACTGGAAATTGAAGAGTATGGTATTGTTCCATTAGATGAAAATTTTAAACTATATAAGGAATATGGTCAACTCGAAGAAATAGGCATAAAAGATCTTTTAGTTGGTTATAATGTTACAGAATTTATAGTTGCAAATGGTAAAATCAGTGCGGGTCTTGTTATGAAAGATTTGGTAGTTGATAATATTAGAGTTCTGATAAAGAGTACTGGTTATGAGAGTCTTTTTCATGATAATGTAGTAATAACAGGAAATACCGATTATTCTATATTTTATGGAGAAAAAGAAGAAAAGCACGCTGCAAACGAAGAAGTAACAATTGATGCTAACAGTGCTTTGTGGGAAGCAAATCGTATTAAAATATTACCCGACACTCTGTCAGGTGAAATCACGTTATTGTCGGTTCAAAGAGTTTGTGGAAATCCATCTTATGGAGGATCAATTGAAATTGTTAAGAGTGATAGTGGTCTTGTGGTGATTAATGAAATTTCAATGGAGGAATACTTATATATGGTGGTGCCTAGTGAAATGCCTGAAAGCTATGGCATAGAGGCATTGAAGGCTCAGGCAGTATGTGCTCGAACTTATGCTTATAATCACATTCTAGACAACGCATATTCGCAGTATGGCGCTCAAGTTGATGATAGCGTAAGCTATCAAGTATATTGCAATCAAAAAGAAGCACCGCTGTGTACGCAAGCAGTGAAGGAGACCTATGGTAAAGTTCTTGAAAAGGATGGAACAGTGATTAATACCTATTATTTTTCCACGTCTTGTGGCCACACGACAAATTGTGATATATGGATAGATGAAAATGCAGAGGACAAAAGTTATTTGCAAGCTAAATTTATAGGTGATACTGAATCTGATATGGATTTAACAGATGAAGCTGTTTTTTATAATTTTATTAAAAACAATACTTATACTGGATATGAATGCAATGAACCTTGGTATCGATGGACTACAACAATACCAATTGACACATTATCAGATACATTGAATAATAGATTAGCTGCAAGATATAATGCAAATCCGGAACTGGTTTTAGTCAAAAATAAAAAAGGTGAATTTGAGAGTAAGGATATTTCTAATATTGGTACGATAAAAAAGATTACAGTGATTCATCGAAATGAAGGTGGAGTTTTGCATTCGATTATAGTTGAGGGATCAAAAGCTACCATTGAGGTATTCACAGAGTATAATATAAGATATCTACTTGCACCAATAGCAACGCAAGTAACAAAAAGTGATGGAAGTGTCATTGATGGATTTTCGTTGTTACCGAGCGCTTATTGCGTAATGGAAGAAGTTTATGATAACAAAAAATTAAGTGGGATTCAATTTACTGGTGGAGGGTATGGTCATGGAGTTGGTATGAGCCAAAACGGGGCTAAAGTTATGGCAGCGGATAATAATAATTATGAAGAAATATTAAAATATTTTTATAGTGGAGTTACTATAAACAATATATATGAATAAGATATATATAACAAAGTGTAAGAAAGTATCCATTGATACTTAGGTTATGTACTTAGTTATAAAAATACGAGAGTGGATATTAGAGGATAAATATGAAGTTTATACTTATAGTTAGAAAATTTCTAAAGAAAATGAGTGATGATCATATAAATGCATATGCGGCACAGACGGCTTATTTTATTATTTTATCATTTATTCCATTTGTATTGATGCTATTAACGCTTATTAAGTATACCCCTGTTACTAAGGCAGATTTATTATCCACTGCAGTTGATATTTTGCCTTCTTCGGTAGATCCAATGATAATTTCGATTATAGATGAAGTATATAATAAGTCAGGTGCGGTATTATCTATTTCAGCCATTACTGCCGCATGGTCTGCAGGAAAAGGTGTCATGTCGATTATTCAGGCACTCAATACAATTAATGGAGTGGAAGATGAACATGGATATTTAGTAGTAAGATTACGAGCTGCATTTTATTCGGTTGTGTTTGTAGTTGCATTAATTTTATCTTTAATAATTGGTGTATTTGGTAATAAAATTTTAAATTTTATAGAACGACAGTACCCACTTATTACACATCTTACCAATAGACTGTCTGATATAAAGAATTTTGCGGTACTTGGAATATTAACTTTGTTATTTTGGGTAATGTTTAAATTTATACCACGAAAGAAAATGACTAAGACGAAACAATTTCCAGGTGCAGCCATGTCAGCAATTGGCTGGACAGTATTTTCATATGGGTTTTCCATATACATTGATTTATCATCTGGATTTGCTGATATGTATGGAAGTCTAACAACTATTATTTTGATTATGCTGTGGTTATATGGTTGCATGTACATCATGCTGGTGGGGGCAGAGATTAATTCCTATTTTCAGGTTATGTTTAAAAGCATTGACGATTCCCATGAATATCGTAAAAGTAAGTGATAAAACATATTTTAATGAAAGAAATTAAAAACCTTAGAAGTAAAATTATAAAAACTTTAAATTCAAAAAAATCTTGACACAATCTGTATTTATGTTACAATTAAAAATAGCTATGTAGTAACTTGATTGTTACATTTAAATAGATAAATTAATAAAAGACTATGAAAGTGTGTGTTGATACACAAGTAGATTATTATTTTCTTTCAGAGAGAAGAAGTTATTGGCTGTAAGCTTCTTTAAGTTCAAATAATGATTGAATTTCCCACTGGAGTTGTATTCTTGAAGTTTAGTAAAGAGTAACGAATGTGCGCGTTAAGCATACTGAGAGCCTGTTTCTTTTTAACAGGAATTAGGGTGGTACCACGGAATTTATTAGCTCCGTCCCTTTTGGGATGGGGCTTTTTTTGCGCGAATAATAGAACAATGTCGATAATTTATTCGTGTCACTATTGTAAATATAGGAAGGAGAATTATTATGAAGGAAAAGCTTCAAAATATTAAAGCAGAAGCATTCAGACAAATTCAAGAATCTGAGGCATTAGACAAATTAAATGAGGTTAGAGTTTTATTCTTAGGGAAAAAGGGCGAACTTACATCGGTATTAAAAGCTATGAAAGACGTACCGGCAGAAGAAAAACCTATGGTAGGTCAAATGGTGAACGATACGAGACAAGCCATTGAAGAGTTATTAGACGAAACAAAACGTAAAATGGAAAAAGCAATTAGAGATGCAAAATTAAAAAATGAAGTAATCGACGTAACACTTCCAGCTAAAAAGAATGCCTTAGGTCACAGACATCCGAATACAATTGCTTTAGAAGAAGTGGAAAGAATATTCATAGGAATGGGATACGAAGTAGTAGAAGGCACAGAAATTGAGGACGATTACTATAATTTTGAAGCATTAAATATTCCAGCAAACCATCCAGCTAAGGACGAACAGGATACATTTTATATCAATAGTGATTTAGTTCTAAGAACTGCAACATCACCAGTACAAGTTCATGTTATGGAAAAAGGAGAATTGCCAATTCGAATGATTGCACCAGGAAGAGTATTTCGTGCTGATGAAGTAGATGCTACTCATTCACCATCCTTTCATCAAATTGAAGGGCTTGTTATTGATAAGAACATTACATTTGCTGATTTAAAAGGAACGTTAGCAGAATTCGCAAAACAGTTATTTGGACCAGAAACGAAAGTTAAATTCAGACCACACTATTTTCCGTTCACCGAACCAAGTGCCGAATTAGATGTTTCTTGTTATAAGTGCGGAGGTAAAGGATGTCGTTTCTGTAAGGGTGAAGGTTGGATAGAAATACTAGGATGTGGAATGGTTCATCCAAACGTTCTGAAAATGAGTGGGATAGATCCAGAAGTATATACAGGTTTTGCATTTGGTGTTGGTTTAGAACGTATTGCATTATTGAAATATGAAATAGATGACATGAGATTATTATACGAAAACGATTATCGTTTCTTAAAACAATTTTAGTAGATGGAGGATAAAAAATGAAGACATCATTATCATGGTTAAAAGCTTATGTGCCCGAGTTAAATACAAATGCACAAGAATATATGGACGCAATGACTTTGTCGGGCACTAAAGTAGAGTGCTATGAAGTTTTAGATAAAAATCTTGAACATATAATAGTAGGACAAATCAAATCAATTGAAAGTCATCCAGATGCAAATAAATTAATTGTTTGCCAAGTAGATGTTGGTAACACTGAGCTTACTCAAATTGTAACGGGAGCTTCAAATATAAAAGTTGGTGATAAAGTACCAGTTGTTTTAGATGGTGGAAAAGTTGCCGGTGGACACGATGGCGGTGCATTACCCGAAAACGGTATTAAGATTAAAAAGGGTAAACTTCGTGGCATTGAATCAAATGGCATGATGTGCTCTATTGAAGAATTAGGAAGCACAAGAGATTTTTACCCTAATGCACCCCAAGAAGGTATTTATATTTTTAGTGAAGATGCTATCGTGGGTAATAACGCAGTAGAAGCATTGGGACTAAATGATATAGTGGTTGAGTACGAAATTACTTCAAATCGAGTAGATTGTTTCAGTGTGTTAGGTATTGCAAGAGAAGCAGCAGCTACATTTGGTAAAAAATTCATTCCGCCAATAGTAGAAGTAAAAGAAACGAATGAAGATGTAAATGATTATATTAAAGTAACAGTAAAAGACAATGAGCTTTGCAGAAGATATTGTGCAAAGGTAGTGAAGAATATTAAAATTGCTCCATCACCAGAATGGATGCAACGAAGACTTGCTGCTCATGGAATAAGACCAATCAATAATATTGTAGATATCACGAATTATGTAATGGAAGAATTCGGTCAGCCAATGCATGCTTATGATCTAGATACAATTGATGGAAAAGAAATTATTGTACGCTGTGGTGAAAAGGATGAAAAATTCACAACATTAGATGGACAAGAGAGATCAATCGATGATACCATTTTAATGATTTGTGATGGGACGAAGGCGGTTGGTATTGCAGGTATCATGGGTGGAGAAAACTCAATGATTACGGATAATGTATCAACTATGCTATTTGAAGCAGCATGTTTTGATGGAACCAATATTAGAAAATCAGGTAAAAAGGTTGGACTTAGAACGGAGGCTTCTACTAAGTTTGAAAAAGGCCTTGACCCTAATACAGCAAAACTAGCAATTGATAGAGCTTGTCAGTTGGTGGTTGAATTAGGTGCTGGTGAAGTAGTCGGAGGAACCGTTGATATTTATGAAAATAAACACGAAGGTAATCGTGTAGTATTAAATGCAGATAGAATAAATCAATTATTAGGTACTGAAATTGATGAAGCTACTATGATTGGATATTTTGGAAATATTGATTTGGGCTATGAAGAAAGTACAAAAGAAGTTATCATTCCTTCATGGAGACAAGATATCAGTTGCACAGCAGATTTAGCAGAAGAAGTTGCAAGATTTTTTGGATATGATAATATTCCAACTACGCTTCCAACAGGCGAAGCAACAACGGGAAAACTTCCATTCAAATTACGAATTGAAGAAGTTGCTAGAAATATTGCGGAATATTGTGGTTTTAGTCAGAGTATGACATATGCTTTTGAAAGTCCAAAGGTATTTGAAAAATTATTATTACCTGCTGATTCAGAGATGAGAAAAGCGGTAGTGATTTCTAATCCTCTTGGAGAAGACTTTAGTATCATGAGAACAGTTTCTTTGAATGGTATGTTAACTTCATTATCAACCAACTATAACAGACGAAATAAAGATGTTCGCTTATATGAGCTTGGTAATATTTATTTACCGAAACAGTTACCTGTAACAGAAATTCCGGAAGAAAGAATGCAGTTTACTCTAGGAATGTATGGTGAAGGTGATTTCTTTACAATGAAGGGTGTAGTAGAAGAATTTTTAGAAAAAGTAGGAATGAAACAAAAAGCAAAATATGATCCTACCAATAAAAAAACATTTTTACATCCGGGAAGACAGGCAGATATTATATATGGAGATGTAGTAATCGGTTATCTTGGTGAAGTTCATCCAGAAGTTGGAGATAATTATAATATTAAAGATAGTATAACAATAGCAGTGATTGATATGCCAGTTATTGTAGAGGCTGCTACCTTTGACCGTAAATATGAGGGAATAGCCAAATATCCATCTGTAACCAGAGATATTAGCATGGTTATGAAGAAAGAAATTCTAGTAGGTCAAGTGGAAAGCATTATTGAAGCCAAAGGTGGAAAAATATTAGAGAGTTATAAATTATTCGATATATATGAAGGGTCACAGATTAAAGAGGGTTATAAATCAGTAGCTTATTCTATAACTTTTAGAGCAAAAGATAAAACATTAGAAGATGCTGATGTAAATGCTTCAATGAATAAGATATTAAAAGAGCTTGCTAATTTAGAAATTGAATTAAGACAATAAAATGATACCAGGGTCAAAAGGTCATGTTTTTTATGCATGCATGAAAAATATGACTTGGGACCCTGAAACATGAGAAAGTAGCCCGAACAGGGCGGATTTCTCATGTTTTTAGGATTGTGGGAGCACAAAGTGCGTAACAATCAGCTGGTATTAGGGAAAAAATACCTTTTATGCCCTATATCATAATGTATAAACAACTATGCTTAATAGCGAAAGTGTCTGCAAGCAGACACTTTGTTGTATAGAAATTGTATAAACAAGAGTTGCATGAAGTGTATTATGTAGAACAATTATAAAAAAAATATAAATATTATAAAATTTTTGCTATATGTATCATATTGGTTGTTATTATAAGAAAAATACGGTAATATTACTTAATGTAGTTTTTAATGTACAAACTATAGAGTGAATTATAAGAAAATATGTTAGGTAAGAATCGTGTAATTTGCCTTAAACAAAGAATAGTTAAGTAATTAGTTACGTGGTAGGAGATATAATGAAATTAGAAGATTTTAACTTTGATTTACCTCATGAGCTGATAGCACAAGATCCCATTGAGGATAGATCAAGTTCAAGACTCCTTGTTTTGAATAAAGAAACAGGGGATATAGAACATCATATATTTAAAGAAATTATAAATTATTTAAATCCAGGAGATTGTATTGTAATTAATGATACAAAAGTTATTCCTGCAAGGTTGATTGGAAACAGAGATGGCAACGTAGGTAAAATAGAAGTATTGTTGTTAAAGAGAAGAGAAGATAATTGTTGGGAAACATTGGTAAAGCCAGGTAAAAAAGCTAAAATTGGAACCAGCATTATCTTTGGTGATGGCTTGCTGGTTGGAGAAGTGGTTGATGTTGTTGAAGAAGGGAATCGTGTAATCAAATTTGAATATGAAGGTATATTTGAAGAGATTTTGGACCAATTGGGTCAGATGCCGCTACCACCATACATTACCCACGAACTTAAAGATAAGAATAGATATCAAACGGTATATGCCAAACATGAAGGGTCGGCAGCAGCACCAACAGCTGGACTACATTTTACGAATGAATTACTAGATCAAATTGAAGCTAAAGGCGTAGAAATTGCAAGAGTGACACTTCATGTGGGACTTGGAACCTTCAGACCGGTTAAGGTTGAAAATATTTTAGAGCATCATATGCATTCGGAATTTTTCTGTATAGAAGAAGCTGAAGCATTAAAGATAAATAATACAAAGAAGAGGGGAAATAGAGTTATTTCGGTAGGAACTACAAGTTGTAGAACCTTGGAATCTGCTGCTGATGAGAATGGATTTGTAAAGTCAACTTCAGGTTGGACTGAAATATTTATTTATCCAGGATATACATTTAAAGTAATTGATGGATTAATTACTAATTTTCATTTACCAGAATCCACTTTATTAATGCTTGTTTCTGCATTAGCTGGTAAAGAAAATATTTTAAATGCATATGAAATTGCGGTGAAAGAAAGATATCGTTTTTTCAGCTTTGGAGATGCAATGTTTATAAGATAATTTAATATGGGGGATGAGTGAATGATTGAAAAAAGAAAATATAAAAGAAGTGACCTTGAGTTAATTATTCAGTTGAGGCAATGCGATAATCCAGATAAAAAGAAATTTATTGTAGATGTGCATGATTTATCAAGGGAAGGGATTGGATTTTATTCATGTGAGGATTTACAACTAGGTCATTTTTTTGATTCTGAAATAACAATCTGGACGAAGGAGAAAATACAAGTAGTTCTTAAAATTGTTAGAAAAACAGATCAACCAGAGAAGAAAATGGTATATTATGGAGGGGAATTTATCGGTTTATCAGAAAACGAGAAGTTCCGTATTGATGTTTACCAATGTGTTGAGGAAAATTTGACAAGTGTTTGATGAGGAATATGAGTTTTAAAATTTATAAAGATATGTAAAATAAGCGATTGCACTAATGAAAACATAGTGCAATCGCTTATTTTATAGCTAAAAAATCTATTGAAGACTTGTCAGATCATCATAAAATGATGGATATGAAATATTAACACATTCACTACCGTTAATGGTAGTAGTACCTTCTGCCATTAATGCGGCGATGGCAAATGACATGGCAATGCGGTGATCCATCTTGCTGTCTATGGTTGCTCCATGAAGGCAATTACCGCCAGTTATTATCATTCCATCCTCAGTTGCTATTATATCAGCATTCATAGAGGATAAACTATCTACACAAACATCAATTCTATTTGATTCTTTTACCTTTAATTCCGCAGCATCTTTAATAATGGTTTTACCGTTTGCAAAACATGCAAGGACTGCAATGATAGGAAGTTCATCAATTAATGTTGATATGATACTGCCACCTATTTCTATACCGTGTAGTGAACTCGATTTTACTAAAATATTAGCAGTTTTTTCTCCATTTGCATTATTGATATTTAAAAGGGTAATATTACCACCCATTTGTTCGCAAACTTTAATGATTCCATCTCTAGTATGGTTGATGCCAACATTCTTGATTAATATTTCAGAGTTAGGCATAATAAGCCCAGCTACTATAAAATAAGCAGCGGAGGAAATATCTCCTGGTATTATAACCTCCTGTCCAATGAGTGTAGGATTGGGCGTTACAGTAGCTGTGGTATCAGTAGTTGTTATATTACCACCGAAATACTCTAGCATTATTTCGGTATGATTTCTTGAAATGTATGGTTCTGTAACACTTGTTTCACCTTCAGCGAAAAGACCAGCAAGAAGGATAGCAGACTTAACTTGAGCAGATGCTATTTTAGATATATAATGAATTCCTTTTAAAGGAGAACCCTGTATGAGAAGGGGAGCACAACCATTGTTATGAATGCTTGTAATAGAGGCACCCATCTGTGATAAAGGGTCTATAATTCTTCCCATCGGACGTTTTTGAATGGATGCATCACCTGTTAAGCTAGTCTCGAAAAATTGCGCTGCTAATATACCAGACATAATTCGCGTGGTAGTTCCACTGTTTCCAACATCAAGAATTTGAGAAGGCTTCTTAAGTCCGTGTAAGCCATTTCCTTTAATTTGAACCGTATTGTGTGTGTTAACAATATCAATGCCCATCTTGCTAAAGCAATCAATCGTAGAGAGGCAATCAGCGCCTTGTAAAAAATTTGAAACTACTGTAGTTCCTTTCGCTAGTGCACCTAGCATAATAGTTCTATGCGATATTGATTTGTCACCTGGAACAGTAACTTCTCCATTTAATTTCGAAACTTTTGTTAAATTCATTTGTATCGAGTTCCTTCCTATTATAAAAGATAAATGTAAAACAAGTGAAATTAAGATTATACTTATCGTCCTGCGTTAAAAATAATGCCCTCATAAACAGAAATATTTATCGTTCATGAACCGTGTAACTGTATTTTGTTAATAGGAGTAATGCACGTTTAGCAGAATCCTCGTCATAAAATTCGATACGAAGTACACCATCAATGAATTCTCGGTTATGAATAATGCCAATATTTTTAATACTAATTAAATTGTTTGCAAGTATGGTTGCAATTGTAGCTATTCCACCTGTTTCATCTATTATATCACAGTATAATTCATAAATCCCCTTAATTGGTCCAAGAGATGCATTAGAAATTGAATTTCGATACTCAGAGGCACTATCGAACATTTCATATAAATCACCACTAGAAGAAGCTTCAATTAACTGTTTTATTTGCACTAATTCATTAATGTAGTCGCTTAGCAGTGATGCAATATTATCTTTATTTTCCAAACAAATTTGTTGCCACATGGTTGGAGAAGAAGATGCAATTCTTGTAATATCTTTAAATCCGCCGGCGGCAATATTTTTCATAATATGATCTTTTGAATCTTTATTTTTTGCTAAATTGACAAGGCTTGCAGCGATAATATGAGGAAGATGACTGATAACCCCTGTAATATAATCGTGTTCTTTGTAGTCCATAACAAGTGGAATAGAACCTAGTTTTTTAACAAAAGTGCTATAGAAATTAATTTTTTCTTCGTTTACGTTGGAAGAAGGAGTCAAGATGTAGTAGGCATTCTCAATAAGGTGTGAAACTGCATGTTCATAGCCTATCTTCTCAGAGCCAGACATAGGATGTCCACCAATAAAATTTTCTTCCAAGTTAAGTTTAATTATATTCTCGTGGATACTAGTCTTAACACTGCCTACATCCGTTAAAATGCAGTCAGATTTAATAATTTCCTTGAGCGAAGTTAGGTAAGTTATGTTATAAGAAACAGGAGCGCATAAAAATATTAAATCACAATTCTCAAAGGTATCATCAACAGCTAAAGCAACTGTGTCGACGATACCTTCCTTTTGTGCAAGCAATAGCGCATTGGAATTTATATCATAGGCTGTTATGTGAATTGTTTTGTACTTGGACTTAATTGCTTTGGCAATCGAACCTCCAATTAGACCAAGGCCAATAAAGCCAACCTGTGAAGCATTCATTAAAAAGTCCTCCCTGAAAGAGTTGCATATGGACGTATTTCGTTAGCAAGTGCCTCAAACTGCTCAAATGTAAGCGATTGTGGACCATCAGACAGTGCTTTAGCAGGGTCATTATGCACTTCGATCATTAATCCATCTGCACCGGCAGCAATAGCGGCTTTTGCAAGAGGTTTTACATAGGCGCGAACACCAGTAGCATGACTTGGATCTACAATAATTGGTAAATGAGTCTTTTCTTTCACGACTGGAACAGCACTAAGATCTAAGGTGTTTCGAGTTGTAGTTTCAAAGGTACGGATGCCTCGCTCACATAATACTACATTTGGATTTCCTTCTGCAATAATATATTCAGCAGCATTTAACCATTCGTCAATAGTAGCGGCTAATCCTCGTTTTAATAATACTGGAAGACCAGATTTACCAGCTTCTTTTAATAGGTAGAAATTCTGCATATTACGTGCGCCAATTTGAATCATATCAACGTATTTAACAGCAGCATTAATGGCTTCGAGACTGGTCACTTCACAAATTGTGGCAAGTCCAGTTTCGTTACTAGCTCTTTTCATGAAACGAAGACCATCTTCTTCAAGTCCTTGAAAGGAATATGGGGAAGTTCTTGGTTTGTATGCGCCCCCTCTAACAAAATTGGCGCCAGAAGCTTTTACGGCGTGAGCAATTGATAACAGCTGTTCTTCCGTTTCAACGGCACAAGGTCCAGCCATTATAGTAAGTGTGTTACCACCAATTTGCGTGTTACCAACTTTAATAATGGAAGGTTCTGGATGAAATTTCTTGTTCGTTAATTTATAGCTTTCCGTAACAGGAACTATTTTATCCACATCAACAGCAATTTCAAGATTGTCTGTTTGCAATTTAGTTTTATCACCAACAACGCCAATAATAGTTACTTCTTTACCAGTTGAAATATGAGTATCAAGACCCTTTGCTTGAATAATAGTTACAACATTATCGATTGAGCTTTGTGGTGCATTTGGTTTCATTACAATTATCATTTTAAAATCCTCATTCCTTATAGTTATTAACAGAAAAGTCACCAGGCAGTATATTCCTAGGCACCTGAAAAACTGTTTGTATAGTAATTACTAGTTTATAACAGCATTACGAATATGTCAATACTCTATTGCTTTAAAGTTTAACGCTTTAAAGCATAAATGAGTTTTTGCCGTATTTGCAAAAGTAATATATATAGATAAAATAAAGTTATACAAACTATTTAAAATGTATAAATAAAATATAAAACTGCAATATATTTTTTATATGCAATTAATACAATAAACTTGTAAATTATATAGAAATTTAGTAAAATATAGATAAAGAATTTGCCTATAGCAATAAAATAGTTTAATTTGTTAGTAACTTTCAACCTATTATGCAGTAAATGCATAAAGCAGTACTTTGAGTATGAATAGGAGGAATTTTTATGAACATTTATAAGACAAAACAAATTCGTAACGTAGTTCTTTTAGGGCATGGTGGTTGTGGTAAGACATCACTTGTCGAAGCCATGGCACATTTATCAGGACTTACTAATCGAATCGGTAATATTAGGGATGGAAATACATTAAGTGACTTTGATAAGGAAGAGGTGAAAAGAGAATTTTCCATTCATACATCCCTTGTACCACTTCCTTGGAAGGATTATAAAATTAATATAATGGATACTCCAGGGTATTTTGATTTTATTGGTGAAGTAGAAGAAGCGGCTAGTGCGGCTGATGCGGCAATTATAGTGGTTTCCGGCAAGGAAGGGGTAGAAGTTGGGACCCAAAAAGCATGGGAGCTTTGTGAAAAATATAAGTTACCTAGAATGTTTTTTGTCGCTAATATGGATGATGATAATGCAAGCTTTCGGCAGGTAGTAGATGATTTGACGGATATGTATGGTAAACGAATAGCACCGTTTTTTATGCCAATTAGAGAAAATGAGAAATTAGTAGGCTATGTTAACATTGTTAAAAAAGGTGGAAGAAAGTTTAAAGGTTTAGTTGAGAAAGATGATTGTGAAATTCCAAATCATCTTCTTAGTTATTTTGAAAATTATAGAGAAAAGTTATTGGATGCAGTAGCAGAAACAAGCGATGAGTATATGGAGCGCTATTTTAATGGTGAGACCTTTAGTGATGATGAAATAAGAGAGGCACTTAGGAATAATGTTATAGATGGAACAATAATTCCTGTAACAATGGGTTCAAATTCTGAAATTCATGGTGTATATAATTTGCTAAATGATATAGTTAAATATTTTCCAAGCCCAGATAAATTAGAAAAAATTGGAACTAATACAAAAACTGATGAATTATTCGAAGCTAACTATGATGAAAACAATGCATTAACTGCTTATGTCTTTAAAACAATTGCGGATCCTTTTATTGGTAAATACTCACTGATAAAAGTTTGTTCAGGAATCCTTAAATCCGATTCAGTTATTTACAATGCAGAAAAAGATATTGAAGAAAAGCTTTCTAAACTTTATCTTTTGCAAGGAAAAACATCAATTGAGGTAAAAGAATTATATGCAGGAGATATTGGTGCTATTGCAAAGTTGTCAAAGGCTAAAACAGGTGATACATTGTCTATCAAAAACGATCCAGTTATATTTGAAAAAGTCAAACTTCCAGTTCCATACACATATATGAGATATAGTGCTAAGAACAAAGGCGAGGATGACAAAGTTTCGCAGGCACTTGCTAAAATAATGGATGAAGATCAAACGGTTAAAGTAGTTAATGATACGCAAAACCGTCAAGCATTACTTTATGGCATGGGAGAACAACATTTAGAAGTGATAATAAGCAAAATCTTATCCAAATATAAGGTGGAAATAGATTTATCAAAGCCAAAAGTTGCCTTTAAAGAAACGATATGTAAGAGTACCCAAGTACAAGGTAAATATAAGAAGCAATCAGGAGGTCATGGACAATATGGTGATGTAAAGATGATATTTGAGCCTTTGGGAGATTTAGAAAAACCATATCTATTTGAGGAAAAAATATTTGGCGGTTCTGTGCCTAGAAATTTTTTCCCAGCAATTGAAAAGGGAATTCAAGAAAGTTTGATAAAGGGTCCTCTTGCTGCGTATCCAGTTGTTGGTGTGAAAGCTACTTTGATTGATGGGTCATATCATCCAGTAGATTCGTCTGAATTGGCATTTAAGACTGCCGCGATGATGGCATTCAAAAAAGGATTTATGGAGGCTTCACCAATCTTATTAGAGCCTATTGTAGCTTTGAAGGTTAATGTACCAGAGCAATATACAGGAGATATCATGGGAGATTTAAATAAGCGTAGAGGAAGAGTAAATGGAATGATACCAGTTGAGGGAGGAAGGCAGATTATCGAGGCAGATATTCCTATGACGGAATTGTTTGGGTATTCAACACAACTTCGATCAATGACAGGAGGAAGAGGTGATTATTCCTATCAGTTTCAACGTTACGAGCAAGCACCAGCAGAGGTTGCACAAAGAGAAATTGAAGCAAGAGCTAGTAAGGTTACAACGATAGAAGAATAGAAGCGAAGAATGACTAATGATAAAGAATATTATTCTGATTTGGTACTTTACATCATAAAATATGGTATAATATTATGCAGATAATTATAAATATATAAAATTATCTATAAGCTAGATTTATTTTGGAGGAAAATTATGATAAAGAACAGATTAGAAGCATTAAGAAAATTAATGAAAGAAAAAAATATTGATATTATTATGATTCCAACCGCCGATTTTCATGGCTCGGAATATGTTGGAGATTATTTTAAATGTAGACATTTTATATCGGGATTTAGTGGGTCAGCAGGAACCGTAGTAGTGACCCACAATCATGCTGGTTTGTGGACGGATGGAAGATATTATATACAAGCAGAAAAACAACTAATGGATTCGACCATAACTTTATATAAAATGGGGGAGGAAAACGTACCTTCAGTTATTGATTATATTGAAGGTACTATTTCAGCAGGAGAAACGTTAGGTTTTGATGGGCGTGTGATATCTTGTGAAAAAGGCGAAGAGATAGAGAAATGTATTGCTAAAAAGAAAGCATATATTAAATATGATGAAGATTTAATAAATCAAATTTGGAGTGATAGACCAGAGCTATCCCACGAGAAAGCATATCTTATTGAAGAAAAATTTAGTGGAATGTCAACAAGTGAAAAGATAAAACAAGTAAGGCAATTGCTTGATAAGGAAAATGTAGATTTACATATAATAACGAGTTTAGATGATATCGCTTGGTTATTTAATATAAGAGGAAATGATGTTGAGAGTAATCCAGTAATATTATCGTATGCAATTATAACTAGCAACGAAGCAATTATTTTCTTAAACCACAAAGTGTTAGATTGTAATTTAATTAGTTATTTTCACAATAATAATATAATAGTAAAAGAATACGATGAGGTTTATGAATATACAAAGCAAATATCCAATCAGAGTAAAGTTCTTTTGGATAAGAGCAAAGTGAATTACACAATAAGCAGTTTATTAAAAGGTAATATTGTTAATTGTTTAAATCCAACAACGGTTTTGAAAGCAGTAAAAAATCCTATTGAAATTGAAAATACTAAAAAAGCACATATAAGAGATGGTGTAGCTTTTACTAAATTCATGTATTGGCTGAAAGAAAATGTTAATGAAAAAGAAATGACAGAAATAAGTGCAAGCGATTATTTATATAACCAAAGAGCTTCGCAAGAAGGTTTTATTGAACTTAGTTTTGAAACAATTTGTGCATATAAAGAGAATGCAGCAATGATGCATTATTGTGCAAATAAGAACAACAATGCAAAATTAGAAGCAAGCGGTCTTTTGTTAGTAGATTCCGGTGGACAGTATTTCGAAGGTACAACAGACATTACAAGAACCATGAGTCTTGGAACTATTGATGAGGCGCAGAAAGAACATTTTACGGCAGTAACTAGAGGAATGTTGCATTTAATGAATGCGAAATTCCTTTATGGAATTAGAGGTATTAATCTTGATATACTTGCAAGAGGACCAATATGGGAATTAGATATTGATTATAAATGTGGAACTGGGCACGGAGTAGGGCACATATTAAATGTTCATGAGGGACCAAATGGAATAAGACCAAAATTACTTAAAAATAATGAGATGAACTGTATTTTAGAAGAAGGAATGATTACGACAGATGAGCCGGGCATATATATAGAAGGAAGTCATGGAATACGGATAGAAAATGAGTTATTATGTAGAAAAGGCAATAAAAATGAGCATGGTCAATTTATGTATTTTGAGAATATAACATTTGCACCAATTGATTTAGATGCAATTAATCCAGAACTAATGAATGTGAAAGAAAAAAAGATGCTAAATGATTATCATAGAGAAGTTTTTAGTATACTATCACCTTATATGAATAAGGAGGAAGTTGAGTGGCTTAAAAGATATACAAGAGCAATATAACTTCTTAAGGAGCAAAGCGAATTATGAGTATTCGATTTGAATAGAAATGTGGTGAGAAATTGAAGCTAGGATTAGCACAAATGGATATCGTTTGGGAGAATAAGTCTGAAAATATTATAAAAGTAGAAAAATTAATTCAAAATGCAGTTGATATGAAAATAGATTGTTTATTATTTCCGGAAATGAGTTTGTCAGGATTTTCTATGAATACACAGAAAATTGGAGAAAAAGAAGATGTAATTGATACAATTAAACAAATAAAGGCATTGTGTTTAAAATATGATTTATTTTTAGGTATTGGATATGCAGAGAACGGCATCGATAAAGCGTTTAATAAATATGCTATTATAAATAACCAAGGAACTATCATCGCGAATTATACGAAAATACATCCTTTTTCGTATGGAGAAGAGAGTATATATTATGCAGGTGGCGACAAAGTCGAATATTGCGATATAAACGAAGTTAAGACAACTCCTTTTATTTGCTATGATTTAAGATTTCCAGAGATATTTCAAATTGCTTCTGCCAAAGCTCAATTAATTACAATTGCTGCAAATTGGCCAATTCAAAGACGAGATCATTGGATTACATTACTTCAGGCAAGAGCAATTGAAAACCAGTGTTATATTGCGGGTGTGAATCGAGTGGGTTTTGCTAACAAAATAAATTACAGCGGTGACTCAATGATCATTAATCCTTATGGAGAAATTATATCAGATAATATAGACGGAGAAGGGATTGTGAGTGCAGAGATAGATATAAGAATTGTATCTCAATATCGTGAAAAATTCAGATTAAAGACAGATAGAAGGGAAAAGTTGTATACAAAATTACAACAATTTCCAATTTGATATTTTCTTCGAAATTTTAATCATATTATAAATTTCAGCATATTTTTTAGATGTAATTTCTAAAACAAAGTTGGTTTGGTAGTTTTTATCCAAGCCAGCTTTTTTTATTATATCTACTGCTTTATTATATGCAATTGCCGCCATTATTTCTGATTCATAAGTTCCAACAATAAAATTTCCATTGACGTGTATTTTTGTTTGAAAAACGATAGAATTTCCATGTTCGATTTTTTCCACACCGCAATATTTATTTACTATAATAATATTTTGATATCGATAATCAGTGGAATCATTATTTGCAAATAAATAGTCTTTTCCTGGTATGGCATAATTCTTAATACCATATCTAGATAAAATATTTACTTGCATCCCATAATCAGCAACAAAAAGATGACCTTGTCGTTTCATAATCTTGTGGCTTGAATAATAGAATAAATCGTCGATATCAAATTTTAATTCAGTAAAAGGAGATAAATAATAAGAAAAATAGTTTTTTCTTAAGAAAATAGGAGTTTTCATATAAATATTATTATCCCTAAAATTAACAAGACAAACCCATTTATCAAAAGTAAGCGTATTTTTATTGGAAGAATAGGCAATAATTGTAAGAGAAATATTAGAAAGTAATTCAAGTGCTTCTAAATAGGCTTTATGAGCCAGTATTTCCTCATGATAACTACCAAGACTAATGTGTTTCGATTTATATGTAACAGAGGAACGAAAATATTTGGTTCCGTCTTTCTTATATGATATATAAACACCTTGTAATGTTGCCATAAAACCTCCAAAAATAAATATAATAGTGTTATTTAGTAACTTTTAGTAGTTTCTTAGTTAATATAATTATATCATATTTGTTTTTAAATTGGGACAAGACATATTTAAAAATGGATTTTTTTTTTTTTTGGGAAGCTATTTTTGAGAGTTTAAGTATAAATGTTAAAATATATGTAAAAAATAGTTAATAACTTTTTACATATGGTTTAATATATTACAGTTAAAACATGGGAAATATTTACAATAAATGATACTAAAATTTATCTAATATTACTAAACTTTTGAAATTTATTTATAGTTAAGTTGCATAAGTGCCAAATATGATTATTTGTTATTGACACTAAAAGGTGTTTTTTATATAATGCTAATCATGTTCGGACATTGAAATCAAAAAATTATGAAAAGAGGAGTATGTATGCTAGGAATACGTTCATTTCTTCGAGGAGTGTATGAAATGCTTACTAAGGTTACTAAGAAAAATTATAGAAGCTGTGCGGTTGTAATGGTGGGAACTGTGGCAATTGCGGTAGTAGCATTTAATTCTACTTGCTTTGGTGGTGGTGGTAAAAACAATACTACGACTTTAAGAAATGCATTGACATCAGAGGAAAATTCTGACGAGGACGAGACAGACACCGAAGCAAAAATACAAGCCGGAATTGAAGTTGTGTTAGCATTTGTAGGTGATTCAGATGAATTTTCGAAGAATCAGAATATAACTTATCCAGTTATGTCCTATGAAGAAGATGTGGAAGAAGACACGAGTGAAACAGTGCCCATAATTGAGCTATCCATCACCGACTATGATGCGTTATTAAGAATAGTTGAGGCGGAAGCTACCGGAGAAGATCTAAAAGGAAAAATATTAGTTGGGAATGTAATCATGAACAGAGTGAGGCATAGCGATTTTCCTAACACGGTTGAAGAGGTAGTATTTCAAAGAGTGGAGGGGCATGTACAGTTTTCACCAACGGCAGATGGAAGATACGAAAGTGTCACCATTACGGATGAAACAGTAGAAGCTGTAAACTGTATATTAGCGGGAGAAGATTACTCCCAAGGCGCATTGTTTTTCTCTGCCAGAGATAAGGCAGATCCAACAAATATGAGTTGGTTTGATAAGAACCTAAAATGGCTTTTTGTATACGGAGGTCATGAATTTTACACATTAAAGTAGTAAATTAAGATATTATAATTAAAATTAACTTGTAGAGTAAAACAAGGTATGTTATAATTTTTTGCAGTGGACAATTTTATACCTATATGTAGAAGATTATAGAAAAGGAATGATAATATGGATTTACTTTATAAAAGTACAAGAAGTGAAAATGAAACAGTAACAGCATCAAAGGCAATACTAAAAGGTCTAGCAACTGATGGAGGTTTATTTGTACCGACTAGTATACCTAAGCTGGATATAAGCATCAGTAAATTAGTGAAAATGACTTATCAAGAAATTGCTTATGAAGTTATGAAATTATTTTTTACAGACTTTACAGAGGACGAATTAAAATCATGTATTAATGCGGCATATGATGCTAAGTTTGATACGGAAGAGATTGCACCTATTGTAAAGGCTGACGGAGCGTATTATTTGGAGTTATTCCATGGGGCTACTATTGCGTTTAAAGATATGGCGTTATCAATCCTACCTCATTTACTTACAACTTCTGCAAAGAAGAATAATGTTAAGAATGAAATAGTAATATTAACAGCTACATCAGGTGACACAGGCAAAGCTGCTTTAGCAGGGTTTGCGGATGTACCAGGTACTAAGATTATTGTATTTTATCCTAAGGATGGCGTAAGCCCAATTCAGGAAAAACAAATGGTCACTCAACGTGGTGACAATACATTTGTGGTTGGAATTAACGGAAATTTTGATGATGCTCAGACTGGTGTCAAAGCTATGTTCAATGATAAAGAACTACAAAAAGAACTAAACAAAGCTGGTTACCAATTTTCATCCGCTAATTCAATTAACATTGGCAGATTAGTGCCACAGGTCGTATATTATGTGTACGCATATGCAAAACTAGTAGCAAATGAAGAACTTTGTGAAGAAGAGAAAATTAATGTTGTTGTTCCAACGGGTAATTTTGGTAATATTTTAGCAGCTTATTATGCTAAAAGTATGGGATTACCAATTGATAAATTAATTTGTGCATCGAATGATAACAAAGTACTTTATGATTTTTTTGCAACTGGTGAATATAATCGTAATAGAGAATTTATATTAACATCTTCACCGTCTATGGATATTTTAATTTCAAGTAATCTTGAAAGATTAATATACAAAATAGCAGGTGCTAATGCTGAGAAGAATTTTGAATTAATGTCTTCTTTAGCAAGTGAAGGTAAGTATGATATTACAGAAGATATGAAGGCTCAGCTTGTTGGTTTTTATGGTGGTTATTCCAGTGAAGAAGAAACAGATCATACAATTAAGCAACTTTATGAAGATACAAACTATATTATTGACACGCATACTGCTGTAGCAGCTTGTACATACAAGAAGTACAAAACTGACACAAAGGATAAAACAAAGTCAATTATAGCATCAACCGCAAGTCCATATAAGTTTACACGAAGTGTTATGTGTGCTATTGATAAAAAATATGATTTAATGTCTGAGTTCGAACTTGTGGATGAACTTAATAAGATATCAGGGGTAGAAATACCGCAAGCAATAGAAGATATTAGAAGCGCGAAAGTACTTCATGATAAGGTTTGTGAAGTTGATGAAATGCAAACAATAGTAAAAATTTTTTTAAATATTTAGATTAAAATATTTAGTTATAATGAAAAAAAGAAAGCTCTAGATTTTGAGCTTTCTTTTCTTTCGTTATAATAGGATTTAAAGTAATAATATAGAGTTATTAATATTCAAACCTAGATAACTTAATTGTTTTATTATATAACAAACATAAAATTGACCCTGCCAAAAGAAAACTGTATCGGAATATAAAAAATAGGTGCTTCTGGTACAAATAATACATCATTTTCAGTACGGGGAGGTTCTAAGCTGAGTTTTTTAGAACTTGAATTAGAAAGATTAACGGCAAATAACCCATTATGTAAATTGATAAAATCCTCCATCGAGGATTTAACATATTCATTATTAATGGTGTAATTTTCACCTACATATCTTGAAGCAAAGGATATTAGTGTAGTTTCATCCATATCCATTGCAGTATGTAATGAAAAATCACCTTTGATTTTTTGGGAAACACACCAGGTAATCGGATAGGCTCCTATTTTTACTACTGGATAGGGAGTAAAGTCGTCACCAACAAAACGAATAATGTTATTAAATAATAAGGTTATGTAACCATATAACATTTCTGTTAGATCAACAGGAATATTATCAAATTCAAAAAAATCTCGTATGAGTGTCTTGACAGTAGCGCTTTGCGCATTGGCAAAATCTAATGCAGTTAGTTCATAATGAGATTGATACTCTATCATGGAAGATTGGAATGCATCAATGGATAAATATCCCTTATCTACGAGAGCTTGACTAAGCAAAAGATAATCAGGTGTTTGTGTACCTAAAAGCATATCTAACTGAAATTTGGTTAAGAATCCCGCCTCTATCGCTAGTTCACCGAAAAGTTTATCAACATCCATTTGTCTTTCGTGAATAAGATTGACTTCTTTAGAGGTCATTAAGCCACTATGAATTGCAAGGACACCTAATTTAACATGAATACTTTTCTTATCTTGGATCGCATCCATTAATTGTTCTTGCGAAATAAGTTGCTTGTTAAGCAAATAATTACCAAAAAACTGCGTATACATTAATTGCCTCCTTTATAAGAAAAATATTTTTCAATGATAGCATCTACAATCAATGAATCAAAAGGCTTTTGAAGAAAATCATGAGCTCCAGCAAAAATTGCATCTTTAAGATAATCCTGAGTACCAACGGAAGAAAACATAACTACATAGGCGTTAGGATCATATTGCATAATTTCATTTATAGCTTCAATCCCTGTTTTTAGGGGCATAATAATGTCAAGAAAAACAAGGTCAGGTTGATGCTCTTTATATGCATCAATTGCTTCTTGTCCATTTGATACTTCTATGATTGAAGTACATTTTTTTGCAATAAAAAAATCTTTCATTTGTTTCCTGAATAAGATGGAATCATCACATATTAATACATTTAAACCTCTTAAATTCATATCAATTCCTCCTAATTCAAATTATATTTCATTTTTATTTTACATCAAAAATAAAAATGTTTCAATGTAATTGCTTAATAAAAGTATTAAATAAATCAA
Organism: Lachnotalea sp.; assembly: GCA_041821265.1. GTDB lineage: Bacteria > Bacillota > Clostridia > Lachnospirales > Lachnospiraceae > Lachnotalea. Next base: position 57,733 of record JBGUEQ010000004.1, on the reverse strand, counting down.
AAATAATAAAAAAATTGTTAAGAAGTTAAAAATTATTACTATTCTATTGTAAATATTTATAAAAATAGGTATAATTCATTTATATAGTTAAATATCGTATAGGAGGAAAATAATGGGATTTGGCGGATGGATTGATGGAATAATTTTGGCCTGTGGAGTTTATATGTTATATTCTGCATATTTAATGAAAACAAAAGGCGAATTGAAAGTTGGCTGGTTGGTTAGTAAAAATATCGATTTGGAGAGAAGCAAGGATGTATCGGGATACATTAAGTATATGTATATGAAGGTAATTGCTTTTGCTATATGTACTATTGTTTATGGTGGGATTGGAGTTTATAGCACGTATTTTACATCATTGGGTATGATACAGGGGATAGCATTTGGTCTGTTTTTTGTTATGGTAATTTGGTTTGCTTTTATTTCTGCTAGAGCAACCAAAACTTATTTGTCATTTTAGGATTATAAATATTATTAAAGTGCAATTATTCAGTTGCTTCATAGTTACACTAAAGTAACATATAGAACAGTAAGAAGAAAAGTAGAAAGGTAATTATGTGCTAATAAGTTGCTAGGAAGAGGAATTAATATGAGGAATATAGAACAAGAGTTAATGGATTCGTTAAAAGTTGTTTTACCATATTTTAAAGTACTTTTTGAGGATGAAGTTTCACTAGCATTAACGGATAAAGAAAAATTTATATACTCAAGTTATTGTAAAGAGTTAGATTTGAAAACAAAGCCGGGAGATCCGGTAGCCTCTGGTGGTGCTATAAGAGAGGCCCTTGATACTGGAAAAACAGTTATTAAGGAAGTGCCGGCACATGTATATGGAATACCATTTAAATCATATGCAATACCGATAAAAGAAGGTAATAGCGTAGCAGGTGTTGTTGTTTTTGGTAAAAGCATAACAAAGAAGAATACATTAACAGAGACCACGAAAGAAATGGTAAGTGCACTGAATGAAATTTCAATTGTAATTAATCAAATTGCGGATGGAGTTCAAGAAATTGCATCAATGAATGAAGCTTTGTTGAATGAAAGTAACAAAACAAACGAACAAGTAGAACAAATTAAGAGCGTTGTAAAAGTGGTTGATTCAATTGCATCTCAAACAAATCTTCTGGGATTAAACGCTGCTATCGAAGCAGCAAGAGCTGGAGAAAATGGACGAGGGTTTAATATTGTAGCACAGGAAATTAGAAATCTATCTAATTCATCAAGTGAATCAATGAAGAAGATAGGTACTGTTATCAATAACGTTACAGAGACTACGCGTAGCATTAATGGGAAAATAGTTCAGTTTAATGAAATTTCGCAAAGTCAATCTGCTGCGTTAGAAGAAATAGCAGCGTCTATTACAGAAATTCATAATACGTCAAAAATATTAGAAGATATAGGTAGTAAACTTTAATTATTAATGAATAGAAATGATAGTAAGTTAGTTGTTTAAATAAAATAGTAGCGATGCATTTGTATGCATTGCTACTATTTTTTATGTGAATGAGAAAGTTAGTCTAACGATCCATAAGTGGTTGATAAGGTCTATGACCAGCAATACTTTTATAAGCAGGCCGCATAATTTTACCATTATTAATTAACTCTTCCATTCGATGAGCACTCCATCCGCTAATTCTAGCAATTGCAAAGATAGGAGTATATAATTCAAGTGGTAAATCCAACATGCTGTATACAAATCCACTATAAAAATCTACATTTGCACTTACGCCTTTATACATTTGGCGTTCTTTTGCTATTACATCAGGTGCAAGATGTTCTACTAAAGAATAAAGTTTAAATTCATCGTTTTGACCTTTTTCATTAGCCAACCGTTCAACATATCCTTTGAAAATATTGGCACGTGGGTCAGACAAGGAGTATACGGCATGTCCAATACCATAAATTAAGCCAGATTTATCAAAGGCCTCTTTGTGCAATAGAGCGGCCAAATAATTAGAAATTTCTTCTTCATCAGCCCAATCTTTCACTTTGGTTTTCATATCTTCAAACATTTTAATTACTTTAATATTAGCACCGCCGTGGCGAGGTCCTTTTAATGAGCCCAGAGAAGCTGCAATGGCAGAATAAGTATCGGTACCAGTTGAACTTACTACGTGAGTGGTAAAAGTGGAATTATTTCCGCCACCGTGCTCTGCATGAAGAACTAATGCAATATCTAATATTTTAGCTTCAAGAGGAGTATATTTACTATCTGGACGTAATACATATAATAAATTCTCGGCAGTGGATAATTCCGGTTGTGGTGAGTGAATATATAAGCTATTGCCGTCGTGGTAATGACTATAGGCTTGGTATCCATATACCGATAAAAGTGGAAATCGGCTAATTAATTGTAAGCACTGACGTAAGACATTTGGTAAAGAAGTGTCATCGGCATTATCATCGTAAGCATATAGTGTAAGGACACTTCTAGCAAGAGCGTTCATCATATCAGTACTAGGAGCCTTCATAATAATATCTCTTACAAAGCTAGGTGGAAGAGTTCTATAGTTTGAAAGAAGAGTAGTAAATTCAATCAATTGTTTTTTAGTAGGTAACAGTCCAAATAAAAGAAGATAGGTAACTTCCTCAAAACCAAAGCGATCATCTTCAATAAATCCATCAACAATATTTTCTACATCAATTCCTCTATAGTATAATTTTCCATCACATGGAACAAGTTCATGGTCTTCGATGGTATAGGATTTTACTTCGGCAATATCGGTTAATCCGGCTAAAACACCCTTGCCGTTTATATCGCGCAGACCTCTTTTTACTTCATATTTCGTATATAGGTTTGGATCGATTTGACTTGTTACAGTACAAAGTTTAGATAATTCAACTATTTTGTCTGTTACTTCTGATAAACTGTTTGAATTCATATGGTTTAATTCCCCCTTTGTTCTTTTTAATAGTTGCATAAATACACTTAATAATGATAGCATATGCATATGCATTTTTACAAGAACATTATTATTACAAATGTTAGTATAGTATAGGCTAATTAGTAGGCTTGCATACTATTTAGCCTATATTATACTAACATACCATTCATACGTTACTGTGAACGGAGTGAACAGTAACAACTATTACAGTTAAACAAAGTATGATTAAAAAAAACATTGTTAAAATAATTATAATTGTGGTAATATATGTTATGTATAGGTTGCTTTATAATATTGAAGTAAGAGCTGTGAGGGAATAATTGTGAGATGGTATCGTAATTTGTATATTGGAAAAACAGTAAGAGATAGAAGATATAAAATTGTTTGGAAGGTTAAACATAGAGCTGGACAAGTAGGAGTATATTTAATTACATTATCTTCCAATAAGGAGAACCTTCTTGATATTTTTGATTCATCCATACTTTTGCAACCGTATTATAAAAAAGAAAATATTTTTATTGTGGGAATTGCTTGTGGATATGACGAGGCGATTGAAGTGACTACTCAGATTATCGAAGAACTCTATAATGAGACAGGCAGCTTTGATATTAGACAATATTTAACAAACTAACGGTAGGAGTGGAATATGCTGCATGTATTATTGGTTATACTAAAGGTAGCTGGAATAGTAATATTAGCCGTATTGCTTGTATTGCTTTTACTTTTAATACTTGTATTGTTTGTGCCAATTAGATATAAAGCATCCGCTAGAAAGAAAACAGACGTTTATGCAAAGGCCAGTGCTTCATGGTTGTTTCATATCGTTCATTTTAGCTTCTATTATGATGCGAAGGGCGCAAGTTATAAACTTAGAATTTTGGGGGTTTCTTTTGATAAATGGAAAGCGTCTATTAATAGATTTAAAGGTATATTTAATTTTAAAAAGAATAAAAATAAGAAATCTAAGAATATTAAAACAAAGCAATTATCTAGAACCGCAAAAGAAAAATCAAATCAACTGGATGTATTAGAACAGAATCAATCAAAAGAGAATCAATCAAAAGAGAATCAACCAAAAGAGAATGCAACAAAGTCAAAGTTGGAAGTAGATGAGTTTGAAAAAACGCAACAAGATTTAGGTGAAAATAAGGATGATTCACAATCATTTAAAATTGCGCAAGAAGAAAACTTGAAAAAAAATAAAAAGAAGCATAAGTTTAATATTAAAAAATGGGTAAGAGTAATAAGGACTAAAGTAAAAGATTTTATCCAAAAAATCAAAAACTTAATAAAAAGATTTATTTCTGTATGTAAAAATGGAAAAGATAAGTTTGATGATATCAAATCATTGGTGCAGGATGAAAGAAATAAAAAGGCTTTTGTGGTAGCTAAAGATCAACTCATAGTAGCTCTCAAACATTTTAAACCTAAAAAATATAAACTTAATTTAAAATTTGGAACGGGTGATCCTGCCATGACTGGACAAATATTAGGAATATTAGGGATCTTAATGCCAGTTTATAAGAGGAATGCTCATTTCATCCCGGATTTTGAAAATAGTATTTTGGAAGGTGATATTTATATGAGAGGTGGCATAAGATTAGCGACAGTAGTGTTGATTTTATGGAAATTATATAAGGATAAAGATGTTAGAAGATGTTACAAAATGATAATGAATTAGGAGGAGAAAACATGTCAGTAGATAATAGCTTTAGTACAACGATGGGATCACTTTTTAAAGGAATGGATAGTTTTATTACGAGCAAAACGGTAGTAGGTGATGCAATCAAAGTGGGTGACACTATCGTGCTTCCACTCATAGATGTATCATTTGGCGTTGCAGGTGGAGCTTTTACAGAAGATGGTAAGAGGAATAATGGCGGTGGTGGTATGGGTGGTAAAATGACACCTAGTGCAGTCTTAGTAATTCAAAATGGAAATACCAAACTTGTTAATGTTAAGAATCAAGATGGTATTACTAAAATACTTGATATGATTCCTGATTTAGTAAATAAATTTACAGGTGGCTCAAAAAAAGAAGATGTGGACATGGATGAAGATATTGAAGATGCAATCAAATCAACAGTGAGCGAAAGCGAAAAAGAATAGATTGAAGTATAAAAGGTGGTTATATTATTACTGTTCACACAGCAGCTTAACAGCTAGTGTTAAGCTACTGTGTGAACAGTAACGTTATATTCCGTCTGTTATAAATTCAATGTTACTGTACTTGAAATTATAGGTGGCATATGATATTCTGTTTAAGGAGCGGTATTCGTAGAAACTGCATCTGATGAGATGAAACAGTCATTTAATTATGATGGTAAATGAATAATAATGAGAGCTTGTATCTGAGGAACAAGACTTGAATAGGGTATTATTTATGATTACTATAGGGTGACATCATCAAATGTCTTTTGAAATACAACTCCAAATAAATTTTGGAGGTATGAAAATGAAAAACACTACAGTAACATTAAAGGAATCTAAAAATAAAAATCATAAGATAACCATGCTCACTGCATATGATTATTCAACAGCTAAGTTGATGGATCAGGCAGGTGTGAATGCCATATTAGTTGGTGATTCACTGGGTATGGTTATTTTAGGTTATAAGGACACTATTTCAGTTACCATGGAGGATATGATACATCATTCAAAGGCAGTTGCGAAAGGCTGTAAAAATGCCCTGGTTGTAACAGATATGCCGTTTATGTCATATCAAACTTCTGTTTATGATGCAGTTGTAAATGCGGGTCGTTTGATGAAAGAAGGCAGAGCAGGAGCGATTAAATTGGAAGGTGGTAAAGAAATACTGGAACAGATTGAAGCAATCGTAAAAGCTAGTATACCAGTAATGGGGCATTTGGGGCTTACACCACAATCGGTAAATGCATTTGGTGGTTATAAGGTTCAAGGCAAGAATGAAGAGGCGGCAAAAAAGTTAATTGAAGATGCAATTGCTTTAGAGGAAGCCGGGGTATTTGCAATCGTTTTGGAATGTGTTCCACAAGCACTTGCAAAGATTATAACAGATAAAATCTCAATACCAACAATTGGAATTGGGGCTGGAGCGGGTTGTGATGGACAGGTATTAGTGTATCAAGATATGCTTGGAATGTTTTCGGACTTTACTCCTAAATTTGTAAAACAATTTGGAAATGTTGGCGATGAAATGAATAAAGCATTTAAAAATTATATCAAAGAGGTAAATGAAGGAACATTTCCAGCGAAAGAACATTGTTTTAGTATGGAGGACTCTATTTTGTCCAAGCTGTATTAGATAGCATAGCAGTGTATTACGATTGACCAAACAAACTGATTTAATAGAGGAAAGACAAAATTATATTCAGAAAATTGTGCAAATAAAATATATGGATAGCAAGAAGGATAACGAAATGAATATTGTAAATACAATTGAAGAAATTAGAATTCAAGTAAAATTTTGGAAACGGGAAGGAAAGAGTATAGGTTTTGTCCCAACGATGGGATATCTGCATGAAGGCCATCAAAGTCTTATTGAACGAGCACATCAAGAAAATGATAAAGTGGTTGTTAGTATTTTTGTTAATCCTACACAGTTTGGACCAACAGAAGATTTAGAAAGTTACCCAAGAGACTTAGAGCGAGATTCGAAATTGTGTGAAAGTGCAGGAGCAGATTTGATTTTTCATCCTGAAGCATCACAAATGTATGCACCAGATGCATGCACATTTATTGATATGGAGGGACTTACAAAGGAACTTTGTGGCAAGTCAAGGCCAATCCATTTTAAAGGGGTTTGTATCGTTGTAGGTAAACTGTTTAACATTGTAACTCCAGATAGAGCGTATTTTGGTCAGAAAGATGCACAACAGCTTGCTGTTATTAAGCGTATGGTTAAGGATTTAAATTTTGGAATTGAAATAGTAGGATGTCCTATTGTGAGAGAAAAAGATGGACTGGCAAAGAGTTCGAGAAATACGTATCTTTCTGTAGAAGAAAGAAGTGCCGCTGTTGTTCTTAATCAAGCGCTAAATCAAGGGAAAAAAATAATTGCAGAAGGTGAACAAAGTGCAGAGAAAGTCAAAAATATAATTCTAGAGTGGATTAAAAAAGAACCACTAGCAAAAGTTGATTATATTGAAGTGGTAAATTTTGACAACATTGAAATTACAAAAAAAATATCAGGTAATATATTAGTTGCAGTAGCTGTTTATATTGGAAAAACAAGGTTAATTGATAATTTTATTATTGAAGAGTAGGAGGCGTGAAATGAATATTACTATGTTAAAAGGAAAAATACATAGGGCTGTAGTAAAACAGGCGGAGCTTGCCTATGTCGGAAGTATAACTGTAGACGAAGAGCTGCTGGAAGCGGCTGGAATATTGGAATATGAAAAGGTACAGATCGTTGATATCGAAAACGGAAATCGTTTTGAGACTTATACAATAGCGGGCGAGCGAGGTAGCGGTATGATATGCCTAAATGGAGCGGCAGCTAGGTGTGTACAAGTAGGTGATCATATTATCATTATGTGCTACGCTACTATGGATATCAGTGAAGCTAAGTGCCACAGACCAAAGGTTTTAATTGTTGATGATAATAATAAGATACTCAGAAATACGAATTATGAAAAACATGGAAAGCTAAATGATATGGATTAGATTTTAGCGGCAACAAAACGCATGTTTTGTAATGATAATGCAGGAAAGTATTGAATCATTACTGTTTGGCTTGAAAAGGAGAAAATATAAAATGCTAAAAGAAAAAACTATCATATTAGGAGTAGCAGGAAGTATAGCGGCATATAAGATTGCCAATCTTGCAAGTATGCTTGTTAAACTACATGCAAATGTTCATGTTATAATGACTCAAAATGCAACTAACTTTATAAATCCCATTACATTTGAAACATTAACAAGCAATAAGTGCCTATTAGATACGTTTGATAGAAATTTCCAGCATAGTGTGGAACATATTGCACTTGCTAAGAAAGCAGATTTATGTGTAGTAGCACCGGCTAGTGCAAATGTAATTGGAAAAATGGCAAATGGAATTGCAGACGATATGCTTACGACAACAGTTCTTGCATGTAAATGTAAGAAGATAGTTGCACCTGCTATGAACACAAACATGTATACTAATCCAATTGTAATTGATAATATAAATAAATTAAAAGCGTATGGATTTGAAATAATAGAGGCAGATAGTGGATATTTAGCTTGCAAAGATACAGGAGCTGGTAAAATGCCATCAGAAGATACTCTGTTAGAAAATATTTTAAAAGAAATAGCTTGCGATAAAGACATGGTAGGAAAGAAGGTTCTTGTTTCTGCTGGACCAACAAGAGAAAGAATTGATCCAGTAAGATTCATTACAAACCATTCAACCGGAAAAATGGGATATGCAATAGCAAAGAACTGTATGCGTAGAGGTGCACAAGTTACGTTGATTACGGGTAAGACACATATTAATCACCCTGATTTTATGGAAGTGGTTGAAGTGGATAGTGCTAAAGAAATGTTTGAAGCAGTAGAAAAGATTTATAAAGATATGGACATTATTATAAAAAGTGCTGCAGTTGCAGATTATACCCCTTGTAGTATAAGTGAACAAAAAATTAAAAAATCCGTTGGTGACATGCAAATTGAATTGATGAGAACAACTGATATTTTAGGATTTTTGGGTAAAAATAAAACAAGTAAGCAATATGTATGTGGATTTTCAATGGAAACTGAAAACATGTTAGAATATTCAAAAGCAAAAAGAAAGAAAAAGAATATTGATATGATAATTGCGAATAACTTAAAAGATGAAGGTGCAGGTTTTGGTACCGACACAAACATTGTTACAATAATAACAGAGGATGAGAGCATAGAATTACCTATTATGTCAAAAGATGAGGTTGCCACAAAAATTATTGATGAAATTAATAAAAATTATAATCTTATGTAAAAATTAGGCATATAATAATAATAAACAAAATGCTAGCGAGGCAGTAGTGAGAAGATTAATTGGTTTTATTTTATTTTGGATAGCAATAGGAATGTTAATTATGCTGTTTCTTAAAAGCAATTTTGTAGGAGTACTAATTATATTTTCGTTGCTATTGATAGGCTATAATCTCTTTTGTTGTGATTACTAAAATCATAAATACAGTAATGATATATGTATTTTGGCACGAAGCGGTTTTCGATTTTAATAGGGAGTTCAAGGGACTTTATTGTAAAATAAAAAAGCTCATATAAAAAGGTTTTATTAAAATCCCTTTTATATGAGCTTTTTTATAAAAATTAAATAAAATTAAGCACGCTTTACTAAGCCTGATTTTAAACATGATGTACAAACATACATTTTTTTAGTTGCACCGTTGTTTAAATTAACTCTAACAGATTTAACATTAGATTTCCAAATTTTATTTGACCTTCTATGAGAATGACTCACCTTGTTTCCGAAGTGAGCACCTTTTCCACAAACTGAACATTTTGCCATACTAGCACCTCCTTATACAAAATCATAACAAAATTATTTTATCAGATATGGAGAGACATTGCAAGCAAAAAAAAAAAAAATCTAATTAAAGTGGTTATTTTTATAGAAAAACAAAAAATATATTTCAATTTTTACAAAAAAAGGTTATAATAGTAATATCCTATTGCTATTTTGGCGATGTTAAAGAAAAGTAAATTTTTGCGATTTTAGATATGGATTATAACTAAACTAGTTGTCAAAAATTAGCACACAATTCGTTAAGTGAATTGAATATATATATGGAGGTATTAACAATGAAAGGACGCATGAATAATAGTTTTGGCGAAGTACTAATTGACACTGAAGTAATTGCTAACTATGCTGGTTCAACAGCAGTTGAGTGCTTTGGAATTGTAGGTATGGCAACAATTAATGTAAAGGATGGATTGGTTAAGCTATTAAAAAAAGAAAGTTTAACACACGGGATAAGTGTAGATATAGTAGATAATAATTTGATTTTGGATTTTCATGTTATTGTAGCATATGGAGTAAGTATTTCAACGGTATCAGACAATCTTATTAGTAGCGTAAAGTATAAAGTAGAAGAATTTACTGGAATGGTAGTAGATAAAATCAACATCTTTGTAGAAGGTGTTCGAGTAATAGATTAATTTGAGGAGGAACATATTGTGACAATTAACAGGATAGATGCCGAAATGCTATCAAAGATGTTTTTGGCAGGCGCAAAGAATATAGAGGCTAAAAAGGAATGGATTAACGAATTGAATGTTTTTCCAGTTCCTGACGGTGACACAGGTACTAATATGTCGTTGACAATTATGGCAGCAGCAAGAGAGGTAAGCGCTTTAAATAATCCAACAATGGCAGAGTTAGCTAAAACTATTTCATCGGGTTCTTTAAGAGGTGCCAGAGGTAATTCGGGAGTTATTCTTTCACAACTTTTTAGAGGTTTTACAAAAGTTATAACTGAATATGATGACATAGATAAATTTACGTTGACAAATGCATTTGGAAAAGCGGTAGAGACTGCATACAAAGCAGTTATGAAGCCTAAAGAAGGAACCATTTTAACTGTAGCGCGAGGAATGGCAGATAGATGTGCAGAAATTGTTGACGAAGTTGATGATTTAGAAGAATTTATGAAACAAGTAATTGAACATGGCGATTATGTACTTAGTCAGACACCAGAGATGCTTCCAGTACTAAAACAAGCAGGAGTGGTAGATTCAGGTGGACAGGGACTAATGCAGGTACTAAAAGGTGGATTTGATGCATTTCTTGGCAAAGAAATAGACCTATCAATACAAGGGGAAAACAACTTTTCGATAAAAAAAGGAGCATTTTCTAATACAGAAGCATCAGATATAAAATTTGGATATTGTACTGAGTTTATCATCATGGTAGAGAAAGAATATACTCAAAGTACAGAACATGAGTTTAAAGAATTTTTAGGTTCAATTGGTGATTCGTTAGTAGTGGTTTCTGATGAAGATATAGTTAAGGTTCATGTACATACAAATGATCCTGGACTAGCAATTCAAAGAGGTTTGTCATATGGCTCGTTAACGAGTATGAAGATAGATAATATGCGCGAGGAACATAATGAAAGATTAATTAAAGACGCGGAGAAGTTAGCGCAAATGCAAGCACAGGAACTGAAAGATGAACCTAAGAAAGAAGTAGGCTTCATAGCCATTTCAGTTGGCGCAGGCATAGGTGAAATTTTTAATGAACTTGGAGTTGATTATCTTATTGAAGGTGGTCAGACAATGAATCCAAGTACAGAAGATATGCTTAATGCCATTGATAAAGTGAATGCAGAAAATATATTTATTTTTCCGAATAATAAAAATATTATTCTTGCTGCAAATCAAGCAAAGGAACTTGTGGAGGATAAGAATATAATTGTTATTCCAACTAAAACAGTACCACAAGGAATTACGGCAGTAATTAATTATGTACCAGAAAAGACAGTAGTTGAAAATGAAAAAAGTATGCTAGGGGAAATTGCAAGAGTTAAAACCGGACAAGTGACTTACGCAGTTAGAGATACTAACATCGATGGTAAAGAAATTAAAGAGAATGATATTATGGGAATTGGGGACCATTCAATCCTTACAGTTGGAAGTACAATTGATAAAGTAACCAAAGATATGATTGAACAATTAATAGATGATGAAACAGAATTAATTAGTATTTATTATGGTGAAAGTATTTCGGCAGAAGTTGCGAATAAGTTAGTGGAAGAGATTGCGAATGATTATAAGGACTGCGATGTTGAAATACACTTTGGAGGGCAACCAATTTATTACTATATTGTTTCTGTTGAGTAATGAGTTGGTATTCTAAATATTACTACGAGGTCAATGAGACTGTGAGCTATCATTTTGTGAGAGCAGGTCACAGAAACCCAAGTTTTCAAGTGCAAAATTATGCAGGAAGTATAATTTTTGTGCATAATCGTTGCTATGATATCCTAAGCTGAATCGTAATTCTAAATAGCATGAGATGTAGCAATCTATTGGGAGGGTTATACAATTATGTCAAGGGAAGAGTTAAATGTAATATTAAAATCCGATGAAACATTAGAATCTGAGGGAACATTAGAATCAAAAGTTAAAGTCATAGTATCAGATGATAAGATTGAAGCCTACTTAATGATGTTAGGTGAAATCACAGAATATGATGTGAAAGATATTGTTGAATTGCTAAATCATCATAATGTCATTTATGGGATAGACAAGACTAGAATTGCAGTAATGCTTAATGAAAAAGAATTGAATTCCAAGGTTTTGGTTGCAAAGGGAAAAGTAGCAATACAGGGAAGTAATGGATATTACAAGTATTATTTTAATACGGAACCCGTTACGAACACAATTATTTTAGAGGATGGAACGGTTGATTACAATACACTGGGTAAGTTAGAGTTATGTAAGGAAAATGATTTATTAGTGGAATATCATCCTGTAATAAATGGTTCTGATGGCATAACGGTAACTGGGGTAGTTTTAAAAACGAAAGGTGTAGTAGATTTAAGACCATTAAAAGGGAAAGGTTTTAGCATAAATGAATCAGATAATTGTTATTATTCTGATTTTGATGGTAAAATTGAATTTGATGGAGCAAAACTGAAAGTATCACAGGTATACGTAGTGGAAGGTGATTTGGATGCTAATGCAAAACCGATCAAATTCTATGGAGATGTGTTGGTACAAGGAAATGTGTTTGGTGAGGCAAAAATAGAAGCATGTGGTAATATTACTATAAATGGTAGCGTTGAAACGGCAACCTTAATTGCGAGTAAAAATATTCTACTTAAAAACGGGATGCAAGGACAAGGTAAGGGGTATGTATTTGCAAAAGGTGATGTGTCAGCCAAGTTTTTTGAACAGACGACAGTAGTTTCAAAGGGAAATGTTTTTGCTAATTCAATTATGAATTGTGATATCAATGCACACAAAAAAATTATTGTTACAGGAAGAAGAGGTGCCATTATTGGCGGTAATTGTAGAGCAATCGAACTGATATCTGCTTCTGCTATTGGGAATGTAGCTGAAATGTGTACAAGAATTGTAATTGGGATGGATAAGGAATTCTATGATTCGATTTTGAAAATTGATGCTAGAATTAATGGATTGAAATCAGAAATTACTGTGCTGGAATCTAATCTTAATCGAATCACAGACAAAATTAATAAAAAGCAAGATAATTATCTTGTTGATGTGCGTAATAATATTATGAAAGAAAAAATAGAGAAGTCTGCAAAATATAATGAAGATTGTAAATTAAAAGAAGAACTAATTAGTCAAAAAGAGCGTTCTCTAAATGGAAGTGTTTTTGTGTCTGGACGAGTATTTCCGAATACGAATGTTTGTATTAATGGAGTAACGAATACTATAAGAGATATTTATAGAAATGTCACTTTATTGCAAAAAGAAAGCGAAATTAAAGTATATTCTAATTTACGATTATAGAAAGTTTATGGGTGTATAAAGACATGGATAAAAATTCTTTAATCATTAATTTAAAAGGCGTTGGTGATAAAACCAGTGCTTTATTTAATAAACTAGGTATTTTAACTATTGAAGATTTAATTACTTATTATCCAAGGGATTATGATACCTTCAAAGAACCTATTTTAATCAGTAGTATTGAAAGTGAAAGTATTGTTGCTGTAGAGGGATTGATTACAAAAAATATTGAAATTAAGAAAATTCGTAATCTTCAACTAGTAACAACTTGTATAAGAGATGAAAGTGGTGTATTAAATGTTACTTGGTTTAATATGCCTTTTTTGAGGAATTCAATTAAGCAAGGATATAGGTTGATTCTTAGAGGTAGAATTAGTAATAAAAATGGCAGATTCACAATGGAACAACCACAAGTTTATACGTTGGCTGAGTATGGAAAAATAGTTGAGTCAATGCAGCCAAAATATAGTTTAATTGCAGGCATAACAAATAATGCAATCACTAAAGCGGTAAAACAGGCTATAGAAATTAAGGATACTGTAAAAGAATACATGCCATTAGACATCAGGAGACAATACAATCTGGCTGAATATAATTTTGCAGTAGAAAACGTACATTTTCCAATTAACATGGATGAACTTGTGAAGGCTAGGAATCGACTTGTTTTTGATGAATTTTTATTATTTATTTTGGCAATTAGGCAGTTAAAAGAAACAAAAGAAATAGGTCTTAATCATTTTGATTTAAAAAAAGTAATAGAAACAGAAACTTTAATTCAAAAACTACCATACCGTTTGACAAACGCTCAGATAAAAGTGTGGCACGAAATAGAAGAAGCTTTAACGAGCCAAAGAGTGATGAATCGATTGGTTCAAGGTGATGTTGGATCGGGCAAAACGATTGTTGCTATATTGGGGATTATTATGGTGATTAGTTGCGGATACCAGGGTGCATTTATGGTTCCTACAGAAGTATTAGCGAAACAGCAATATGATTCGATTGTAAATCTGTTTCAAACCCATTTATTGCCTTATAGAGCCGTTTTGTTAACTGGGTCAATGACTGCAAAAGAAAAGAGAATTGTTTATGAACAAATTGAATCTGGTGAAGCAAATGTTATAATAGGGACACATGCATTGATTCAAGAAAAGGTAAATTATAAAAATTTAGCTTTAGTGGTAACAGATGAACAACATAGATTTGGTGTGCGACAAAGAGAAGCTTTATCAAATAAAGGAAATGAACCACATGTATTAGTTATGAGCGCGACACCAATTCCAAGAACATTGGCAATTATCATATATGGAGACTTAGATATTTCGGTGATAGATGAACTGCCGGCGGAGAGATTACCAATTAAGAATTGTGTTGTGAATAGTAGCTATCGACCAACGGCTTATCAATTCATTCGAAAAGAAATTGAAAGTGGAAGACAAGCATATATTATATGCCCGATGGTAGAAGAGAGTGAGAATATTGAAGCGGAAAATGTGATAGAATATACAGAACTCTTGAAAGCCAATCTTCCTTCCAATATTTCAGTAGAATATTTACATGGAAAAATGAAGCCAAAAGACAAGATTAAGATTATGGAACGCTTTGCAAGTAATGATATTCATGCACTCGTATCAACAACGGTAGTAGAAGTTGGCGTAAATGTTCCCAATGCAACGGTTATGATGATTGAGAATGCAGAACGTTTTGGGTTAGCTCAACTTCATCAATTAAGAGGCCGTGTGGGTCGAGGGAAATTTCAATCTTTTTGTATTTTGGTAAATGGCTCTGATAGCAAAGCTTCAAAGAAACGATTGGAGACACTAAATAAATCAAACGATGGTTTTTTTATTGCAAGTGAAGATTTAAAACTAAGAGGACCAGGTGATTTGTTTGGAATAAGACAAAGCGGCATGCTGGAGTTTAAAATAGGCGATATTTTTACAGATGCTTCTATCTTACAAAATGCAAGTGATGTGGCCGCGAGTATACTCGATAAAGATGAAAAATTCGAGTTACCTAAGAATAAAATGCTGAAAGAAAGATTAGATACCTATATGAAAAATGGTCTTGAAAAGTTAAGTATATAGATGGGATTAAGAGCATAGAGGTTAAATAATTAGGAAGTAAAACATAGTGGTAAATAAAGAATGCTTGTGGCTATTTGGTGCAATCATAGTTATCGGTATACAATACAAATAAAAGCAAGAATTGCTCATTCGTATTAGGAATGAGCAATTCTTGCTTTTATTTATATGATAGAATCGTGGAATTAACGATTAGGCATAGAACTAAATTTCTTTGAGTTATATTTTGGAACAATGGACTTCCATTTTTTAGAACCAATGACTTTTAATGCAAATTTAGTGTAGCTTGCAGATTGAGGTGTATCCATATATTTGTATACATTATAGGCTTGTTTACCTGTGATACCAAAACTTAGACCTTGTGCTACTTCAACATCAGCATCCTGTAAGCTTCTCATAATAAACGCATCTACCATTGGATTGAATTCTGCAACGTAATAAGCATAAGCAATGGCAGCTGCTTGTATTTTTTCGCCGCTATCTGAAGTGAATCCGACTTCTGATAAAATAACACGTTTATCTTTGCCATAATTTTTTTTCACATAATTGGTTAGTACACTTAAATTTTTCATATTTACAATAGGCGAATTTTCACTATTACTTAGATAGTCATTATTCCAAAAATCAGGGTCGGTCAGTGGAACAGGGTATGGGTGATATGCAATATCCCAATCGATATTTCCCTCTGATTTCAGAATCGAGTTAAAGGTACTTAAAAATGTTTTGGAACCATAGGAACCTTCATTTGACATTGACCACATATGATCGAGTGAAATATAAACACGTGCATTGGAATAAATACTTTTTGTTGCATTATATACTAAACGGAAAGTATCGGCATAGATTTTTGCATAGGAATCAAGATTGCTTGTTCCAGCATAATTCCAAGTATCAAAATTATCTACCTCATTTCCAACAATCCAGCCAGCGATACCAGGACCATCTCCACATACCTTACAACAATACTCAGCAAAATAGGTTATGACTGCTTCTAATTGTTCTTTTACTTTCTTATCTTTCATATTCCAAGCATAGTAGGAATAACCTTCGGTTCTTGCACCGGGGGCAATCAGATTTGGCTTACTGCTCCAACCCAAGAGTAAAATAGCATAAACGATAGCACCATCATCCGAATAATCTCTGGCGGTATAAGCATATTGGTTAGCAACATCATGTCTAAAATAATAAGTTTTGCCTTTATAACTATATTGATCAGTGGAACTTGAATTATATTCAGAGCTGGTTGCTATTAAATCATTTACTTCAATGTTTAAAACGGTATGATTGACTCCTAGAGTAGTTGAATATCCTTGCAATCCTTTTTTTGTAGGAGCAGTTGGAAAATCATAGGTATATTCGGCAGCTCCTTCTGGATTTGATATATATTTAAAACTACTAATAATTTTATAACCCGATTTTTGTTTAACCGCAACTACAAACTTAGATTGTAATAGGTTGTTGGAACCATTTTTATCTAAATCGGCTGTAAATGTAACAGAGGTAGATTTCTCCGATGTTGCAATTGGTTTTAATTTGGATAATTTGCTTTGCGTAGATGGAACACTAAATAAATAGTAGTAACTATCTTTACTTTTTATTATTTTACTAGTTTTTGCCTTAACTGTAACGGTATCGGAATTGGTTATTTTACAACTTTTAATCGTTGCGGAAGTTGAAGTGGCAGTTGCTTCAACTATACCTGATTTAATCTTTGTTTTTTTAACAGAACTGTAGTTTCCGTAAACCTTCTCGCCAGCGGAATCTACTAGATAACCACGTACTTTGACGTAATAAGTTTTATTCTTAATTAATCCTTTTACAGTAAGTGTGGTTTTACGGCTGGTGGTAGTTCGAATATTACTTTTGAATTTTTTGGAAGTAGAACACAAAACTTCATATCCGGATACGCCATCTAAACTGTTATAAGATACACTTAACTTTCCTTTGCCAGAATTTTTGGTTTTGGTTATATTGGTTGAAGAACTAACAAAAAGCTGAGTCCATTTTGCATACAGAGTTATATTTGAAGACATACCAGGTGTGATAGAAGATATGCTGGTGGTAAAATTGTTATCTAAAAACCATCCATCAAATTGATATTCTTTTCTTGTTGGAGAAGGCAAAGATTTTGTTTCTTCTATTGTGAACTCCATAGGTGCATCAGCTGAATTATTACCATTATCTAAGTTATAGGAAATGGAATATTCAATGGCGTTCCAATGTGCATAAACTGTTATATCAGAATTTATATGTGTTGAAAATTTAAAATGAGAGTTTGAGGATTCTTTATACCATCCACTAAATTCATAACCTATTTTAGTTGGATCAGAAGGCTGATGCGTACTACCAATAGCAGTATTGGCATTCACAACAATAGAATCAATGAAAGAACCACCAGAAGTGTCAAAGGTAACTGTATAAGCAGCAGTTGATGTATCTGCTGGAAGTTTAGTGTTAATTATAGTATCAGCACTGATAGTTGGAGAATCAGTTGATTCTTCTGTCATATTACTATCATTAGTGGTATCAGAAGAATTAATTATTGTGGCTGCACTATCAGAATCGCTTGTTGCATCGGTATCTTCGGATTCAGTTGATTCATTTGTGATTAAGAGATCGTGGTCGCAGTAAATGGTGGTTATCGTTGGTATAAGACTTATGTTAACATTTTCTTTTTGTTCCGTATTATAGTTAAAATAGGCAAGATTTTTAAAATACTGAATACCAGTTAAATCAGAAATAGTAAGAGTAGAAATATCCATATTTGTGATAGAAGCAAGTTCCTCAGTACTTAACGAATGATCTTCATCTATATCATAAGTAGCAATAAGGTTATTAAATTCGGTATCTGGAAAGGTTTCTTCATTAATAGAAACACTTGCAAAATCATCTATATATAATATGAGGGTACATGTAATTTCATCATCTATGAAATTGGCATTGTTTAAGCAACTTGAATATGTAATAACGGGTGATTCTAAATCGTTATCAAATGCAAGGAGATTATCTGTTATAGTATAGGTACAAGACCAATTAGAAGCTTGATCTATATTAAAGTCTAAGAGACTGGCTAAATCAAAACTATTCTCATCATCAACTAGGATTGATCTCGCATTGGCATCACAATCTAATGTG
Source organism: Lachnotalea sp. (assembly GCA_041821265.1). Classification (GTDB taxonomy): domain Bacteria; phylum Bacillota; class Clostridia; order Lachnospirales; family Lachnospiraceae; genus Lachnotalea. The sequence goes on along the minus strand of JBGUEQ010000004.1, from coordinate 39,183 downwards.
GTTAAGTTAAGATTATTTGTTAAATCTAAACTAGTTAATTGGTTCCAAGAACAATCTAAAGAAGAAAGATTAGCTAAAGTATCAAGCGCTAGAGTTGTTAGTCTATTGTTGCTGCAATTAAGTTCCTTCAGGTTGATAAAATATTCGAGGCCTTTTAGTGAAGAAATACCTAAATTGCTAACGTCAATTTCAGTAACACAAGTAAGTTCTTCTTTGGATAATTTATTATCCTTGTTTAAATCAAAATTTTCACATACATAGTTTAGAAATATGGAATCAGGAAAATAAGTTTCATTGATTACTATAACTGTATCAGTGGACGCAATAGTGGTAGGCGTTGTGTCTTGACCAGATGTAATAGTGTCAGAAGAAGAGGTAGCTTCGGTAGACGACATAACTTCAGAAGATGAAGTGGCCTCCGTGGATATAGTAGCCGCTGTAGTCGAAGCAGCTTCGTTAGAAGAAGTAGTCTCTGTAGAAGAAGTAGCCGTCGTAGAAGAAGTAGAATCGGTAGAAGAAACAGCTTCGTTGGTGTCAGTAACATCTTCAAGAGATGTGGTTTCTTGATTTGAATCAGTTTGTAGCTGAGTTGTAGCTTGAACAGTTAAAACCCCGTAACCAGATAAAGTCTCGGCAATCAAACATCCACATGTTACAATAGCCATGAGACGTATTGATAATTTCCTTTGTTTTTTGATTTTCATAATTATCCTCTCTGTTTGTAAAATAGTATTAGTCATGCTAAATTATAGTATAAAGTCGGTATAGAAACAAGTTGTAAGATATATTTTATAAATATATAATAATTTTAAGACAATATATTGTATAAAAAAAGATAAATATATTTTTTTGTAGATTTTGTAGGTACATATACCGTATAATATAACGGATTATGAAAATACAGTGATTATAGAAAAATGTATTTGTGCTAATAATGATATGAAGATTAATTATTATGAATAATCGGTTTTACGAAGCAGTAAAGCTAAATCGTAAAATTGTTGTTAGCAAAACCATAAGAGAGGAATGAATTAAATGGTCAAACAAGTAAAATATGATGCATCAAGCATTTCCGTATTAGAAGGACTTGAAGCAGTAAGAAAAAGACCCGGTATGTATATTGGAAGCGTTTCACGAAAAGGTTTAAATCATTTGATTTATGAAATAGTGGATAATTCGGTGGATGAACATTTAGCTGGATTTTGTGACACAATTACAGTTGTTTTAGAAAAAGATGGTTCAGCTACTATAACAGATAATGGTAGAGGTATACCAGTTGGAATGCATGCAAAGGGCGTGTCGGCGGAGCGTATTGTTTTTACTACTCTTCATGCAGGTGGTAAATTCGACGACTCTGTTTATAAAACAAGCGGAGGGCTTCATGGTGTTGGTTCATCAGTGGTAAATGCACTATCAGCATATTTAGATATCAAAATTAGTAGAGATGGATTTATACATCACGATAAATATGAGAAGGGAATACCTTCCTTAAAATTAGAGAATGGATTATTGCCAATAGTTGGTAAGACAAAAGAAACGGGAACCACTATTAATTTTCTTCCAGATGATACAATTTTTGAAAAAATACGTTTTAAAAGTAGCGAGGTGAAAAGTAGGTTGCATGAGACAGCTTATTTAAATCCTACACTCAAGATTGTGTATGAGGATAGACGTGGTGAAGAGATTGAACATATTGAATACATTGAACCAGAAGGTATTGTTGGCTTTGTGTTAGATTTAAACAAGAATAAAGAGCAGGTACACGAACCAATCTATTTTAAGGGAGAAACTGAGGGAATTACAGTAGAAGGTGCGTTCCAATATGTAAATGAATTCCGTGAAAGTGTATTTGGATTCTGTAATAATATTTATAATGCAGAGGGAGGAACACATATCACTGGATTTAAAACGATTTTTACCAGCGTTATGAACTCCTATTCTAGAGAACTAGGAATATTAAAAGAAAAAGATGCTAACTTTACGGGAGTGGATATTAGAAATGGTATGACAGCTGTTATTTCCATTAAACATCCATCTCCTCGATTTGAAGGACAGACTAAGACCAAGTTAGATAACCAAGATGCATTAAAAGCAACAAGTAAAGTGGCTGGAGAAGAAATTCAAAGATATCTGGATAAAAATCTGGATACTCTAAAATCTATCATTTCCTGCGCTGAAAAAGCGGCTAAGATTCGAAGAGCAGAAGAAAAGGCGAAGACAAATCTGTTGACTAAGCAGAAATATTCTTTTGATTCAAACGGAAAGCTTGCTAATTGTGAGAGTCGAGATGCAGATCAATGTGAGGTATTTATAGTAGAAGGAGATTCGGCTGGTGGTTCGGCCAAAACAGCTAGAGATAGAAATATCCAAGCAATTCTTCCAATACGAGGTAAAATACTAAACGTAGAAAAAGCAAGTATTGATAAAGTGCTTGCAAATGCAGAAATTAAAACAATGATTAATGCATTCGGGTGTGGATTTTCCGAAGGATATGGTAACGATTTTGATATCACAAAGTTAAGATATAATAAGATTGTAATAATGGCGGATGCCGATGTAGATGGTTCACATATTTGTACCTTATTATTAACTTTGTTTTATCGATTTATGCCTGAATTAATATATGAAGGACATGTCTACATTGCTATGCCACCATTATATAAAACGGTTCCGGCAAAAGGGAAAGAAGAATATTTATATGATGACAAGGCTCTTGAAAAATATAGAATGATGCATAAAGGCTCTTATACTCTTCAAAGATATAAAGGACTTGGGGAAATGGACGCAAATCAATTGTGGGAAACTACACTTAATCCAGCAACAAGAAAGTTAAAGTTAGTTGAAATAGAGGACGCAAGAATGGCTTCGGAAGTTACTGAAATGCTTATGGGAAGTGACGTTCCACCTAGACGAGCTTTTATCTACGAATACGCACAAACAGCAGAATTAGATATATAAAACAGTGATTACAGTTTTGCCATGCCATTCATAATCTGCGCTGCATGGCTGAACTGAAACAAACAGTGGAGGAAATATAGTATTATGGATGAACAAATTATAAAAACTGAATATTCTGATGTCATGCAAAAATCATATATCGATTATGCTATGAGTGTTATTATAGCAAGAGCTTTGCCAGATGTTAGAGATGGTTTGAAGCCTGTTCAAAGACGTACCTTATATGATATGCATGAACTTGGAATTAAATATGATAAACCATACAGAAAGTGTGCGCGTATTGTTGGTGATACAATGGGTAAATATCATCCTCATGGAGATTCATCAATTTATGACTCTCTGGTTGTAATGTCACAGGAATTTAAAAAGGGATTACCACTAGTAGATGGACATGGTAATTTTGGATCAATAGAAGGTGACGGCGCGGCGGCAATGCGATATACGGAAGCACGTCTTGAAAAAATTACACAAGAAGCGTATTTAGCGGATTTAGATAAAGATGTAGTAGACTTTATACCAAACTTTGATGAAACAGAAAAAGAACCAGATGTTTTACCAGTAAAGATACCAAACTTATTAATTAATGGTGCAGAAGGTATCGCAGTTGGGATGGCTACGAGCATACCACCACATAATTTGGGCGAAGTGATTGAGGCTGTTAAGGCATATATGTCTAATTCAGAAGTTACCACACAAAAGTTAATGGAATATGTAATAGGTCCAGATTTTCCTACGGGTGGTATAGTAGTTAATAAAGATGATCTTTTGCAAATTTATGAAACGGGTCAAGGCAAGATAAAAATTCGTGGAAAAGTCAGCATTGAAAATGGAAAAAATGGTAAGGATAAGCTGGTAATAACAGAAATACCCTACACAATGATTGGCGCTAATATCGGTAAATTTTTAAATGATGTTTGTGCACTTGTTGAAACAAAGAAAACAAATGATATTGTTGATATTTCAAATCAATCATCGAAAGACGGAATTCGAATTGTACTTGATTTACGCAAAAATGCAGATACAAATAATCTTTTGAATATGTTATACAAGAAGACCCGACTAGAAGAAACATTTGGGGTAAATATGCTTGCTGTGGCAGATGGACGACCAGAAATAATGGGATTGAAAGAAATTATTAGAAGAAATGTTAACTTTCAGTTTGAAATCACGACAAGAAAATATAAAACGTTATTGGCGAAAGAATTAGATAAAAAGGAAATACAAGAAGGCTTAATTTCTGCTTGCGATGTCATTGATTTGATTATTGAAATCTTAAGAGGAAGCAAGAATGTTAAGGAAGCAAAAGAATGTTTGATTACTGGAAATATACAAAATATCAAATTTAAAACAAAAACATCACAAAATGATGCGAGTAAACTAAGGTTTACAGAACGACAAGCAACTGCGATTTTAGAGATGAGATTATATAGGTTAATTGGTCTTGAAATTGAGGCACTAATGAAAGAGCATAATGCAACTCTTAAAAATATAGCTAATTATGAGGATATTCTTAGTAACCGCGCTACAATGACCAAGACAATAATAAAAGAATTGGAGGCTATTAAAAAAGAATATGAGACGCCTAGAAAAACAGTAATTGAAAATGCAGTTGAAGCGGTTTATGAAGAAAAGAAAATTGAAGAACAAGAAGTAGTATTTTTGATGGATCGCTTTGGATATACGAAAACAATTGATACGGTAGCCTATGAAAGAAATAAAGAAGCAGTACTAAATGAAAATAAATATGTATTTACCTGTATGAATACAGATAAAATATGCATTTTTACAGATAAAGGAATATTTCATAGTGTTAAGGTGTTAGATCTTCCTTATGGTAAATTCAGAGATAAAGGTACTCCAATCGACAATGCTTGTAATTATAACAGCAGTGAAGAGAATTTGATTTGTGTTATAAATTTAAGTGAAATTAAAGATAGGATGTTATTATTTACAACCAAAACTGGGATGATGAAACAAGTGAATGGAAATGAATTCAATGTAGCGAAGAAAACAATTGCTGCCACAAAGCTCTTGGCGGGGGATGAAATTGTATCCATAGATATTGTTAAAGGGGTACAAAATATCGTTATTCAGACGGTTAAGGGTATATTTTTAAGGTTTATGTCAAATGAAATACCTGAAAAAAAGCGAGCTGCCATTGGTGTGAGAGGTATTAAACTTGGAAAAGATGATTTCGTAGATGAAATATTTAAGTTTGATGAAAATACAACAATAAATATTATTTATAAAGAAAAAGAAATTTCGCTAAATCGACTTAAAATAGCTGGAAAAGATACGAGAGGCACAAAAGCACGCATATAAAAGAAGCAGTGTCCCTTGCATAGTAGAAAAGTTCCAAAACAATTCTACATAAAACAAAGAGGTAAAGCCACTGGGACTTTACCTCTTTGCTATAGTACCTTGGTTAGTACAATGATTTTGTCATTGAAGTACAGTTTGCTTATTTACCTGCCATCTGTCTTTCTTGTTCTTCAATCATTTTCTTAACCATGTAACCACCTACAGAACCGTTCTGTTTTGAAGTAAGATTACCATTATATCCATCTGTTAATGGAACGCCTAATTCATTTGCTACCTCGTACTTGAATTTGCTTAATGCACTTTTTGCTTCAGGTACTGATGAAGAATTACTTGAACTTGTCATAAGAAAACCTCCATTTCACTTTCGCCTCAGTGGTAATATCAATATTGTGTTATACAATGCTAATATTGCCAAACGAAAGGATTTGATTTGTTGTTGACCTAACAAATTGCTTTTGTGTGATTTAATTTATTAGGTGGTTACAAACATATTATGTGCAGAATGTTAAGCATTAACCTAGAAGTTGTTTCATATTTTAACAAATTTTGTATAATGGTTTATTAGATTAGAAAAGTCGTAGAAAAGCTTTATAAGAGCTCAACAAGGGCAGTAATAATAAAACTTAATTACTTGCAAAATTAAGAAAGCGGAATAGGTTATAAAATGAATAGAAACATTATATATAAATTTTTAAAAGAATAGAAAAACATATGATATTATATAAGAAAATGTTATAATAAATTAAAAATAATAATATAAGTATAGGTAAATAAAAGTGATTGTTGCATGGGGTAAAATGATAGAAACAGTTGCGTGCTTCGGTTTCCTGATAATCTATATTAGTAATGATATTTAGGGGGGTAAATTGTGGAGAATCAAAAACATTTAAATGTTACAATTATGGATAAGGGGTTAAGTGGAAGTACATTAAAAATAATTGCAATTATCACGATGCTGATAGATCATGTTGGTGCGGGGATAATAGCACAGTTGCCAACTTTTTCTGTATCAAATACAGACTTGATGTTACTGTATTTTATAATGAGGAAAGTAGGCCGTGTTGCATTTCCTATTTTTTGTTTCTTACTTGTTGAAGGCTTTTTGCATACTAGAAATGTTAAGAAATATGCATTGCGATTATTTATATTTGCAATAATATCAGAAATTCCATTTGATTTAGCTTTTTTTGGTCAAATATTTGAAACATCACATCAAAATGTATTTTTTACACTTTTTATTGGATTACTTACATTGACAGCAATACAATACTTTGATAATAATAAATTCATAAAATTAATTTCTATGTTTGCAGGAATTTGCATTGCCCAATTTTTGGCAACTGATTATGGTGGATTTGGTGTAGTATTTATTGTATTGTTATATATGTTTCATGATAATATTAAGCTTAGAAATATTATATGTTCTGTAGCTATTCTATGGGAAGTTACGGCACCCATTGCATTTATTCCTATAACACTATACAATGGTTCAAGAGGAATTAAGATGAAGTATTTTTTCTATGTGTTTTATCCTATACATTTATTAATGATATATGTAATAGCTCAATTTATATAGTTCTTTGTGTAATGCATAATGGAGGAAGATACCAAAATGAAAAAAATTATTATATTAATGGTGATATGTATCATGCTACCTGGTTGTTCAACTTTAGAGTCACAAAATGCAGTTGAAGATGTTGCACAAATACCGATTCAGGAAGAAAATGATATAGATGCATTAGTAGAGGATAATGGAATAGAAGCGGTCGAAGAGATGCCATCCTTAGATAATATTGATATAAGTATCAATGATGAGGAAAAATCAATAGAACCACTAGTGATTGAGGTTCACACGTTGGAGAATGAGTACAAGGAAGATGATGTGTTATTAGCACGTGTAAAAATTGATTATCCAATAATTATAAGTACTACGGGGGAGGAAGGACTTACTAAAATAAATGAGTTTTTTGAAGAATCTGCTCAAGCATTATATGAAGAAAACAATACGTATGCTAGTGATAATATGCAAGCAATCAAAGAAGAAACTTTTTCGGATAGTAATCCGTCCAAATATTCTAGTGAATATTTAGTGACCTATGAAATGAAGTATAATGCAAATGGATATCTATCCATTTTAGAGAAATTTAGTGAAAATAATTATGGTGTGACAAATTCAAATTGCTATGATACTGGTTATGTTTTCAATATTATGACAGGAGATCGCCTTGCAATCAATGATATATTGTTGGGTACAGAGGAAGAAATTGCTCAAACAATAGGTACAATATTTATAGATTCAAATAAAATAACAGATATAATTAAGACGAAATATAAAGAAGAAATATTAGCCAATACGCAATATGTTGGATTTTATATTGATGATAAGAATTTGAATTTTTTCTATGATCCGAATATGGTAGCGCCTTATTCAGAAGGAAGTCTTGAGGCATCAATACCGTTGAATACGGAGAATATTTTCGAACTCAATATACCACAAATTTACTAAAATATAAAGATAACTAGTAGAATCAAAGAATCGCTTTCACTAGTGCTATTGCAGACATGAAAGGAAATACAAAATGAGAGTAATTGCAGGTTTAGCAAGACGACTAAATTTAAAAACAATAACAGGATTGGAGACAAGACCTACAACTGATCGAATCAAGGAAACGTTATTTAACATGATTAATCCCGATTTAGAGGGTGTTTGCTTTTTAGATTTATTTGCAGGATGTGGGCAAATAGGAATTGAAGCTTTAAGCAGAGGAGCAAGAGAGGCTGTATTTATAGAGAATAATAAGGCGGCAGCAGCTTGTATAGAAGAAAATCTCAAGGTAACGAAATTAGAAGAATGCGCTTCTGTAATATGCCAAGATGCATTTATGGCATTAAAAAGATTAGAAAATAATTATGTGTTTGACTATATATTTATGGATCCGCCATATAATAAGTTGCTAGAAAAACAGATTCTAGAGTATTTGAAAAATTCTTCACTGATTCATAAGACAAGTGTTATTATTGTTGAAGCTTCTTTGGAGACAGAATTTGAATATTTACAAGATCTTGGATACCATATTATTAAGAGAAAAGAATATAAGAACAATACACATATGTTTATTGAATTACAGTAAGAGAATAGAAAAGAGGAAATAATGACTAGAGCAATTTACCCAGGAAGTTTTGATCCTGTTACGTTTGGACATTTAGATATTATACAGCGTTCCGCAAACTTATTTGACGAATTAATCGTGGGGGTTTTGAATAACACATCAAAAAGTCCGTTGTTTTCTGTGGAAGAACGTGTTAATATGTTAAAGGAGACAACCAAAGATATTCCAAATATTAGAGTGGCGTCTTTTCGTGGTCTTCTTGTGGATTTTGTGAAGGAAACGGATGCATCAGTAGTGGTTCGTGGGTTGAGGGCAATTACCGATTTTGAATACGAATTACAGTTAGCACAGACAAACCATGTCTTATATCCAAGTGTAGACACGATGTTTTTAACTGCTAAATTAGAGTATTCCTATTTAAGTTCTACTATTGTTAGGGAGGTTGCAACATTTGGTGGGGATATTTCCAAATTTGTTCCTGAACAGATAGCGAGGGACATGTATAAAAAATACGGAATTATTAAATTATAAATAAGGAGTGATGGTTCATGAGCAGTAAAATCGAACAGATTATTGAGGAAATTGAAGAGTATATTAATGGTTGTAAGTATCAACCATTATCAAATACTAAAATTGCAGTGAATAAAGAAGAGATAGATGAACTTCTAACGGAATTAAGATTAAAAACTCCAGATGAAATAAAACGTTATCAGAAGATAATTAATAATAAAGAGGCTATTTTAGCGGATGCGCAAGCAAAAGCGGATGCTATCATTGCACAAGCAACTGTACATACAAATGAGTTGATCAATGAGCATGAGATTATGCAACAAGCATATGCTCAGGCAAATGAAGTTGTGTTAATTGCAACAAATCAGGCACAAGAAATTCTGGATAACGCTACAACGGATGCAAATAATATTAGATATGGCGCGATTCAATATACAGATGATATGCTTGCTAATTTACAGGCAATTATTAGCCATTCAATAAATACAAGCAATGCAAAATATGAGAATTTAGTTAAGTCATTGCAAGATTGTTATGACATTGTGAATTCAAATAGAGTAGAGTTAGTTCCACAAGATGATGAGATGGATGAAGCGCAAGAGATATCAGAAGAAATTACAGAGTAAAGAAGTTAGTAATTTGATATTAGTTAAAAGGGTGCGTTAAATAACACACTCTATTAACTGATTTTTTGTATAAGAGGAGCGTTTTGTTATTCTATCATAAGATAATGATTAGAAGTTAATTAACTCGAATCATTGTTGTTGAATGTGATCAAAATTTATTTATAGTTTAATAAAAAAATAAGACAAAGCATTAAGGTGATAGACATATTTAAAATTTTAGACAATATATAATGAGTGATAGGCAACTCGGAATTTTTAATCATACTTTGTGTTTGAGCAACGCAGGAAATACCACCAAATGATACGGATGAGAGAACGATAATAAACCGATAGCTGAATGAAAGTGATGAGGAAGATACAAGTGAGACTCCATTTGTAATTTCGGTAAGTGATATTAACCAATATTTAACAAAAGCATTTGGTAATGGAATATGAGTTAACATTTGAGAAATTAATGCAAAAAGTATGATATAGCCGCCAAGTTTTGTGATGGCTTCAAATCCATTCATTATAGCGTTGTCAATTAATCTAAAATCAACGGGAACGTCGTAGGTTGATGGTGTAATCTTATTAGTGGAAGGGTGCAATTTTTTTTTATATAGTGGGTTTAATAAGAATGCGCATAGGATGGGTGAAGAATAAAGTATTATAAATACTGGTTTTAATAAGGAAGAAGATTTTAACGTTTCATTCACAATGTAGTTAATAATAAAAATAGGACTAACATTATTACAAAAGCTTAACAAATAGCTGCCCTCCGCCTTTGAAATTTTTTTATTTGAAACTAAGTCGGCGGTAACCTTTGCGCCCATAGGATATCCACATAGAAACCCAGTTATTACAGCATAGCATCCTTCTTTACTTATTCCCAATATGTATTTTAAAATAGGCGCAAATAGAAATGTGATATAAGAAGCCGCATTTAGAGATATAATAAGATTCGAAAGAATCATAAAAGGTAGCAAATTGGGAATAATTACATTAAACCAAAGAAGCAAACCAGATTTTGCAGCACCAACAGAATCAGATGGATATAAAAAAATAAATATAAACAGGATAATAATTGCTATGGAATATATTGTTTTTTTCAAAGCAAATGACTTTCTTATTTTTAACAATATATTAAAATAAAAATAATAATATGTATAGTGGAGGTACATTAAATGTATACAATAGAAGAGTTAGAACCAAAGGCGTTTTTTAAATATTTTAGCGATATTGCTGCGATTCCACATGGATCTAGGGATACGAAAAGAATTAGTGATTACTGTGTTGATTTTGCTAAACAATATAATTTGGAATATATGCAGGATGAATACAACAATGTAATTATAATAAAAGAAGCAAGTAAGGGATATGAAAATGTACCACCCATTATTTTACAGGGGCATTTAGACATGGTGTGTGAAAAAGAGTCGGATTGCGACATCGATTTTTCTAAAGATGGACTCAAACTTGAACTTAATAAAAATTTCTTGAGTGCAGAGGGTACAACGCTTGGGGCAGATGATGGAGTTGCAGTAGCCTATTCACTAGCGTTATTAGAAGATGATTCGCTAGAACATCCAAGAATGGAAATTGTATTTACCACAGATGAAGAAATCGGTCTTCTTGGAGCTACAGCAATTGATTTATCTATGCTGAAGGGTAAGTACATGATTAATCTGGATTCTGATGAAGAAGGGATGTTTCTTGTATCATGCGCAGGAGGAATGACTGCAGAATGTATCCTTCCTATTCAATATATCAAAGAAACAATGTTAAAGTATACAATTAAAATAACAGGTTTGCAAGGCGGTCACTCAGGTGCTGAAATAGATAAATATAGAGGAAATTCTAACAAATTAATGGGAAGATTTCTATATTTTTTAAATAATGAATTAAATTATGGTGTTATTTCATTGAGTGGTGGTTCAAAAGATAATGCAATACCAAGGGAAACTACGGTCGAAATATTTATTGAAGAAGCTGACCGTATGAAATTAGAAGAAACAACAAATGAATTCTTTGAAATTGTAAAAGTAGAATATGCAACAAGTGATCCGGATCTTAAAGTTTTATTTGAAAACAACGGGATACAGTCTGCTGACATGCTATCACCAAAGAGTAAAGAAGTAATTTTGTTTTTACTTATGAATTTACCAAACGGTATTCAAAATATGAGCAGTGATGTAAAAGGGCTTGTTCAAACATCACTGAATATGGGAATTGTAACACTGAATAAAGAAAGATGTAAAATAACATTTTCGGTAAGAAGTGCACAAAAATCCGAAAAAGAGGCACTTAGTAGTCAACTTCAATATATGACAGAGTTTCTAGGTGGAGAATACAATATCAAGGGTGCATATCCTTCCTGGCCATTTAAGAAGAATTCTAAATTAAGAGAATTATCGATTAAAACATATGAAAAAGAATTTGGAAAAACGCCAAAAGTAGAAGCAATTCACGCAGGTCTTGAATGCGGCTTGTTTTGTGATAAAATAAAGGATTTAGATGCAATTTCTATGGGACCAGAGGTTTTTGATATTCATACACCGAAGGAAAGAATGAATGTTGAGTCCGTTGCCAGGTATTGGACCTTTATTCGAAACATTATAACGAACTTTAAAGAAATATAAGATTAATATTTTCAGAAAACTCGCATATATATAATTAATGACACTTTTAGGTTGGTCTATGATATCTTATTTCGGTAGTTCGAAACGAAGAATGAAAGGTAAATATAGTTTTACACTAATTCTTATCATAGTACTAGTATGTATTTTCATAGTATCTTACGAAAATAAGATATTTAGCATGACTGGTATTAAGAATCTTAAAAAGAATGTGGAAGAAACGATGGAATTTCGTAGTATAAGTTTATCAGAAGGTGCACTAAACAAATTAAAGGAGTTGAACAAAAACAATAGTACAGAGATACCAAAGATGCTAGCAATCTTAATGTTAGATAATAATTTTGATTTAACGAATAGTAGTTTGAATCATTATTCGCTTAGCGATTATAATGTAAGCTTTTTTAATAAATATCATAAAAGACCAGAAGATTTAGAAAGACTAATTAGCTTCTATGAAACTATTTGGTCTGATTTAAAGTATTTTCCGATTCCAATATCAAATAGTAATGCGAAAGCGACTGTCAGCTATGAAAATTCATGGCTGGCAGAACGTACCTATGGGGGGAATCGATTGCATGAAGGCACTGATATTATGGCTGCTATTAATGAACCTGACCTATATCCTATTGTCAGTATAAGCGATGGGACGATTGAAAAGATGGGATGGCTTGAAAAAGGTGGGTGGCGTATTGGAATAAGAGGTGAAAAAGGTGCTTATTTTTATTATGCACATTTATCGACATATGCAAACGGATTAGAGCAAGGTCAAACCATAATGGCGGGCCAATTGTTAGGGTATATGGGCAATACAGGTTATGGCGTTGAGGGTACACAAGGTAACTTTGACGTACATCTTCATGTAGGCATTTATATTAAGACGGATAATTATAATGAGCTTAGTATTAATCCATATTGGATTTTAAGATATTTAGAAGATAAAAAACTAAATTTTTCCTATTAAAAGTGGTCACAATTGGACACTAAATAGGGTGTGTGTTATAATTGCTAAAGGGGCATAATGTATATAAAGGAGAGGGATTTATGGAGATACAATTATGGAGAGAACTGCTTAATCCATACGAATTAGCAGTGAATGAGCTGACACTGAAGTTTAGACATTTGATTAGGGAACATAAAGAAAATGGGCTATATTCACCTATTGAGCAGGTATCTGGGAGAGTTAAGAGTATTTCAAGTATTTTGGAAAAAATGCAGAGGAAAAATATAATTTTTAACGATGTTGAAGATCAAATTGAAGATATTGCAGGGGTACGAATTATATGCCAATTTGTAGAGGATATTGATAGGGTCATAGAGCTACTTAATAATAGAAATGATATCGAAGTGAAAGCAATTAAGGATTACTTGAATTATATTAAGGAAAGTGGATATCGAAGTTATCATCTTATCATTTATTATAATGTGCAAACGATTAAAGGTCCACAAAAGATACAAGTAGAGATTCAAATTAGAACATTAGCAATGGACTTTTGGGCTACAGTAGAACACTCGCTTCAGTATAAATACAAAGAGAATATACCAGAGCATATTAGAAAACGATTAAGCAGCGCAGCAGATGCAGTTCTTGTACTAGATAATGAAATGTCTTCCGTAAGAAGCGAGATTATGGATGCACAAAATTCATTTCAAATTAAGGAAAATGTAGTTGCTGACATTTTAAATAATATTCAAAATTTATATAAAGTAGCAAATAAAAGAGAAGTAAGTAAAATACAAGATGAATTTTATAAAATATATCAGACTGAGGATGTTGATAAGTTAAAACGATTTAATAAACAATTAGACATTATATCAGAAGGTTACAGAGCACAAGCGATAACAAGCGATTTTAAATACTAGCATTGGAGAATTTATGAGATTAGATAAATTTTTAGCGGAAGCAGGAATTGGAAGTAGAAGTCAGGTGAAAACTTTTATTAAAAAAGGGTTAATTATGATTAACCAAGAAAAGGTGAATAAGCCTGAAAGTAAAGTAGATTTGGAACATGATATTGTTCAATATAATGGAATTACGGTGGAATATGCCGAATTTGAATATTATATGTTAAATAAACCACAAGATTGCGTATCTGCCACAATTGATAATGTTTCCACTACGGTGATAGAACTGATTGAGGATAGAATACGTAACGATCTCTTTCCCGTTGGCCGACTTGATAAAGATACTGAAGGATTACTTATTATAACAAATGATGGAGATTTGTCTCATCGCATGCTTTCGCCTAGGAAGCATGTTGATAAGATTTATTATGCAAGGATAGAAGGTTTTGTAACCGAAAGAGACATAGAATTATTTAAAAATGGTATGGACATTGGCGATGAGAAACCAACACTTCCAGCTACCTTACATATCATCAAAAGTGGTGAGGTATCAGAAATAGAACTTACAATTCAAGAGGGGCGCTTTCACCAAGTCAAGAGAATGTTTGAAGTGATTGACAAAAAGGTGATTTTTTTGAGAAGAATAGCAATGGGTGACCTTAAACTTGATGAGCAGCTAGAGCCAGGAGAATATAGAAAATTGACCAAGGATGAGCTTGATTTATTAAGGAGAACTCAATGTTAAATAATGTAAAAGCAGTACTATTTGATTTAGATGGTACGTTAATTGACTCGATGTGGGTATGGAGGACAATTGATATTGAATTTTTGGGTGCCTACGGTATAGAACTTCCAGAGGATTTACAAAATAGTATTGAAGGAATGAGTTTTACTGAAACCGCGGCATATTTTAAAGAACGCTTTCAATTTAAAGAGTCAGTCGAGGAAATTAAAAAAACGTGGAATAAAATGGCTTTTGAAGAATATACAACAACGATTCAATTAAAGGATGGAGCTGTTGATTTTCTTGAGTACTTAAAGATAAATGGAATAAAAGCTGGAATATCTACAAGCAATTCAATAGAATTAGTGCAAGGAGTATTGAAGGCAAAAGGAATTAGTCATTTGTTTGATACGGTATTGACGGCGTGTGAAGTCAACGTAGGGAAGCCATCTCCAGATATTTATTTAAAAACAGCCCAGAAACTTAAAGTAAAACCAGAAGAATGTTTGGTGTTTGAAGATATTCCAATGGGAATACTAGCTGGCAAGAATGCTAATATGAAAGTGTGTACCATTTACGATGATTTTTCAAAGAATCAAGAAGAAAAAAAACGTCATTTGGCAGATTATTACATAAAAACATTTAATGAAGTATTAGAAGGAACTTATGAGGTATTATCAAATGAGTAAAGACTTTTTACCAATCAGCAAGGTTGATATGGAAAGAATGAACATCGAACAATTAGATTTTGTCTATATTATTGGAGATGCATACGTAGATCATCCGTCGTTTGGACATGCTATTATTAGCCGTGTGTTAGAGGCGAATGGTTATACTGTGGGAATTATATCACAGCCAGATTGGAAAGATAAGAGCAGTATTGATATATTAGGTGAACCAAGACTTGGATTCTTAGTATCAGCAGGAAATATGGATTCCATGGTCAATCATTATTCTGTTTCAAAGAAAAGACGTGCGCAAGATTCATTTACACCAGGGGCTGTAATGGGGAAGCGTCCAGACAATGCAACCATAGTATATTGTAATTTAATTAGACAAACTTATAGAGATAAGCCAATTATCATTGGAGGAATTGAAGCAAGTTTAAGACGTCTGGCGCACTACGATTATTGGGCTAATAGTCTAAAACATTCCATCTTGTTAGATTCCGGAGCAGATTTACTTTTGTATGGAATGGGTGAGCGAAGTGTTGTTGAAATGGCAGATGCGCTTAAGAGTGGAATAGAGATAAAAGACATTACCTTTATCGATGGAAGTGCCTATAAAGCGAAGAATAAAGAAAATGTATATGATGCAATAGAACTGCCAGATTATAAAGAGCTGTTAAAAGATAAAGTGAATTATGCCAAGAGCTTTTACACTCAATATACGAATACGGATCCCTTCTCAGGAAAAAGATTGATAGAGAAATATAGCGATAACTTATACGTCATTCAAAATCCTGCTTCAAAACCTCTATCCTCACAAGAAATGGACAGAGTGTATTCGTTGCCATATATGAGAACATATCATCCATCCTACGAGATATTAGGAGGAGTTCCAGCTATAGAAGAAATTAAATTCAGTCTTGTAAGCAATCGAGGATGCTTTGGAGGCTGCAGTTTCTGTGCACTGACATTTCATCAGGGACGAATCATTCAAGTAAGAAGCCACGAATCAATACTAGCAGAGGCGAACAACATTATATGGGATAAAGATTTTAAAGGGTATATTCATGATGTGGGAGGTCCTACTGCTAATTTCAGACATACTTCTTGTGAGAAACAGTTAACAAAGGGAGTATGTACCAATAAGCAGTGTTTGTTTCCAAAACCATGTGAAAATTTAAAAATAGACCATAAGGATTATTTATCGCTTCTTCGAAAGTTAAGAGATTTGCCAAATGTTAAAAAGGTGTTTATACGTTCGGGAATTCGATTTGATTATCTCATTCATGATGATAATGATGAATTTTTTAATGAGTTGTGTGAACACCATGTGAGTGGACAGTTAAAAGTTGCACCAGAACATATTGCTGATGCGGTTTTGAGCAAGATGGGAAAACCAGAGAATAGCGTATATGAGAAATTTATTAAAAAGTTTAAGTTAATTAATGACAAGCTAGGGAAAAAACAGTTTGTAGTGCCATATTTAATGTCTTCGCATCCAGGCTCGACTATGAAGGAAGCAATTCAACTAGCAATCTATTTAAGAGATTTAGGATATATGCCAGAACAAGTGCAAGATTTTTATCCAACACCGTCTACAATTTCAACTTGTATGTATTATACTGGATTAGATCCAAGAACAATGGAAAACGTATACGTACCTACCAATCCGCATGAGAAAGCGATGCAAAGAGCATTGATACAATATAGAAATCCTAAAAATTATGACTTAGTGGTGGAAGCGTTGACATTGACAAAGAGAGATGATTTAATTGGATTTGATAAAAAATGTTTAATAAGACCTCGAAAAGGGAGTAAAACGTTTAATAACAATGTTTCACAAAATAAACAGGATAAAAAGCCAATAAAAAAGAAAACAATTCGTAATATTCACAAGAAAAAGACGAAATAATGAATGGGTGAGATGATGAGAATTGCAATTGTGACAGGTGCTTCCTCAGGAATAGGAGAAGAATTCGTAAAGCAGATAGCACAATTTAGTAACATTGATGAAATTTGGGTGATTGCAAGAAGAAAAACCAACCTAGAAATTTTGTCTAGTACTCTGAAAAAAAATATTAGAATTATTTCGATGGACTTATGTGTTCAAGATAATTTGGATAAACTTAAGAAGAACATGTTCCAAGAAATGCCAGATATCAAGTTACTTGTTAATTGTGCAGGTTATGGAATTCGCAAAAAATTCGTGGAAGGAACCTATGAAGAAGAACTTGGGATGATTGATATTAATTGTAAAAGCTTGACGGCAATTACCTATATTTGTCTTCCTTACATGCACAAAAACAGCAGAATTATTCAAATGGCATCCGCCGCGGCTTTTCTTCCGCAGGCAGGTTTTGCTATTTATTCTGCTAGCAAATCTTATGTACTCAGCTTTTCAAGGGCGCTTAATAAAGAATTAAAGAATAAATGTATTTATGTTACTGCTGTTTGTCCAGGGCCTGTAGACACAGAATTTTTTGCTATTTCAGATTCCGGACGCACAATGCCCTTATACAAGCAAATTTTTTTGGCGAAAGTAGATCAAGTCGTGAAAAAGGCATTAAGAGATTCATATAATAAAAAGAATATATCGGTATACGGATTTTATATTAAAATACTAAGAGTGATCACTAGATTTATTTGATGAATGGAGTAATATACGATGAAGATTAAAAAGGGTTGTTATGGATATATAGACACGAACAAGAAAAATTCAATGATAAAAGGATTGGGCGGGTTAGCGGTAATCGTTATAATTTATGTGCTAGGAATTATTATTACAAAAACAAGATTAAATTGGTTTACTTTTTCATCTGTATTATGTGCATTGCCAGTTGGAAAAATGTTAGTAAATATGATTATAGCATTTCCACATAAATCAATGGAGAAGGGCGCCTATCATAAAATTAACGAAAAAGAAGTAGGTGTTACAATACTGTATGATTTAATCATTACTTCTGATGAAAACATTATGCAAATAGATTCCATTGTAATAAAAGGTAATACAATATGTGCTTATACTTGTGATGAAAAGCTAAATGAAGATACTACGGTTAAATACATAAAAAATATTTTAGTGAATAATGGTTGCAGTACCTCAATCAAAATATTTAAAAACTTAGATGCTTATTTAACAAGAATTGAAGAAATAAAGAATAATTTCGATTCAGAAGGCAAGAGCGATACTACAAAAGAACGCGACAAAAATAAAGAAGCTAAGATAGTAGCAACGTTGATAGCAATTTGTATATAACATATTACGGTATAAGTATAAGCGACCACATTGGCCAATATGTGTAAAATATTATTACACCAACGGAGGAAAAATGCAAGCGATAAAGGTGAGTAATAACGAAGCGGGACAAAGACTGGATAAACTTCTTGCTAAATATCTAAATAAAGCATCAAAAAGTTTTATTTATAAAATGCTTCGAAAAAAAAATATAACTTTAAATGGAAAAAAAGCAGATGGTAGTGAAAAGCTACAAATTGATGATGAAGTAAAACTTTTTCTAGCAGATGATACCATTGAAAAGTTTTCAGAATTAATTATCAATAAAGTTGCTTCAAATAAACTAGACATCATATATGAAAATGATCATGTACTAATTATTAATAAGCCATCAGGAATGTTGTCTCAGAAGGCAACAGATACTGATGTGTCATTAATTGAATATATTATTTCCTATATGCTAGATAACAAAAAAATAACAGAAAACGAACTTAAAAGTTTTAAGCCTTCTGTATGTAATCGACTAGATAGAAACACGAGTGGTATTGTAATTGCAGGAAAAACACTAGTTGGATTGCAGAAAATGTCTGAACTACTAAGAAACAGAGCGTTAAATAAGTATTATAGGTGCGTTGTGAATGGAATTATAAAAGACAATCAACTGATTGAGGGGTGGCTTTATAAAAATGAAAAAACAAATAAAGTTACTATATTAGATAAAGAAGAAGCAGATGCTTCTTATATTAAGACGGAATATAATCCAATTGCATATGGGAATCATATAACCTTTCTGGAAGTACGACTACTAACCGGACGTTCTCATCAGATACGCGCACACTTAGCATCGATTGGACATAGTATTATTGGTGATTATAAGTATGGAAATAAGATGATAAATGATTCATACAAAGCAAAATACAAAGTGCAGTCACAACTACTTCATTCGTATAGACTAGAACTTCCTAAACTGGAACAGCCTTTTGAAGAAATGTCAGAAATGATTATTACTGCAAAGCTCCCTTTCATTTTTGAAAGCATAATTAAAATAGAAGAAATACAATAGGAGGAGTAAAATGTTTTCATATAATATTTTTCAATGGATCTTATTTTTTTATATTTATTGTGTTTGTGGGTGGGTTTTTGAAACTACTTATGTTTCATTAAAATCAAAGCGTTTTGTAAATAGAGGATTTTTAAAAGGTCCTATGATTCCAATCTATGGGGAAGGTGCCATTTTGATGGTGATCATTACTACACCAATCATGGATAATATATGGTTTGTATTTATTATGGGAATGATAGGTGCGACCTTATTAGAATTTATAGTTGGAGCTTTAATGGAATCTGTATTTAAGGTGAAATATTGGGATTATAGTAATCAACGATTTAATATAAAAGGGTATGTATGTCTAAGCAGTACGGTGTGTTGGGGCTTTTTATCAGTTCTATTAACAAAAGTGATTCAGCTACCAATCGAGAGTGTTGTGCTATCTTTAAAACCAGTTACTTTAAGTGCAGTAGTAGCAGTAATTACAATAATATTTATGTTTGATGCTGTAACATCAGCCAAGGAAGCTTGGGATTTACGATCTGTGTTGCTTGCACTTACGAAAGCAAGAGAAGAAATTGCAATCATTCAACGACAACTTGAAATTAAAAAAGATATATTCGCGGTGCAATTATCAGATAAAAGGATAGATTTTGTTGAGCAACTCATAGATAAAAGAGATGAAATATTTGAAGAATTACAGGCAAGGAAAGACGTTATCCTTCATTCTATTAAAGGTAACCGAGGTAATGTTATAGATGATGAAATTCTTAAAAATAGATTAGATGAAGAATTGACGAAACATCAATCGTTAGTTGAAAAACTTAGTTCCACGAGTAGATGGATATTAAAGCGTAATCCGGGGGCGACTTCAAACAAGTTTTATGATGCCCTTGAATATATAAAAGATTATGTGGATGTAAAAAAAAGAAAAAAATAATGTAACTATAAAGGTACTAAATAGTTACAAAATAATACCAAAATGTACATGTAATTGTGCGTTAATAAAATAATGAAAATGGTGATAATATGCCATCTTGGAATTCAAGAGGACTTAGGGGATCAACCCTTGAAGAATTAATTAATAGAACAATCGAAAAATATAGAGATTCGGGGCTATGTCTGGTTCAAAAGATACCAACACCAATCACACCAATTAAAATAGACAAAGAAAATAGACATATTACACTTGCATATTTTGAACAGAAGAGTACGGTAGATTATATCGGAGTGGTACAAGGAATTCCTGTTTGCTTTGATGCAAAAGAATGTGTAACAAATTCTTTTCCAATCCATAATATTCATGAACATCAAGTTCGATTTATGGAAGATTTTGAAAAGCAAGGTGGGATTTCTTTTATTATTATTTTTTTTGCATCTAGGAATGAATTTTATTATTTGACATATTCAAAATTAAAAGAATTTTGGAACAGAACCTTAGAAGGCGGTCGCAAAAGCTTTAAATATGATGAACTTGATGTTGGCTTTCTATTTAAATCGAGCAATGGAGTATTAGTTCCTTTTTTGGAAATGCTACAAAAAGATTTAGAGTTAAGGGATTGACAATCATTTTTTAATGCATTATAATGATTTATGCTAGTAACATGGTAGCATGATAACACGTTGATTCGATAAAGTATAAATGCAATTTATAAGTTGAATTATATAAATTGTTAGAATACAAATGGGAAAGGTTTTGAATGTTATGAAAAAAAAATTATTACACACACCAGAAGGTGTAAGAGATATTTATAATTTAGAATGTGAAAACAAGCTGCTTTTGCAGGAAAATATGCATAAACAACTAAAATTATACGGATATAAAGATATTCAGACACCAACATTTGAATTTTTTGATATATTTAGTCGTGAAATTGGAACAATTCCTTCAAAAGATTTATACAAATTTTTTGATCGAGAAGGTGATACATTAGTATTGCGTCCGGATTTCACCCCATCGATTGCAAGGTGTGCTGCAAAGTATTATATGGATGAAGATATGCCGATAAGATTATGTTATGTTGGAAATGCATTTATTAACAATTCACAATATCAGGGGAAACTTAAAGAAACAACGCAAATGGGCGCAGAACTTATTGGAGATAATACCGTCGATGCGGATGCAGAGATGATTGTGTTAGTCATTAACTCATTACTTGAATCGGGTCTTACTGATTTTCAAGTGGAGATTGGACAAACAGATTTCTTTCGAGGACTGTTAGAGGATGCTAAAATTACAGAAGAGCTAGAAATAGAACTGAGAGAATTGATTTCAATCAAGAATTATTTTGGGGTTGAAGAATTACTATCAGGGCTTACTATGAACGCAGAATTAAAGGAAGTATTATTTAAATTACCACAATTATTTGGCTCTATCGATATATTAAACGAAGCAAAGTCTTTGACTAGTAATCCGTGCGCAATTAGAGCGATTGAGCGATTGGAAAGTTTATATGAAGTACTTAAAATATATGGTTTGGAACAATATGTGTCTTTTGATTTAGGTATGCTTAGTAAATATAAATATTATACAGGCATTATTTTTAAAGCATATACATTTGGAACAGGTGAACCAATTGTAAATGGCGGAAGATATAATAATCTTCTTAGCTGGTTTGGAAAAGAAGCAGCTTCCATTGGTTTTGTCATTATGGTGGATGTATTGATGTCAGCATTAATGCGCCAAAATAAAGAAATAGCAATTACAAATCAAAACACAATGATTTTATATCGAAATCCACAGCAAAAACAAGCAATTGAACTAGCACAGCATTTAAGAAAGCAGGATCAAAACATTGAACTAGTTTCAATGGAAGAAGATAAAACGCTTGAGGAGTGTGTTGCATATGCAACGAGAAATGCAAGTGCAGTTGTATTAGCGTTTGAAACCGATACACTTATTAAAAAGATTACTTTAAAAACAGGTGATACTCAAACAGCTTCCATAGCTGATTTGTTAAGATGAGTCTACGAATGGAGGAAAATATGAGATATTTAACATTTGCCCTTGCAAAGGGACGTTTAGCAAAAACAACATTAGCAATGTTTGAAAAAATAGGAATTACATGTGAAGAAATGAAAGATCCCGATTCACGAAAACTTATCTTTGTGAATGAGGAATTGAAATTAAAATTCTTTTTAGCCAAAGCACCAGATGTTCCAACCTATGTGGAATATGGAGCGGCAGATATTGGAATTGTAGGTAGAGATACCATATTAGAAGAAGGTAGAAGACTTTTTGAAGTATTAGATTTGGGATTTGGAAAGTGCAAAATGTGCGTTGCAGGACCTAAGTCAGCAATTGAATTACTTCAGCATCATGAACTGATTCGAGTGGCTACAAAGTATCCAGGAATAGCAAAAGATTATTTCTACAACAAAAAACATCAGACAGTTGAAATTATTAAATTAAATGGTTCTATTGAACTAGCACCTATTGTAGGTCTTTCAGAAGTCATTGTTGATATCGTTGAAACGGGGTCAACATTAAGAGAAAATGGATTGGATGTTTTAGAAGAAATTTGTCCATTATCAGCCAGAATGGTAGTGAATCAAGTTAGTATGAAAATGGAAAATGAAAGAATAACAAAGATCATTACTGATTTAAAGAAAATTCTTTAATAGTAGATTGACAGGATAATATGAAAGAAATGTAGCACATCTTTTGGTAGCTGGGCTAAGTCCTAGTATGAATGGAGGAATAAAATGAGAATAATTAAATTAGATGAAAATTCAAAAAAGAATCTACTCGAGGATTTATTAAAACGAAGCCCTAATAACTATGATTCTTATAATGATGCAGTAAATGAAATTATTGATACAGTTAAAAAAGAAGGCGATCAGGCTATTTTTGACTACACAAAACGCTTTGACGGCGCTAGTATCAATGCAGACAATATTAAAGTTACCAAAGAAGAAATAGAAGAAGCTTATACGTTAGTAGATCAGGATTTATTAGATGTAATACGAAAAGCGTTAGTTAATATTGAAAGCTATCATGCAAAACAGCGTCAATATAGTTGGTTTGACAGTTCACCCAATGGGACAATACTTGGTCAAAAAGTTACACCTTTAGAAAATGTTGGTGTATATGTACCTGGTGGTAAAGCTGTATATCCTTCTTCTGTACTTATGAATATTATGCCAGCCAAGGTAGCTGGTGTAAGCAAAATTGTCATGATGACGCCACCAGGTAAAGATGGTAAGGTGAATCCATCTACT
This sequence comes from Lachnotalea sp., assembly GCA_041821265.1. GTDB lineage: Bacteria > Bacillota > Clostridia > Lachnospirales > Lachnospiraceae > Lachnotalea. The sequence continues at coordinate 15,304 of JBGUEQ010000004.1, read as the reverse complement.
CTAGTAGCTGCGAATGAAGCAGGAGCAGATGAAATCTATAAAGTTGGTGGTGCACAAGCCATAGCAGCATTAGCCTTTGGTACACAAAGCATCCCCAAGGTAGATAAGATAGTGGGACCTGGTAATATCTATGTAGCACTAGCGAAGAAATCAGTTTATGGTTATGTGAATATTGATTCCATTGCAGGACCAAGTGAAATATTAGTAATCGCAGATGAGACGGCAAATCCAAGATTTGTAGCAGCTGATCTTTTATCACAAGCGGAGCATGATGAATTAGCATCAGCTATCTTAGTGACGACAAGTGAAGAATTAGCAAATAAGGTATCAATAGAAGTAGATCAGTTTGTGGAGCAATTATCAAGAAAAGCTATATTAGAGAAATCCTTAGAAAATTATGGATATATTTTAATCGTAAACGATTTACAAGAAGCAATTGATGTGGCAAATGAGATCGCGTCAGAGCATTTGGAAATAGTAACAAAGGACCCATTTACAGTTATGACTAAAATCAAAAATGCGGGTGCCATTTTTATTGGAGAATATAGTTGTGAACCATTAGGCGATTACTTTGCAGGTCCCAATCATGTTCTTCCTACAAATGGAACGGCTAAATTCTTTTCTCCATTAAGTGTGGATGATTTTATTAAGAAATCAAGTATTATATCTTATTCCAAAGAAGCGTTAGAACCAATTCATAAGGACATCATTAAATTTGCTGAGGCGGAACAACTAACGGCACACGCTAATTCAATTAAAGTAAGATTTGAATAGGGGAGGATTACAAGATGGAACGTAAATCCACAATAAATAGAAAAACCAAGGAAACAGAGATAGAACTTGAATTAAATATTGATGGAACAGGTGTTTCTAAAGTGGAAACAGGTATCGGTTTCTTTGATCATATGTTAGATGGGTTTGCAAGACATGGATTATTTGATCTTTTTGTAAAAGCTACGGGAGACTTGGTAGTAGATTCGCATCATACAATAGAGGATACGGGAATTGTACTTGGAAATGCCATTAAGGAAGCAATCGCAGATAAAAAGGGTATCAAACGTTATGGGAGCTGTATGTTACCAATGGATGAGACCTTAGTATTATGTGCAATTGATTTGTCGGGAAGACCATATTTGGTTTTTGACGGCGAATTTACAACGGATCGTGTTGGTTATATGGATACTGAAATGGTAAGAGAATTCTTCTACGCAATATCCTATACTGCTGGAATGAACTTACATATCAAGGTAATATCGGGAACAAATAATCATCATATTATTGAGGCTATGTTCAAATCATTTGCGAAAGCGTTAGATGAAGCAACCATGTATGATTCAAGAATTAAAGATGTGCTTTCAACAAAGGGTAGCTTATAGAAAAGTAGAATTAGCTTGAAAGAATATCTTCTTAGACGACTAGTATGCGTGAAAATTTCACTTTGGAGGAAATTAAAATGACAAAGAAAATTGTAACCTGTCTTTATTTAAAAGATGGAAAAGCCATGAAAAATTTAGAAAGTAGTGAAATAATAAGCGATGATCCTATTTATCTGGCAAAATATTATAGTGATAATGGTTCTGATGAATTACTTATTTTTGATTTATCAAAATCAGACGAGCAACATGACCAGTCGATTGGCATGATAAAGCAAATAGCAAGAGTGACTGAAGTACCTATCATTGCAGGCGGCAATGTAAAACGTGTCGAAGATGTTAAAAAACTACTCTATGCGGGTGCGACCAAAGTGATGCTTAATTATTCAAAAGAAGGTAATATTACATTAACAGAGGAAGTATCAAAACGTTTTGGTAAAGAGAAAATTACTGTTTGTATTGATCGGATAGAGCAACTAAATAAGAACAAGTCTTTGGTTGCAGAGTTTTCAACAGAAATTATTGCGATGGGTGAATTAGAATGGAACGCAATTGACACAAGTATAGTCAATCCAATCATAACAATCATTGAAATGATAGATTTGGATCGCATGATAAAGAATCTTTTTATGGATCAAATTGTTGGTGTAGGTGGAGAATTACTCGATAATACTAAAACAGATTTGTTCAGTATTAAAACTGCATGCAAAAATGCAAAAATCAAAGTTGATTTGTTTGAAAGTGCTATGAAATGGTCTGAATTCAAACTTAATTCAGATGGTATGCTACCTGTTGTGGTTCAAGATTATAAGACGAATGAAGTGCTTATGTTTGCTTATATGAATGAAGAAGCATTTGATAAGACCATTGCAACGGGTAAGATGACCTATTGGAGCAGAAGCCGAGATGAGCTTTGGACCAAAGGGTTAACTTCAGGACATTTCCAATATGTAAAATCACTCATGGTAGATTGTGATAATGATACGATGCTTGCAAAAGTATCGCAGATTGGTGCTGCTTGCCATACCGGCAATCGTACTTGCTTTTTCAATAAAGTTGTTGAGAAGGAATACAATGAAACAAATCCACTAAAAGTTTTTGAAGATATTTATAGTGTGATAGAAGATAGAAAAGTTAATCCCAAAGAAGGTTCTTACACAAACTATTTATTTGACAAAGGGATTGATAAAATATTGAAAAAAGTTGGTGAAGAGGCTACAGAGATTGTTATCGCTGCTAAAAATCCAGATCCAGAAGAGATTAAATACGAAATGTCAGATTTTCTTTACCACGCGATGGTTTTGATGGTTGAGAAGGGTGTGACGTGGGAGGATATAACGAAAGAATTATCAAAAAGATAATTATAACTGAATAAATATTTCATTGTCATGAACAAAATCATGGTGACATATAATAATATATAGATATTATATGTCACCATGATTTTTTGAATTAATGGGAGGAGATAACATGCATAGCTCATCTTCAGAACAACGAGTTGCAATGATTCAAAATATTAGAGAAATCTCTGCTAATAATGAAAAGACAATCAATAATATACATAACCTTGTAAGTAATTCATCACCTATTGATATAGGTGTGAAAAAAGGTAAAACTATGTTTTTTTACAGGGCCATATTTGCAATTATAGTATTTGGGATTTATGCACTACTCGATATCGGAAAAGTCGAATTTAATGGATATAATACGAATAAAGTCGAAAAAATGATAGAATATAATTTAGATTATCAAGAAGTATTTAAACAGATCAATATTCAATTGACAAATGCTACTAAAAGTGAGTAGTATAATAAGATGAGTGGGAAATAAGTACTATAAACAATGTGATAAAGTACAAGGGGAATGATTTGGTGAGAAATTTAAATAATAAGAGTGATTGGTTAAAATATTTATATTTAACTTGTATTACTATGGGGCTTGTTTTTTTGATTTTCATTTATAATTCATACCGTATTCAAAATCCGGCAGAATCTTTCGATACGAAAGAATATGGCGGATGGTCAAGCATGTCAGAAAATGTATCAGAAAATAGGGACAACCTAGAAGAAATTACGATTCAAAATGGAGAAATTAATATATATAATGTTCTACCTGATATACTTGAAAATAGTGCATTGCTATTTAGAACAGAGAACCAAACGGTTGAAGTATTCGTGGATGGACAAGTCATCTATCAGTATGGAAAAAATATAAAGATGCCCTTTGGTAAATCAGTGGGGTCTGCGTATCATATTGTTAATTTAGATAGTGCTTATGAAGGGAAAACGATTGCAATAAAATTGAAATGTCCTTATGAGTCAAAAATGAAAAAGCAAATTGATTTTCATATTGGAACGTCAGAGTCTCTTATCACAATTGCTGTAGCAGAAAATTTGTCTTCCTTACTTATTAATTTATTACTCTTTATGATTGGATTAGCATGTTTATTTATTTCTTTAATATTTTACGGAAAAATCAAGACAAATCAAACTTTGTATATTGGAATATTTGCTTTGCTATTTTCGATTTGGTCAATTTTTCAATCTTGTGTGTTACAGTTGTTTATCCATCATAATATTATGTTTATGTATATTGGAAATATATTTTTCCTACTCATTCCGATTGCGGTAATCTTGTATATACGAGAATTATTTCAAGCATATGACGATAAAGGATTAAAGATATTAAACATATGTTTTTGTTTGAACTTTATCATTTGTATTATTTTACAAATGATGGGTATCAGAGATATTAAAGAAATGTTTCCTATTATACATACTATGATATTGATTGGAATGCTATATATACTTTTTGTGATTAATAAAAAATATGTGATATTTTCAAATTGTCTTTCAAGAAGAACAATAAGATTAACGTATGCAGTCTTTTTTGTCTTAATTGTTATCGATATTTTTAGATATTATTGTGTATCAACTGGAGACAGGTCGAAATACGCAAGATTTGGTGTATTAGTACTTGCTTTTTATATGCTATTAAATTATGCCAAAGAATATATTGTGAAGTCTAAAGCGTATACGGAAGCCAGCTTGATGGCTAAATTAGCATATAGGGATGTAATGACAGGACTATATAATAGGACCGCGTATGCAGAAGATACAGCCGATTATGAGAAACAATTATATCTTGATCCAGAGGGATTGAATTTAATCTATGTAATTTTGGATTTAAATGATTTAAAGGTGCTAAATGACTTCCATGGACATGGTGTTGGGGACCATTTTATTGTTACAACGGGAAAAATAATAAAAAAAGCCTTTGAAAAACTAGGAAAATGTTATAGAATAGGTGGGGACGAGTTTGCAGTTATTTTGAAAGATAAAAGTTTAGGCGAGTTTTATAAGGCGATTATAGAACTAAATAAACTAATAATGAAAGAAAATGAAATTGTAAATGTTGAATATTCTCTGGCATATGGTTATGCATTATTTGAAGCAGGTAAGTATTCTTCCTTGAAGGAGCTTATAGATAAAGCTGACAAAAACATGTATGAAAATAAAAATATATATAAAGAGAATAAAATGTCCATAGCAGATGTTACAACATAAGCGTAAGAAGAATTACAAGTATGAAAGGACTTTTATGAGAAAAACAGCATTATCAGATGAAATACTTTTAAGTATAGAGAAACCAGCTCGATATATTGGAAATGAAATTAATAGTGTAATGAAAGATTTGGAGAAAGTTAATGTAAGATTTGCGATGTGCTTTCCAGATGTATATGAAATTGGTATGTCACATTTAGGAATTCAAATATTATATGATATGTTTAACTCCGCAGAGGATGTTTGGTGTGAACGAGTATATTCTCCTTGGATTGATTTAGATAAAATAATGAGAGAAGAAAACATACCACTATTTGCACTTGAATCACAAGATCCAATTAAAAACTTTGATTTTCTTGGTATTACAATTCAATATGAAATGTGTTATACCAATATTCTCCAGGTGTTAGAGTTGAGTCAAATACCAATGCTTGCAAGCGAGAGAGGGGAAGAATTCCCTATTGTAATTGGAGGCGGACCATGTTCTTATAATCCAGAACCTTTAGCAGACTTCTTTGATTTATTTTATATTGGTGAAGGCGAAACATCTTATTTTCCATTATTACAAGCTTATAAAGAGAATAAGGAAATGGGTGGTAGCAAATTAGATTTCTTAATGAAAGCGGCACAAATACCTGGAATATATGTGCCGTTATTTTATGATGTAGAATATAAAGAAGATGGTACAATATCTGAGTTTAAGCCAAATAATGTTTGTGCACCAAATTCAATTCGAAAAGAAATTGTTATGGATGTTTCGAATACTTACTATCCTAAAAAACCAGTGGTACCATTTATTAAGGCAACACAGGATAGAGTCGTACTTGAAATACAACGTGGATGTATTCGAGGCTGTAGATTTTGTCAGGCCGGTATGGTTTATCGACCAGTAAGAGAACGCCAATTAGAAATGTTGAAAGAAACAGCATATGCAATGCTTAAAAACACAGGATATGATGAAATATCGTTAAGTTCACTAAGTTCAAGTGATTATTCTGATTTACAAGGACTCGTTGACTTTCTAATTGAAGAATTTAAGAATAAGGGTGTTAACATTTCATTGCCATCACTTCGAATTGATTCATTTTCACTAGATGTTATGAGTAAAGTGCAAGATGTAAGAAAAAGTAGTTTGACGTTTGCACCAGAAGCAGGTACCCAAAGACTTCGAGATGTGATTAACAAGGGGCTTACAGAAGATGTGATTATTGAAGGCGCTGGAAAAGCATTTAATAGCGGATGGAATCGTGTTAAATTATACTTTATGCTTGGACTTCCAACAGAAACATTAGAAGATATGGAAGGTATTGCTGATTTATCGGAAAAGATTGCAAAAAGATATTATGAGATACCAAAAGAAGAAAGAAATGGAAAAGTCCAAATTGTTGCAAGTACTTCGTTTTTTGTACCTAAACCATTTACTCCATTTCAATGGGCTCCCATGTACACCAAAGAGGAATATCTTGGGAAAGCAAGAATTGTAAATGCAGCAATTAAATCACAATTAAATCGAAAGAGTATGAAATATAATTGGCATGAGGCAGATGTAACGGTTCTAGAAGGCGTGTTGGCACGTGGTGATAGAAGAGTAGGGAAATTAATTTTACAAGCATATAAGAATGGTTGTATTTATGATGCGTGGTCAGATTCATTCGATAATAAAAAGTGGTTAAATGCATTTGAAACAACGGGGATTGATATTGCTTTTTATACTACAAGAGAACGTAACTTGGATGAAATATTGCCATGGGATTTCTTAGACACAGGTGTTACAAAAGAGTTCCTTAAGAGAGAGTGGAAAAACGCTATAGAAGAAACAGTCACCAAGAATTGTCGTGAGACTTGTTCAGGGTGTGGTGCGATGGTATTTAACGGAGGTGTATGTCTTGAAGATAAGAATTAAATTTACAAAATTAGGTGTTATGAAGTTCGTGGGACATCTAGACATTATGAGGTATTTTCAGAAGGTAATGCGCCGTGCCAATATAGACATCGCATATTCAGAAGGATTTAGTCCACATCAGATTATGTCATTTGCACTACCGCTTGGGGTAGGTATTACAAGTGATGGCGAATATTTGGATGTTGAAATTAAGACAAAATTAACGTCACAAGAGGCTATCAAGAGGCTGAATGAAACAATGGCAGAAGGCATAGAAATCGTGTCATTTAGGCAGTTGTCGGAAGATAATAAGAATGCTATGTCAATTGTGGCAGCAGCAGATTATGAAATTACATTCAGAGAAGGTAGCAAACCAAATGCCGACTGGGAAAACAAAATAAATGAATTTTATGATCGAGAAGAAATAATAGTGACTAAGACATCGAAAAAGAGTGTGAAAGAAGTCGATATTAAACCAATGATATATGCTATAGCAGCAAAGGATGGAAAAGTTACAATGAAAATTGCAACAGGTAGTGTTAGTAATCTTAAGCCTGAACTTGTTATGCAGGCATTTTGTGAATATATAGGATTTGAAGTAAAAGAATTCGCACTGATTATTCACAGAAAAGAATTATTTGCAAATATGGGTGATGAAAACAATATAGAATTGATTGCATTAGAAGAAATGGGTGAAGATATCAATGAGTAAGATTGTAATAACGAAGGTTCCTTCTTTAGAGGATTTCATTATAACAGCGCAATTTGATCATGACAAGCTTGTTCAACTTGATTGTGATGATACAGGTAACAAGTCAATTCTTAATAATATTTATGTAGGTAAAGTAAAGAATGTAGTAACAAACATTCAAGCAGCGTTTGTCGAAATTGAAAAAGGATTTGAATGCTATTATTCCTTTGAAGATAATAAGAACCCAGTATTTATTTCAGCAAAGAAGAATAACAAAATTAATATTGGTGATGAATTGATTGTACAAGTGTCAAAAGAAAACATGAAAACAAAGCAACCGGTAGTTACCTCGAATATTACATTGTCAGGTAAATATGTTGTGGTTACATCAGGGAATAAAAAAATAGGGATATCCAATAAATTAGACCCCAAAGATAGACTTCGTATTAGAGAATTATTAAAAGAATATACGAATGAAGAAATTGGAATTATTGCGCGAACAAATGCAAAACAAGCTACGGAGGAGCAAATAATAGATGAAGTAAAGAGGTTACGTAATCAATTAGATGAAATGATTAAAAATGCGACTCATAGAACCTGCTATAGCGTACTTTATGAAGCCGCAGATAATTATATTAGTATCTTAAAGGGATTATATGAGGAAAGTCTAGAACAAATTGTTACGGATGATGAAGCAATATATCAAAATATTAAAAAATATTTGCTTGAAAATAATATGGAACCTGATACATATTTAGTGTTCTATCAAGATAAATTGTTGCCTTTGTATAAGTTGAAAAGTTTAGAATCAGAAATAAAACATGCACTACAAGAAAGAGTATGGCTTAAGTCGGGTGCTTATCTTGTCATACAACCTACCGAAGCATTTACCGTGATTGATATCAATACCGGGAAATTCACTGGCAAGAAACAGTTACAAGATACTTTTATGAAAATTAATTTAGAGGCTGCAAAAGAAATAGCAAGGCAGCTTAGGATTAGAAATATTTCTGGAATTGTTGTAGTTGATTTTATTGACATGGAGAATGCTTCTTCAAAAAAACAACTGTTGCAAGAATTTGAAGAATTTCTAAAAAGAGATCCAGTTTCGGCGCATGTAGTTGGAATGAGTAAATTGAATTTAGTAGAACTGACAAGAAAAAAGGTAAGAAAATCTTTAAGAGAGCAAGTAATGAAACCTTGTCCCCATTGTAGTGGAAGTGGATACATATACTAAAGAGGTGTTTTATGTTGAAAGCAGATTTGCATACGCATACATTAAGATCAGATAGTTCTAATTCAGCTGTTGATACCATTATAATGGCAATGCAGAAAGGAATTGATATTATTTCCTTTGTGGATCATGATACTGTTCCAGACATTGAAATGGAAAATAAACTTTCGAAGAAATATAAAATTACCATTATTTCAGGTATAGAGTGTGAGTGGGTTGATTATAAAACAGGGAATGTAGCACATATTCTTGGGTATCATATTATTGATTATGATTATATTGAATAATTATGCAAGCCCGTGTTGGAAGAGAGAAATGCAAATACACTCGATCAGATTAAAATACTACAAGACTTACTGCGAACGGAGTGAATCGTAACGATATCTTTAAAATTCATAAATAAAATATGTTGACGGCATAAAACAAATATGCTATTATATACGAGTATGCCGCACAATGAGGTTTAAGTGATGAGTAATTCATTCACCGCAGTTGGCGAGTAATGATAATTAGGAGGTGTGCCATATGTACGCAATTATAGCAACAGGTGGTAAACAGTACAAAGTAGCTGAAGGCGATATCATTAGAGTAGAAAAGCTTGGAGTAGAAGCTGGCGAAACTGTAACATTTGATCAGATTCTTGCTGTGAACGATGGAAGCTTAAAAGTAGGAGAACCTACAATAGCAAATGCAACTGTTACTGCATCAGTAGTAAAAGAAGGCAAAGCTAAAAAAATCATTGTTTATAAGTATAAGAGAAAATCAGGATATCACAAGAAAAACGGTCATAGACAAGCATTTACACAAGTTAAAATTGAAAAAATCAATGCTTAATATGCAAAATAATAAGGTCTGTTATGATAAAAATTACAATTTATAAAAATTCAAAAGATAATTACATTGGTTTAAAATCTTTAGGTCATGCAGGTTATGCAGACAGTGGATATGATATTATATGCTCAGCCGTTTCGGTTTTAGTAATTAATACAATAAATTCAATAGAAACATTTACGGAAGATGAGTTGAAGATAGAATCAGATGAAAAAAGTGGTTTGATTCAGTTTGAGTTTGTTAAAAGCATAAGCTGCCAATCAATTTTACTTATGAAAGCATTAGAACTTGGATTAAAAGGAATTGAAAATGATTATAACGACGGATATATTAAAATTATATTCAAGGAGGTGTAGGTCATGATGAGAATGAACCTTCAATTTTTCGCTCATAAAAAAGGTGTAGGTTCTACTAAAAACGGTAGAGACTCAGAATCTAAGAGATTAGGTGCTAAAAGAGCTGATGGACAGTTTGTAACAGCTGGAAATATTCTTTACAGACAACGTGGAACTAAGATTCATCCAGGTGTAAACGTAGGTCGTGGTGGAGATGATACATTATTCGCTTTAGTAGATGGAATTGTTAGATTCGAAAGAAAAGGCAGAGACAAGAAACAAGTATCAATTCGTCCTGTAGCTATCAACGAATAAGAGTAGATTGAAAAACCATAAGCCGTTTTTATTCTCACAGATTAGGTTTAACTTTTATCGTGAGAGTGAAGACGGCTTTATTTACGCGTACAGCGAGTGGGACAATGTCAAAAAAGGTAACTATTCAGTACCCAGAGTGCGCGAGGTGTTTTGCGTAGCAAAATCCCGAGTTTTATAGTGCCAAAATGCAATACTATTGCATTTTGTGTGCATCGCGTAGCGGTAACTATGAAGGCACTGCATAGTTATCAAATAAGTATATAAATCAGGATTTTAAGCATTTGAAGTTTCGTATTTCTTTCAAAATGGAATAAAATTGGTGACTATTCAGTACCCAGAGTACGAGAGGTGTTATGCGTACCAAAATTCCGAGTTTTATAGCGCCAAAAAGCAATTCTATTGCATTTTGTGTGCATCACGTAGCGGTAACTATGAAGGTACTGAATAGTTTCGATGATATTATATAATTAGTTGAAAAAAATACGAAAACTCAAATGCGAGATGTGAAAATAATATAGAATTTATATTTCATAGTAACTATTAAGATAAATTTTTGAGAAGGTGATAAAATGTTTGCAGATAGAGCTAGGATTTTTATCCGCGCAGGTAAGGGCGGAGATGGGCATGTGAGTTTCAGAAGAGAAATATTTGTGCCAAATGGTGGACCAGATGGTGGAGACGGTGGAAGAGGTGGAGATGTAATCTTTGTAGTAGATGAAGGATTAAATACACTGACTGACTTTCGTCATAAGAGAAAATATTGTGCCGGAGACGGTGGCGCAGGTGGAAAGAAAAAATGTCATGGAGCCGATGGTGAAGACATTATTATTAAAGTACCAGCTGGAACCGTAATAAAGGAAGCAGAATCAGGGAAAGTTATTACAGATATGTCAAACGACAATGTAAGAGAAATCTTACTAAAAGGTGGTAGAGGTGGACAAGGTAATATGAATTTTGCTACGCCTACGATGCAAGCACCTAAATATGCACAACCCGGAAAAGTAGCAAGAGAACTAGATATTACACTTGAACTAAAAGTAATCGCAGATGTGGGATTAGTAGGCTTTCCTAATGTTGGAAAATCAACCCTTTTAGCAAGAGTAACCAATGCGAAACCAAAGATTGCTAATTATCATTTTACGACGCTGAATCCAAATTTAGGTGTTGTTGATTTAGCAGAGGGAACAGGCTTTGTCATGGCAGATATTCCAGGATTAATTGAAGGTGCTTCTGAAGGTATTGGTCTTGGACACGAGTTCTTAAGACATATTGAGCGCACGAAAGTTATGATTCATATGGTTGATGCCGCTTCAACAGAAGGAAGAAATCCAATTGAAGACATCTATGCTATTAATAAAGAATTATCAAATTATAGCGAGAAGGTTGCTGCAAGACCTCAGGTAATTGCCGCAAATAAGATTGATGCAATTTACTCAGAGGATGAAGATCCAGTTCAGAAAATTCGTGATGAATTTGAACCAAAGGGAATTAAAGTGTTTGCAATATCAGCTGTTAGTGGTAAAGGATTAAAAGAATTATTGTTCTATGTAAATGAATTACTAGGAACATTAGATCCAGAGCCAATTATATTTGAAAAAGAATTTTTTGAAACAGAAATACCTCTATCAAAGGAACCATATACTGTTGAAAAAGATGATACTGGTACCTACGTTGTAGAAGGTCCAAGAATTGATAAGATGTTAGGATATACCAATCTTGATTCTGAAAAAGGCTTTGCATTCTTCCAACGATTCTTAAAGGAAAATGGAGTATTAGAAGAACTAGAAAAGGCCGGAATAGAAGAAGGCGATACCGTTAGAATGTATGGTCTTGAGTTCGACTATTATAAATAAAATAGATGTAACTAGTAAGGTATTAAATTGAAAAATACCTAATAAAGTTACATGAGAATACAGCACAAAAGGAGGATAATATGACAAGTAAACAAAGAGCGTATTTAAAGAGTTTGGCATGTGTAATGGAACCTATATTTCAAGTAGGTAAAGCTAGCGTTACCCCAGAAGTAACAGCTGCTATAGGCGAAGCATTAAATGCGAGAGAATTAATAAAGATTAGTGTGCTAAATAATTGTGTAGATGATCCAAAAGAAATGGCGCAAATTATCGCTGAAAGAACAAGATCACAAGTGGTTCAAGTGATTGGAAAGAAAATTGTTTTATACAAACCAGCGAAAGACGAAGATAAACGAAAAATAGTTTTACCAAATAAATAAGACTATTTAAGGAGATAAATCGATGGCAAGTGAGGGAAAACAAAAAATTGGTATAATGGGAGGTACTTTTGATCCGATTCATATAGGACATCTTATGCTTGCTGAGCAGGCTTACGATAAATTTGGATTGGATAAAGTACTAATTATGCCAGCTGGAAATCCACCACATAAAGACAATGCTGTTTTAGGACTTACGAAACATCGAGTACAGATGGCAAGGCTTGCAATAGAAAGTAATAAGCATTTTGAACTTTCGTTAATCGAGGTTGAGAGAAGTGGTTATACTTACACATATGAAACTTTAGTAGAACTTAAAAAAGAGAATCCCGAAGTTGATTACTATTTTATTATTGGTGCAGATTCTTTGCTGGATTTTGGTAAATGGAGAGAACCTTTCAAAATTTGCGAATATTCAACTATATTAGTGGCTGCAAGATATAATTTGAGTTCAATTGAGTTGAAAAGACAAATTGACGATGTTACTAATAAATATAACGGTACAATATACTCACTAGAGACACCAAATATTGATATTTCGTCGAAATTAATCAGAGCTTCTATAAGCACTGGGAAATCAATCAAATATTATGTTACAAGTGATGTAGAACGTTATATTTATAAAAACAATTTATATAAACATTATTAGAGCAGGGTGTGTTGCAAATGAAAGAAATAAATTTAGAGAGATATCAGAAAAGATTAAAAACTAAATTAGATAAAGAAAGATACGAACATACAATTGGTGTTATGTATACAGCAGGAGCACTTGCTATGCGCTATGAGTATGATGTTCAAACTGCGATGTTAGCAGGTCTTTTGCATGATTGTGCCAAGTGTATACCAAATGATAAAAAAATAGCTTTATGTGAAAAAAACAATATTAATATTACTGATTTGGAGAGAACAAATCCATTTCTATTGCATGCTAAGCTTGGGGCATTTCTTGCTATGCATAAGTATAGAATAAGAGATAAAGAGATAATTAGTTCCATTTTAAATCATACGACAGGTAAACCCAATATGGAGTTGCTTGATAAAATTATTTTTATTGCAGACTATATTGAACCAAGACGAGACAAAGCACAACATTTAGAAGAACGTAGACATATGGCGTTTGTTAATATAGATCAGGCGATGTTTGGAATATTAAGTGATACCTTGGACTATTTGGAAGAAAAACAAGCAGCCATTGACCCAATTACAGAAAAAGCATATGAATATTATAAACAGCTTATTAAAACGAAGGAGGATACAACAAATGGATATTTCGAAGAAAATGACAAAGATAGTGTTTGATGCATTAGAAGATAAAAAAGCAGAAGATATTAGAATAATCGATATTGCAGGCGTTTCAGTAATTGCAGATTACTTTATAATTGCAAATGGTACAAATGAGAATCAGGTTAGAGCTTTGGTAGATAATGTGCAAGATGAACTATTTAAGGCAGGTTTTGAAGCAAAGCAGATTGAAGGATATCGTACAGGTAATTGGATTTTATTAGATTACGGTGATATCATAGTTCATGTATTTTCAAAGGAAGATAGATTATTCTATGACCTTGAAAGAATTTGGCGAGATGGAAAAAGTATAGAAATAGATAATATTTAGTAAATATGAAGATTTTGGATGGTTATAATCTTAAAATTTTTATTAAATGGAATATAACAAAGAAGGAATGTCAGAAAAATAATTTATTTTTCTGACATTCCTTCTTTGTTATAAAAGTTCGTAACTATTTTGAACCTTCATAGTTACCGCTACGCTATGCACATAAAATGCAAGAAATTTGCATTTTAGCGCTATAAAACGAAGGATTTTGCTTAGTTAAACAACTCGCATTTACACGTATTGAACAGCGGTATTAGAATTAACTATATAAACGAAATACTCCAAATACTTTACCTAATATACTTACCTCATTCACAATAATAGGGTCCATCCTATCGTTCTCGGGTTGAAGGCGATAATAACCATTTTCTTTATAAAAAGTCTTAACGGTAGCAGAGTCATCCACTAGAGCAACAACAATATCCCCATTGTGAGCAGTTGATTGTTTTGAAACTAGTATCTGGTCACCGTTAAAGATACCTATATTAATCATGCTGTCACCCTTTACTGTAAGCATGAAGCTCTCAGAATTAGGCATATATTCTGTAGGTATAGGAAAATAATTATTGATATTCTCAACGGCTAAAATAGGAGTTCCAGCAGCGACAGTTCCAATGATAGGAACATTTACAACTTCACGTCGGTTTAAATTAAACGTATCATCAATAATTTCAATAGCTCTAGGTTTTGTTGGATCACGACGTATGTATCCATTTTTCTCTAATGTTTCAAGATGAGAATGAACCGAAGATGTAGATTTTAAATGAACTGCTTCGCATATTTCACGCACAGCAGGTGGATATCCTTTACTTAATATTTCTTTCTTTATATATTCAAGTATTTCTGATTGCTTTACTGTAATTTTACCATATGACATTAGCAATTACCTCCTAGATTTATTATTCATATAGTATAATAACACATGCGTTCTGCCATTGCAAACGAATGTTCGTTATTATTTGTGAAAAGTCATCTTGTAAAAAAAATGTAATATGATACAATAAACTATTCAGTAGTACTATTAATAGTTTGGAGGTATATACCATGAGAATGTATGATTTGATTATGAAAAAAAGAGATGGTAAAGTTTTAAAACAGGATGAAATTGAATTTATGATAGAAGGATTTACAGAGGGAACGATTCCCGATTATCAAATGTCAGCTATGATGATGGCAATTTTCTTGAAAGGCATGGATGATAGTGAAACACTTAATTTAACAATGGCTATGGCTCATAG